>JAQENU010000009.1 GCA_027676805.1 Coprobacillaceae bacterium UN01-12pH3A | reverse complement strand
TTGACAAGTCTTTTTTATTATTTTTTTATTTTTTTTGAATAATTATTTTAATCCCCCTTATCGAATCTAGTCTTTTAATGTTTATCCTTGTCTATTCTTTCTATTTATTAGCAAATAAAAATGCTCCTAACAAATAGAAGCATTTCCCTTATCATATGTTTTTAATAAATAGCGATACAAAATAAAACTCACTGCACTTAATCCTAATACAATCATCACAATCATTATAAAAGCATGCATGAAGAAGCTTTCCGGCAGTATCCTAATAACCGGGTCATAACGTTCATCAAATATCCAATCATTATTTCTGAAAACGATTTGATGAAAAATAATAAATGCTTTTGAAAAATCTATGCTCGCTAAGAAGCCAATGACCGCTGGAACTGCAACAGTTAAAATAGAAGTCCATTTAAAAAAGAGAAAATCTCGTTCTTTAAATCGTTTGATACAGATAGGTATAGTGGTTACTAAACCAATAGCGCATATAATCTGAATTATTTCAAAAATTCTTTTTACCTCTTCAAAATGCTTGATCCCACTTTCTGACATAATAAAGTCAGGCAAAATTAATGGTCCTTGGTAAAAAATGGATTGATAACGGATCAAGGCATCGTAATTCTGCTTAATTTGTTCGACCGATAATAAAGTAGCTTCTTTAATTTTTAAATAACTAATATCAAAGTAGTATAGTCCTTTAAAGAAAACAGTAAACACAATAGCGAGTGTAATAATTGTCATCATCGCAATGATTGCAAAGATCCAATTATTACGTTTCAGCTTATTCATATAAGAAATTTTCCCCTTTTTGGGTTTCTACTAACGACAACCCGGGAAAGTTCTGCTGACGTAATGCTTCATAAATAACTAAAGCAACGCAATTGGAAACATTGAGACTGCGTGTTTTAGTACTCATCGGAATACGCATGCATTCTTCTAAATGCTCTTTTAATACTTCTTTGGGAATTCCGTCATGCTCATGTCCAAAGATAAAATAATGATCCTGATCGGTTTTAGCCATATCAAAGTCATTGTATGTTTTTTTACTGTAACGCGTTGTAAAATAATAATAGCCTTTGTTCTTTTGGACAAATTCTTCCCAGTTTTCATATACCTGCATATTTAAATCTTTAACATAATCCAACCCGGCACGCTTCATCTTCTTATCATCCAAATCAAATCCCAATGGTTTGATCATATGCAATGTTGTATTGGTTGCGACACAAGTTCTCATAATATTACCAGCATTCTGCGGAATTGCCGGATTATAAAGTACGATATGATTTGCCATAATAGCCTCCTATAGCTTTTTTATAATTTCAATTGCTTTTTTTACTGCTTTTGCCCGATGGGAATACTGATTCTTTTCTTCCATGCTCATTTCCGCACTTGTTTTGTCCAACGGCGGGAAATAAAAGATGGGATCATAGCCAAAACCATTTTCACCTAAAATCTCTTTTGCGATTTCACCCTCAAATGTTTCTTCAAATAAAATCGGTTCCTGGTTAGGAATAACGATAGCAATAGCACAGACAAAGCGGGCACTGCGGTCTTGCTTATCTTTCATCAACTCTAAAATATAATTATTTTTGATCGTATAACTTGTATCATGCCCTAAGAAACGCGCTGATTCCACTCCCGGACGCCCCTCCATTGCATCGATTACCAATCCGGAATCATCTGCCATAGTTACTTTTCCGGTTCGATCTGCGATGGCTTGTGCTTTAATTAAAGCATTTTCTTTAAATGTTTTCCCATTTTCTTCAACCTCAATATTCTCATTAAATTCATCTAAAATGGATTTAACTTCTATATTTAATGGTGCTAACAATGTTCTCATTTCTTTCATTTTTCCATTATTGGTTGTTGCGATAATTAATTCTTTCATTATGTCACCTTCTTGTATTAAAATATTCTATCATAATTAAATAGAAAAAAACAATCTTTTACGCAAATTAAAACATTGCCGCTATTTTTACCATTTCCCATTATAATAGATCTGTATATGATATCTGGGAGGACAATATAATCATGAAAAAATTAATTATCAATGCAGATGATTTCGGGATGTGTGAAGGCGTTACACGCGGAATCATTCAATGTCATCGTGAAGGTGTGTTAACTTCAACCACTCTAATGACCAATATGCCCTATGCCGCTAAAGCATTGGAGATGGCTGAACAATACCCGAACTTAGGAGTCGGGATCCATCTTGTTTTAACTTGTGGAAGACCACTAACATTAGGAAAGAAAAGCTTTACTGATGAAAATGGGGATTTTAAGAAATTAAATACGTATCCGGATAAAAAAGCCATCGTTGATCCAAATGAATTATATGAAGAATGGCACGCTCAAATTGAGTTATTTATGCAACTATCCGGAAAGAAGCCAACGCATATCGATTCTCACCACCATACCCACTTAGAACCCGGGAATATCGAAGTGGCCGCTCGCCTAGCTAAAGAATATGATCTGCCAATGCGCTTAACCGAAGATATTCAGCATCACTATGAATTTGCACCATTAATCAGAGGGTTCAATGGAGAACTTAAAGACTTCATTCAGTTTTGTGAAGAACACTTAAATAAAGAAGGGATTCAGGAAATGATGTGTCATCCTGGTTTTATCGATGATCACCTCTACAACAACAGCTCTTATGCAATCCCTAGAATCTTTGAAATGAAGTTTATTCGCAGTCCTGAATTTAAGCAATGGCTAAATGACCATGATATTGAATTAATAAACTTCAGCGATATTAAAAAAAGATAATTTCTTTTTATTAACAGTTGGGTATTTTTCCCACTGTTTTTTATTTTTTAAAAGTAACCTTTCACTTACAATAATCATATAATTTTTTTACAGAATTCTTTTTCCAAAACCGAAAAAAACAGATACAAGCGCTTCCATAGTATACAATGGATTTATGAAGGAGGTGTTATATTATGATTAGAGTATTATTATGCTGTGCTGCAGGGATGTCAACCAGCTTACTTGTTACCAAAATGGAAAAAAGTGCCGCTGATCGTGGTATCGAAGCAAAAATCTGGGCAGTCAGTGAAAAATCAGTTGACGCTGAAGAGGGGAATTATGATGTATTATTAGTTGGTCCGCAAATCCGTTACAAATTAAAAGAATTAGAAAAGAAATGTGAAGGAAAATGTCCGGTTTCAATGATTGATATGAGAGATTATGGTCGCATGGATGGGGAGAAAGTGTTAGACCTAGCAGTTAATCTTTACAATGACTTTTACAAATAATACTTATAAAGGTTACACGATCGTGTAACCTTTTTCATATCTTAATAAAGTTATCGGTTCTTAAAGTAGCGAAACAGCGAAATAATGATAATGCCGATTGCTACAATGAAATAGAAATTATGAGATAGGAATCCTATTGGCGTATTTGGATGCTCAGCTAAGATAGGAAAGAAGATGTTTAAACAGATAAAGATAACAAAGAGGAATAACCCGCCTAATAATTCACGACCTGCATTATCTTTGTCTCTTTGTCTTACTGATTCCTCGTCTGAATAAATCCTGTTTTTCTTTGGGTTATCAGAATAAAAGATATGATGCACATCAGAAATACCGGATGCGCTGCCATTACCTAATGGTGTCCAGCCATCATCGGCAAAGATCTGATAATATTCTTTTTCCTGATCTTTTTCTAGTTTTCTTGAATCCACACGATAGACACGATCTTTATTTGATGTTTTGTTGAAGTTGAAAACAGTAAAGTAAAGCGGTGGAAATAAAGCAAAAGGAACGATCGTTTTAACGTGATACCCTTTTTTCGCTTTTCGATTTAAATATCTTTCTATTGAATCTGCACTGTGCAATAAATTAATCGTTAACATAATATCATTCTCCCTTTTCTAGTATTTGTTTGGAAATTAAACAGCGCTGCTGTAATTTCGCATATTCTTTTAGTAACGTCTGTTTTCCTAATTCTGTAATGCGATACATCTTCCGTCTTGTATCCTCTTGATTTTCCATCTGTTCAATCAGGCTGGTCTTTTTTAAATTCTCCAATACGCCATAAAGTGTCCCCGCTGCCAAAACAATCTGTCCATCACTTAATCCTTCTACTTTTTTTATAATCCCGTACCCGTGCAGCGATTCTGCGGCTAATGCTAAGAGAATAAAATAGGTTTGTTCCGTAAATGTGTTTGCTTTCATTTTGTCCCTCCTATTATATCGTATTCCTTTATATCGTTTACCGATATATCGTACACCTATATATTAACATTATTTGTTTAAAAGTCAACCCTAATACAAAAAAAGCACCGCTTTTATTCAAACGGTACTTCATTCTATTATTTATAGCGATATTTTTTCACTCTTTCATCTTGAATCACACCATCAAAATCCATCCCAAATGCAAAGTCATAGCAATGACCTTCACTATCTACATAAGGAATCATATCAAATGGTACATCTTCCAGCTGTGTTTCTACGGTATCCATATCTATTGGGATTTGAAGCGGCAATAATCCGCTTGGCATTCTTTTGCCTGATAGAATATCTAAGAGTGCTTGGTTCTGAACCCCATATTCTGCGACAATTGCATCTGCATAGGGTTCAAATTCTGACATTACAGTTGGTCTTTTTAATTTCATACATACAATAACAGGTTTATCTTTCATGATTTTCTTCATGTTCAGTACATTATCTAAATCTGTTTCATTTGCTGTCGTATTCGTTTTATTATAGTAGCTGCGGTTGGTAAAGGATTCTAAAGGATCACCGCCGGCTAAGCTTTCTTTTCTTGCATTTACTGCAGTATAAGGACGATATTGCAGACTGATTGGTAAATAGCCGTTTCCGCCATTTTCCACATCTTTTGGATCATAAGAATCACAAATCGGTGTTTCCATAAAGACAATCGCTGCGTCTGCTTCCTCCGGTGTATCGACCCATTCAAAATATTTATTCACTAAATCCTGTTTAACCGGCACAATATCTTCTGGTTCTGACATAGTGCTAAAGAAAGTGCGATAAGAATCAATATGGCGATTAGGGATATACACTTTTGTTTTTGCTTTTAAAGGCAATACATGATTTTTATTTTTAAGAAGAGTGATCGATCTTAACTGGGCTTCATAACCGGCAGCCATGAATTCCTCATTTCCCACAGTCTCTTTTGCTTCTTGTATATCTACATAAGGATTTTCAAATAAACCTAATCGGAAGATATTCATTAATAAACGTCTTGCAGATAATTCAAAACGCTTGCGCATATAATCCTCACCAAATTCCTTGCACCCTATTTCATAGGCATCCAAAATCGGCTGAGCATCATTATTACCGCCAAACTGATCCGCTCCGGCTAAAATAATTTTCAAGTGTCTTTCAGCTTCCGTTAATCCTTCGACTCCCCAGCAGGTTCCGCCAAATGAATAAACAGCTTCCCCTTGATCTTTCGTAATTCCCCAATCCGTACAAACAACTCCGTCATAGTTCAACCGATCACGAAGCAATCCCTGAATAATGTATTTGCTGTAGGAATTTCCTACCATCTCATGATCTTTACCTTCTAAATCAGCAGAAATTGTATAATAAGGCATTACGGCAGATGCCATTTTGGTTTTTCCCTCTAATTTGAAGGCTCCCTCAATAAATGGTTTCAGATGCATCTCCAGATTTTTTCCGGGATGAACCGCATATTTCCCATAAGAGTAGTGAGCATCACGTCCGGCTTCACCGGTTGCACCACCAGGGAAATGCTTTACCATAGCGTTGATACTGTCGTAGCCCCAGCCGTCTTTGATTTCTGCTTCTTTTAAAGATGTCTGCAAGCCATCGCAATATGCTCTTGCCATGTCAGTCGCTAATTCAGGTGACTCAGAAAAAGTTCCGTTAAAACGCATCCAACGCGGTTCTGTCGCTAAATCGATCTGTGGAAACAGCGCTGTAGTTAACCCTAAAGAACGATATTCCTTGGAAACAACATCTCCGTATTTTTTGACTAACTCGGGATCAAAAGTAGCGGCCATGCCAATTCCATCCGGCCATTTAGAAATATCGCTGTTTGCTCCGCCATTGAATTCGGCATCACTGATCGTTCCATGACGCGGATCACTGCTGTTATTGACCGGTATGCCTAAGGGCTGACTTTCAGCGAATGCTTGGACAATATTATTCCATTTAGACATCACTTCTTTATTCTGATAACGCATCACTAAAATATGACGTACATCATCTTTTTCAATAAATTCTTTTTGCTGATCGGATAAACTCCATGGCTCAACATTTGCTTCATCAAAAGAAAGACCGTTATAGGTTCCGCCAAATCGGGCCATACCTTGAGCCGGTATCAACTGATGACTGCTGTAAAGCATTAACCCGGCGATCTGCTTGATGGACAGTCTTTTGGCTAAATCCTCAGCACGTTCTTTCACATCTAATCGCCAGTCTTCATATTTTTCTAACTGATGACTTCTTGATAAGTTTTTAAAATAAAGACCGTCTACTTCTAAAATGGGAACATCACTGTCTTTAGCTATCCCTAATGTCGGACCATCTTCATTATAAATTAATTTATAATTTTCTTTTTCTATGACTTTCATTTTATCCCTCCTGCCTCTATTTTATCACATTTCAATCGCTTTCATAAAGAAGAAAAAGGAACTATCCTTCATTAGACAGTTCCATTAAGATATGAATATAAGCTTCTAAATCCATCGGTTTAGCACAATAATAGCCTTGTATAAAATCACAGCCTAGTGAGCGAAGTAAGTCAAACTGTTCTTTTGTTTCAACCCCTTCAGCCGTCACTTTAATATCAAATTGATGACACAAGTCAATTATCATTTTCACAATCGTCTGTCCGCGATCATTCGTTAATGAATCATCGATCAGACTCTTATCAATCTTTAAGACATCAATCGGAATGTCTTTTATCATGGAAACAGATGAATAGCCGGTTCCAAAATCATCCATCAATACCGCAATGCCATAATCATGTAAACGGTTGATAATGGACAGCATCTCTTCATTATTATCGAATAAAGCTGTTTCCGTTATTTCCAGTTGGATCAATTCAGAAGGAATCTGATACTTTTCTATAATACGCAGATAATCATCTACAAAAACCGGAGAATACAGATCTAATCGGGATACATTAATGGACATTGCCCCTACTCTCAGACCGGCTTTCAGCCATTCAGAAATTGAGTGACATACTTCTTCAAAAACATAGCGATCTAATTTAATAATGCTGCCGTTGTTTTCAAAAATCGGAATAAACTGATTCGGTGTAATAAATTTACCATCACTGTTTCTCCATCGGACTAGGGCTTCTCCACCATCAAAGCGATTCGTATGAAGATTGTATTTAGGCTGATAATAGAGAATAAATTCACGATTATTGATGGCTAATTCAAACTTATTTTCTATCATTTTGATTTGCAGAAGTTTTTCTTTTAACTGATCATCGTAGTAACTCACTGAATGCATCACTTCTTTTTTTATAAGATTCAGCGCTAAGTCCGCATGATCGATCATCGTTTCTAAACTATCAGATTTATCAATCGCTAAGCAAATTCCGAACTTTGCTTTTATTTCATACTCCTGATGACCAAATTCATGACAATGCAGAAGCTGCTGCTGAAGAGCTTCTAAGCGCTGAGTAAACTTGTTTCGTTCTTCAATGTGAAGCAGCAGGATGAAATGATCACCGCTTTGACGAGCACAAAGCTCATGTTTAGCTAGCTGAGCATTCAGAATATTATAGATTTTCTTTAATACAATGTCGCCCTCTGAAAACCCATATAAGTCATTGATATACTTAAATTTTTCAATATCCATAACCACAATCGCATAAGAAACACCCGGATGTCTTATTAAGGAACGGGCCTCTAACTTGAATCTCGTCTGGCTCATTCCACCCGTTAAGGCATCAGTAAAAATCATTTCTTCCTGATCTCTTTGATTCTTTTCCTTCTGCTTATAGATATACACCACTAAATAACTGATAGAGGCTACGCAGATTAAAGCAAATGATGCCGATAGCAGCATTAACGAATTGGTGTAGGTTGCAATTACCTCATCGGGAATAATCGTAAGGACATACCAGTTATTGATATCTAGCGGACGATAGTCCATATATTTGCCTACTCCATAGGTATAGGTCAAGTTTCCTGTTTCATTATGCTCGATTGCTGTACGCAGTTTTTTCGCCGTGGCTTCATTTCCCTTGTCCTCATTCAAAGCATCATAAAAGTTCGTGAAATCGATCTTGCTGTTTTTGTTATTGGAAGCAATCACACGATCACCTTTATTATCAATGACATAGGTATACCCCTGTCCATTAAAAATAGTTGTCGTCAATAGATTGCGATAGTAATCTGTCGCATATGTAGCGAACAACAATGCAGTGACTTCTCCCTCTTTAATGATCGGAGCACTGAATACATTGATTTCTTTTCCGTCTGATTTATCGATGATGGTTCCCGATACACTAGAATATCCTTCTAACCCTTTTAAAAAATAATCTCGGTCTGACAGATCCATAATCAGTCCATCCGTTGTTCGTCCAACCCCTTCAAGATCAACAATCCCCATTCGTTTAAAGAAGTTATCTTCATTGAGCGTATCTAATTTAGTTAAAATATAGTCGGTGTTTAACTCTTCCTGAGCGATATAATCCGCTACATTGCTAAGAACTGCTTCTCCTTTTTCTACTTCCTTTTTTAGGACCTGTGTCGATTGATAGGCAATTTCCGAAAGCATTGATAAAACTCTTTCACGCATAGTATTATAAAAAATATTAGTATATATAAGTGAGCCTATTACTAAGGTCATCACAATAATCACAAATCGTTTGGATGTCGAATACTTTTTCATAATCGTCCTCTCCCCCTAAATTAGTAGGATACCTAAAGGCGTCCTACTAATGATCGAGTGCTAGCTTAATTTCATCAAATGTTTCCTGAATAAATTTCTTAATCATCTGCTGTGATACTAACATTCGAATCATGGCTGGAAGACGCTGATAAAACTGATTGAAAACATAATTAAACTTATCATCGTTCTGTCCATGTTCAAATGCTTCTTCCGCAACAACAATCATTCGCACTAAGAATTTGCGAAGTCCTAGCTTTTTGATGTTGAGTAAAATAATAGCGACTAAAAATAATACTACCACTGCTGTAATACATACTGTACACATTCTATCACCCCTCTACAGAATATGCTAGTTTTCGACAGTGAATTAATTTATTTGTCTGTTTAAATCAATTTATATTCATTATTTACCTTTTCTAGTACAGTGATCCGGTGCTGAAAATCTTTATAAAGGGCAATAATGTAATGGTTATTGATTCTTTCAATCAGACAGTAGCGGAATAATAATTCCTGATTCAGATGCAATGCGGCTAAAAGATTATGCTCCTCTAATAAAGCATGAGTAAATGTCTGACGCTCTTCACGGCTCCACTCGCTCTTCCACCACTTCTTTGGTTTTACCTTAAACAGTTCCAAATAGTCCAAGACCATTTCTTCTAAAACATCAATATCTTTTGTTTTTAAATAAGATTCTAAATAAAGAAAAAGATCATCTACCTGATGTCCGATCATTTTGAATCCATGATCGATGTAATAGCGGCCAAAATCATGAAAGAATTCAAAAGGGGAACGCACTTCATGATCAAACAAAGCATTCATGGTGCGATAGAAGCGACCGCTGTTCCAATATTTTTCCAACATTTCTTCAGCCACATGGATTTCCTGTCGTTCTTCATTGCTTAATACATGATTCGCAAAAATTTCATAAGGTGCTTCTTTTTGATAGGTATAATCATAAAGCTCGGCATCCTTGCGCAAGCTGGTGCCACGCAGTAATTTTAAGAAACCTAACTGCAGTTCTTTTGCCCGAAAAGCAAAGACATCGTCGAAAGATTGTTTAAAACGTTCATAGCTTTCAAAAGGAAGTCCGGCAATGAGATCTAAATGAAGATCAATCTTGTCTCCTTTAACCAACTGCATGATCACCTCAGAAAGTCGCTGGAAGTTTTGTTTTCTTTTCACTACTTCGTTTGTCGGCTCGTAGGTCGATTGTATCCCAACTTCAAAACGCAGCAGCCCCTTAGGTGCTTTTTCATTTACAAAATCAATAATGCGCTGATCCAAGACATCTGCATTGACTTCAAACTGAAACTGCTGTCCGGGGAGATGGTGCGTAACAATAAAATCTAAAATACCCAGCGCTTTTGTGGGATTAACATTAAAGCTGCGGTCTAAAAATTTAATCGTCTTTGCTCCGGCTTGGATGATCGCTGAAAGCTGTTCATGAATATAGGCATCACTGTAAAAACGAACCCCTTTTTCTAAAGAGGACAGGCAATACTGACATTGATAAGGACATCCTCGGCTTGATTCAAAATAAACAATGCGATCTTTAATATGCGGCAGATCGCACTCTAAAAGATAGGGTGATGGGAGTTTTTCAATCTCAGACAGATCACAGTTTTTAGCGATGCCTTCATTCATTAACTTTCCATCTTTCAAATAACAGATACCTTCGAGCTGCGGTTCACTTTTTTCTTCTATCGCTTTTAACAATGCGGGCAAGGTTTTCTCACCTTCTCCACATAATACATAGTCCACAGAAAATTCTTCTAAAAAATAGCGTGGCTCATAAGTGACTTCCGGTCCGCCTAAAAGAATAACGGTATCAGGCTGACGCTGCTTGACCATCTTTGCCAACTCTTTTATTTTTTCAACATTCCAAATATATGTAGATAACGCCAATACATTTAAATTCATGGAGAGGATGTCTTCACACACCTCATTCAGATCATCTTTAATCGTATATTCTTTAAAATCTATATCAAATTTATCCACACAAGCTACATATAATAAACGCAGTGCTAAGGCAGTATGAATGAATTTTGAATTTAATGTTGTAATCAATGTTTTCATAGGATCCTCTACTTTCTCATACGTTTATATTCTAACACAGTTATAAATAAGGAATAAATAAAAAAGGGACAAAATCCCTTTTTAATAGTCAATTTCCGGCAATGTACTTGTATTCAGGCAATATTCCTCAAATGTCCATCCTTTATCATGGATCACTTTAGCAATATCTTCTCCGACATAACGTAAATGCCATGGTTCATGAGCAATTCCGGTAATATCTGCGCTTTCTGTTTCAAAACGAACGATAAAACCATATTTATAACAATTTTTAATTACCCATTGATATTCTTCAGTATCTCCAAAAGTAATGCGTGTTCCATCTACTACACTTTGAGAAGTAATATCCACCCCTAATCCGGTCTGATGTTCACTTGCCCCTGGCAATGCTACATATTCAGAAGCATAGATACCGCCATAAATCGATTCTGTTTCATCATAAACTTTGGTTTGTTCACTATAAGAACGATAACCGCTGTTTAATACTAATTCCATTCCTGCTTTTTTAGCGTCTGCCGTCATTTTAACTAAGGCATCCGCAACTACTTGTCTTACTGTATTATCAGTATTGTCCGGTGCAATCGGCATTTCCGGCACCACTAAATCACTAGGGACATATGTATTTGGCAAATAGAATCCTTTTTTAACTAATGCTGTGATCTCTTCCGGATTCTTTATTTCATAATGCTCACTTGTCGGATTCGTCGATATAATGAATGGGAAGTTCACAATATTCACGGCATATTCATCACTGTTGTACTGTGAAGAAACAGTGATATATTCACCGATTTTCTGATAATCAAAGTATTTGTATTTATTAAAACGATTTACCGTTTCCATTGTATACTTGTTTGTAATCAATGATTGAACATCATCCATCGAAGCATTTCCTAAGATAGTCCAAATATCTGCATCTGTATAACCTAAGTTGACTAACTCCGGATATTTTTTATCCATAAAATTCTGCATCGCTGATACGACATCTTCTTTGCTCATTTCCGGATGCAGATCAAAGTATCGATCATACTCATCATAATAACCTGCATTTAAATCAATCGCCAGCCAGTCTGTCAGATATTTAACTTTAGCTTTTGATAATAATTCTGCTTTCACATCTTTACTTTGTTTCAAAACGATATTTGCTTCTGAAAAGCTATATCCTTTTGTCATTAATTTAATACGATTAAAGTTCAATGCAATAACGATTGCGATAACAACGACAGGGATTCCGACAAAAACTAAGATTTTTCGCCAATTAACCCTTCTCTTTCTTCCATAAGAACTGTAATATGAATGTTTATTTCTCATTCTTCTTTATTCCTTCCATAAGTACTGACGGGAATATCCTTGTCCAAACAGCTGATCATACTGAAGCAGTTCATGATCCTCTAAAAACTGTTGGATATCATCAGGCATATCCTCCGAATATTTATAAAACTGACCGTTTTTCCCTAAGACAAAATAATTATTATACCCATCTACTAAGCTTGCCGCATAGTAATTGTATTTTAAATAATTTGGTAAAGTCACTCCGGCATTTAATAACGTATAAGCTCCCAATACTGAAGAATCCACAGTCACACCGATCTGAGTGGGAATATCATAATTTGCCCACATTACAAACGGTGTTTTGTATTTATTCACATCATCTAAATGATCCGAATCCTTGTTGATCGTTGAACTGACAAACGGATGATGATCACCAAACATGACCACGATTGTCGGTTCCTCTTCAGCAGAGAAATATTCTACTAATTTTTGATACATTGCGTCCGCATCCTGAACCCCGCGGGCATGCACTCCGGCTTCTAATTTGCCTTCTTCTTTAAAAAGGCTGTCATCTCCTTCTACGCCTACAACACCATTGCTTGTATCGGTATAAGGGGTATGATTTTCCATCGTGACACAAAATGTAAATAATGGTGAGTCTGCATCTTTATTTTCATAGCAAGAGACAATTTTATTATAGACTTCTTCATCACTGATATACCCTTTTACTTTTTTAGCGTCTTCGCTGAAGTCATCAATGGTATAGAACTGATCAAAGCCAAAAGCAGGATAGACATGATTACGGTTCCAGAATGTTCCTAAATAAGGATGTATTGCCGTTGCCGTATAGCCATCTTCTTTTAACACTTTCACAATACTGTCTTCGTCATCTTCTAAATAGCGGTCATAGGCGACACTGCCAACTGGTAAATGCTTCATTGAATGTCCTGTCAGATATTCAAATTCAGTATTTGCTGTTCCGCCGCCAAAGATGGATACCAATAAATTTCCTCGTACCACGTTGTCATTTAATGAATCAATAAATGGTGTCAAAGGCTCATCAAAGCTTAATCCTTCGTTGGCAATCGTTATATCGGAAAAAGACTCATTCATAATCACGATAATGTTTGGTTTTTCTGATACGTCTACCGGTGTTGGATCCTCAATGGCATCAATTCTTTTTGTGACTTCTTCTATCTTTTCTTCACTGTAATCTTCCGGTGTCACAACTGAAATGTTTTTCAGATTCATAAAGAAAGATAATATAAATCCATTCTCTCGATAATTCTTGTCTTGATTCCAGTCCATGTTGGTAATCTTCAAACTATTCAGCACCTCGTTATTAAAAATAACGCCGACTGTTAAAGAGGATAATACAATGAATGCCAGTGCTAAATACTTAAAACGAATACTGATTCGCTGCTGTTTTCTTGCACCTCTGAATTGCTGATATAAAACAGCACATAAAACCACCAGACATAAAATAACCTGCCAACTGATTTTTATATTTAACTCCGTCATGATTCCTGCCGCAGCCTGCAAATTCAAAACATCCCAAAGGACGACATTTTCCCCCTTCATAAGAAGTTTATAGTAGTTGCAGATGCCAATGACTACAAGGGTCGTAATAAAAATGATATTCGACCAGTTGAGCCGATTCATGACAAGATATATCAAAATACAAATATTGCAGTAAATGATATAATTCATCAGCAGTACCCGTTTATGATGAAACATCCAGTTTGCCAAATCAAATAGATTGAAGGTTGGATGATTAAGCAGCTCCACACAAAACAAGGCAATCAGGCTAATGATGAAAACACTCTTATAAGCTTTGATAAAATATAATATTTTATCTGCTACTTGCTTTAATATTTTCATAGACACACCTCAAATAAATAGTTTATCATAATTTGGCTTGAATACAAGAAAGATTGTAAAAAGAAAAGAAAGCTATACTTTCTCTCTCAAATATTCTTTCTTGCCAATTTCATATAAATCATTCCCTTCACAGTCAATAACAACTGTTAATGGAAATTCCTCTACATAGAGTTCGCGAATAGCTTCCGCTCCCAAATCTTCAAAGGCTATGACCTTTGCTTGTTTGACACATTGACTGATATAAGCTCCCGCCCCGCCAATAGCGCCAAAATATACTCCGGTATACATGCACATCGCTTCTTTTACATTGTCATTACGATAGCCTTTTCCGATCATTCCTCTAAGTCCCAGTGACAGCATTGTCGGTGCATAGGCATCCATTCTTCCTGATGTCGTCGGTCCGCCGCTACCAAAAATCTGTCCCGGCTTGGCGGGGGTTGGTCCTACATAATAGATGATCTGATCTTTCGGATCAAAGGGCAAATCTTTTCCCTGTTTCACCAATTCAACCAAACGTTTATGAGCCGCATCGCGCCCGGTATAGATCGTACCTGATAACAGCACTTGATCGCCAGCTTTTAAAGCTTTGACTTTATCTATTGTCAACGGTGTAGTTAAACGAATCATAATGATACCCCCTTATGTCTGGCAACGTGACAGCAAATGCTGACAGCTACCGGCATTCCTGCAATATGCGTTGGATAGGTTTCAATATTTAATGATAGAGCGGTTGTTTTGCCGCCATATCCGGCTGGTCCGATCCCTGTTGCATTGACCATTTCCAGCAATTCTTCTTCTAATGATTGATAGCGTGCATCGCTATGATGAGAACCAACCGGTCGAAGCATCGCTTTTTTAGAAAGCAAAGCTACCTTATCAAATGATCCGCCAATCCCTACTCCGATCACCATCGGCGGACAAGCGTTTGGTCCGGCATCACGTATTACCTTTAAAACAAACTCTTTAACCCCTTCTACACCATCGCTGGGCTTCAGCATTTTGATCTGACACATATTTTCTGAACCAAATCCTTTTGGTGCCACAACTATATCAAACTGATCCCCTTCAACAATATCATAATAAATAAGTGCCGGGGTATTATCTTTTGTATTCACACGATCAAACATCGGTTCGCCAACTACACTTTTTCTTAAATAACCATCCTCATAGCCCTGACGTACTCCTTCATGAATGGCTTCCTGTAGACTTCCATCCGTAATATGCACCTCTTGTCCAATAGTGATAAAGACACAAGCCATTCCTGTATCCTGACAGATCGGAGAATGATTTTCTTTTGCCAATTTTGCATTTTCCGCCAGTATTTTAAGTGTATCTTTAGCGATTGGAAAGGTTTCTTCCAAAAGCATCTTCTCAAATACCTGACTGACATCCTCAGGTAACTGACAGTTTGCTTCGATACATAAATCTCTTACCGCTTTAGTGATTGTCTCTGTTTTTATTTCTCTCATGGATTAACCTCCTTAAAAAAAGAAGATGGTTCATCTTCTATTTATTGTGTACAAATAAAGCATGATAGCGTGAAGACATCAGTTCCATCAAGGTCAGTAATGTATGCTTTCCTACATGGCCAAACTGAGGGTCTCCTAATTGAATGACCTCATCGGCAAATTCAGCAATTTCCAGATCTGCCTGCTGAGTTATAATCGCTACTTTGCATTTTGATTTTTTAATATAGTGGAATGCCTTTGATCCTGTTTTCACAAAGTTTCCATTAACCGTAATAATGATCGCTACAGAATCGCTGTCTAAATGCTTCGCACTTTCAATCTGCTTTTCATAATCAATATAAGCGATCGTGAATTTCCCCAGCATTAATAAGTCTGCCTGAAGATGCAGCGCCGCACTATGTGAAAACTGTGAGCCGAAAAAGACCACTTTCTTTCCTTCTTTGATATAACGCAGAACATTGTCAATGGCTTTCCAATCTAATTCTTTCTGCATATCCTGCAAAGAAAGAATGATCTGTTCGATATAGTCACCAGAAGCTTTGATCGGTGTTCTTTTCATAGAATCTACTGCAATCTTAGTAATTTCCTGAGAACGCTGCTTTAATTGCTTAATATAAGAACAATCCTGTTTTAAATGTGCAAAGTTATCATATCCCAATGTTCTGCAAAAACGAGAGATAGTCGCCGGTGAAACATAACATTCTTTGGCTAAATCACTGATACCGATCGTTGATAATTTTTCTAAGTTATGCACCATATACCATGCGATATTATAGTTTGTATCACTTTCGTCCGCTGTATCTAAATAGATAATAAGCCGATAATATAATCCTTTCACCTATCCCACCTCTTTCAGTGACATTATACATGAATTTACAAAAAATGAAAAGGTTTCCAACTTATATTTCCATAATAACAAGAAATAAAAAAAGACAGGTTTCCCTGTCTATATTATTGTATTGAAACAGCATATTTTAATGGGGAATAGGCATTTTTAAAAGTGTCTATTGAGACTTCTTTTAAATCACGGCGATAAGGATCCTGAATAAATAAGACATTCCTGTCCAAGTCATATCCTACTACCAATACAACATGTCCGTTATCAACCGCACTGCCAAATGAGTATTCTTTAACAATCGGTTTAGCAAAGTCCAAGGAAACATAGGCAACCACCGGATTACCGTTTTTTATTTCCTCCATAATGGCATCAACTGATGCCCCGCTGATATTCCTGCAAGGACCATACTGATTCCCATAAGCCGCCAGCGGTGTTGGAAATATCCCCTGATAAGCATCCACACTCTCATCTAATACAAAAGGATCACCGCTAAATCCGCTTAACGGATCACTTGACCTCGGCAGATCGGCTATAAAGCTTTTTAGATCAACAGAAGTATATCCTTTATATTGTAAACCCATATATAATGAGGTCGCTTCACACCCCATGAGTGCTCCAACATCCATTTGATTATAGTAGGGAGCATTTAATTTCACTACTTTATCTTCTTTCGGTGTTTCAACCGGCGGAAGGGTTTCTGTCGGTCTCGTCGGTTCATTACTCTGCGGCGGAGGTGTTTCTTCTTCCTTTTTAACGACATGAACCGTTACCTGCTTGCTTTGCGTATTCTCATAGATATCTTTAGCCGTCACAGTCATCGTGTAGTCTCCGGCATGTTCGGTATCAACCTGATTAAGATCAAACTCCAACGGCAGGCATTCACTTAAATCTACTGCACTGAATACATCGTTAAAATCAGCCGTTTCTCCTGTATTCAAAGTCACCTCATCGGGTCCTTCTATTTTAGGAGCTGTTGTATCTTTAACTTCAATCTTAAAATTCAAGGATTCCTCCTGATACGTAATCAAGGCATTGTAAGTTCCGACTTTCGTATATGTCTGATCTTCTTTTGTTATCATATTTTGTTGAGTCATACCGACGGATAAGGTACTATTCGATAATACTTCATTTTTTTGCTTGTCATCCAACTTGGTTAAGTCTAAATAATGCTCGGCTTCCAAATCGATCGTTTCACCATATTCCACGATAAATTCATCCTGCTTTACTTTTAATAGGGGCTGTTCTTCTTTATTTGCGCACCCGCCTAAAAGTAAACAAACAAAACATGACATGAATATCTTTCGTTTTTTCATATCTATTCCTCATTGTTCTTTCCAGTTGTCTATCGACGCTGTGTTGTTTCCTCTTCATCTACCACTTTATAATCTGCATCAATCGCTCCATTGGAACGTGATGAAGATTGATTTGTATAACTGCTGCTATAATCTTCCTGATCGTATGAATCATAATACTGAGTACGATTTGAATAAGACTCTTTTTCATCTGATCCATGAAGCTTATATTTTATATTTTTATAGATCCAATACAGTAAATAAAGTAAGATTGGGATCCATGCAAACTGAATTAAAAAACTAAAAACCATAATGAGTACGATGATGATAACTGCGATATATAGATAATTATGCATACTTTCACATCCTTTTGGGCAAGTCTAACACGACTAATTGAACTTATTGTGAACTACGATAAAATAGTTCATAAATCTCGACTTCCAGTCCTCTTGCAATCTTTTCTATTGCTTTTAAAGAAACATTTCTCTTTCCTCTTTCAACATCAGAAATATAATTCTTGGATACATTGCAGCGAAATGCCAGTTCTTCCTGCGACCAATTGCGCATGCTTCGCAACTCTCTTAAACGTTTGCCAAACAATATCTCAATCGTTTCCATTATGTATTGATTGCCCGCAGCTTGGCGGCCTCTTCACTGATCTTTTTAAATCGATGGTGCAGTCCGGACTTAGAAATTTTAGAACCGGTTTTTTCTTCATACAGGCTCGCCAATTCATTTAAGCTGGCATCGGGATTTTCTAAACGCACTTCTGCAATCTGTCTGGTTTTATCATCAAGAAGAGCTAAGCCCATCATTTCTTCGATCGTCTGAATATCCTGAATCTGCTGATTGGCAGCATTCATCGTTTTTACTTCATTGGCAATTTCACAGTTTTCCAAGCGATTGATGTTGTTGATGAAATCACGGTCAATACGGATACTCTCATAAGACATATAAGAAGAAGAGGCGCCTACTAAGCCCAGAAAGTCGCCAATTTTTTCTGCCGATTTCAAATAAATAATATGGCGGCTGCGACGCGTAATAACCTTTGCATTTAATTCAAACTGATTCATCAGGTACTGAATGAATATGGCGAGCTCTTCATTCGTCACCGAAATCTCTAAGTGATAGTTAGCTGTTGACGGATGATTGACACTGCCGGTAGCCAGAAAAGCGCCGGCTAAAAAAGCCCGTTTACAGCATTGCTTGGACGTGATTGATCCCTGCGGAACATCCGTTAATCCAAATCCGGCATAAAGACCTAAATCATCAAGGATTTCTCTGGCTTTGCTTACTTTTACGACATAAATATTATTCTTTTTTAATTTCATTTTTCTCAGTACTTTAAATTCAATCTGAGGATTATATATTTCTTTTAACAGCTTATGAATTTTAGATGCAATCTTTGCATTTTCTGTGCGAATATCAATCGTTAATCCTAAATTGGACAGCGATAGGGTTCCGTTAATTTTAATTAATGCCGCTAAGATTGCTTTTCCGCAGCATGGTTCAAATTCATTGAAGACAATTTCTTCTTTTACTGTTCTTGAAAAAGATATCATCCAATCCCTCCTTTAATGATCTGCATCACGATGCAAACGATGAACCTGATAAATCTTCGCATAATGATCAGAAAAATAGTTCGTTAAAGTTACGGAACGGTGCTGCCCGCCTGTACAGCCGATACCTACAACTAAATGCATTCTTCCTTCCTGTTCAAAGTTTTTAAACAGGTAATCCAAGGTAGGGGTTAAAACCTCAACAAATTCCTTAGTTTCCGGCTTTTCCATTACATAGTCATAGACTGCCTTATCATTTCCGGTCTGCTCTCTTAGCGCATCTTCATAAAACGGATTAGGAAGAAAACGGACATCAAACATAAGATCTAAATCTTTGGGGATCCCATGCTTGTAACCAAAAGAAATGAAGCTGATTCTAAACGGATCGGTTTCACTATGCAGATAGTAATCTTCAATTAACTGCTGAAGCTTATTGGTTTTCATCATGCTGGTATCAATGACCTTATTAGAAATACGCAGAACCGGTTTTGCCAGTTCCCGTTCAAATTCAATCGCTTCTTGTAATGAAGCGGCTCTTTCACTGATCAACAATGGATGAGTTCGTCGGGATTGTTTATAACGTTTCAGTAAGACATCATCATTGGCATCAAGGAATAGAATAGATAAATCAATCCAATCTAAATTAGATAAGATACGGGCTGCCTGCAGGGCATCCTTTAATTTTACGGCATAAGCCACTTTCGTATATTCTTTTGATGTTTTTAATAAATTCGCAAATTGCTCCAAAAGCTCAATGGGCGCATTGTCGATACATTGAAATTCTAAATTTTCAAACACTGCCATGCAGCTTGTCTTACCTGCTCCGGATAATCCGGTTACCATTACTAACTGTATTCTATCCATAGTATCACCTCATATGTGTATTATATACTATTTTGCTTAATACGCCCATAGCTCACGCTTTAAAAGTTATTTATTTAGAAAAAACCAAGGGAGATTTTCCCTTGATTTTGTTATTTAAAATAAAGTCCTGTCAATTCATCCTTATTATTGAAAGTAATCGTAAACTGAACCTTTTTATTTTCATACTTAGAGATAACGACAACAGTCACATTCTCATCTTTTGAAGCAAAGCTGTAGGTTCCGTAGTCTTCAAATGCACCTAGCTCACCTAGTGCCGGTCCCCAAGCGTCTTTCGTTGCCTGCTCAATATTGATTTCTTTCAGCTTCGCATCGGACATATCCGAAATTGCGGCATAATCTTCGGCATTCAGCAAATCAATTACTTTATTTGCCAGTACTTTTACACTTTCTTGTCTTTCTTTTGATACATTGCTTTTTTGACATCCCAGCAGTGCCACAAAACAACATCCAATAACTAACCATTTAAGATACTTTTTCATCTTCTATACGCTCCTTTATCATCAAAAAGTAAACACCTGCACACAAACCAATTGCCACAATAAAAAGAAAACATTCACTTAAAAATAATGATCCGCCCATATAAATGATCAT
Source organism: Coprobacillaceae bacterium UN01-12pH3A (assembly GCA_027676805.1). Classification (GTDB taxonomy): domain Bacteria; phylum Bacillota_I; class Bacilli_A; order Erysipelotrichales; family Coprobacillaceae; genus Beduini. The sequence goes on along the minus strand of JAQENU010000009.1, from coordinate 98,545 downwards.
TTGCGGGATCAGATTAAACATCCCATGCAGCATGATCGCTAAAGCCCAATATAAGAAGGCATGTCCTTTCTTTACACCGATAAAAATGATGATTGATAACGTGACATGCACTAAAATTGCGGCAAAGCGTTCACTCCCGGCAAGCAAGGCATTTTCCAATGAGAGTGTCTGTGATAATGCCGGAATTCCAACAAGCAAAATTGCTTCAATCCCACCATGCCCAAGACCAAAAGCAATAGCTTCATAAAGGGTATTTGTCTTTTTTAACAGTTTAAAGCTTATTAATCTTCCGGTTTCTTCAAACAATCCGGCAGAAAAACATAAAAGCAAAACATAAACATATGAATTGGCTGCTATCCACACCTGCGCCGATGCCTGAGTCTGCCACCACGCAAGCAATGGTATACGCAATAGTACCTGACTGACAAAAAATGTTAGGGCTCCAATTCCAAAAGTCAGTAAACAACGCCTATTCTTCTTCACGAACATGCTTAAAAAGCCAAATGGCACTACAAAGCATGTTAAGAAAATCCAAATTGTTCTCATAATGGTTCTCCCTTCCCTAATCTCATTATAAATCTTACTTAAAGACAAGTAAATCCTCACAACAAAAAAAGAGGATTTCTCCTCTTATTCAAACATGTCTCGATTAATCGCCTGTGCTGCAATTGCACCGTCATTCGTTGCAGTAACCACTTGACGAAGGAATTTCTTGCGAACATCACCGGCAGCATAGATACCTGGGCATTGTGTTGCCATATCTTCGTTTGTGATGACATACCCACGTTCATCTAGGATATCCAATCCTTTCGCAAATTCAGTCACTGGATCTGCACCAACAAATGGAAAGATTCCGGTTACTTTCAAAAGGCTGCGCTCTTTTGTCTGACTATCCTCTAATACTAAACCACTGACTTTGTTGTTTTCCTGATCCACTTCAATTTCAACAGGTTTCTTTAGATAATGAATTTCAATTTTATCATTCTCATTAAGTTTATCCTGAACGATCTTATCCGCTCTAAATACATCACGACGAACGACCAAATGCACTTTGCTTGCAAATTTAGTTAAATACATGGCTTCTTCCAAGGCTGAATTTCCACCGCCGATCACAGCGACTTCTTCTCCGCCAAAGAATGCACCGTCACACACTGCACAGTAAGAAACTCCGCGTCCGGTCATTTCTTCTTCGTTAGGAATACCGATTTTTCTTTCTTTGGTTCCTGTAGCAATCAGCACTGCTTTCGTTTCATACGTGTTTTCTTCGGTAATCACTTCCTTGTGCTCACCTAAATCTTTGATTTCTTTTACCATTCCGTATTCATAAACGGCACCAAAATGGGTTGCATGCTCAAACATCTCATAAGCAAGCTCCGGTCCGGCTACAATTTGTTTTCCCGGATAGTTTTCGATTTCTGCCGTTAGGTTTAATTTACCGCCGGGGGCTCCGCCATCTAAAATCAAGGTATTTAACCCAGAACGTGATGCATATACTGCGGCACTCATCCCTGCCGGACCAGCACCGATAATAATTAAGTCGTACATAGTATTCTCCTTTTCTAAACGGATTCTTTATTCTTTCGCATATATAAATAGATAATTGCTATAATGCCAACGATCACAAAGACAACCGAAGTCAGCTGTGCCATTTTAATCGATCCCAACATCAAAGAATCACTTCTGAAAGCTTCTACAATAAAACGGGTGATGCCATACCAAACAAAATAGAGAGCAAACTGGCATCCGTCTTTTTTGAGGAAACGACTGATGACATAGGCAATCAAGATAAATCCTAAAATATTTAATACCGATTCATAAAGGAACGTTGGCTGTCTGTAGTATCCATTTATATACATACCACTTTTTATAAATTCAGGCAAATGAAGTGCATTTATATGTGCTTCTGTAATGATCTGTCCAAAAGCTTCTTGGTTAACAAAATTTCCCCAGCGTCCCAGCGCCTGAGCTATTAACACTGTTGGCATGATCGCATCGCCTGCCTTTAGTATATCCACATGATGCTTTTTCATGAAGTAGACAGCATAAGGCAATACTGCAATGACACCGCCCTGAATCGCCAGACCGCCCTCATAAATCTTAAAGATATCAATCGGGTTGCTGATATATCTTTCATTGAAAGTGAAAATGACATACCAAATTCTTGCCCCAATGATTCCAATAATCAATACATTGATCAGAAAGTCAGAAAAAGGAAAATCGCTGTATCCGCGATCACTCATTCTTTTTTTAGAAAATAAATAGGCAATTAAAGCACCTGTCATAATGCAGACAGCATACCAAGTAATATTTAGTGGTCCTAATTGCAGAAAAATTGTCCTGCTAGGAAAAAGAGCCATTAGTTTTGGCTTCCTTTCCCGTTCTCAATATTAGCCAAGATACGATCAACAAACTCTTTTGAACTGTCATAGCCTAATTCCTTCAAACGCTTATTCATTACTGCCGCTTCAATAACGACGGACATATTACGCCCACCTGTTACCGGAACCACCAATTTATCAACTTCTACGCCTAAAATATCTTCAACCACTTGTTTATCTTCTATTCCGATTCTAGTATATTCCTTGCTTGGTACCCAACGTTCTAATTGAATGATCATATCGACCTGATCCTTTTCCAGTACAGCACCAACCCCAAACATTTTAACGACATCAATAACTCCGATCCCTCGAATCTCTAACAGGTTTTGCAGCACAGTAGGAGATTTCCCGATGATCTGTTGACCAATCTGGTAAAGTTCAACGGCATCATCCGCTACTAAAAGATGTCCTCTCTTAACTAATTCCAAAGCAATTTCACTTTTTCCAATCCCGCTGTCCCCTTTGATGATAACGCCTTTCCCATAAATATTTAAAAATACGCCATGCATCAAAGTTTCCGGTGCCAGCTTTTCATCAAGGAATGCCGATAGTTCAACTGAAAAACGCCCGGTTGTCTGTGCTGTCAGCATAATTGGAAAGTTCTTCTTATCAGCAATCTCTTTTAATATAGGAGGACACTGATAATTTTTAGCGATAACGATAACCGGTGTTAAATCATCGGTTAAACGTTCAAAACGCGTCACTTGTTCTTCTTTGGTCATTTGGTCAATGAAGGCCATTTCCTTTTCCCCGAATACGACAACACGGCGAAAATCGCTGTGCTGAAAAAAGCCGGCTAATTCGAAACCGGGACGGTTAATCTCCGGTACCAAGATTTCACGGTCTAATGATGTTTCATCTCCGGTTGCTTGTATAAGACTTGGATAATGTTCGGTTAATACTTTAACTAATACTGATTTTTTTGACATGATGGGTCCTCCTTACGATACGTTGTGATCATATACAGTATTTCCACTATTACAAATAATAGTAATGTACCAAGTAAAGTCATATAACTTTCTCCCTTTAGTATAAAGGAATTTAACAATAAAAGAAACCAACTTATAAAATAATGTATCGTTTTTAATAAAATCATCCAATTCAGCGTCATTTTTTTATCTTTAAAATGATGGAGAATCAAAAATAAATAGAGTATTTCAAACACAGTGTAGCCAATCATATAGAATATGCTTACAAGCAGCATTTCCTGCATCTTGATAGAAGCAGCAAACTCAAAGAAGCCTAATATCAATAAACCTAAAAAGACGGAAACTAAGCGTTTCAGCATCTTTTTAGGATTTAATGCATCAAGATCTATTTTCATTTAATACATGCTGTAGGAAGTGACCGGTGTAGCTGTCTTTGCATTTAGCTACTTTTTCAGGGGTTCCCGTTACTACGATGGTTCCGCCTTCATCTCCGCCCTCTGGTCCTAAGTCTATAATATGATCGGCTACTTTGATCATATCTAAATTATGTTCAATGATGACAACCGTATCCCCATTATCAACAATACTTTGCAGCACTTCAATTAAGCGGGCAACGTCATGACTATGCAGTCCTGTTGATGGTTCATCAAGGATATACACCGTTTTTCCTGTCGCTCTTTTCTGCAGCTCGCTTGCAAGCTTCACACGCTGTGCTTCTCCTCCTGACAAGGTTGTCGCACTTTGTCCTAATTTGATATAACCTAAGCCCACATCTCTTAATGTAACCATTTTATTTGCGATCTTAGGCAGATTAGCAAAAAATTCACAGGCATCTTCGACCGTCATCTCTAAGACATCATATATATTTTTACCGCGGTACATAACTTCTAAAGTTTCGCGATTATAGCGTTTTCCTTCACATTCTTCACAAGGCACGTAAACGTCGGGCAGGAAATGCATGGAAATACGGCGTACTCCATCTCCCTGACAAGCTTCACAGCGCCCGCCTTTGACATTGAATGAAAAGCGTCCTTTATCATACCCTTTTAGTTTCGCATCGGTGGTTTTCGCAAACAAATCACGAATATCATCAAATACACCCGTATAAGTGGCTGGATTTGAGCGTGGTGTACGTCCGATCGGATCCTGTGACACATCAATGACTTTATCGACATGCTCTAAACCAAGGATAGATTTATGTTTCCCCGGTCTGATCTTTGTACGGTTTACTGAAGCCTGAATACCTTTGCATAAAATCTCATTGACTAAGGAAGATTTCCCAGATCCGGATACTCCGGTTACTACTGTATATGTTCCCAATGGGAATTTCACATTGATCTTCTTGAGGTTGTTTTCCTCTGCCCCTTTAATCTCAATGAACTTGCCATTGCCTTTACGGCGTTTTTTAGGAACCGGAATACTTAAACGATGAGACAAATATTTCCCGGTAATAGAATTTTCATCTTTCATAATCTCTTCCGGAGTTCCGGCTGCAATGACTTCCCCACCATGAATCCCGGCTCCCGGACCAATATCAATAATATAGTCAGAGGCACGCATCGTATCCTCATCATGTTCAACAACGATCACACTGTTTCCCAAATCGCGAATCTGATGCAGAGTATTAATCAATTTATCATTATCACGCTGATGAAGTCCGATTGAAGGTTCATCCAAGACATAAAGAACCCCAGTCAAACGTGACCCAATCTGAGTTGCCAAACGAATACGCTGCGCTTCTCCGCCAGACAATCCGGCGGCCATACGTGACAGACAAAGATACCCTAGACCTACATCAAATAAGAAGCCCAAACGGTCTTTAATTTCTTTTAGAATAAGTTCTGCGATCACGGCTTCTGTCGCAGTCAGTTCAAGTTCATTGAAGAAACGCAAAGCTTCCTTAATCGATAAATCAGTCAGCTGCGCTATGTTTAATCCCCCGACACGAACACTTAACACTTCATCTGTCAAACGCTTTCCGTGGCAAGTCGGACAGGTGTGTTCAGCGGTAAAAGATTCATAGTATTCTTTAGACCATGAAGAAGTTGTTTCTTCAAAACGACGTTGAATCAGCGTTTTAACTCCTTCTATGTATTTTGTTGTTTTACTCACATTTCCTGAACTGGAAGTAATCGTATAAGTAATCGGTTCCGTTGATCCAATCATGATAATATCCATTTCTTTTTTTGTGAATTTCTTTAATGGTTTATCTAAGTCAATATGATATTTATCACACAAGATTAAGAAACGCTGCCATTCAATACGATCCGTACCGATAGCGGTCTTGAAATAACGGATTCCTCCCTGATTAATAGATAATTCGCGATCCGGAATAATCAGATCGACATCAACTTCATTTTTAAACCCTAATCCTTTACAGTCCGGACAGGCTCCCAAAGGAGAGTTGAATGAGAATAAACGCGGTTCTAATTTTGGTACTGAAAAACCACAGATCGGACAGGCATGATTTTCTGAGAAGAGATGTTCTGTTTCTGTTGTCAGATTTTGAACAATAGCTTCCCCTTCACTTAATCTCAATGCGGTTTCCAATGAGTCAGCTAATCGTGAACGATAATCTTCACGTTTCACAATACGGTCAATAATGACTTCAATGTTATGACGTTTGTTTTTATCTAATTCAATTTCTTCTTCTAACAAACGAGTTTCACCATCGACACGGATACGCACATAACCTTCCTTACGAAGTTTTTCAAAGAGATCTTTATGGGTTCCCTTCTTATTTTTCATGATCGGTGACAATACTTGCAATCTTGAACCATCTTCAAAATGATCGACTGTATCAATCATCTGCTTTACCGTCTGAGATTGAATAGGGACATTATGCTCCGGACAGTAGGCAACCCCAATTCTTGCATAAAGCAATCTCAAATAGTCATAAATCTCGGTTACAGTTCCTACCGTAGAACGAGGATTGTGACTGGTTGTTTTCTGATCGATCGCAATAGCCGGTGATAGTCCTTCAATGCTGTCCACATCCGGCTTATCCGCATTTCCTAAGAACTGACGGGCATAAGCACTCAACGATTCAACATAACGACGCTGTCCTTCGGCATAAATCGTATCAAATGCCAAAGATGTCTTCCCAGATCCGGAAAGTCCGGTCATAATGACAAGTTCGTTACGCGGGATCTCAATATCAATGTTTTTTAAGTTATTCTCGCGAGCTCCTTTTATAATAATTTTATCGTGTTCCATATTTTCACCTCTCATATTTGCTTAAAATATAGTTGATTAGTTGCTGCCTATCTTTTCCTGACAGCTGTTTATCATAGGCATCTTCTAATATCTTTGAAAATGCCGGGTTAGGACGATAGCCTAAATCCTTTAAATCTTGTCCACTTACAAGTGGCGGCAAAGCTATCATACCATAATTTTTCTTCATTTTATCGATATAAGCATTAAAATTTTCAATCGACTGGCAATCAATTCTTGCCCTTCCCATTTTATCACATTTGCATAAAAGTGCCAAATCATCTATATGAACCCTGCCTTCTAATCGCTTTAATACTTTAAGATAAGGATAAGGCTTCATGCCTTGTCTGGAAGCATTCATCAAGACCATATGACATCGCACCATCAGTGAAACATATGCAGATAAGTCCTTGTTGCTAGATAAGTCATACATGAATTGATAGGCAAGCGGTTCTCCTATCAAATCATGGTTGGGTGCTTTTCCTTGATCGGTTGTGACAGCCGGCTTGCCAATATCATGCAGGAGAGCTGACCACATAAAGCCTAATGGATCAACGGCTTTCTCTTTGCATAATGCCGCTAAATCAACAACGAGCAGCGTATGATTAAACACATTGCCTTCCGGGTGAAAATCTGCTCTCTGCATGGTTTCAGCCAATAAATAAAGCGGTTTTGGCAATGCCTTAATTTCATACAAAAAAGAAAGACCAAGCGATGGCTGTGTGCTTAACAGAAGCTTAGAATATTCCTGAAAGATACGCTCCTTACTTAAATGAATCAGTTGCCCGGTCATCTCTTTACACACTTGCTTTGTTTTCGGATCGATATGAAATTCCGGTAATTTTGCCTGCATTCTAGCTGCTCTTAAAACTCTAAGAGGATCTTCTTTGAATGTATTTTCATCGATTAAACGAATCCTTTTATTTTCTAAATCCGATATTCCCCCATAAGGGTCTATCAGTTCCCCGCTGTAAGGATCCAATAAAATACTGTTGATCGTTAAATCCCGACGTTTGCAGGCTTCTTTAAAGTTCTTATCCGTCAGATATTCCATTACGAAATCCCGATGACCGTCTCCGGTCTTTTTTTCTTTTCTGGCTAAGGCAAAATCAAAATTAGGAAGACTGGCTAGTTTAAAAACACTAAAGCTTCTGCCGATCTGCTGGGTTTCGCCAAACTTTTTTAATACAATATGAAGATGTTGAGGCTCTAATCCATAAACCTCAACATCAATATCTTTATTTCCTTTTAACTTCAGCCATTCATCACGTACATAACCGCCAACGATATAGGCATCTCCGCCTGAATGTTTAATGGCATCAAACACTGCTTTTACAATAGGGGGAAAGTGACTGAAAAATTCCATTATTTTTCACCTTTTAATTCGATTAAGATATCTCGCAGCTCCATTGCTTTTTCAAAGTCTAAGACCTTAGCCGCTGCTTTCATCTGTGCTTCAATATCTTTGATCAATTCTTCTTTTGCTTTCTTAGGTGCCTTCTTGCCTTTCTTCAGCAAGTCAGCAGCAGAATCCACCGTATTTTCCAATCCATGAATAGCGTCACGGATATCCTTGATAATGGTTTTAGGTGTAATGTTATGTTCTTTATTATAAGCCTCTTGGATTTCGCGGCGACGATTCGTTTCTTTGATTGCTGAATTCATTGAATCAGTGATACGATCAGCATACATGATAACACGTCCCGAAGCATTACGGGCGGCACGACCGATGGTCTGAATCAGTGAGCGGTGACTTCTTAGGAAGCCTTCTTTATCTGCATCCAAAATACAGACTAATGAAACTTCCGGTAAGTCTAAGCCTTCTCTTAAAAGGTTGATCCCAATCAAAACATCATACTTTCCTAAACGCAGATCACGCAAAATTTCCGTTCTTTCCAAAGTTTTCGTTTCCGAATGAAGATAGGATACTTTCAATCCCACTTCTTTTAAATAATCTGTCAAATCTTCTGCCATACGCTTTGTAAGTGTCGTGATTAATACACGTTCATTACGCTTGATACGTTCATTAATCTCACCGATAATATCATCAATTTGATTAGCGATTGGTCTGACTTCAATGATTGGATCTAATAAACCGGTAGGACGAATAATCTGTTCCACATAATGATTGTTTACTTTTTCCAGCTCATAGTCTCCCGGTGTCGCCGAAACATATATCGCCTGATTAATCAAAGTTTCAAATTCTTCAAAACGCAAAGGACGGTTATCCAAAGCACTTGGCAGACGGAAGCCGTAATCAACTAATACATTCTTACGTGAACGATCTCCATTAAACATTCCGCGTATCTGCGGCAGCATAACATGGGATTCATCTACAACTAATAAGAAATCCTTAGGGAAATAATCAATTAACGTATAAGGACGCTGTCCCGCCAAACGACCGTCGATATGACGTGAATAGTTCTCAATTCCTGAACAGATACCAACCTCTCTTAACATCTCGATATCATGACGTGTACGCTGTTCCAAACGCTGATGCTCTAAAAGTTTATTATCTTCCTGTAATTCTTTTAAGCGCACTTCCAGCTCTTCGCTGATGCCATTTACCGCACGATTCATTTGTTCTTTAGTTGTCACATAATCATAAGCCGGATAAATCGTATAATGATTAAAGACGTTTAAAACATTTCCGGTCAATGGTTCAACTTCACAAATACGCTCTACTTCATCACCGAAAAGTTCAATACGAACAATCCAGTTTTCGGTATGTCCCGGCATGATTTCCACGACATCACCGCGCACTCGGAATGTCCCACGTGTCTGTTCGATATCATTTCTAACATACTGACGATCTACCAAATAGGTTAACAGTTCTTTACGGTCAATCATTTGTCCGACACGTACACTAAAAATCATTTCACGATATTGGTTTGGATTCCCCAACCCGTAAATAGAAGCAACGGATGCCACAACAATGGTATCTTCACGTTCTAATAATGAATTCATCGCCGAAGAACGCAGCATTTCAATTTCATAATTGGTCACCGACGTTTTATCTATATACGTATCACTTTTAGGAATATAAGCTTCGGGCTGATAAAAGTCGAAGTTTGATACAAAATATTCTACACGATTATTAGGGAAAAATTCTTTAAATTCGGAATATAGCTGCCCTGCCAACGTCTTATTATGTGCTAATATCAAGGTTGGCTTATTCACTTTCGCAATAACATTGGAAACAGTAAATGTTTTTCCTGTCCCCGTTCCTCCTAAAAGGACCTGAACTTTTTTACCGTTCTCGATTCCTTCTACCAGTTCATCGATCGCTTTAGGCTGATCTCCGGTTGGTTTATAGGAAGACACTAATTCAAATTTAGGCATAGACTCCCTCCTTACTTGATCAACGTTATTAGTTTTTGGTACTGCTGATCATTATTTTCATCATTTAAATATAAAACCACTTCTTTTATTAAAATTACACGGTCATCATCAGATAATTCACCATTAGCTTCTAAACCATGTTTTTTTTCAAATTCAACTAAAGCTTCTTTTGTTAATTCATTGAAATAGCCATCTTCTCGGTCAATATTATAACCAAGCAGTTTCAGCATCATTTGCATTTGCTGAACACGCAGATCGACCATGTCCGTTTTTAACGGCTCTGTCACTTCAAAATCGTATAAATGACTGGCATCTATATTGTTCACTTCAATATCCGCATTCAACCCAACTTCATTAATATTTTTTCCGCTTGGCAGCATCCACCTTGAAGAGGTATATTTGACGACACTTAAATCACTTAGCGTCACTTGTGTCTGAACAACCCCTTTTCCGTAAGTTGTTGTGCCAATCAGCTGATATCCTAAAAGCTCCTGTAAAGCTCCAGCAACCACTTCCGAAGCCGAAGCTGTGTTTTCGTTAACAAGAATATATCCATTTACAAATTGATAAGGGCTGCTGTTTTCAGACTGATAGATGACTTGCTTACCGTTCTTATCCTCTGTGCTGAATTCTGTTTGTCCCTTGCTTAAAAATAAATCCAGTATACCTTTGGCTGACTGCAGATATCCCCCTGTATTATCGCGTAAATCGATAGCGATTGTCTCGATATTTTCAGCTTTAAAATAGGCTAACGCTTTTTCTACTTCTTTATCTGTAGTGGCTCCAAATGAACTTAAATGAAGCAGACCATATTTCTTTCCATTCGCTTCTTTGATCTCATAGATTGCAGAGTAATCGACTGGTGCTCTTTTTACAGTGACTTCAAATTCTTCTTGATTCCGCTTCACTTTCAGCAGTACTGTCGTTCCGCTATTTCCCTTAACCAGTTCGGCGATCTCCGTGTTTGTCAGATCCGTTAAATCCTGATGATCCGCTTCAAGAAGGATATCGCCCATTTTTAATCCCGCAGCTTCGGCAGTTGAACCCACATACACCTGAGTAATAATTGGGACACCTGCTGCCGTATTAAAGGCTACTCCGATTCCTTCATAGTTTTTATTGATTGTATTTTCAAACTGAGTTAATTCTTCCGGAGTAAAACAACTGTTGTAGGGATCGTTTACTGCCTCAACCATTGCTTTAGCTAAAACATCATCTAAATTGATTTCATCTGATACATTCAGCCAATCATTTTTTAAAATATTGTATACTTCCTCTATTTTACCTAATGGGTTCTGTGCTGACGTTGTATCCGTTGACTTACCGGTCTCTTTCCCTAACCAATATCCACCGCCTAAACAAAGGATCATCGCAATGATCATCGCCCCAGGATTAATTCTTATTTTCGCCTTCTTTTTTGGTTCTTCATTCAAGTTCATCCAATCACCTCAATAAAGATATTCTACCACAAAAATGCTGAATATATTATTAAAATGTACTTTTTGTTTACATTTTGTTTCTCCTTTTATGAGAGCGTTTATAACCCTGTCGAAGTCCCTCGTTTATTCTAATAATTTGGCAAAATTTAGGCTTTACAACATAAAAAGGCAGAACATTCGTTCTACCTTATAAATATCTTCTAGCTCCACAGAATGTGTTTTGCCAGTATGCAATATTCACATTAGAATACATGACTGTACTTCCCGGCTGAGGAGCATGCACCATAATACCATTTCCTACATACATCCCTACATGGCTGCAGTATCCATCTGTACTAAAGAAAATCAGATCTCCCGGCTGGAAATTTCCCCATCCGACATCAGTTCCTTGTTTAATTTGATCCCAAGTTGTACGTCCGATCCAAATACCGGCAGCCTGTAAATATGCTTGTGAGGTCAGACCAGAGCAGTCATAACCATTAGGTCCGCTTCCACCCCAAATATAAGGCAAGCCAATCTTGCTGGTTGCCCAAGCGACAACTGCGGCAGCATCTCCTGTTGCTTCAGCTCCGCCTCCGGCACTCGCTCCGCCATTATTCAGCCATTCCTGCTGTTCCAAAGAGATACGGCTTTCATTCAATGCCGCATCTAAAGCTGCATTATATTCATCCATTTCTGCTTTATCCTGCTGTTGGCTATCTAACTTAGCAGCATATTGATTAACTAAATCGGTGTACTCATTTTCTTTTGCAACCTGTTCAGCCTTTAACCCTTCTAAGGTTGCTTTCGCATCTTCTGCCCAAACTCTTTGTTCCTCTAAGTCTTTTTTATCTTGATTTAACTGTTCAATCAATTGCTTGTCATTGGCAGTTAATTCATTAACCCCCTCAATACGAGAGAATAGATCGGAAAAATCACTTGCTCCTAAGATAAAGCTTAGAAACTGATTTGAATTTGAATAGGTCTGCATTGCATAAAGACGTTCTCTTAACAATCCTTCACGATATGCAATATCATCTTCTTTATTTTTTATATTTGCTAAAATATAGTCGATCTCTTCCTGCTGTAAAGCAATCTGATCATTAAATGATTGAATCGCATCATGCACTGCATTAATCTTTTCTTTCACTGTAGTTAAATCAGATTCCAATGTATCAATATTATTTTGAATACTGGCACTTTTATCTTTCAAATAGCTATTAAATTCTTCACATACAGCAATCTCGCTTCGTGACAGTGTATTTGACGAACACTTATCCATATAGGCACGTTCATTTTCAGCAAAATCATTCTCTGCGTTTACTGTATGAAAGCCGCTAAGAGCCACCACCATTGTGCAGCTTCCCACTAATAGCCATTTGATAAAGTTTGATTTTTTTCTCATTCCTTATTCCTTTCCTCCTTTTAGAAGCTATATAAATCTTCTAATTGTATAGCAATGGTTATACCATGTAGAACTTGCATTCAAGTTAATCATATGTACCCCAAACCCATCATTTGGTGTCGATGTATGGACCATCATTCCATTACCGGCATACATTCCAACATGATCGGTTCGCCCATCATAATCCCAATCAAATAAGATAAGATCACCGGGCTGCATATTATCCCAAGACACTTCGTAGCCATTATCTTGCTGGTCATAAGTGGAATATCCAACATATATACCAAACTGTTTATATGCCCAATAGGTTAAGCCTGAACAGTCAAAAGCCAAGGTTCCTGAGTCATAATAATTTTCCAAGCCATTATACCAGCCAGCCGCCGTTGCATCTTTATAAGCACTTTTTAACCACCCAATTAACTCGGAAGTGATCGGCTGTCCTTTTCCGCCCCAAACATAGGGGCTGCCTTTTTGGCTCATCGCCTTTTGAACGATCTGCAAACCTAAAGCAAATGTATCTTGATTGTTATTGCCATTGTCTCCGCCGCCGTTATTACTGTTGTCGGCATCACCATTTCCATTATCTGATCCTGAATTATCTCCTGGATTATCTGTACCGCCATTATCAGGCGTGCTTGGTTTATTTTGCTGTTCCTGCAGCCATTTTTGATAAGCTTCTTCTTCGGCAATACTTGCCTGACTGTTCGCTACCGCGCTTGCCAATTGATTAATAACCGGTTCGGTTAATTTTTGTTCTTGCTCAATATATCCCAATTTAGCTGTTAAATCCGCTAACTGAGCATTCAATTGATCTTCATAGAGACCTTTTTGTTCCTGTAGTAAAGCTAAGTTGTTTTTTGATTCTTCCATCAAATTCTTTTGTTCTTCGTTGGCTATTTTATCATTAGCCAGTCGATTCATTAAATCCTTATCATAAGAAGTCAGCTGATTGACCCCGTCAATTCTGGAAAATAAATCCGAAAAGCTTGTTGCACCAATGATAAAACCAAAGAATTGGTTGGAATTGATATACATCTGCATCGCATATAAACGTGCTTTTAAGCTTTCTTCCAGTTCCTGAATATTATTTGTCAATGTATTAATATTCTCAGAAGCATAATTTATTTCTTCTTGTTTATTTTGAATTTGCAAATCGATCGCATCAATTTCATCTCTTAATGTATCAATTTGCCCTTCTGTATCATCAATAGATGACTGTAGGTCAGACATACTATTTTTTAAATTTTCATTTTTAGCTTTCAGATATTCATTGAATTGGCTGCAAATCTCGATATCCTTCTTTGACATTTCAGAGGATTTGCAACGTTCGATATAATCGCGTTCATTGATTTCAAAATCATCCTCCGCTTTTACTTTGTAGGATAAGTCTGCACCGCAAACGATGAAAGTGAAACATATGCACACGACTATTTTTATAATTTTATTCATTAGAATTTCAAGAATTTACGGATAGAGAAGTAACTTCCTACAAGCCCTACTCCTGATCCTAAGCCCGCAAGTATCAATGAGAATTGATAAACAAACGGAGATGCCGGTCTTAATGTCAGCAATGAAGAAAAGAAAACACCATTCATTTGATTATACATCGCTGTATATCCAAACATTAAGATAAGACAGGGAACCACGGCACCGAAAAGACCGATCAATATTCCTTCAATCATAAACGGAATGCGAATATACCAGTTGGAAGCCCCTACCATACGCATGATTGAGATTTCCGTCTGTCTTGCTGTAATCGCAACCTTAATCGTATTCGAGATCAGCATTAATGCGATAATTCCTAAAGCCACAATGAAGATCGCTCCGCCATTACGAACATTCTCTAATGTTTTGACTAATTCGGCAGTGGATTCCCCACCGTAGTTTGTTTTATTGACATGATCAATATTCATGATTTGTTTTGCGATCTGTGATAAATTCTGAGCATCCTCCACCTCTACCACATAGGCATCACCCAAAGGATTTTCTTCTCCTTTATATGTACCAAATAAACTTTGTCCATCATCGCCATACGCCTCAATAAGCTTATCTAATTCTGATTCTTTTGAAGAGTATACCACTGATTTAATTTGACCAATTTTATTGATTTCTTCGCCTACCTGCTGTACTTCTTCCTCAGAAGCATCACTTTCCAGCTGAACATAAATGGTCAGGCTTTCTTCAACCGATGTGGTCATATCCTGTACGTTTATTGCCACAACACCGATTAAGCCAATCAACAACAAGGTTATGGTAACTGCGAAAATAGAAGAGGCACTCATCACACCATTGCGCCATATACTCTGTATCGCTGTAATCAAATGCTTAGGCAAGTTTCGTATACAACTACTAATTTCTTTCACTATAATCATACCCCCCTGCCATTGTATCCGATGATACACATCCATCGGCAATCGTAATTGTTCTTTGTTTATATTCCTCTACGATCGTAATATCATGTGTAACTACGATCACGGTTGTTTTATGTTCTTTGTTGATCTTCATTAAGATTTCAATGATCTCACGTGACGTTGAAGGGTCTAGGTTCCCTGTTGGTTCATCTGCAATCAACACCTTCGGAGAATTCACAATCGCTCTGGCAATCGCCACACGCTGCTGCTGTCCTCCGGAAAGCTGATGAGGATAAGCATTTGCTTTATCTTCTAACCCAACTAAACGCAAGGTTTCTTTAACTCTTGTTCGTATTTGTGTCTTTGGTGTATCGATTACCTCTAAGGCAAACGCTACATTTTCAAACACTGTTCTTCTTGGCAAAAGACGGTAGTTCTGAAATACTACCCCGATCTTTCTTCGGAAATATGGGACATGCCGATTCTTTATTGATGAAACATCTACTCCATCTACAATGACATTTCCTGATGTCGCTTTCTCTTCGCGATATAATAATTTAATAAATGTCGATTTTCCAGCACCGGTTGGTCCGATAATATACACGAATTCTCCGGGATCAATAGAAAGATCCATCTTATTTAAAGCGTGTACGCCTGTTTTATACTTTTTAGTTACTCCTTGGAGTTTAATCATTTTCATCACCCGCCTACAATTATAGCATACTAAATGTCAAAACCTGTATGATTTTATAAAAATATGTAAAAAAAATTTTATTTATTATATCACGAACTCAATTAGAAATTATCTTCTGTAAATCACATATTTTTAACATTATTTTCGTATTTTTTTATTACTGTGATAAGTCCAAAAAAGAAAAAAAGACTATAACCTAAATTATAGTCTATTGAATCTCCCAGCGTAAATAAGCATAGATAAAATCAAATAAATCTCCATCCATGACACGGTCAACCTGACTGGTTTCATAGCTTGTACGCGCATCTTTTACCAATGAATAAGGATGCATCACATATGAACGGATCTGTGATCCCCAGCCTATTTCTTTCTGTTCTCCTTTAATTTCTCTTAGTTTTGCCTGCTGTTCCTCTATCATCTTTTGATAGAGCTTTGATTTCAGCATTACCATCGCTTGTTCTCTGTTCTTGATCTGCGAGCGCTGTGTCTGACAAGAAGTAACAATTCCGGTCGGAATATGAGTAATACGTACAGCTGAATCCGTCGTATTAATATGCTGACCGCCTGCTCCTGATGAACGATAAGTATCGATTCTCAAGTCTTCTGTGCGTACCTCGATTTCAATATCATTATTAAATTCTGGCATTACATCAACTGATGCAAACGAAGTATGACGTCTGGCATTGGAATCAAATGGAGAGATACGCACTAAGCGATGCACGCCTTTTTCTGATTTTAAATATCCGTAAGCATTATAACCCTTGACTAAGAATGTTACTGACTTGATTCCTGCTTCTTCACCGTCTAAATAATCTAGCACTTCCACTTTGAAATCTGCCTTATTTGAAAAACGGGTATACATCCTAAACAGCATTTCTGCCCAGTCCTGGCTTTCTGTTCCGCCGGCACCGGGATGAATTTCCACAATAGCATTTAAATGATCATACTCATGAGACAGCAGCATATCTTTTTCAAACGCATCCAATTCATTTTCAAACGCCTGATAATCCTCATCTAAAATCAGCATGAAGTCTTCATCGCCTTCTTTAGCTAATTCATAGGTTTCATTTAGTTCGTTCAATTTATCATTTAATTCATTATATTGATCGACCGCTTTCTTTAATCCGGTTAAGCGATCATAAATACGCTTGGCATGATCCGGGTCATCCCAAAATCCTTCTTCTAATGTTTGTGCAGTTAATGATTCAATCTCCATTTCCTTTGTACTCACATCTAGCGACTGGCTTAATTGTTCGAGTAATAAATGGGCTTTTTCAAGCCCATTTTTTATTTCGTATAATTCCAAGCTTAGAATTCTACCGTGATATCACGGCGTCCTAATTTCTTTTCTACATCTTCATCAAGAACTTTTAAGCCCATTCTTCTGATAGAAGTACAAATACTTGTCGCTATGCTAGTCGTCATCTGTTCAAACATATAGAAAGCTTCTTCCGTATATTCACGCAATGGATCTTTTTGAGCATACGCTCTTAAATAAATTCCGTTTCTTAATTTACTCATGGCATCGATATGATTTACCCATGAATAATCAATGACACTTAATAAAACATTTCTTTCATATTCACAAATCTGTTCAGGAGTTAACCCATCTCTAAAGCGTGAACGATATCCTTTAAAGGCAACTTCACTTAAAACTGCCGCCAATTTCTCCGGTTCCTGCTTCACCGCTTCGGCATTTGGTGTTTTTAATACACTAAACAGCATATATTTTGATCCCACTGATTTCATAACACTTTCTACATCAACAGTATCATGTTTTCCATCATTGGTTGTATGAGCTTTGATTTCTTCTTCAATAGCTTGTTTAAACATTCCTTTGACTATTTCGCCCAAATCCGGTTCCGCCATGATGCGATCACGTTCACTGTACATGATTTCACGCTGCTGTCTCATAACGTCATCATATTGCAGGACTTGCTTACGGGCATCAAAGTTATTTCCTTCAACACGCTTCTGCGCACCTTCAATTGATTTTGAAACGGTTTTATTATCAATTGCTTCATCACCAAGCAAAGCAACCATTGATTTTACTTTATCACTGGCAAAACGAGCTAACAATTCATCGTCAAATGAAACATAGAAACGTGAGAAACCGGGATCTCCCTGACGCCCTGAACGTCCTCTCAGCTGATTGTCAATACGTCTTGATTCATGACGTTCTGATCCTAATACGGCTAATCCGCCTAATTCTTTAACCCCTTCGCCTAATTTAATATCGGTTCCACGTCCAGCCATGTTGGTCGCAATTGTAACTGCACCTTTTACTCCGGCACGGCTGATGATTTCCGCTTCTTTAGAGTGGTTCTTGGCATTTAATACGTTATGGCGAATACCACGTGATTTCAGCATCTTACTGATCTTTTCACTGGTTTCAACAGCAACTGTCCCGATCAGAATCGGCTGACCATAGCTGTGACGGCGTTCTACTTCATCACATAATGCGTTGAATTTCGCTGAACCCTTCGCAAAAACTAAATCATTGGCATCTTCTCTAATAACCGCCACATTCGTTGGAATCTCTACTACACGCATGTTGTAGATTAAACGGAATTCTTCTTCTTCTGTTTTAGCCGTTCCGGTCATCCCGGCTAATTTATTAAATAAACGGAAGAAATTTTGATACGTAATATTGGCTAATGTGATTGTTTCTTCTTTGATAGGTACGCCTTCTTTAGCTTCGATCGCTTGGTGCAGACCATCTGAATAAGCACGACCCGGCATCACACGACCTGTGAACTGATCAATAATTAAAACGCTGGCATTCGCTAAAGAATGACTTCCATCTTCAGTAGCGACCATATATTCTACATCGCGTGTCATCGCATAATTTGCTTTTAAAGCCTGATTGATACGATGCACGATCGCTGTATTTTCAATATCGTATAAATTTCCTACTTTAAAGTATTTTTCTGCACGGGTTACCCCATGTTCAGTTAACGTTACCGCTTTTGATGTTTCATCGATTTCATAATCATCTGTTTTTACCAATGATTTTACAAAGGCGTCCGCTTGATTATAAAGTTTTGCGGTATTCACCTGTCCACCGGAAATGATCAGCGGTGTACGAGCTTCATCAATTAAAATGGAATCGACTTCATCGACTAACGCATAATTAAGCGGACGCAATACTTTCTGATCCATTGATTTCACCATGTTGTCACGAAGATAATCAAATCCTAATTCAGCATTTGTTGTATACGTAATATCACAGGCATGCACTGCTCGCTTTTGCTGAGCAGAAAGCTCACGTTTATTCAATCCTACAGTCAATCCTAAGAAATTAAATACTTTTCCATTGTCTTGTGCATCACGTCCCGCCAAATAATCATTGACCGTAACCACGTGTGTTCCTTTACCACTTAAAGCATTTAAATATACAGGGAAAATTGAGGTTAAAGTTTTACCTTCACCTGTTTTCATTTCGGCAATATCACCGTTATGCAAAGCAATAGCCCCCATCAGCTGCACTTTAAAGGCATGAAGTCCTAATACACGGCGTGAAGCTTCGCGTACAACCCCAAACGCTTCAATTAATATATCATCGAGCGTGCTTCCGTTTTCAATCTTCTTTCTGAATTCATCTGTTTTAGCGGCTAACTGTTCATCAGATAAAGCTTTCATCTGTGGTTCCAGTGCCATAATTTTATCTGCTTGAGCTTCTAAAACCTTAATGGTTTTATTCTCTTGATCAAATATTTTACGAATGCGATCAAAGAACCCCACTTTCGTTTTTTGTGCTTTTGTATTAAACTCAACATTCCCCTGATGACTTGTTTCTACATCTTCGAATGTCTCAATCTGTATCTCTTCTGCTGGCTGATCATTCAAATCAACAACTTCATAGGTTTTATTGTCTGTCGAATTATCGCCGTCTTTGCTTACTTTAAGAGCCATGAAAAATCTCCTTTCATCATTCGGTCATAACAGACCGTATTATCTATCATATTATACCATCATCATTCCTTAAAGAAAAGAAAAAAGGTGATGACTCACCTTTTTAGTATCTAACTGCTCCGGCATAGGTTGATGCCCAATAAGAGTTCCCCATGCTTGTTACTTCTACACCTGTTGATTCATTTCCACTATGCACCATCATTCCGCCACCAAGATAAATCCCAACGTGACCTAATGATGTATATGTATTAAAGAATACTAAATCACCCGGCTGTAAATCACTGACAGGTGTTCCGCCTGCATATTGTGAGAATGTTGTACGTCCAATAGAAATACCTGCTTGTGCAAATACATAGCTTGTAAATCCTGAACAGTCAAATGCACTTGGTCCGGTAGCACCAAAGACATATGGTGATCCGACTAAAGACATTCCGATTGAAGTGGTAGCTCCGCCGCTAAAAGCATTTACTTTAACATTAATTGTTTTTGTTGCTTCATTTCCAGCAGCATCCTTTGCACTAATCGTAATAGAATAGTCCCCTGCATTTTCTGTATCGACACTGCCGTCAATTGTTGCTTCAGCAGTTAAGTCGCCATCTTTGTTATCGATAACTGAGATTTGACTACGAATATCCAGCGCATCTCCTTTTTCGATTTCAATATCAGAAGCATTGATGATCGGTGCTGAGATATCCCCAACGCCAACTTTCAATTCCTGTTCTGTTTTATTCCCTGCACTATCCACTGCAGTTAATATAACGCTTTGAGTTTCTTCCTTAGAAGTATCAATATCATTGCTTAACGCTATTTCAATTTCTTCTCCGGAATTATCTGAAACAGTTGCAAAGTCAGAAATATGGAATCCATTTCCAAAATCTGCCGTTACAGCGTCTCCCTGCAATAAATTAATAACAGGTGCTTCAATATCCTTTACTTGAATATCAAATGTTTTCTTGTTTACATTTCCTGATGAATCGCTTACTGACAACGTGATCGTTTGCGGATCAAGGTTCGCTGTATCTAAAGTTCCGTCTACTTCAACGAAAGCTGTCACATCCCCATCTGCGTTATCAATAGCTTTAATATGATCTGTAATTGTGTTGCTTGAATTAAGATTGATAATCATTTTACCATCTTCTAAACGAGTATCTTTTGAATCCGCAACTAATTCAAAATTAGGAGCAACATGATCCTCCACTCTAACTTCTACGACTTTCGAAGCAGTGTTATTGTATTCATCGATTGCTTCTACTGTTACATAAGAACTTCCTACTACGCTTTCACGTAAAGTAGATGTATCACATGTGATTAACAGATCATCATAAGATGTTCTGTTATCCGCAATATTTACCATACTAACATCAAATTTGTCACCATAGTTTAATACCACATAATCATCTGCAATGACTGGCGCCTCTTTATCCATAGCGGCATAACCCACTAGGAAAAATGAAGAGACACAAACCAATGGTATAAACATTTGTCCTTTATGTAAAACGGCTTCTTTGATTGATTTGACTTTCTCAAAGTTCATCCTTTTTACCTCCATTCCTTAACAAATACGTAACTCATTATAACAAAAACAATCAAAAAATCAACCTTTTTTCGTATATTCGCATTTTACGCCTTCATAAAACAAAAAAATGCGAGGCCATTTAAGACCTCACATTCACCTTGTTTTTTCTATACTTTAACAACGTTTTTAGCCTGTAAACCACGGTCACTTTGGAAGATTTCAAATTCTACCAATTCCCCTTCGGTCAGGCTTTTATAGCCGTCTTGAACAATTTGTGAATAATGAACAAAAATATCTTTTCCTTCTCCACGATCAATAAATCCAAATCCTTTTTCGCTGTTAAACCATTTCACTTTTCCTTGCATAAAATTCATCCTTTCTATCTCTACGTTTTAGTATAAACTTTGCTGCAAAGATTAGAAAGAATTTTCGCTCGACAAAGTTTTCCTATGTTTTCGGCACGATAAAATTAAGATATCGATTTTCTTTGGCGAAAATTTTCTTAACTGATCAAGACACGCTTTAAGCGTATGTCCCGATGTCATTACATCGTCAATCAATAAAATTTCTTTTTGATAGAGGTCATTTCCACCCACAACCGCAATATGATCATAAATTTCTTTTCGTTTTCTAAATGGCCGATCTGCCTGTTTATAATCTCCAATTTTTATGAGACCGGTAAAAAGGGGAAGGTTTAATGTTTTAGCGATCTCTTCCATTGGGGCAAATCCGCGACGCTCATTCTGATCGTTACTAGAAGGACAGCATGCAGCAATACAGTTCGAATACCGATGTCTTAACTCCATTAAAAAGTAGGATAAAAAAACAGGAGCTAAAGCAATGTCATACTGTCCTTTGTATTGAAATAATAAAGCACGAAAGAATTCATTGTATTCATAAAGAAAGCAAATATCACAGCCATCAAATCGACTCTTCTCATTTAACACGTTTAACTTTCTAAAACAATCAATACAAATTGAGGGATTAGCAATTAATGATAAAAGGAAAAATTGATGATCAATTGGTTTAAAACAGATTAAACAGTCATGTGATTTAAATCGATGATAGTCTGAATACATCCGGCAATTACTTTTGTTTTTTGTGAAGATAGAAAAATCACCTCCCCAGTTGGCGCTTTGGGACTGCGTCCTGCACGCCCGGCAATCTGAAGCAAGACTTCTTTTGTGTACACTACATGATCAGCTTCAATAACGATGACTTGAACATCCTCGATCGTAACCCCTCTTTCCAGCAGTGTCGTTGTGACGAGAAAATCAAGATCCCGATGTCTTAACTTGTCAATGAGCGATGAAACATCATTTGAATGTGAACTTACAGTGGCATAGCGCCATCGGCGCTGCCAACCCTTAAATTGATCTAAATCCTTAATTCTTGGAACATAAATCAAAACAGGCTTTTTCCAACTTGTTAAATAATATTGGATTTGACTTTTCCACATTTTCCCCCAGCAAAACTGCCATTTAGGGATGGGCAAATCAATTAAATGGTAACGACGATTTAAAACAAACAGTTCCGCATTAGGGTAACTTGCCGCATCCAAAGTCGCACTCATGAAAATGTAATTGCCTTTTAAAGAACCAAAAAGCAGATCCTTTAAGAGAGGATTTCCCTGATAAGGATAAGCATCGATCTCATCTAAAATCAATAGATCAAAGCTTTTATAAAACCGATAAAGCTGATGCGTTGTACAAACGATCAAGGGAGCTGTTAAATCCCCTTGATGTCCTCCGTAAAATAAAGAGGGGACAATACCAATAAATTGTTTGTGAATCCGCTCACCGATTTCTTCTACCAACGTTCTTCGAGGGATAGCCACACATACCCGCAGATTCTGATTCAATGCGTACGCTATGCTGTCATAGATAAGTTCCGTTTTACCGCTGCCGCAAACTGCCCAAACAACGGAATCTTTATGTTGGATGAAATTCTCCATTAACTGCTGTGCAATTTTCTTCTGTGCAAAAGATAATGTATAACTTAATTCATAATAAACATGTTTATTTGTTTTCGAGACTTCCGGAGACTTCAATTCCTCATCACAAAATATTCTTCCAAAAGCTATGCAGCGCCGACAATAGCAGCGGCCGTTAACTTTATAAAAGTATTTTGGATCGGTAGTTTTACATCTTGGACATCTCATAGTGATCACCTGTTATTATTATAACAGCAGTCCTTAAATCGTGCGTCCCAAGTTCTTTTCACATTTATTTATAAAATTATTTATCAAGATGATAAATTTTTCCTTTTCTAATAATAAAAAAAGGTATATGCTAGTAATGAAATAGGGAAAAGGGGTTATTTTATGAAAAATAAAAAAGGATCAACCATTGATCTTTTAGAAACTGCAAAAAATTTTAAATACATGTTGATTATCGAAGGAATTGCGACCGGTTTAATCGCTGGATTAGTCGCTGTTATCTATCGAATCCTCTTAGGATATGCTGAAGATTTCATCGGTTTTATTGGAAATGCGATCAAAGGTAACTTACTATACATCGTCGGCTGGTTTGCAGTCTTAATTCTGCTTGCTGTGATTGTTTCAAAATTACTGAGGTATGAGCCTTTAATCAGTGGCAGCGGGATTCCTCAAGTTGAAGGAGAGATCATTTCTTTCGTTGATCAAAAATGGTATAAGATTCTGCCTACTAAAATATTAGGCGGTGTACTCTGTGCGTTTGGTGGTCTTTCATTAGGAAGGGAAGGTCCCAGCATTCAATTAGGAGCAATGGCCGGAAAAGGTTTATCTAAATTATTTCATAAGGTCAAGATGGAAGAACGCTTGCTGCTGACTTGCGGAGCTGCCGCGGGCTTATCTGCCGCCTTCAATGCACCGTTAGCCGGTGTTATGTTTGCTTTGGAAGAAGTTCACAAAAACTTTAATGTTCATGTCTTGATTTCTGTCATGTGCGCTTCAGTAACCGGTGATTTTATATCCAGTAATATCTTTGGTTTATCACCTACTTTCCACTTTGTTGTCGAAGGTACATTGCCACTTCACTATTATGGAATGGTAATTTTATTAGGAATTGCCTGCGGAGTGTTCGGTGTTCTTTACAATAAGGGAACCGTTTCTACGCAAAAGCTATTCAGTAAAACAAAATTAGGTTCTTACGGTGTTATTATTCCGTTTATTTTATCTGGCTTCATTATTCTTACGATGCCTCAGATTTTAGGCGGCGGACATCGAATGATAGAATTTCTCAGCATGAATCAAAACTTTGTTATTCAAACTTTGCTTATTTTATTAGTGGCTAAATTTGCTTTCTCACTCATTAGCTTCGGTTCCGGCGCTCCCGGTGGAATATTCTTTCCTTTATTAGTTTTAGGAAGCTTTATCGGTGCTATCTTTGGAACCGTCGCTATTCAATGGTTTAATTTCCCTCAGATGTATTTAGCAAATTTCATCATTATGGCAATGGCGGGAACATTTGCAGCCATCGTAAGGGCACCGATTACGGGAATTATTTTAATTGCTGAAATGTCCGGGTCACTGACAAACTTATTGCCTTTAGCTGTTGTTTCACTAGTAAGCTATCTTGTTGCCAGCATGATGAATTGTGAACCGATCTATGAAAGTCTGCTGCATAACCTATTGTCTAAAATGGGAATGGACATGTCGGCTTTCCATGGTGAAAAGCAGATTATTCAATCTGTTGTAGAACTCGGTTCACCGGTATGTGAACAAGCGATTAAAGATATTAAATGGCCTAATAAATGCTTAATTATCAGTATTATCCGTGGCGGTAAGGAATTACTTCCAAGAGGAACGACGGTTCTTCATACGGGGGATACGCTCGTTGCTTTATTAGATGATGAAGATTCACCTTATATCCAGCATGAACTAGAAAAGTGCTGCAGTTATCAGGAACTATAAAAAAACGGCTGTTGGGTTAAATCCTTCAGCCGTTTTTATATTAATAATTTTCTTTACGAACTTCAAAGAAGCTTTGAGAGAATTTACATACAGGACAAACTTCAGGAGCTTTTTTCCCCATTACTAAATGTCCGCAAACTCGGCATTCCCACATTGTTTCTTCACCTTTTTCAAATACTCTTTGCATTTCCACATTCTTTAATAAGGCACGATATCTTTCTTCATGTGATTTTTCAATCGCTGCCACTTTTCTAAATCTCTCCGCTAATTCTGTGAAGCCCTCTTCATCTGCCTCTTTAGCAAATTTTGCATACATATCTGTCCATTCATAATTTTCCCCTTCAGCAGCATGCAATAGGTTAGTGGCAGTATCACTTAATCCGCCTAATTCCTGATACCAAATTCTAGCATGTTCCTGTTCATTACGTGCTGTTTTCAAGAAAATTTCAGATAATTGGTCATACCCTTCCTGACTGGCAATATTCGCAAAATAAGTATATTTATTTCTTGCCTGAGATTCTCCAGCAAAAGCTTCCATTAAATTCTTCTCAGTTTTTGTACCTGCATAAATATTATCGCTGTCTTTCTTTTCTTCTACCAGCACAAATGCAGATGCCGGCTGTTTGCAAATCGGACAAACAAAACCTTCTTCTAATTCACCTTCGTGGATATAACCACATATACTGCAACGATATTTCATTCTTTTTCCTCCTAATAATTTACTTTTGTCATTATAATGCGTGTGTAACATTTGCTCAGCTAAATCGGATAATGGTTTTTTATAAAATTCTTTGTAAAGTGTTTTTATTTCTTCATTTTCATGACTTGTTCTGAGGTTCATGGCTTGATCACGCTGATACAATCCATCAATACGTTTTTGTCTTAGCGCATCTCCTTTTAATAAAGTGCCTTTAGGCTGTCCACCGCCACCGATGCACCCACCCGGGCAAGTCATAACCTCAATAAAATGATACTCTTTAGCTCCTTCTTTTATACGCTTAATCATGTCACTGGCATTCTTTGTTCCAAACACAACCGCAACATTCAAGGTTAATCCATTGATTTCTAATGTTGCTTCTTTAACGTCTTCCATACCTCGAACCGGTTTTAGTTCATAAAGCGTGGCTGGCGCTTTTTCTTTTGTAATAAATTCATAAGCCGTTCTTAGCGCTGCTTCCATCACCCCGCCGGTATTACCAAAAATGACTCCGGCTCCGCTTCCTTCACCCATGACACGGTCAAAGTCATCGTCCTTTAAGCCGACAAAATCGATTGTTTCTTCTTTTGCCCACTTCGCCAATTCTCGGGTTGTAATAACGTAATCCATATCACGCATGCCTTCAATACCTAAATAATGACTTGCCGCATTCATTTCTTCGCGACGAATTTCATATTTCTTTGCGGTACATGGAGTTAACGCGACATTGACAATTTTTATTGGATCAATCCCCATCTTTTTAGCGAAATAAGTTTTAATTGTCGATCCCTGCATTCCAATTGGACTCTTAGCACTGGAAATATGATCCAACATATCCGGATGATAGATTTCCGCATACTTTACCCAAGCCGGGCAACAGCTTGTAAACTGAGGAAGCGGTTTGTTTCCTGTAGTTACTCTTTCAATTAATTCACTTGCTTCTTCCATAATAGTCAAATCAGCTGAAAAGTTGGTATCCAATACATAATCTACACCTAACTGACGAAGCAAGGCTACCATTTTTCCTTCAACGAAGCTTCCATCTGCCATATTGAATTCTTCACCTAAAGCAACACGGATTGAGGGCGAAGTACTGACAATCACAATTTTTTCAGGATCTGCAATTGCTTTTTTGACATCTTCATATTCATATTTTTCCGTAATGCTTGATACCGGACAGACATTAGCACACTGACCGCAATGAATACATACAGCCACATCATCTGTATCTTCTAAGCAATATGTATTATGAACGCCAATATAATCCGTACAGATGTTTTTGCATTGCCCACATTTAATACACAAGTGTTCGTCCCTTTGAATCGCCGGATTATCCGGTTCGATTGGAGCTCGAACATTCATTGATAAATGTTTACTCATATAGTTCCTCCTATTCTTTTTATTTGTCACGAAAATAATAAAACAACTTTAGCTGACATTTTCATTATAACATTTTCGACATATTAAAACAGCGTCTGACAACAAAATAATTTCTTTATATATCCCATTGCAGCTGCACTGCTCTTTTCATTTTTTCTTCTTTAAAACGATTATAATCTGCACTGATCCCATATTTCTTTTGCAGATGGGAAATCATTGGGTAAAGTTGTTTTTTATAATTATTTTTCACATCTTTATTATGATAAAGCTCCCATAAATTTTCATAGAGCTCAGGATAGTCATGAGAAATAAAATTATAAAAATGCGTTCTCGTCACACTCTTTAAGTAAAGCATTCCCGGTAAAACATAATCTGCATGGGTAACTAGTGCTTTTTGATAAATAGCTTCCAGATTTACCAACTGATCCGTTAAATAGGGAATAATTGGCATTAAATGAACGCCTACTGCGGCATTTGTTTGTTCTTTGATTGTTTTCAGCATTGCCCATCTGCGCTGATAAGAAACTGCTCCCGGTTCCAATCTTTCTCTGATCCTTTCATCATCTGCTGTGATCGTACTTGCGATATTGACATAGGTAAGCTGAGACAATTCATTAATCAAATCCAAATCCCTTAAGATTAAATCGGATTTTGTACAGATGATGCAAGGAGTCTTATACTTAATCAATACTTTTAAAATACCTCGCATCAGCCCGTATTCTGCTTCTGCCGCCTGATAGGAATCACTAACACCGCCAATGTTGATTACGGCGTGATCCCATTTCGGCTTTCTCAACATTTCCTCTAATCTTTCCACAATATTTATTTTGACATAGATATCCGTATCAAAATCACCGCCATCTAAATACTGATGAGAATAACGTGCATAGCAGTATTGACAGGCATGTTGACAGCCACGGTAAATATTTAAATCCCAATGATAGGGAAGACGTCCTTCACGGATGCGATTACAAGCATTAAGACATTGTATTTCATGATATTTCATATCTGCTCTCCTAAACAAAAGAGCTATAAACGTCTATTTACAGCTCCTATTTTATTTCCAAGACTCTATCTGTCTGACTTAAACATTAGACAAAATTTTGAATAAACCATCATTTCTTCATCTCTAAGACGGATGACACTTTTATTATAATCACTCTTGTGTGAAGGTACAAGTCAAGAGCAAAAAAAGAGTCGAGAGACTCTTTTACGATTCTTCAATGAATTGTCTTATTTTTTCTTTTAATCCGGATATTTTACTTGTATTGCGATCATTTATCGATTCTAATTCAGCCATGATATTATTGATCTGATCATAAATGCCGTCCATTTGTCTTTTAGCGTCATTAATTTTAGACTGCACCATAAAATCAAAGAACATATTATCAAAGAAAAAATCCATCATTGTATCAAACGAACTGATATTTACCACAAACCCGGCATCAAAATTAACATCAACAAGTTCAGTCTTGAAACGGCGCAATGCCATTTGCAATTCGTTCATCAGTTGTTTTGCTTCATTTATTTTTTGATATTTTGCCATATCTGCAATAAAGTCTAATGCTCCGATCATATCTACAATTCCCCAGTTCTGAGCAGAACTCAAAGAACGCTGTGCTTGTTCTACCAGTTCTTTTGCTTCTTCTCCGGCAGCTAATGCTTCTTTGGATTCCTTGATTGTACTTTGACAATCATGAAGTTCATCTTGTAAACGATCCATTTCTTCTAACTGTGATGGACTTAATTGATCTCTTTTCATAGATAAAGCAATTTTATACTCTTCTTTTACATTGCGTAAACTATACTGTTCTTCTTTTAGTTTAGTTAATTCATACAGCAGCTCTTTTTCTACACGTTTCGCATCATTAAAACGTAACTCAACAATTCTTGCTTCCTGAACTTCTTTTTCCATCTTTTGTTCCATTTGACCGGTAATTCGTGCTAGCAGAGACGAAAATGAAGCACGTTCCAATTCCTCTACATCACGATTTTCTTTTTCCAATTGACGATATAAATCACTTAATCGATCTCTTTGTACAGCCAACTGTCTTCCTTTTTCTTGAATTAGTTTCTCCAAACGATTATAGCGGTTAAAACGTTCTCTCACTTCTTTTATGTCATACTGTTTATCCATACTTCATCCCCTATCTTTTAAAGCATTATATCATACTTTTTTACAAAATAACATATCGCCCAATTTCTAAGTAATACACCATCGCCTCGATCTGACACTGCGGGTACATTCTTTTTAAAATTAATTTATAATATTCCATTTGGACACGGTGATTCTCAATCAGGTAGTGTTCCTTAGTATCCGGTTTAACACGATCTGTTTTGTAATCAATGACAGTGATTCGATCCTCCTCAATGCAAAGAACATCAAAAATTCCATGTACAATCTGATGTGTCTGATCATCTAATAGACTAAATGCTTTTTCCTTATACAGCTGCTTTGCTTCTTTCATTCTTTTGAAACAATCGCTTTGCATAAAAGTTTCGATTTTATCCTGATAAGAGATCAAAACTGCTTTTTCATTTTCATCATACAGTCCCTTTTCACACAATTGACTGATCATTGAGGATACAGAGGTCCCATCCATAGGCAAATATTCAAAAAAGGAATGCACTAATGTCCCTTTATCTGCTGCGCTCATTTCCTTATGAACATTTATGATCGGTGTGTAGCCATAATCATGGTCATCGGCTTCTTTTTGCAGTTTAGTCGCACTGGTCGTAACCGTTACTGTAGATACTTCTGGCAGTGATAAATAATGTATCGGCTGATTTTCCTCTTTAAAGATACGTTTGGGCATTTGCTTTTCCATCATCGCCTCTATTTCCGCCGGACTTAAAAAGTTAATCGTAAATTTAGATGCCTTCGTATTGTCAAAGCTATAGCGACGTGTAGATGATAATTGTTTAATCTTTTCAAAATTGGTTTTAATCACCGGGTAATCTTCTAAATGGAGATGACTGTATTGTTCAATAACTTGTGGATGACGCATCAGCGAAAGTCCAATCCAATCTAAATATGAATTGGCTTTACGTGCATTATAGTAAAGGAGTAAATGTTCATTCTCTTTTCCTTCATAAATATCAGGGTCTTCGTTCAACAGAATTTTTTGTTGCCATTCTGCCAATGTTTCCAGACACCCCACTCCACTCATAATCAACTTTTGAGAAGCACGTGTCAATGCTACATAAAAGATACGCATTTCCTCATTGATTGCCTCTTCTGTCTGTCTTGCAGCCAGTAATCGGCGATAAGGATTTTCATATTCAATAATCTGATCCACCCATTTTCCATTGTGTATTTCGACACTCTTTTTTGTTCGTGGCTTTACCGCAATTCCTAACTGTTTGTCGATTAAAATACGCTTTGTACTGTCCTGTTTGTTAAATCCTTTGTCAATATTGCTGACAAAAACAATCGGAAATTCTAAGCCTTTAGATTTATGAATCGTCATAAACTGAACTACATTGTCACTGCCGGAAATCATTTGCGCCGGAGATGAAGCCGTCTGTTTTTCCATCATTTGTTCATAACGCTTTACAATGGCAAAAATATCCTCTTTATTTTCAAACTGAGCAAATTCCTCTACTAACAAATCTAAATTAGCGACACGCTGTTCTCCATTGATCAACTGACTAACAAACAATCGATATCCGCTAACTGTGAGTACCTCTCTTAAAAAAGCACTTGGCTTTAATTCTAACATGCGTTCACGTAGCTGATCATATTGACATTTAAAATCTGTCAGCTCCTGACTACCTTCCATTTGCAATTCAATATATTGCTTTAAGTTATCCATTAAGGGTCTTTCTTTATTCATCAAACGTACCTTCATAATCAGATCTTCATCAAAATGACTGAATAAATAGTTTCCTCTTAACAATGACAGCAAGCTCACATCGTCATACTGGTTGATAAGTGCTTTTAAAAGAGTAATCGTGCTAATAATCTCTACAGCGTTTAAATATCCCTGAGATAAAACAATATGATTAGGAATCTGATATTGATCAAACACCTTTTTAAACGTTAAAAACAAAGCAGTAGAACGCATTAAAACAACAATATCCCGATAATTAATATTTCTTGATTTCCCATCATAGCCATCCACAGATTCCTCGCTGACTAATTTTTGAATTCGCTGTGCCACCATATGAGCTTCATATTCTGCTGCTTTCAATTCTCCCGTCTGAGTATCATCTACTAACAGCACCTCACTGTCAAAACGGGTTTCAGCCTGATAGCGTTCATCTGTCTTACGGATAACCTCCGATAATTGCTCAAGAGAGGGACAACGTTCTTTACGCAGATAGTCATAGTTTAAATGGCTGGAAGCATCATGAAGGTATTCTAATCCTCCCACTTGATTATCCATAATCTGATTAAAAATATAATTAACACTGTCTAACACAATCTTATTAGAGCGATAATTAAAACGCAAATCTATGCGCAATTCTCCTGTCGAATTTGCCTCATCAAGACTTTGGCTGTAACGATCATACTTTTCTTTAAAAAGCTGTGGATCAGCTTGACGAAAACGATAAATTGACTGTTTCATGTCGCCAACTCTAAACGCAACGATCGAAGGCGTCTGGTAATCTTTGATCAAGCCAATAATCGTTTCTTGAATTTGATTCGTATCTTGATACTCATCAATCATAATTTCTCTTAATTTATGATAAAGCAGTTCAGAAATATGATACTGTGGCTGCAGCAATTGAATCGTGAACTGTTCTAAATCATTAAAATCCAAAATATGCTGTGCTTTCTTTTCTTTTTGATAAGCTTTTTTAAACCGCTGGACAAGCCCTTGTTTTCCCAAAAGCATTTCAATAACATAATAAGATTCTTTTAAAATCATCTTAAATGCACTTTCATCTTCCGGCAAGTAAATCTTAGCCTTTTCTAAGTAAGGCTTAGTGACACCGATTTTCTTACTATTAAAATCCTTTTGATAGGGTTTGATCTCCTCATCCCACTTCATTGTATACGCTTTATCAGAATTTTTTAAAGATACCTGACGAAAATAATCATAGGCAAAGTAATCTTGATTCAGCAATTGAAAGCGTTCTTTAAAATAGTCCTGCATCGTCTCAAACGGCACCGGTAAAGCTGCATTATTTTTACTTTGTTCTTCCGGACGATCAAAGAAATCAGAAATTCCCTTCTCTTCTGCAAACCTGGCAAGATCAATAAGATTATTATAGCCGCTGATTGCAGCATTTTTAAGCTGACGCTTTATTTCCGGAAAAATCTGCCAAGTCGTTAAATCTTGATCACTATCCATATAATCTTCATAAATTTGTTGTTTAATATACTGTACAAAACGGTCAACATTATCAATCGAATGCATCATTTCATACAACTCTAAAACAATGGATTTAAAGCCATCAAAACGCATATCATTAAAATATAAGGAAATAAAATCAGTAAATTCCTTTTCTTGGCACCATTCTTCAATACAGGCATCCAATACCTGATGTTTCAATAAAGCCGACTCACTTAAAATATCAAAACCTGCTTCAACTTGAATTAAATAACCATATTTTTTTAATAACTGCGAACAAAAGCCATGAAAATTAGTGATATAAGCATACGGAATCTTTTCCTTTTGTTTTAATAAATGAGCATATACCGAAGGTTCCAAATCCTTCTTTAGTTCATCTTCTATCGCAAACAATAAACGCTGTTTCATTTCTGCGGCAGCAGCTTGAGTAAAGGTTAACACTAAAAATTCATCAACATGATAACCGTCTTCCATCAGTAAAGACATGATGCGGCTGACCAAAATCTTTGTTTTACCGCTTCCTGCCGGTGCCGATACAAGAATGCTTACACCACGTGTTGCTATGGCTTGTGCCTGTTCATCATTAAACGGACTAATCATGTTGTTCCCCTCCTAAAATTTTCAGCATTGTTTTTGGATCTATATATTCAATTTCATTATTTTCATTATAGAAAACATCTTTCAGACAAATACTGGCATAATCACAGTAGGTACATGGATTCACCAGCATGTTAATCTTAGGCGCATCATGATGGCTGGGGAAAATACGGATATCTCCTTGATGATAAATGCGATCCAGTAATGCTTCTACATGCAGATTGACTTTCTCCAGCAAGCAATCAAAACTTTCCCGATCTAATAAATTACCCGTATATGTCCCTTTACCTTTCACAAATTTAACATTTGCAATAACACTTGGATCATAGTGACGGTCCATTGCCTTAATCAATGTTTCTTCGCTGTTTATATAGCCTTCCATTTTATACAGCTTTACAATTTCTTCAAAATCCAATCCATCCTCATAGAGATATTTATCCATCTTTACTACCCGCTGTTTTGTATTAAAATAAAGCACACCGCCTTTTTCCAGCGCCTTATCCTGACAAACCATATCTAAGTAAAGCAGCATCTGAATATTAAAGCCTAGTGTCGCTAAACAAAGATCCAAAGCTTTCTGAGAAGATTTATAATCCACTACCTTTACATACTGCTGATACTGCTCGACACGGTCAATACGTCCATGAAGCAGAAATTCCCCATTACTTTTTTCTACCCATTGTTCATGATCGGTAATAGAAAAATCACTGATTGACATTTGATAGATCAAAATCTTGACCGTATTGAACAAGTCATGCTGCAGTTTATAAAACAGATACTGCTGACTGGCTGTCAGCTGACTCTGATCGATTTTTTCATTCGCAATATAATGAATGATTAAAAATAACCCTTGATCTTGTTCATTTAAGACATCACTTCCACAAATGAAAGGATAAATGTTTTCTTCGTAGGTCTTATGCACATCTTCAATCCGGTATTCTGTCAAATAATCTTCTATTGTTTTCTTGCCATCATAAAGATCACTTAAAACATCCAAAACATCGTGGACAATAGTACCAAAATCATTTGCTTTTAATGTACGATCCTGCCAAGGGTAGATGCCTAAGCCGTAACGGATATAATATTTGAACGGACAGCCATTGTAGGTCTCTAATTCACTTGGAGAAATAGCTTTTTGTCCGTTTTTATCAATCAACTGTTCAAGCAATGTGACATTGATTGGTGTCGGCTGATTTTTATTATGTCGATATTGATCCGCTAAAGTACGGACAGATTGAATTGTCTCTGTAGTATCTCCGTAATGAAGCGCAATATCTAAAGATGCCTCCGGTGTAGTCACATCCTGCAAACGACGCGTCTGTCCAATCACTCTTTCTTTACCTTTAAATTGTTTCATTAAACTTAAATAAAGACTTGAAGGCAAAAAGTCATCTCCCCCTAATGAACCGGTGATATAAGAAAGAGTAACCTTCTTTTCTAAATAAAACAATTTAAACCATTGCAGATATTGTACCTCAATCCTCTCAAACAAATTTAATCCTAAACGGATTCCTGCCTCTTCACAGGCAATACACTCATCATTTAAAATCAATTCATTATCACTCTCAACAGTCGGAAAACTGTTTTCGTTGCAGCCTAAAATATAAATACGTTTTGCCGATGTCACTATCGCATCGTTCATGGCAACTGTGATCATGTCCATTGTTTTCTCAACTTTTGGAGCGTGCAATGTATAATGTGCTGACAACATATCAAGAAAATCATTTTGATCCATTTTGATATGTATTTCAAACTGCTTTAAATAATCCATTGTTTGAGCTAAACAGGCACGGTCTAATTCATCAACCGCCCCCCTTTCCACTTCCATTTCTTCCAGCCACTGGATTAGACAGCTTACCTTTTGATCGACATAATCCTTAGAATTCATTTCTAATACCATTTGATTGATACTTGCTTTTGCTTCTTGATAGTCTTCTAAAGCACAAAAGCGCATTGTTTTAAGCTGCTTTTCAAAAAGATCAATTCTGGAATCCAAAAAGATTCCTTTAAAAAGATGACTTCTAAAGAGGGTTATTAAATGTATTTCATCGGCAGTTTTTGCATACAGCCATAAACTTTTTACGAGCATAGCAATTCGGCTTTGATAAATCGGCATCGTCTTTGCAATAAAACAAGGAAGCCGATGCAGTTTAAACACTACCTCTATTTTTTCAAAATAATCCTGACTTGTACAGTATACTGCAAAGTCGGAATACTGAGCCTGACCGCTGGCGATCAAATGATAGATTTCAACTGCCAGCTGCTGAATCTCTGTATGCTGATTAACTGCCTTTATCCCAGTCAAAGGATAATCGGCAGAATAATCAGGGGCTTTTAAATTTTGATAACTCTGTATTAGATATTCTTTAAACGGACTTACCGTTTCATCAAATAAAATAATTTTTGTATTCCAGCTCTTCAATTCTTTTTTTATAAAATGAGTATACGCATCCTCCTGATCATCACAAGTCAATAGAATCGTACAATGTGTCATCTTACGAATCAGACTCATCATCTGCTCATCTACTTCTTCGATTTGATCAATATAAAAATGAATTGTATTATCTATTTCAACTGGTTCCGATTCATAATCTTCCTTCATTCGCCAGCCATATGTTTTCAGTTTCGCTAAATATCTTTGATATAATTGTCCGCATTCTTCCAATTTTTTCTTCGAGAAAGCCGGCAGCTCTACTTCCTTCAGCAACGCTAAATTGCTTTTATAGCGTTTGAAGCAAGAAAACACATGATGCAGCTGCTGTAAAATGCCATTATCCGTGCATTGAATAATTTCGCCATCATAATCCGACAAAATCTCATAAATCACTAATAAGGACTGAATAGGGCTTATAGCCTGACGTTTAAAAAACTGCTGTGAAAAAAGCAAGTCATTATAAAATTCATCAAAAGTCATTACGCGTTGCAGCAGGATGGCTTTGTTTTCACTGGCTTCCAGCAGCATCCTTTCATACTCTTCCTTGACTGCAACATCCACCAGCCAAACAGATGGCTTTGATAAGCTTTCTTTAATATAATAGTCTGTTTTTTCTTTCCATTGTTTTCCGATCACGATTTCCATATTATCACCTATCACTCATTATACATGATTTACTTTCTTTTGCGTATTATTAACCACTTTTGCCCATCAATAAAGACAAATTCCCAACCTTTTCCACTTTTTAAACATATCTTAATTTAGGAGGGGATTTTCTTGGCAGTTCTACAATATCTCAGTGAAATTCTGCTACTTGTCGTAGCTTTATCTCTCGATTCTTTTGTGGCTAGTTTTGCCTATGGTAGCAGTAAAATCAAGATTCCAGTTTCTTCTGCTGCCATCATCAGTGTTATCGGGTGTACATTTTTAGGGATATCCCTTGGCTTAGGGGCAATGATTAAAACAATCATCCCACCACCCATCACCTCTTTATTCTGCTTTACTTTACTCTTTATTCTCGGAGTTATCAAACTTTATGACAGCTCTATGAAAGCCTTAATTAAAAGAGGTTCTGATAAACCTATTTCTATCACCACCAAACAATTAACATTGATCCTGCAAGTCTATGCCACCCCAACTAAAGCAGACTATGATCGTTCTCATACCCTTTCGCCAAAAGAAGCACTTTCCCTAGCAGTTGCCCTATCACTGGACAGTTTAGCTGCAGGACTAGGTGTAGGATTAAGCATCATTCATCCAGTTGAAATCCTTTTATGTGCGTTAATTGTTAATTTAATCGTCATTGCACTTGGAAGTCATTTAGGCAAAAAGCTATCCGAACGATTGGATTTAGATCTTTCCTGGCTGTCTGGAGTATTACTTATTATACTTGCTGTTTTAAAAATAGTGTAACTTAAAGCTACACTATTTTTAAATTTTTTGAAATTCAATCTGATAGCCATTAGGATCTCTCATAAAGAATGAATAGACTTCAAACTGATCATGCTTTTTTGGCGGAATCAATCCTTCTATATTCAGTTCTTTAAACTTGGCATAATAATCGTCTACTTCTTTTTGATCCTTTAAATTAAAAGAAATACAGGTCTGCGTTGCCAGCATACCATGATCATACTGACAAAACCCTAAATAGCCATAACCGCTGTCAAAAATTCTCGCTTTGCCTTGATCCTGAAACAAAGTGAGTCCAATCACCTTTAAATAAAATTCCGTTGTTTCCTCGATGTCTTTACAAGGATAAAAATTAACGATGGATTCTATTGCCATAAAGAAAACCTCCTTACCCATATTATACAGTAAACAAAGGCAAGCAGGAGGTTAAATTTATTTCAATGTTATATCATGGATATCTTCTAATACGATTGTATAGGTACCATCTTCATGACGCGTCTTTTTTATATGATTCTGTTCAAGATAATCGCTGACATTTAATGTAATCTCAATTTCAGTATCTGTAACTAGCTTGCATTTAGATAATTTTTCCACGGTTTCAAAATTCTGTGAAATTGTATCTTCCTCTGCAATCCCTAAGTCAGTCAAGATATCTAAAGCTTCTTCTTTTGCATTATAGTCTCTTTCTAATATGACCGATGCAATCTCATGCGGTTTGATATCCTGATGATCTAAAACACGGTTAGCCATTTCTTTTTTAATCAGTGCTTTGGGCTCAAACTCATTGACTCCAAACTGACTCTCAATTTTGGTAATTGTTTTATTTAAAAGTGATACTTTTTGCTTATCCGTCATCTTGGGTTCCCCTTTGATGTATTGCGGATTCAAATAGTAATCAGGACGTCCATCAATCTCAAAACGTTTCTCTATAAGATAAACGCGGTTATCCTCCACATTCACCAATATAGCTTCTTCGACATTGGCCGTTTTTGTCGGAACAGTTTGGCGATTCGTGATTCTTACCACCTTATTTCCATTTTCATCTTCTTCCAGTACATTGACCGGCGCCAGTTTATAATTCAATTTAATGATAGCCATATGCTTCATTCCATCAATTTTACATTCAACAAATATAATATTGCAATTTGGCATCAGCTGAATCATCTTTCCTAAATCAAATAATTCCTGTGTAATCGATTTAGCGTGCTGAAAAAATTTATCATCATCTTCAACCATATCCTTGCTTCTTAAAATAATAGGAGCAAAATCCCCTAAAGTTAACTCCTTTAACTGCGGACTCAACCATGCTTTTTCCAATTTTTTGTCATAATATTCCTGCATTGTCGGACTTAATTCTAAAAAGTCATCAGAAAAGAAAATCTGATGATGTTCAAAATCCATCATATGCATTAAAATTCGATCTATAATTATTGTATTCATTTTTATCACCCACCCCATTATATCATAAAATTACATCTTTTGACACGCCGGAGTTTTTTATATATAGTATTTTTTAGGAGGAAAAGCAATGAAGATTATTATATCCCCAAGTAAAACCCTAAAAGAGCAGCCCTGCTCACTAACCGCTACGCAGCCAATGTTTTTAGAGCTCACTGAACCTATAAAAAATACACTATTAAATGATGATCCAGCAATGATCGAAAAAAGAATGCATGTTTCTTCAAAGCTGGCTCAAAGCATTTATGACGGACTGCGTCAAACTAAAAAAACACCCGCATTATACTATTATACCGGCACTGTCTTTAAACAGCTGGAACTCTCCTCTTACACCTCTAAACACCATGCTTACTTATCAGACCATCTCTATATACTGGATGCTTTATACGGATGTCTGCGCTATTTAGATGAGATTTCATTTTACCGTTTGGATTATTTATGTCAGATCGATGGTATAAACCTTTATGACTATTGGGATAAAGCGGTCAATAAATTACTGCAAAAGGAAGACTTTATTATCAGCCTTGCCTCCGGAGAATACGCTAAACAAGTTAAACATCCTAATCTTATCACCATCGATTTTGCTATTAGGAATAATGAGCAATTAAAAAGACCCTCAATGCTGATTAAAAAAGCACGAGGATCTATGTTGAATTACCTAATAAAACATGAGATAAGAGATCTTGAAAAAATAAAGGAAATCACCCTTGATGACTTTCACTATAGTCCAATACATTCTACCTCATCTCGTTATGTATTTATTAAAGATTAATTGATCAAATTATTTTGTTTAATATCTTCAGGCGTTAGCGATTTCAACATATCGTCTAACGTCTTTTCTATTTGCTGTGTAATTTCATGCCCATGTTCAATGGCATATTCCGCTTCAATCAATCCAAACGATGTCACAATATACTGGGGAATATTTTGAGTTGGATTAAGCGCCCGGTAATGAAGCACTTCTAACAGTGGTTTAATAATCAAGTGTACCACATGACGATAGATATCTTCTATTTCAATCTGTCGCTCGCTTAGTCCCTTGCATTTATCTAAGCAATAGCTAATATCATGATGAAGCATGATATCATTAATAAACAAATAGGCATTCTGAATCAGTGTACAGACAACAAGTATCGGAGCAATCATGATCGTTCCGCCCTGTCTCTCCTTTTCATATGCAAACCGATCATAAATACCAATCGATCCGACAAATTCACTTTCCAAAGTTTGCCCCACCATCATGCCCGGTGCAAACGGTGCAACTAATTCATTAATATATGTTTCCAATACTTCATCGCTTTGTATAAAATTAAACAGTTCTTCTAATTCACTAAAGGTAATTTCCTGAAGCTGAGCATGTAAAATAAACTGTTTAAGCTTGGTTATTGTAAATATAATGTCTTGATGTGTAAGATTATAAATGCCTTCACATTCCTGAGGATTAAAATCCTGCTTAAAAGCCTCTACGATATCTTTAATCGGAATATCCATCTTGCCTCACCTCTTCAATTATTATACAACAACTCGCAGACTTTACCAACAAAAAGCGGAACCTTTCAAGTTGATTCCGCTTTCATTCTTATAATATTTCCCCATTGCTTTTTGTTACTGTCTGATACCAGTAATAACTGTCTTTCAACGAACGTTTGCCGCTGCCTTTTCCGTAATCATCTAAATCCACATAAATAAATCCATAGCGTTTTTTCATCTCGCTGCTTGAACAACTGACGATATCAATCGGTCCCCAAGGATAATAACCTCTGACATCCACACCATCTTTAATAGCTTCTTTAATCTGTCGAATATGTTCACGTAAGAACTCAATACGGTACGGATCATGCAAACTGCCATCTTCATTAAGTTCTTCAATAAATCCCATACCATTTTCTGTTACATAAATCGGTAGCTGATAACGGTCATAATACTCATTTAACGCCACTCTTAATCCAACCGGATCTATTCCCCATCCCCATTCATTCGTTTTTATATGAGGATTAATTTTCACTGCATCCTCCGTACCATAGTTCTTTGCACTGGTAACTTTTGTATAGTAATAGGAAAAACTGACAAAATCGACTGTATGTTTAAACGCTTCTAAGTCTTCATTTGTCATCTTAATATCAAGATTATTTTCTTCAAAGAAACGATAGGCATACTTAGGATATTCTCCTCTGACTAAAATATCCGAATAAAAGAATTCCATTTGATTGACACGCATTGCCGCCATGACATCTTTTGAATCTGATGTTTCCGGATAACAATTTGCATAGTAGGACATCATTCCGATCTGCATACTTGGATCAATCTTTTTAGCGATATCGATACTCAATGCACATGCCACCAGTTCATGATGTACCCCTTGGTATTTTGCTTCCAATAAATTTTCTACACGGTCACTGGGAATCCCTAAATGGTTAAAAGATTCATATTTAATCAGGTTCATTTGATTTACTAAGATCCAATATTTTACTTTGCTATGATAACGTTTAAATAATGTTTCACAATAACGAACAAAAAATTCGATTAATTGTCGGTTATACCAACCATTATAATGTGTCGCTAAATGTAAAGGCATTTCATAATGGGATATTGTAACCATCGGTTCCATTTTATTTTTTATAATTTCATCGATTAAGCGATCATAAAAGGCTAATCCTTCCTCATTAGGCTCGGTTTCATCCCCATTAGGAAAAATTCTTGCCCAATTAATAGAAATTCTCAAACTATTCATTCCGGTTCCTGCTAACAGCTTTAAATCTTCTTTATACGTATGGTAAAAATCAATGGCATGCCTTTTGGGAAAAACTATACTCGGATCATGAAGCAGAGATTCAATATCTTTTGTACTCATCTCCTTATTCGATTTCTTTTTTAATGCCACATTATCTTTATAAGGATTAATATCTGCGATACATAACCCTTTTCCACCGACATCATAAGCTCCTTCACATTGATTTGCCGCTAATGCTCCACCCCATAAAAAATTATTCGGAAATTGATCTGGATTTTTCTTCATATAATTACCTCTCTTTCACCTTCATCATAAAAGAAAGAAAAGCATAACGAAAGAAATTTCATTTTCCAAAATCGGATAATAAAAAACCTGATTTCTGATATATGTCCAGAATTCTGAGCGCATATCATTATCAGGTTCTTTTTCCCTATTCGTCTTTTTCTTTATCTGCAACGATATCAGCCAAAATCGTTTCTACAGATAAAACATCAGCATCAATTTTTTGTAATTGATCCTTAATATCAGATAATTTGCCACTTATATCATCCAATACTTGTTTAGTACCTTCCACAATACATAGCCCTCCTTTTCATTCCTATTGTAAGATAACAAAAGAATGAAAATTGTAGAATAAAATCGAT
Source organism: Coprobacillaceae bacterium UN01-12pH3A (assembly GCA_027676805.1). GTDB lineage: Bacteria > Bacillota_I > Bacilli_A > Erysipelotrichales > Coprobacillaceae > Beduini. The sequence continues at coordinate 56,838 of JAQENU010000009.1, read as the reverse complement.
TTGTCACAAATTATAGATAATTAATTAGAAATTTATTGTATTTTAGGCTTAATGAGACACTCTTATTTAAACAAAAAAAAGCGCTGCTGCGCTTATTTCATCAGAGATACAAATGAATCAATCTCTGCTTTAGAACCCGCAAAGCTGTATACACAATGCTCTTCAGGCTTTCCTAGTGTATCAAAAGGTCTTGTTAAAGCTGTTTTGGCTTCAATCATATCTACCAGTTTGATCATATCAAGCAAATACTGCATCGTCATAGGCGCATTGATCGGTGACAGCGGATCACGCCCAATGCTTTGATACTGCTGCCAACGATGTCCGCACATAAATAACGGATCTTGATAATTTTTGATTTCATTATACAAATGATGAATTCCTTTTTTATAGTGTTCTAAAACCTGATCCATAAAGAACAGCCAGACATAGCTTGAGCCAATTGCATCCCCCGTGATCACCAATTCTTCTTTAGCATCGATATAAACCATCGATCCTAGTGTATGTCCGGGTACTTCCACTGCCTTTAGCTGCTTATTTCCTAAATCAATCATATCCCCATCTTCGATAAAGCGATAATCACTTGTTTCTAACTTATCATCTTTATCTTTCAAGGGGAATAGAATCGTTTTGTTTTTAAAAGCATTTAGTCCTCCGACATGGTCATAATGATTATGAGTAATCGCGACGATAATCTCTTTACCATCAGCTAAGGTTTCGGCTATCTGTGTCAGCTCATCTTCATATTCAATATGCGTATTGGCAGTATCAATCCATAGTACTTTCTCGCTTCCAATAATACAGTACATGCTTGAGGGATTATCAATACGATCTTCAATATGAAATATATGATCTTTTAATTTTTCTACTCGATACATTGAATAGTCTTTTATTTCTCCTGGTTTATTTGGGATAATCATCTTAATTCCTCCTAGTCAACGACACTGTTTAGCTTCTTCTGCCATTTTCCTTTATAGTAATAATAAGCTAATAAAGCACTGCATAGAATCCAGCCTAAAGGATAGCTGAAAGCAACGAAATTGATGGAACTAAAGAATTGGGTTCCAAAGAATAAAGTAATTTGTCTAAAGACAACAAAGCAGAACAGCATGATCACCATTGGTGCATTGGAATCACCAGCCCCACGCAAAGCTCCGGCATATATCTGATTAAAGCATATCGCAAAATAGAATGGCGAGAAGGTTCTTAAAAAGATATTTCCATACTTTAATACTTCTGCATCCTGTGAGAAAATGCTTAATACCTGATTACCGAAGATATTCAGTAATACAGATAAGAAAATAGTGACACCGATTGAAATCATCAAAGAAGTTTTAGTTCCCTTTTTGGCACGATCAACATCCTTCGCCCCCAAGTTCTGACCAACAAATGTCGTAGATGCCAATGAAATGCTTTGCACCGGTAAAATAACAAACTGGTCAATTTTCGTATAAGAACTCCATCCGGCCATTGCCGAAGAACCAAATACATTAACATAGCCCTGAACAAATATATTTGAGAATGCCGTAATCGATTGCTGCAATCCGGCCGGCAGCCCGATCTTCAGCATTTTAGTAAACATATCTTTATGTAAACGCAGATCTTTTAAAATAATTTTATAGGCTTCTTTTGACCTGACTAATAAAGCAATTACCAAAATAGCGGACAATACCTGTGCCACTAAAGTCGCCCATGCAACTCCGGCAACCCCCATGTCAAACACAATAACGAACACTAAGTCTAATATCGTATTTACAATTGAAGAAAAGATCAGGAAATAAAGCGGTCTTTTTGAATCGCCAATCGCTCTTAAAATCGCAGCTCCCATATTATAGATCATCAATCCTAAAATACCGGCAAAATAAATCTTTAAATAAAGTGATGAATTGGGCATAACATCAGCAGGTGTCTTCATAAAGTTCAATAATGTCGGTGACAGTAAGATCCCCACAAATGTCATAATAACCCCTAAAATTAAGGTCATCATGATCGATGTATGAACCGCATCGTGCAGCTTTTTATGATCGTTCGCCCCATAATACTGCGAAATAACAACGCTGGCTCCGGTAGATAATCCCATAAAAAAACCAACGAGCATATTAATAATAACGGTACATGATCCTACCGCCGCTAGGGCTTCTTTTCCTACATAGTTCCCCACAACGATACTATCGACTGTGTTATATAATTGCTGAAAAACATTTCCAATTAATAGTGGAATTGAAAAATAAACGATCGATTTCCAAATCGATCCCCTTGTCATTGTTCTACTTTCATCCATTCCCATACCTCCCCATACCCATATATACTATACCTATTTTTTAGATTTCTCAATTATTTTCGTTTATTGAAATACTAATTTATGCACTTTTATATGATTAATACATAAAAGTATCATAAATTTAGTTATTTTCAAATGATTCAATACTATCCTCTATAAATTTAAATAAAAAAAGCTATCCGAATGAATAGCTTGATCAAGTCCATAATGCTTTATCCCGATCTATTTCCCCATTATTTTAGTAAGCGTGTCCCCTTCGTATGTACACTTATTTTGTTCATTCACCGCTAATAAGACGATGAATAATTTCAGGCATGACTTCACATCTCACAAACCTGCGATATTCTTGAATCTCATTTGTTGTCGCACTCATCAACGACTGATCCTGCATCGAGTTATCCGAAACATTAAGCAGCGCAGCCATTGGAATCCCCATTATTTCCGCTGTTTTAAAAGCTGCCGCACTTTCCATATCAATTGTATCACATCCCATACTTACAATATCCTTAATATAAGGATACTGAGCAAAAATAGTATCCGTACAAAACGGCGTTCCAATGTGCCAATTAACCTTTTGATTTGCACACACTATTTCTGTTTCTTTCTTCAATTTTTCAAACAAGCATTTATCCGGATTGTTTTTTTGACCAAAAACATCATTTGTAAAACTATTTGAAGAAATATAACGGCTTGCTCCATCTCCGGAGATGGAACACTTTGGAATCACAAGATCCCCGATTCCGATATCTATCTTTAATGCACCGACTGAACTCACAAAAATCACTTGTTTGCACTTGCTAAGTCCTAATAAAAGCATCGCATCCATCACTGCCGGTGCCCCAAAACCGGTTTTTATAAAAGTCATATTCAAATCATCATGACTGACATCCCATACTCTATATCCAAACAAAGGCGATGAATCCACAATCAATTCAAATGTTCCTAATCCTGATAATTTTTGTGGTGTCCAGCCCGGTGAAATAATCACGGTTTCTCTAATAACCTTTTCATCCACTCCCATACAATTATAAAAAATGTCTTTACTGTTGGCGCCAAAACGCTGCATACCTGCTATTAAGTCTGAATATTCCATACTATCCTCCTATTTTAAGTGAAGTTAAAGAACTATACAATCTAAATGACTAACGATCTCATTTCTTTTACTATCAAAATAACACAGTAATGTGTCTATTTCAATGAGCATCCTCATATTTTATAAAATCAAAATATAATTCGTTAATATATTTATTAACGCTTGGATTGCTGCCTGAAAGTTTATTTAAAAATATCATATATTCTAGCATAATTCTTATCATTTATAATAGGATATAGGGAAGTTGGAAAGAAAAACAGATACTTTTCATTATTTAAAAGTACCTGTCCAATCATTATTCAATTAAACGGATAATTTCATATGATCCGTAATATACTGGATCACTTCCTCCTTTGGGATTCCCAGTACAACCGCAAACTCTTCGTGAAGCAATTCTTCTGCTTCTTTTCGATAACGTGTATCGATCTGCCCTAACTTTTTGCCTTGCAATTCCATTTTTTCCTGTTTCATTCTTACACTATGAATAACCTGCAGTAAGTCTCCACAAGAATACTCATCAATAAGATCTTTATAATAAGAAGTTAACTGCTGAGCGGTCTGATTTTCTAAGGCATCTTCCTGCATTGTTGAGATCATTGAAATTAGCTGATCAACTGCCTCTTTCGTAATAAGAGGCCGCATATGCACCTTTGTATCCGTTGGCGTGTACGTTCTTCCTTCTCTAAAAACAGGAACAAGGGTATAGTACTCCTTTTCATTAGAACTGCTTCCAATATCTAATTTTCCTATATTTTCAATCTTACAAACACCTTGATTCCCGTATATAATCAAATCTCCTTTTTCATACATATATCCACCTATCTTTCTATTAAGTATATGCTCGATATATTTATTTTACCACAAATTATTGATTTATATGCAAAAGAAATTTAGAATTACCAATAATTCATATAAATATATTTATTAAAAATGACTATAAACAGATAATTTTGTATAAAAAAAAGAAAGCTATACTTGCTTTCCTTTTCATTATCAAATTAGATAACTGTAACGTTTGAAGCTTGTTCACCACGATCAGACATAACGATATCAAAGCTAACGTTATCTCCATCGTTTAATGTTTTAAATCCGCTTGATTGGATTGCTGAGAAATGTACAAAGATGTCTTTTCTATCTGCATCGCTTGTAATAAACCCGAATCCTTTATCTTGATTAAACCACTTTACTTTTCCTGTATTCATACTATGAAATACCTCCTTTTTTATTTAATAAGAAGCATTATATTAAAAAACAAAATCATCCGCCAACACTGTACTTAGAATAGACAATGTTGATGGATGATCCATGTAATTGTATATCGTTGCTAGTTACTATATACATACTATAACATACAGTTCAAATAAAAGCAAACTTTATTTTAATTTTTATTTACATCTATAATTCAGGGTAATTATTACTATATGTTAATCATTTAATTTATTTTGCTTTTTTTCTCGAATATCGTTCAACCATTCTCCATTACATTTAAAATATTTTGGTCCGGCAACACCCCGTTTAGAACCCAATAATTTTGTCGCAAGAGCAGATAAAGACCATAATTCATTATCAAATTCCACCCTTTTATTATCGACCACCTTACATGTAAGACCAGAGTTAGTGCTTGGGCTATTGTAAAACTCTAGTATAGAGCCTGGTTTAATATCACACATTGAAAATTGAAAAGCAGCCATACGTTCTTTATGTTCTGCTTCAATTTCACTTGCTGTTTCTTCTTCATTCTCTTCGTAGTCAGATGGTTGTACCTTCTTTAATTTATCTATACGTCCATGGATTTCTGCCATTGCTTCCAAAATACTATAGGCATCTTCTGGTGACATGGCATAAAATTCTCTCACTCGCTTCTTTCCCGCAAAAGTTTCTATAGATCTAAGATTAGGATTTAATTTATCAATAATACTATGTACTTTCTTATCAGAAAGTCGCATTTCAACTTCATAAATTGCATACACTCTAAACGCATATGGGATGCATTCACTTCGATTAAGTTGATTTAACCTTTTCTGAACATCATCTGCATAACCAATTTTCACATATTCCTTAAAAGAAGGATTGGTTAAAATATAAATATACCCACTCATCAAATTACCTCCCAAATTTCCCAATATAATCTTTTATATATAATATTTCTATACTTATATATAATACTATCACAAAGGTGCCGATGCCACAATATGAAAGCTTCTACCCGATCTAAGTCAATAGATGCGTCATATAAGAATGATAAAATGAGTTAAAGATCGTTGTTTTTATTGATATTTTAATGAAAAAAGATGAGTAGAATGAATAATTTCGTTATAATGAAAAGCATAGGAGAAATCGATTATGCAAACACTCATCTACACCTTACTCAATTATATTAATTGTTCCATAAAAAAAGATACAAACTATGATATTGCCAAAACACTGCTACTTTATTTAAAAGAAGTGCCGCATTGTTCATTAGAAGAATTAGCTGCCCTCTGCCATGTGTCAGATTCTACTTTGCACCGTTTTTTTAAATTAATTGGCTATAAGAATTATAAACATTTTAAACAACAGGCAAGTATGAAAGAATTAAAAAGCTATCCTCAGATTTACAATTTCAATGAAAAAACAATCCTACTTGCAGCATATGAATGAAAATATGTGTTTAATTGAGGCGGTGCCTCTCTACCAATTAGACCAAGCGGCCGCAAAAATTATTCAGGCAGATAATATCTATTTGCTAGGCTATGGTGAATTTCAATATCCTGCCCTTTACTTTCAAAAGCAGTTATATTCACATGGAAAACTTAGCGAGATTGTCGCTAAAGTTAACTTTTTCGATGACTACATACAAAGTATTTCTCCTGCTGATTTAGTAATTGTCACCAGCATCAATGGGCAATATCTGCATCTAAACAGCGATCAAGCTTACTATCCGTCTATTCAAGAGCTGCCTTGCACGAAAATTTTAATTACCCAGTCCCATGATGCCGCTTTATCAGCTTTATTTGATGTTGTGCTGTTTTGTGGAAAATACAGCCACGATGGATTAAGCAAGTATGCCATTATGCGCATTTATGAACGCTTAATTGATCGTTTTCATAATACAATGGGAGAAAACATCTATGAATAAACTCTTCAAATTTTGAAATTTATATGAAGGCTGATTGATTATAATGAAATCGAGGTGATAATAAATGAGTTTTCCAAAAGATTTTTTATGGGGTGGAAGTATATCTGCTTTTCAGGCTGAAGGTGCCTATCAAGAAGATGGCAAAAGCTTAACTGTTGCCGATATAAGATTAAAAAAGGCAAGTGATGAAAACGGACTGGCAGATAGTTCAGTCGCAGTTGATTTTTACCATCATTATAAAGAAGACATTCAATTAATGAAAGAATGTGGTTTAAAGAGTTTTCGTTTTTCGATTGCTTGGTCAAGGATTATTCCGGATGGGTGTGGAGAGATCAATCCCAAAGGAATAGCCTATTATCGTAATTTGATCGAAGAACTGATAAAAAATGATATTGTTCCGATTGTTACATTGTATCATTTCGATTTCCCACAAGCACTGATTGAAAAATACAATGGTTTTGCTTCCCGAGAATGCATTCAGGATTTTGTCCGTTACGCTAAAGTTTGCTTTGAAAACTTTGGTGACATTGTTCCTTATTGGTTAACCATCAATGAACAGATGGTTATCACTGAACTGCCATTTTTCCAAGGATTGACCGATTTAAAAACATCGTATCAGGCATTCCATCACATGTGCATTGCGCATGCCCTAGTAACTAAACTGTATCGATCTATGCACTTTATCGGTCAAATTGGTCCCTGCATTTCCTATACGACCCGTTTACCTGCAACCGTCAATTCAAAAGATATGATGCTTGCCTATCAAATGGATGATCTCAATGTCTTTTCATTGATTGATGTGCATTATTATGGAGAATATCCACCATACTTTATTAACGAACTGAAAAGAAAGAATCTGATGTTTGATGTTTTACCGGAAGATCAGGAGCTGCTGGCAGAGGCCCGCCCGGATTTCATCGCCATTAACTGGTATGTAACCGAAGTTGTAGGACAATACGTCAGTGAAAGTATGCCCGAAGAATACAGTGGTCCGGACTTGCCGCGACAGGGCAGAAGTGTTGTTGGGGAATATCAGTATTATAAAAATCCTTATACACCATACAGTGAATATAACTGGAATCGTGACGGAGTCGGACTTCGGTTTGCTTTAAGACGTCTTTATGCACGTTATCGTCTACCCATCATGATTACTGAAAACGGTTGGTCAGCCAATGAGAAATTGGGAACAGACAGAAAAATTCATGATGATATGCGAATTGCTTATTTTAAAGAGATGATCGAACAAATGTCTTTAGCGATTGATGACGGAGTCAAACTTTTCTCGTTTAATCCTTGGTCATTCATTGATTTATTAAGCAGTTCACAAGGAATGGACAAACGCTATGGCATGGTTTATGTAGATCGTACAAACGATGACCTTAAAGAATTAAAACGTATAAAAAAAGACAGCTTCTATTACTATAAAGATGTCATTTCCAAGAACGGTGCTATGTAATTTCCCCATCATGGGGAAATTTTTATTTTAGGGGACTCTTAGTGTTTGCCCAGGATAAATAAGATTAGGATCGCTAATCTGATTCATTTGTGCTAAAGCCTGATAACTGATTCCATATTGTTCTGCGATTTCACTTAATGTGTCACCCGCCTGTACCACATAAGTGTTTTTATCATAATACCCTGTAATATCGCCATTGTTTACAAAGCACATGCCATCATTGATCAAATAGGGGTTATTGGTTCCATCATAGATCGCTGTAATGACCCCATGATCAACATCCGGTACTAGCGCTTCGCCAAATGGCGGCCAGCCGACTGTTGCTGTAGATGATCGGTAACAGCTGTTAAACATCACATGATCTCCCACTTCATAAGTGGTTTGTTTTACCTCATAATACCCCTGAATATCACCATTATTCACAAAGCACATGCCATCATTAATTAAATAGGGATTATTGGTTCCATCATAGATCGCCGTAATGACCCCATGATTGGTATCCGGCACTAAAGCCTCACCCTCCGGAGGCCAGCCTATTTTAGCGGTCGATGATCGGTAACAGCTTTCAAACTTGACGTGATCGCCAATCTTGTATTCTGTTTGTGCCGGCGGTTCTACATGTTGACCATTACCGTTAAAATGTCCTCCGACAATAATGCTTGGATAATCTAAATAGGCAATGTCTCTGTCTACGTTGCCGTCATATCCTTCAATAGACCCTACCGAAGTATATTGGAGCATTCCTGCCTGATCACTGACATCGACTTGTATTGTTCCATCATTGGTTCCCCAGTTTGCAATCCAGCGATCGTAGCGTTTTAACGAAGGTGCTCCTAAACACTTATCAAACCAAAACTGTGATGAATATATTCCAACATAGTTATTTTGGGCTTCCACTCGGCTTAGGAAGGTCTGTGTAATCGCCACATACTCTTGCGGATCGGTAAGTCCATGTTCTTCCTTATAATGATCGCCATCTTCCATATCGAGATAAATAGGATATTCAAAAGCTTTACCGGCTAATAAACTCAAATAAAAATCTGCTTCCGCTTGTGCTTCTTCTGTATTCAAGGCATATGAATAAAAATAGGTACCGCAGGGGATATTCAATCGTTTACATTCAGCATAGCTTCGTTCAAACTGCGGATCCACCACGTCCGCATAACCCGCCCTAATAATCACATAATCAATGCTTCCTGCTATGGCTTCAAAATCCAATGCGCCTTGAAATTCACTTATATCAATTCCTAACTGACTCATTTTTTCACCTCCTTAATCTAAAATATGTGTGTTTAAAAAAACGGTATAGTAAGAATTATTTAGAATAATTCACCCAAATTAAAAGAATCGCCTCATAAAAGGCGACTCTGTCTTATTTATTTAATGTATCCACATATTTTTTAATATTGCCGGTATTACTGAAAGTTTGATATTCATCCCCCTGTACCACTACTAAAGTAGGTGCTTGCAGGATACCGAATTTTTTAGTCAGTTCGATTTCTTCTTGTGCATCAATCTTTTCAAACGCTACCTTCGCTTGATTCAAGATATGAATCGCAGTCGGACAATTTGGGCATGTTTTCGTTGTAAATAAATATAATTTTCCACCGTTTTTTACTTCCTCATCATTTTTTTTAGGTGCTGATGATTCAGGAAAAGCTTCTTTACCATTCAAGATTGTTTGGCCGATATTGTAAACCTTTCTTTCCGAAAATTCCTGAGATTTACCAATATTCCAGTTTTTTACAGGACGATAATATCCGGTAATACGACTATAAACCTCTGTTTCTCCTCCACATTCCGGACAAGTATAGATTTCACCATTGATATAGCCATGATCCTTACAAATTGAATAAGTAGGAGAAAGCGTATAGTAAGGCAGACGATAATTTTGAGCAATCTTACGAATCAAGGTTGCCGCAGAACGCCAATCCGGTAATTTTTCACCGAGGAAAGCATGGAATACCGTTCCTGACGTATAAAGTGTCTGCAATTCATCTTGTACATCCAAGGCTTCAAAAATATCTTCCGTATAGCCTACGGGTAAATGTGAACTATTTGTATAATAAGGTGCATTCTCATTATCTGTTGCGGTAATAATAGCTGGATAGCGTTCTTTATCATGTTTAGCTAAACGATAGGTCGTTGATTCCGCCGGTGTTGCTTCCAAGTTATATAAATCACCGTATTCTTCCTGATAGATCACTAAGCGTTCACGCATGTGATTCAGTACTTCTTTCGCAAATTCCTGTGTTTCTTTATGCGTTAAGTCTGCTTTCAGCCAGTTGGCATTCAATCCTACTTCATTCATTCCGATTAATCCAATCGTTGAGAAATGGTTATCGAAAGATCCAAGATAGCGTTTTGTATAAGGATATAACCCTTCATTCAATAGTTTTGTGACAACCGTACGTTTGACATTTAACGAACGTGCGGAAATATCCATCATATGATCTAAATGAGCATAAAAATCTGCTTCATCTTTTGCCAGATAAGCAATTCTTGGCAAATCGATTGTAACAACTCCGATTGAGCCGGTACTTTCTCCACTACCGAAGAATCCCCCGGATTTTCTTCTTAACTCACGTAGATCCAGACGTAAACGGCAGCACATGCTTCTTACATCGGAAGGCTCCATGTCACTGTTGACATAATTAGAAAAATAAGGGGTTCCGTATTTAGAAGTCATTTCAAATAATAAACGATTGTTTTCTGTATCTGACCAGTCAAAATCACGAGTAATCGAATATGTTGGAATCGGATATTGGAATCCGCGTCCGTTAGCATCTCCTTCGATCATAATCTCAATAAATGCCTTATTCACCATATCCATTTCTTTCTTGCAATCTTTATATTTAAAATCCATTTCTTTTCCGCCGACAATGGCTGGCTGTTCTGCTAAATCAGCGGGTACTGTCCAGTCCAATGTGATATTGGTAAACGGTGCCTGACTTCCCCAGCGGCTTGGTGTGTTGACTCCATAGATAAATGATTCGATACATTTTTTAACCTGATTATATTCTAATTGATCCGCTTTAACAAAAGGAGCCAAGTACGTATCAAATGAAGAAAAAGCCTGTGCGCCAGCCCATTCGTTTTGCATGATCCCTAAGAAATTCACCATCTGGTTGCATAATGACGCTAGATGCTTTGCGGGGGCAGACGTAATTTTTCCAGTTACTCCGCCAAGTCCTTCACTGATCAGCTGACGCAGTGACCAGCCTGCACAATAACCAGTCAGCATGGATAAATCATGAATATGAATATCCCCATTGCGATGGGCATTTCCGATTTCTTCATCATAGATTTCTGAGAGCCAGTAATTCGCTGTAATCGCCCCACTGTTATTTAAGATCAATCCGCCAACAGAATAAGTGACCGTTGAGTTTTCTTTAACGCGCCAGTCCGTTGATTTTACATAGCTGTCCACTAATTCTTTATAGTCTAAAATGGTTGCTTTCATGTTACGGATTTTTTCACGCTGCTTACGATATAAAATATACGCTTTTGCGACATCTCCATAACCGGATTCACTCAACACCGTTTCGACACTGTCCTGAATTGCTTCCACATGAACATGACCATCACTGATCTTCGGTTCAAAATCAGATGTTACTCTTAATGCCAGTAATTCGATAATGCTGGGTTCATACTGACGCTCCTGTGCCTCGAACGCTTTCGCAATGGCAGAACTGATCTTGGTCAGATCAAAATTTGCAACTTTCCCATCTCTTTTTATAACTTTATACATGATTTATCCTTCTTTCTATATTCCCCTAATTTCTACTGTTTCAATATATGGTTTTACCACTTCCGCAAAGGCTTCCAATTCTTCCTTTGTAAATCCATGCAATCCCTTTTGAATCACACGCTCTCCGTCTATAAAGTTTTGCAGATAATAACGCTTAGCCCCCTTCAGCAGCTTTCCGATTGCTGATATATCCTCGATAGAGTGAAATTCCTTCACCATCGTGGTTCTAAACTCATAGTCAACCGCTCCGCTTAACAGATAGTCTATGCTTTCTTTCATCGCATCGATATAAATTGTCTGAGTTCCGATTGTTTCCGGGTATCTTTCAAATGAATTCTTGATATCCATAGCGACATAATCGATTAAGCCTTCCTTTACTAAATACTTGATTTTATCGGGAAAGCATCCGTTTGTATCTAATTTAATTGGATACCCTAAAGCTTTGACTTTTCTTAAAAAAGGTTCAATTTCATCATGCAGGAGCGGCTCTCCGCCACTGATGCAAACTCCTTCCAAGATCCCTTGACGCTTCTTTAAATAATCTAAAACATCCTGTCCTTTAATTTCCACCATATTTTCCGGTAAAAAAACTAAATCGGCATTATGACAGAACGGACATTTAAAATTACATCCTCCGGTAAACAGCGTACATGCCATTTTCCCGGGATAATCTAATAATGTGAGTTTCTGCATTCCAAAAAAGGCAATTCCTTTTTCTTCCTCAACCATATACTGACTGGCACTTTCCGCAATTTTTTGTAAAAGACTTTCAAAAAGTTCAGCTTCTGAAAGGGTAATGTCTTTTGTAATACGATCCCACCAGTCACGCCGAATCAAATATAGGCTGCCGATAATTTCTTTTGTTTTATCGGTGGTGTATAAACAGCGCACACGCTTATCCTGTTCATTCACTACAGATCGCACATACCCTAGATCTTCTAGCTTTTGAATCCCTTTGGTAATCGTGCCTTTATCAAAGTTACCTTTGCCGGCCAGCGCCTGCATCGTGATCCCTTCTTCTTCATAAATCATGATTAAAAACTGAAGCTGTCCGGCACCGATCTCATACGGATTTAATTGCTTATCATAGTATTTTTGAGTACAGCGATATAAAATTGACGAATTCATCAACAAATAATTATTACTTTCCATATGCCCTCCAAATGGTTGAACACTCAACTAAAAATATCTTAGCATACAATAGTTGAATATTCAATTAATTTTGAAATATAAAAAAATGAGACCGGATTGGTCTCGATTATCGACAAAATTTATAAGTTAAGTCACCTAAAATTTTAATTCCCTTTTGAATGTTTTCTTTTGTTGGCGTTGAGAAGTTTAAGCGAATGCTGTGACAAGGTGCATTCTCATCCACCATAAAAGCACTGCCCGGTACTACCGCTACATTCTGCTTGATCGCTTCTTGAATAAATTCTAAAACATCCACATCATCGGGGAAAGTTGCCCAAATAAACATTCCGCCTTCAGGTTTTGTGTATTGTACCGAAGGATGAAAATGTTCTTTGATTCTTTCCAGCATCAGTTGTGCCTGATCACGATAAATCGCTTGCAGACGTTCTAAATGCTGATCCATGTCTGTGGTACGCAGGAAACGATCCATCACTCGCTGTGCCCATACATTCGTATGCACATCCGCTACCTGTTTAGCGACAGTTAAGCGTGACAATAAGTCTTTATGTCCGATTGCAACGGCAACACGCATTCCCGGTGCAATAATCTTCGATAAGCTTGCTGCATATAAGACAATCCCTTCTTCATCCATTGATTTAATAGAAGGAACGGCTTTAGAAGAAAAACGCAGATCGCCATATGGATTATCCTCTAAGATAAGGACACCATATTTCTTAGCCAATTCATAGGTCTTTTTTCTTTTTTCCAATGACATCGTTGTTCCCATTGGATTTTGAAAGTTAGGAATCACATATAAGAATTTAGGAGTTGGTTTTTGCTGCATTGCTTTCTCTAATTCTTCCATATTGATTCCGTCTTCTTCTAAGCTGACCCCGATCAGCTTTGCCCCATTGCTTCTAAAAGCATTTAAAGCTCCCAAGAAGCTTGGATCTTCACAAATAATCGTATCTCCCTCATTACATAGACATTTAGCTAAAAAATCCATGATCTGCTGTGAACCGGAAGTAATAATCAAATCATCGTATTCTTTGGAAACCTGTTCATGGCGATTGAAAAATACCTTTGCCGATTCACGAAGCGGTCCATAGCCTTCTGTGATCCCATATTGAAGCATACTGATAGGATCTTCTTCAAACAATTCATTCGAAATTGTTTTAATGCTGTCAACCGGAAAAGCCTGCATTGCCGGATTACCACCGCCAAAACTTATCACTTTAGGATCTGACGCAGCTTTTAATATTTCTCTGACTGCCGAAGCCTGTACATTACGCATTCTATTGGAAAATTCAAATTTCATATAATCCCCCCTGTAAGTTATATCCCTATATTAAACATTTTTAAGATAAATTGCAAATTAATTTACCTCATTATTTATTTTTTCTAAAATTTCTTCTTGAGTTTTCATTATATTTTCTATTTTCTGATAAATATCTTCCATCATCACTTCTGTTTTAATATTCAGGATATAATCATTGCGTGCCCGTACCCGATCCTTATGATCCTGCCGATTCTGTGCCATCATAATTAAAGGTGCCTGAAAGGCAGATACACAGGATAATACTAAATTCAACAAAATAAAGGGATAGGGGTCAAAGGGAGATTTTAAAAAAAGGATATTGACATACATCCAGCTAAACAGCACAATCCCAAAAATAATGATAAAAGCCCAGCTTCCGGCAATGCGAGCTATCATATCTGCCGCCTTTTCACTAAAAGAGGGTTGACTGGTCTTGCTGTCATTATCATATTTTTTCCCTAACAGCAGCTGCATGGTTTCTTCATCACATAGCGTTGACTGTGTTTGCTGGAATATCTTTTCTAATATTTCTTTTCTTTCGTCCATTATCATCACCTGAATCTATTATGAACAAAAAAAGGATGTTTTAAGCATCCTCTAACTGTTCAATTCCCTGATATTTACGAATATATTGATAACCAACGCCACCGATTCCCATATGAACGCCAACCACAGCCGGCAGCAGTCCTGTATGTATAGTGTCGCTATGAAGCGCTTCTTTTGCATAGTCCTTCATTTCATTGCGAATATCAGGTGCCAGTACATCTTCAAGTGTTAATATATAATCCTGAGAATTTATATTTTTTTCTTTAAAGTATTCAATAATGCGAACATTGGCTTTTTTGATTGTTCTTACTTTATCGAATTCATCAATTTTTCCGCCAAGATCCTCATTTAATTTCATGACCGGTACAATTTTCAATAAACCGCCCAACACCGCTACCGATGCCGTTATACGGCCGCCGCGTTTTAAATGCTGCAAATCACTCACTAAAATCAAGGTTGCTGAATCTTTGACCAGGTCTTCTAAAACCGTCTTAATCTCTTGGACACTTTTGCCTTCTTTAACTAACGTCATCGCAACTTTTACTAAATACTTATGATTTCCAGCTGTTGCTTTGCTGTCTACTAATGTAATCGGCATTTCTTCCATATCTGCGGCAATCTTCATCCCTTCGATTGTCGAAGACAACCCAGAGGCTAAACTGATTCCTAAGATTTCATCATAGCCATCTGCCTTTATTTGGGCAATGACTTCTACTAAAGAACCGGTTGCCGGCTGTGAAGTCGTTGCGATACATTTTTCATCTTTGATGCGATTGAACACTTCTTCGGATTGAATATCAATTCCATCTAAATAATTTTGATTATTCACCGTTATTTGCAACGGAACAATATAGACTCCTTCTTTAATTAAGGCATCTTTTTTAATCTGACAGCCACTGTCAGCTAGTATTGCGATTTTTGACATGTTCATTCCTCCCTTAAGTATATTAGCACAAATCTAAAAAAAGTCTCTAAATTTTTGCTTAAAAAGTGCGACAAATTTCACATTTTGTATTTTATTATGTGACAAATATTAGTTTTCCTTTTAAAATCGACAGTTATACTCTATAATGTTTTTATTGGAGGTGCGACATGATTAAGTCTGTGAAAAATAATTGTGAACATGAAATTATTGTTAATAAATCACGATTTATTGGCATTGTCGTTCATCTTCAATCACTTGAAGATGTCTCTTCTTATTTAGAATTTTATAAAAATAAATATCCTGAAGCGAATCATTACTGCTATGCCTATATCTTTAACGGGGCAATGAAAGCAAGTGATGACGGCGAACCCGCTAAAACAGCCGGAATGCCTATTTTAAATGTTATTCAAAAACAGGAATTAAATCATGTTTTAGCTATCGTTGTACGCTATTTTGGCGGAATTAAATTAGGTGCCGGCGGATTAGTAAGAGCCTACAGTCAGGCGACCAGTCAAACCTTATTAAATGCTGATTTAGTAATCTATGAATTAAAGCCTTTATACAAGATCAGTTTTGATTATACATTCACAAAGCTAATCGATCACTATATAAAAACTATGGCGATTTTAGTCATAAATAAGGAGTATGATGAAGCTGTCACTTACACATGCTTTGTTGATGATCCGCATTTTTTCGAATTCATTCAGGAAACAACTTCAAATCAATATAAAAAACAGTATCTGCGTGATGAATACGTAGAGAAGGAGGTTACTCATGAGTAAACACAAAAAAGAAGGAATAAACTTTAAAAATATCGCCTGTATTATACTGACGTACTTACCTTTGCTTTTTTCTGTCGTTGGTATTTTTTTACTGTTTAATTCTCCTTATTTAGGAACTAAAATCAATTTAATGATCAGCGGTGTAATCTTATTGCTGTCGGCGATCGTTATTCTCTGCTTTATCTTAGGAAAGAAAAAAGCAATTCGCAACCTGACGATCTTCGCGGTTGTATTAAGTATTCTTTGCAGCAGCGCTATCGCTTATGCGGATTATCTTTATTTCCGTTTGCATTATGAGCTGGGGAAAATCTCTTCTACTCAGGAATATGTTTACAGCTATATCTATGCCTTAAAAGATTCCGCGATTACTACACCTGAAGAATTAACCGGTAAGAAGCTTGGTTTACAATCTTCGACAAGCACGACCTGCTACAGTACAGTGATCGACGGTTTAAATAAAAAAGGAATTGCCGAAAGTTCTTATACGATTGAAACCTACAGCAACTTCGTTACTGCTGCCGGAGATTTAATGAATAAAAAAGTGGATGCGATTGCGGTTGATGAACAGGGATTAAGCATGATCGGTGAAGTTTATCCTGAATTTGCAAAAACAACTGTACAGATAGCTTCTTATAAACAGACGATTGATAATTCAAACTCATCAACATCTGTCAATATGTCAACCGAGCCATTTACGGTGTTAATCAATGGGGTCGATTCTCGTGACGGTGATCTCTCTTCCGGATCGAATGCCGACGTTATTATGTTAGCGACCTTTAATCCGAAAACCTTAAAACTTTCAATGATTTCTATTCCTCGTGATACTTATATTCCTGTAACCTGCCGTGGAAACATTAATGACAAGATTACCCATTCCGGTTCCGGCGGTGTAACTTGTACGATCGATTCTCTTGAAGAAACATTAGGAATTACAATTAACTATTATGTCAAAGTAAACTTTAATGCCGTTGTCAATCTAGTTGATGCTATCGGTGGAATCGACGTTACTGTTCCTTTATCATTCTGTGAACAGGATTCCAAAGATACACCGGATGCCCTATGTATCAATGAAGGCTATCAGCATTTAAACGGTGAACAAGCCTTAGCTTTATCTCGTCATCGTAAAACTTTGCCAAACGGTGATATTGGCCGTGGTGTCAATCAGCAAATTGTGATTGAGGGCATGATCAGTAAATTAGCTTCCGGTCAAATCCTGACCAGTCTGGATAGCTTGCTTTCTGTGTTAGGAAACAACGTTCAAACGAACATGAAACAAAGTGATATGTATGGTTTATTCAGCTTGCTTACAAGCTTAGGATCAAAATCTACGTTCTCAAATACTTCGGCTTTATCCATTTCCTCTAGCACCATTGCCGGATATGATTCGATGATTTATACGGATTGGGCAGGAGCGGAAATCTATTACTATATCCCATACAAAGAATCATTGCAGGCTGCTGCAACCGAGATTCGCCGCATCATGGGATTGGAAGATTATCCTTTGCCATCAAGCAATTTCTCATTTAACGCAAATGAGCCTTATGATCAATATAACTTTGATACGACAAACGGATTGAATGATGCGCAATAAACGGTGTGATACACACCGTTTTCATTTGACAGTCATTTAAAGTAGCTGGTTTTAATTGTAGAAATTTAAAACGAGGTTATACTAAAAATAAATGTATTATTATCTATTTTGGAGGTTGAAACATGAAAAAATCGATTTATAATTTAGTCGCAACACTGATCGGCAATGCATTGCTCGCTCTTGGCGTGAGTCTTTTCGTTTCTCCCACTCATCTCATTATGGGCGGCGGAACCGGAATTGCTTTTGCCTTAAACAATTACTTTGGCATTGATATATCTTTCGCAGTACTCGTTATTAATATTGTAATGTTTATTATCGGGCTGCTTTTTTTAGGAAAGAAGTTTGCCATGCTGACTATTGTCAGTACGATCGTCTACCCTCTTTTCCTGCAAATTTCCCAGCAGCTGGTGGCTTTCTATCAGCCAACATTTGATTTACTGATCAGTACGATCTTTGGCGGCTTATTTATCGGTCTGGGAATCGGCTTAGTCCTGCGACAAGGAGCAAGCACCGGAGGAATGGATATTCCCCCAATCCTGCTTAATAAAAAGCTGGGAATCCCAACTTCTGTCTTAATTTATGCATTTGACTTCGTTATTATTATGGCACAGGCTTTTTCAACGGATATTCAAAGCTTACTGTACAGTCTCATTATTCTATTTATCAGCTCTGTTGCAATCGATCGAACCTTGATGCTGGGCTCTACTCAAACTCAGGTTGTTATCATTACTCCAAAATACAGTGAAATCAATAATTGGATTCATCATCATATCGATCGCGGAACGACGTATTTGGAAATTACCACAGGTCTTCACAATGAAAGTCAAAAAGCTGTCATGTGCGTTCTGTCAAAACGACAGCTGCATGCTTTAAATGAAGGAATTGCTTCCATCGATCCTACTGCCTTTACAATTATCTCAGAGGTGCACGAAGTAAAAGGAAGAGGGTTTACCCTTCCTAATATTGATTTGCCTATTTAAGACCCCTAGGGTCTTTTTTTTGCCCCTATTATAATAAAAAAAGCACATTTATACAAGATACTGCATAAACATGCTTGCTAATCCTAAGAAGAACAAGAATCCCAAAACATCGGTCACGGTGGTTACAAAAACACCACTGGCTAATGCCGGATCAATATTCATTTTTTCCAATACTACCGGTACCAAATAACCGGAGAAGTTTGCCATAATCATATTCAGCACCATAGCAATTCCGGCAATAAGTCCGAACATCATATTAAATTCATAGTAAAGTGCCAGAATCGATACAAAAATCGCTATGACTAAACCATTTACTAATCCGACTACTAATTCTTTCATCAATACCTTTCGTGCGTTTTCTTTTGTCAGCTCACCAAGAGAAAGCCCGCGAACGATAATCGTTAAAGACTGTGTCCCGGCATTCCCCCCCATTCCCGAAACAATGGTCATGACTGCCGATAATGCGACAACTTGAGAAATGGTAGATTGGAATAAATCAATGACCGTTGACGCCAGCAAGGCTGTCAACAGATTGATAATCAGCCAAGGCAGACGTGATTTAATCGAATCTCCGATGGTTCCATCGACACGTTCTTCCTTCGCTAACCCCGCCATATGGTGAATATCTTCACTGGCTTCTTCTTTAATAACTTCCAAGATATCATCAATCGTGATAACCCCTAATATCTTATTTTCTTTATCAACAACCGGCATCATCACAAATCCATATTTATCAAAGGTATTGGCTACCTCTTCTTGATCCATATCCACATCGATCGAAATAACATTGTGATTGGTGATTGTTGAAATGCGTGTATCAAAAGCAGTAAAGACTAAATCCCTTAATGAGACAACGCCTTTTAATTCCATATTTCTGCTGATGACATATATGTAAGTTGCCATCTCTACATCCTGACATTCGCTTTTTAAATATTCGAGAGTCTTCAAAACGGTTTTATTGTCATAAATACCAATAAATTCCGTGGTCATGATCCCCCCGGCACTATCCGGATCATAAGATAACAGCTGTTTGACATCTTCTTGATCTTCTTTATCCAAGATATTGAAGACATCTTTCCCCTCTTCATCATCCATAGAACCGATCATGTCGGTAATTTCATCGGATGACATCTCATCGAGGATTGTCTTTTGGTGCGTACGGGTGAACCCTCTCAATAACTCATATTTATCCTCGGCTTCCTCTTCATCGATAATTGCCCCGATCATTTCATCAGGTAATTTTTGCAGAATCTCCCGTGCAAGATCCTCGTGTTCATGCAAGACATCCAGCACATCCGCTGGGTGGATAAAACGAATCATTGCTTCAATTTGAGCAGGTGTGCCATTCAGCAACAATTCTTCAATATTGATCTGTTCTCCCATACTTTCACCCCGTTATCTTTATAATTCTTTTATTTTAGGCAAAATCTCATTAGCTCTTGCTAACCAGTTCTCATCCTTTAAAAATTTTATCACAATCTTTTTCATAGTGTAAGTTAAACTTACCTTTTTTCTATATTCGCTAATCATGCTGAAAAGTTTTTCACCATCTAAATGATCACTGAATGTCTGTGTTAAAATGATCTGAACAAGATTTTTTTCTTCTTTCATCTCATCGATCTTTTCATCATTCATAATCAGATCAAATTCTCTTTTTTGAACTAGGGTTTCTACAGTCTTGGGTAGTTTGCCATAAATATCGTTCAATTCTATTTTAATAGCGTCCAAGTCTTCGAGCGACTGAACATGCTCTAAACGCTGATAGAGTTCCAGCTTTTCTAAATCAGTATTCACATAATCACTCGGAATATAACCGTCTACATTGACATTTAAAACCGGGACATCTTCTTTTTGTTCGATGCCGCGCTTTTCATCTACGACTTCCATCAGAATTTTCATATACATGTCAAATCCCACCGTATCAATGAAGCCTGCCTGCTGTCCGCCTAGGATATCTCCGGCTCCGCGGATCGTTAAGTCACGCATCGCAATCTTATAACCGCTTCCCAGCTGTGTAAATTCTTTGATCGCTTTTAAACGTTTAGCCGCTTCTTCGCTCATCTGCTTATTTGGACGATAGAGTAAATAAGCATAGGCATTGCGGTCGCTTCGTCCCACACGTCCTTTAATCTGATACAACTGTGACAGTCCAAATTTATCAGCATCTTCTACAATTAAAGTATTGGCATTAGGAATATCGATTCCCGTTTCAATAATAGTTGTACACACTAATACATTATACTCTTTATTCATGAATTTCATCATGACATCTTCTAAATCATCTTTATGCATCTGTCCATGCCCAATCCCTACCTTAGCACCGGGAATCGTCATCGCAATCTTATTGGCAACATCGGTTATGCTGGAAGTTCGATTATATAAATAGAATACCTGTCCCTGACGCGACAGTTCTCTTTCGATGACCTGTTTGATTAGAGCCGGATTCTTTTCCATCACATAGGTTTGAACCGGAAGACGATTCGTGGGAGCTGTCTCGATTTGAGACAAGCTTCGAACGCCCATCAATGACATCTGTAAAGTTCTCGGAATCGGGGTTGCCGATAACGTTAGTACATCTATGGTTTCCTTGTATTCTTTAATTTTTTCTTTATGACGTACTCCAAAGCGCTGTTCCTCATCTACAATTAATAGTCCGATATCTTTGAATTGAACATTATTATTCAAGATTTTATGAGTTCCAATCAACAGGTCTAAACTTCCGTCTTTAACACTGTTTAATATCTCTTTTGTCTGCTTGGGGGTAGTGAATCGGTTCAGCAGTGCAAAATTTACCGGGAAGTTCTTAAAACGCTCTGTCACGGTGCGATAATGCTGTGATGACAGGATCGTGGTCGGGCATAGAAAAGCTACCTGTTTACCGCTTAAAATCGCCTTAAAAGCTGCACGCAGCGCGACTTCTGTTTTGCCAAAGCCAACATCTCCGCAAAGCAAGCGATCCATTGGTCGAGGCTGTTCCATGTCTGCCTTGATTTCATTGACTGCCTGCTGCTGATCTGGAGTTAACTGATAGTTAAATTCATTCTCAAAATCCTGCTGCATGGCATTATCCTGATCGAAGGCAAATCCCTGCTGAGTCAGACGTTTCGCATATAAAGCAATCAGTTCATCTGCCAAATCATCTACTTTACTTTTGATCTTTTGTTTAGTACGCTGCCATTCCGCACTGCCTAATTTATGCACTTTGGGCGCATGTCCATTTGCTGATGTATATTTACGAATCAGCTTGAATTGATCGACAGGGACATAAAGCGTATCGTTTCCTCGATAACTGATATAAAGGTAATCACGGTGAACCCCCTGCACCTCTAATGTTTTGATTCCCATGTATTGTCCGATCCCATGTGTATCATGAACAATATAATCGCCCACATTTAGTTCACTAAAGTTTTGAATCACCTTAGCATTCTTATACTTCACAAAATTCTTTTTAGTTTCAGCTACAGTTCCGTATAGTTCTTTTTCCGTGATAATCGTTAAACGTTCATCCACCAACTCGATTCCGCCGCTTAATTCTCCGCGTATGATATTAATCCCCGGATAAATGTCATCTTGATCACTGATTAATGTAAAAGCAATCTGATGACGTTCAAGCAGTTCTGTAATATTTCTAAAATGCATGTCATTCTTTAAAACGAGAAGCACTTTAGATATTTTAGCATAACCGGTTAATTCATTAATTAATTGTGCTTCTGACTGATAGATGGATTGAATCTGACGCGCATTAAAAGCAACTTCTTTTTCTTTTGACTTAAAGATTTCGCCATATACCACGTTCCCTTTAATCACATCGTTAATATCTACGTACAGTGACAAATTCAATAAAGAACGTCCTTCTTCAAATAACTCCTTATTATAGTAAAACAGTTCTTCCACATACATCTTGTAGTTATCTAAAATACTGGTATATACCGATAAGAAAAGAATCGGATTATGACAATAGTCCTTGATCGTATTGATCGTTGTTAGGAAAGGTAAGAACTTATACATTGAAAAAGAAGTATCATGCTGTCTTAAATTTTCTAAATCGATCGCAATATTTTCATCTAATTCATCCTGTTTAAACGTATCCAGCTTGCTAATGCAGTCCTGCTTTATTGCTAATACTTTTTCACAGCAGGCTTCAATTCCGTCATCCTCATAGAGAATATCTGTCGCAGGAATGATCTCTATCTCCGAGATACTCTCGATTGTTCTTTGATCATCTGCATTATAAAAACGAATGCTTTCAATTTCATCATCAAAAAACTCAATACGTATCGGGTTGGGATATTGCATTGAATAAACATCAATCACGCCTCCGCGCTGAGCAAAGTAGAAAGGCTGATCTACTCGTGTCGTATACTGATAGCCATTATAAATTAATGCACGTTTTAAATCATTGATCTCAATCTGCTGATTGACCTGTAAACGAAGCATTCTCTTTTTAAATAATGATACACTGGGCAGACAGCGAATCAGAGAAGCCGTATGCGCAACAATGATCTTTGGTTCATCCCCTTGCAGTTGATAGAGCGTATTGATTCGTTCTGCCATCAGTTCAGGAGACTGCACCAAGGCTTCGATACGCTGAGATTCATCTACAGGAAAAAACAGCACATCCTTTTGGTTCATATCGATAAGCTGTCGATAGAGCTGTAGTGCTTCGTATTGATTGTTTTTAACAACCAGAATATTTTTTTGAGCAGCCAAAAATGCACTAGCGATCAAATAAGCTTCATCGCTAATGTGAGTGGTCACAACATTTCCTTTACCTTTTGCCAGTGTTTGTACAGCCGGATTTTGGGTTAATAAGCGGAATATCTTTTCCATCTTATTTCTTATTATATAGGCTCATAACTTTATTAAAGTCCTGTGTCATGAATGCGATTGCCGCTTTGCAGGCATTCTCTAAAGCCTCGTTCAGTTTAGTTTGTTCTTCGGCTGTAAATTTCCCCAATACATAATCCACAACCGGAATCAGCGGATGCTTGTCGATTCCGATACGAATACGTTTGAAGTCCTGTCCACCTAGGTGTGCGATTGTACTTTTGATTCCGTTATGGCCACCGGCACTGCCACTTTCACGAATCCTGATCTTTCCAACAGGCAGATCCAAATCATCATAAACTACTAAAACATCTGTCTTGTCAATCTTAAAAAAGCGCATGACTTCTCCGATAGATTCCCCCGATAAATTCATATATGTCTGCGGTTTAAGCAGAATAACGTCTTCCCCCTCTATCTTTGTTTTCACATACAATCCTTTGAATTTAGCTTGATTGATCTCGACCTTTAGCTGATCTGCTAAACGATCCAGCATCATGAATCCGCAGTTGTGTCGTGTATTTTCATATTCTCTCCCAGGATTTCCTAATCCTACGATCAATTTCATATCATCACCCCTTACTTTTATAGTCCATTTATTATCATACCCTAATCTACTTTATTTGCAAATAAAAAACATCATATTTAGTCACTGACCATGAATGTTTCAGACTTTAGCTGACTGTAATAGCGTCCTTTTTTAGCTGTAAATTTTAACACACAGTAATCCGGATCATCAATCCCCAGCGGATAATACATCGTATCGCCTTCCTGCCATAGTTTTTCTTTAATATCATGTTCTTCTAAGATTTCAAACTCACCTTGAAGCATGACTCCTCTATAGAAACGACGGTCACAAAAATAAATACATCCTTTAGGATTTTCTCTGTATTGACTTACTCTTAATGAAGAAGTGTTTGTCGAAAAATAAAACACTTTGATTCCCTCACGGATTCTAGGGGCAAACATCGCTTTTGTCGCAGGATAGCCCTCTTCATCGATAGAGCTGATATAGCCTATCGATTGTTTATCAATCAAATTACCTATTGTTTTAACTGCATCACGCATCATTTTTAGTTCCTCCTATAGTTTTCTCTTACCCTTACTCTACCATTGTCAGAATTAAAATGATAGAAAAAACGACAACAAAGGAAAAAAGATACCGTTGGTGCGATATCTTTTAGAGACAAATTATTTTTTTGGAAGAAAAATGATTATCTTTTTGTCTACACCTAAATCATAGCCTCATTTTATGAACTTGATATTAACATTCTGATTTATTTTAAAAGATTTTCCACATCATTTATGAACTCTTCCACCTTTTTAGCATTGGTCGCAAATGAAGTGACAAGACGAATACATGAATGATACGGATCAATTCTTTGCATATACGTATACTCATATTTTTCTCCGATCGCTTCAATGATACTATCTTTTAAAATCGGAAACAGCTGATTGCTTGGTGAGTCTGCCAAGAAGGTTAAGCCATTTTGTATAAAGACATCACGCATTCGCGCTGCCATCTTATTTTCGTATTCACCAATCTGAAAATATAGATTATTTTCAAATAAAGCAAGAAACTGTAAACCAAGCAATCTGCCTTTCGCTAACATTCCGCCTCTTTGTTTCATCATATAGCGAAAATCAGGTTTAAGAGCTTCATTGACAATGACGACAGCTTCCCCAAATAAAGCTCCGCATTTTGTCCCGCCAATATAGAAAACATCGCTATAATTTGCCAGATCTTCTAATGTCATACTGTTTTCTGTTATGGCTAAAGCACTCGCCAAACGGGCCCCATCGACAAATAAATAAAGATTATTTTCTTTCGCAAAGGCATATAAGGCTTTTAATTCGTTCGCACTGTAAATCGTTCCTACTTCTGTTGGATTAGAAATGTAGATCATTTTAGGCTGTACCATATGTTCATCGGTATGTTCATTTAAAATCTGCTGGACTTGTGAACAGGTGATTTTTCCATCATCGCTGGCAATCGTTAAGACTTTATGCCCTGTCGCTTCAACTGCCCCGGTTTCATGAACATTGATATGTCCTGTATTGGCAGCAATACAAGCCTGATAGGGCTTTAAAGCTGAAGCAATAACGGTTAAATTGGCTTGAGTTCCTCCCACCAAAAAATGGATATCCACATCATCACGCTTTAACTGCTCCTTGATTTTCATTCGTGCCTGATCACAGTATTCATCTTGTGAATAGCCTGTGGTTTGTTCAAGGTTTGTTCTTACCAAAGCCTCCATGACTTGTGGATGTGCCCCTTCACAATAATCACTTTTAAAACTATACATCTTCATTCCCCCCTCAATTATGAAAATGGATTTAAATCAAATCCTTCGTCTATCTGACATAAAAATTCCGCAATCAAATCAATACTGTTTTGAATATCTTCTTCATGACAGGTTTCAGATGGTGTATGCATATAGCGTAACGGCAGTGAAACTAAACATACCGGAATTCCTTGGTTCGCTAAATGAATTTTATCTGCATCGGTTCCCGTTCTTCCGACAAAGGTTTCAATCTGATAAGGAATCTTTAATTCCTGAGCAATGTCTTTTAATTTCTGATTCATCTTTTTATTCACAATACTGCTGCAGCACAGTACCGGACCTTTACCTAATTCCACATGGCCTGAATCGTAATCATTCACCCCCGGATAATCGGAAGTATATGTGACATCAACAATGATTGCCATAGTCGGATTTACTCGTGCCGCAGCAAAATAAGCCCCACGCATTGTTGTTTCTTCGCCAACGCTGGTGCTTGCATAGGCTCCAACCCGACATCCTTTTTCTTTTGCTTTTTTTAATGCTTCGAGAATAATGAAAGCACCCCCACGGTCATCGATCGCTCTTGCTGATATTTTACCGTCCTGCATCTCACGAATATGGGTATCAAACGTGATCGTATCCCCGATTTTCACAAGATCCTCAGCCTGCTGCTTACTGCTGACTCCAATATCAACAGATAAATCACCGACTGCTAAATCACTTTTTTTCGAAAGTGAACGCGTACATACGACAACACCGTACAGATCCTTATTGGCAGTATGTACGACTACCTGATGACCTAAATAACTAGAGACATAGATGCCCCCTGCATTCGTTACTTTTAAAAAACCATCTGCCGTATATCCGGTTACAACCAAACCGATTTCGTCAATATGTCCTGACATCAAAACTTTAACCGAACTATTCGGATTAATCACATTAATCACATTTCCTGTTTCATCAGTCAGCTGCTGATCGGCAATGGCCTGATAATGCTTTAACACTTTCTTTTGCAGCTTGATTTCGTCTCCTGATACTGAATCTGTTTTCAGCATTTCATAAAAAAATTGTTTATCCATCGTTATCTCCTTTTATATACTTTCTGTTTAAATCCAACCTTAGTGAGATTTTGATTTCCCATATATTGAATGGTCTCTATCTTGGGATGATCTTCTAAAAATGTCTGTACTGCCAGTTTGATCGCTTCATTATCAAAAACAAAGGTAAAATTAAGTTTTGCGTGATCCCCTTCCATCAGGAATGAGAATAAGCCTACGATTGAATTTGCATTTGATACAATATATCCTGCCCCCTGTTCCAATATCTCCGCTTTAAAATATTGATAATGGGATGAGTCTGCTCTGGTAATCTTCAAAGCCATAAGATCGCCTCCTTTTTTAAAGATTACCACTATTATTAAAAAAATACAATCGATGTTGTTGGAATACAAAAATATCGAGTAAAAAATTCGTCAAATAAAAAAGATCCCTGTCATTTGGGATCAAGAATTAGATACTTTATATCCGGTTGTTAGATCAACAATATTTTCTAACGATTGATCATTAAAATAACGCTTAAAGTTATTGAAAGTCAGATGAAAAACAATATCGCCTGTTTCCCTATCATAGTTTCCGCCGGAAACATGAGGTGTAATCAAGACATTTTCCATCTGCCAAAGCGGATGATCACTAGGCAGGGGTTCCTGTTCAAAGACATCTAAGGCAGCCCCCATCAGTTTTCCTGAGCGGAGACATTCAACTAAAGCCTCGGTATCGATTGCTTCACCTCGTCCTACATTAATAATCAAGGCATCATCTTTCATCAATCCCAGCATTTCTTTATTAATTAAATGGATTGTATCAGACGTGCGAGGCAAACTCAAAGCAATAATATCCGCTTTAGGCAAGATATCTTTAAGCTGTTCACTTGTATAAAGCTCATCCATATAATCAGGTTTATTGGCTGTTGTTCGTTTGATTCCCATCGTATAGGCTCCCAGCTTTTTCATTCTCTTGGCAAAATTAGAGCCGATATCTCCTAGCCCGATACATAAGACTTTCGTGTTCTCCACATATTTTATATGACCTACGTTTGACCAAACTGCCTGAGGCTGACGTACTTTATACTTCAGCAAGTTTTTATAGAAAGCCAGCACAGTCCCTACCATATATTCGCTGATTGGCATTCCATATGCTCCGGTCGCATTGGTGATAATAGCACCCTCCGCTAAAATTCCCGGCTTGCAGTAAGGATCCACACCGGCTGAATGTGTTTGAATCCATTTTAAGTTCTTAGCCTGCTTCAATTCCTGTGGTGAAACATTGCCAAAGATAACCGTCGCTCTTTCTAATTGTTCTGAAGTAGCAGGATGCTGTTTATCACAAAGAATAAATTCGCATTCTGGCGCCACTTCTTTTAAAGCCGCTAATTCATGTGCTTTAATTGCGTTCGGTATTAAAATAACTTCCTTTTTCATAGACTTCCCCCTTTATTGATGAAATCACTAAACCATTATATCTACTTTAATTCCATGAATATTCAATCATATCCACTTAGCTTTTTTAAAATCCTATTAATTCGATAAGTGCAATCCTTTTTCCTATCCTCTGCTTTTCTCCACGAGTTTGAAAGAGGAAAATATACACCATCTCTTGCCTGCTTGCCAAGATCCCATTGCCCATTTAAATCTTGGTATTGATACAGCCACGCTATCGCAAAACTAAGCTTTTCTCCGGCACCATCATATTCAGATAAAATCTCCAAAGCGGAAAGATAATGACTAGTTTGTTTAGAAGCAAATACTTTCGGCAGCTGACAGATTGAAGACTCCGTATAAATATAGTAAATTCCGTTTTGTTTAGTAAGGATGTAATCCAACAGATAATTTTGCGTTTCCTTCGATAACATTCCTTTCAATAAAACAAGATGATAAAAATCAGAAAAATCAAGTTCTCTTGCCCCTTTAGGGTTTGAGGAAAACGCATTGCGGTAAGCTGTCAGATAAGCATTATGACAGTATGTTCCATTACTAAAAGCCAATTCTATTATTTTTGCCCAACGTTCTGAAAATTTGACGGCATCCACATTATCGGGATCAAAAATCCTTATCCATGCAGATAACATAAGCATGGTAAACAATTCCCAGTCATGCGTTTTTTCCCAATAATTATCTATTTTTCTTTCACCGCGCAGACAGGCTTCCATACATTTAACGGTTTTCCTAATAACTTCATCTTCTAAAGTATACCCTAATATCCATAACCGCCTGAGCGCTTGTTCTGTCGTAAGCTCCTTTGTTCCTTTGGGAACACTTAAACTATGAAAAGAAGAACCCCAGGTACCATCATCTTTTTGAAGGGCGATAATTTCTTTAGCCGATGGATGCTCTTTATAATGCACAGTCAATCTAATTACTCAATCCCTGAGGTACTGTAATAATTTCAGACTGTTTAATTTTTTCAATTGTTTCCTTGTTAATGATTTCATTAACTTCTTCATTGCCTGTTTCCATCATGTTACAGATTGTCAGCCACACAATACAGATATAGTAATTAAAGGCTGTTTTTTCTTTCACCAGTAATTCCATCCATGTTTTAGAAATGAATTGAATCTGTTCCTTATGAGTCTGAATAATATGTTCAAGTTCATGAATATACCCATATCCCATATAATTTAAACGCTGTACCACTCTAAATTGAGATAACAGTCCCACATCATATTCTAACGGTACTTGATATTCTTCCGATAAATGATTCATTAATTCTTTTAAATAAGGCTGATGAAGCACATACTTTTGTAAAGATAGGATATTGATATCCGTTTTCATAATTTTTTCTTCATGTTCCAGTCCATTATTATAAGCTTCTACATCTTTCGCGATAGCCACGAACTCTTCGTCTAACAATTCAATCGTTGCTGATAAACGATTTAAGCGGCGGCGAATATGCTTTGGAATTTCATATTCTGATTTATATCCCAGCCCGTGTTCGATTTCACACCAAGAATGCTGTAAAGCTGTACGAATCTGGATTTCAAAAGCAATATCCTGATAGGGGGCATACTCCACCAAAGCACATCGTTCCTTTGTGAATTTGGCTATGATATGAAGTGAATTATAGCCATATTCTTCACGAATCTGATTTTCTTTTTTACGTTTATCACGCAGCTCGAGAATATCAAAATTTTCACATATCAGTTTTTTTAGCTTCTCCACATCATCTTCAAATAAAGTAATGACACGGCATGCCACCACATCGGTTATATCATTGATATGGTGGTATTTATTTTTATACATAATCTTTTTATATAAAGATTTTTCCTGTTTAATACGAATAGATAAGTTAGAAATCTTAATCCCATTAAGCTGAATGATACTGTTTAAAATATCTTCAATATCATCTTTCAGACTTTGATAGACTTCTGCATTTTCTCTGTATTCTTTTAAAATATTATTTGTTTGATCCATAACTAACCTCCTGGGTTAATATTCTTTTAAAAATTTGATGAGTTCCTCCATCTGTGCCATTGTCCCAATCGATATTCTTAAAAACTGATCAATTCTCGGCTGATTAAAGTGACGTACAATAATGCCCGCTGCTCTCAGATCTGCCAACAATTTTTTAGCTTCCAGCTGCGGATGACGTGCAAAAACAAAATTTGTTTTTGATTCCAGAACTTCAAACCCTAACTGACGCAGTTCCTTTATAGTATATTCTCTTGCTGTTATCACTTTCTTTGCTTTAAGCAGCATATCCTCATGATCTAAAACTGATGCCGTTGCCAGATGTTGAGCAATATAGTCCACAGGATAAGAATTGAATGAGTTTTTCACATTCTGCAATGCCAAAATAGCATCCCTGTTTCCGTAAGCCACACCGATTCTTAACCCCGCTAAGGAACGTGATTTAGAGAACGTCTGAATAATCAACAGATTGTCATAACGTTCAAGTAAAGGCACACAGGATTCCCCGCCAAAATCAATATACGCCTCATCAATGATGACCATGCTGTTCGGATTGGCTTGAAGCAAATCTTCAATGAAATCCACCCCAACTAAAATACCGGTCGGCGCATTGGGATTAGGAAAAATAATGCCGCCATTATCCTGCTTATAATCTTCTGATACAATTTCAAAACGATCATTTAACGGTATACTTTTATAAGGAATATCAAAAAGACGTGTATACACCGGATAGAACGAATAGGTAATGTCCGGAAAAAGAAGAGGCTTTTCACTGTTAAAAAACGTTAAAAAGCTTAACGCTAATACTTCATCTGACCCATTGCCGATAAAAATCTGTTCCGGCTTTAAATGATGGAGCTCTGCCAGCGCTTTTTTAAGTCCCGATGCATCCGCATCCGGATATAAACGCAGCTTTTCACTTTCCAACAATTTTAATGCCGCTTCTACTTTTGGACTGGGTCCATATGGATTTTCATTCGTATTCAGCTTAATCAAATTAACCATCTTAGGCTGTTCTCCAGCAACATACGGTTCAACATCTCTTAAATAATCTTTCCAGCTCATTTCATTATTCCCCCTTAGTTTACCCCATATAAATGAATTTCAGATTAACTTAAAATTTCTTCTTCAATAAGTTCATAAACATAACGTACGACTTTATTCGCTTCTTCTTGAATTTCAGGAACGGCATAGGTAAAGGTTGCCCCGATATCTGCCGCCTTAATCATAGGCAAATCATTAAAAGAATCTCCGATCGCATAAGAAGAATCAATATCGTCTAGTAATGATATCAGTTTTTTCATACCGGTTCCTTTAGAGTGTCCGCGTGGTGCCACATCAATATATTGCTGATTCAAATGAGTTTCAATTTCACCAAAGCGATCCGTGATTTCTTTTGCTACTTCTTTAATAATATCGACAGACAAGTCCTTATGATGCAGTGACAGCATATAGAAACGTTCTGCCTTATCCAACAATGTATAAAAATCATCTTCACTGTCTTCTAATCCGTCAAGATCTAAAATCTTAGTTTCCCCATCTACTAACACCGGACATCCCAAGTCATAGCAAAAAGCCGCAACAATATCCGGATGACTCAAAGCCAAACGAATGACAGACTGTCCTACTTCTTTGGAAATATGTTCTTCAAATAGAATATTCCCAGATTTATCCTCTATATAAGAACCATTGCATAAAACCAGATAGTCATAGGGGATATGCATTTTATTTAACACCGGTTGAATGTCAATATGGTTTCTTCCTGTACATAATGCAATCAAATGCCCTTGTTCCTGCATTTTCTTCATCGCTTCAAAATTTTTATCTGATGTTGGTCCTCCTTTTTCAATAAGAGTTCCATCTAAATCACTAAATAATATTTTTGCCATATCACGACCTCCATGCTCCTATTATACTCGATTCTTCTTATAAAGAAAATCTTTTCAGAAAATAAAAAAGGAGTTGCTTACGCTGATAAAATGAAAACAACACCTATGTTTACCGATTGTTTTTTAGAAAGTTCTATTCTATGTTTTGACCAAGATCCTCAAACCTTTTTGTACCTAGCAAAATCACCAGCCCGACACATGTGAGAATTGTCATGACTAAAAAGATAGAATGACTGCCGAAATCATCGTAGATAAAGCCAAATAACTGTGTATAGATAGCGGTAATGATCATTACAAAGGCACTGTAGATACTCATTGCCGATGTGGTTAAACGTTCAGGAATGACTTTGCTGATATAGCCGAAATTACCCACACTGGCAACCCCTACCATAATCATCTGCACAACTGAAACCAATAAAAACAATGGAAAGCTGGAAGTAAAGGTATACACGATGCCACGCAGGATTTGCGTGATGCTGGCAACAAGATAGATTTTCTTATAACCATAATTTCTAAACAGCCTCGATACAATCATGATAAAAGCAATTTCCGGCAGTGTTGCAAAGATCAGATACGTACTCATAGAGGAACTGCTTAGGTGCAGTGTTGAAACAAAATGATTGCCAATATAAGAAGAGGCACTTTCCATAGGAATATTATTGAATGCCGCTAAAAAGAGGATAAATATGAAAGATTTATTCTTTAAAAGGATTTTTATATCTTTAATAACAGTTCCTTTCTTTGCCCTTTCTCTATCCTGTTCTATTTTAGGGTAATTTAAAGCAATAACAAAAGCAATGAAAATGGCGATTAAATAAATACTGACTAACGGACTGCTGCAGCCGAAATGATCGGCTATTTTTACTATCACTACGCTTCCTAAAACATAGCCTAATGAACTCATGGATCTCAACAACCCATAGTCTTTATGATGAAGCTTACAAAATAATAAGCTGGCACTGTCGCAAACCGGCATCGTAACTCCTCGAAAAATACTCATTAATATCGAAAAAAGCAGGATCAAGGAATAAGTGGATTGCAGTTTCCAAAAATAAGTCAGAATAAAGGTTAACACCAAAGATAATGCCAGCATCCACTTATATTTTTTAATATAATCCGTCAGCATTCCCCAAAGCGGTAAGATCAGCATCGTGCCTAATAAAGATAATGAACCAATCTGTCCGATCTGTGTACCCGTCAAGCCAATCTGATCATAATAGATGTTGACAAAAGGCAGCAGAACCCCCTGAGAGATAGAATAGATTAAATAAAATGCAATCAACTGAATAAAAGCTTTATTTTTCATAAATACACCCCCGATTTCCCGTCCATTATAGCAAAGCCTCTGTTTATAAACGATGGAATAATGTATAATTATAGGTAATTTCGATTAACCTTCAGGAGAATAATCATGAGCCAAAAAGAAGAATTACTTGATATCTTAAAACAACTGTATACCGTTTCCGGATTTAGGATGACGTTGCTGGATTCGAACTATCAAACGATCTGTTCCTATCCTGAACAAACCGATTTCTGCAAACTGCTTCATAAAAATCCTAAAGCCTGTGACATCTGTCTTCAATACGATCATATTGGGTTTAAAGAAGCTGAAAAATTAGGGGGATTATATGTCTATCAGTGCCATTTTGGTTTATATGAAGCGATCTCTCCCCTTTATTACTGCGGTAAACTGACAGGCTATTTAATGATGGGACAGACGCTAAGCAATTCTAAGTTTGATAGGGAATACACCTATCAGATAAGTGAACCCTTTGTGGAGGATAAAGCCTATCTAAAGGTTACTATTGATCAGTTAACTATGCATACAAAAGAAAAATTGGCTGCCTGTGCAGCCATTATGGAAATATGTGCTTCGTATATTACCTTTACGCATCAAGTAGAAAGTCCATCTCCTGACTTTCCCTTAGCGATTAAAGAATATATTCATTATTTTTATTATCGTCCTATTCAGCTTGATGATCTGTGCGATCATTTTAGCTGCAGCAAAGCTACAATTACTAACGCTTTTAAACATGCTTACGGTATCTCTGTACGTCAGTATTTAATCGATTATCGTTTAAAGCAGGCACAGATCTTATTAAAAGATGTAGAAATGCCTATCAAAGAAATCGCCGGTCAATGCGGTTTTACCGATCAAAATTATTTTACTAAAGTATTTACTAGAGCCTTTCAAGTCAGCCCTACCATCTATCGACAGCAGCTTAAAAAAAACACGCAGCTTCCTTAATAAAAAAAGATTTACCTTTTAAAACTCCCCTGACTATTAGAGGTTTAATCTAATATTTCAGAGGAGTTCGTTTGGTAAATCTTTTTATTTTAATATAAAGCCGTAATCACCGGAACAACTTGTTTTTTACGAGAAATTACACCTGGTAAAGTCGCCTGATGATCGACTAACTGACAATCAAATGCCTGTTCTACTAATTCTTCTTTTCCTGCAACAAATACTTCACTGTTGGCATTAATAATATCTGTCACTAACAACATAATGAAATCTAAGCCATCTTTTTCTACCTTTTCATTCATATATGCCAGCATTTCTTCTTTCAATGGCAAAAAGCCATCAATATCCATACTGTTTACTTGACCTACTCCTACTTTATTATCACCGAATTTAAATGGCTTATAGTCTGCATTTAAGATTTCGGAAACTGTTTTTCCTTTTAATGAAGTTCCAGCTCTGAACATATCCATCCCAAAATCTTCAATTTTTACTCCGGCGATGTTTGCAAGTTCTCTTGCCATCTGTTCATCAACCGGTGTACATGTCGGTGATTTAAACAACAAGGTATCGGAGATAATGGCTCCTAACATTAATCCTGCCATCTCTTTAGTAATTTCTACCCCATTTTCATGATACATCTTTGCTACGATTGTCGCTGTACAGCCAACCGGTTCTCCGCGGAAATATAATGGAGACATTGTCGCAAAATCGGCAACACGATGATGATCGATAACCTCTAAGATTTCAGCTTCTTCAATACCATCGACAGCTTGACCGCGTTCATTATGATCCACTTGAATGATCTGTTTCTTTTCATCTACAATGACATCATAGCGGCTCAGTGTTCCTAATACCTTATCATTAACGTCCAATACCGGATAGTTATGATAGCGTGTCTCTGTCATTACCTCTTTAACCTGGTCAATAGAATCTTCTACATGAACACAAGTAATATTGTCCGTATCCATAACATGACTCACCGGAATAGCCTGTACGATAATCTGTGAAGCCATATATGTATTATATGGTGTTAAGATGGTTGTAATATTTGCTTCTCGGATTTGTTTTGCCAATTCCTGACTTAACGGCAGATTCCCTGTCAACACGATCAAACCGGCTTTATTTTGAATACATACTTCAATTGCCGAACGACGGTCCCCGCCTACTAAAACAATATCTTTTTCTTGAATACGTTTTTTCATTTCCGCTGAAGACATCGAACCAATCTGTAATTCTCCGTAATAAGTATCTTCGTTATTGCGATATAAGCATTTAGCTTCCAAGACTTCAATAATGTTTTCCACAGGTGTTTTGCTTTCCGCTAAAATATTCGCATTCCAGCCTCCCATATAGCCTTCGATCAGACTTGTTGAAGATAGGATCCCCAATAATGTTGCATTCTTATCTACGATCGGTGCTGTCTTTAATGACTTTGCTTTCATGAGATCCCAAGCGGTTTTTAAAGTAAAGTCACTTGTAAACTTCACAACACGATCAAACTTCAAATCAGCTACTGTTTGTCTGACTGTTTTCAATAGTTCCGGAGCCGGTACTTTAAAGGTATCCAAAACATATTGTGTCTCTAAACTGACATTTCCTAATCTCACTGGTTTTGCCTCATATTTTTTCAGTTGATTTACAAGGTTTGCATAAGCGATTGCAGAACAGATTGAATCTGTATCAGGATTTTTGTGACCTGAAACGTATACTTTATTTGCCATTCTTCTTCCTCCTATATAGCATCTTTTTTTAAGTAACGGTAAATGGTGGGTTCAGATACCCCTAATTTATTGGCAACGAAAACCAATGCCCCTTTAACCTTGAATGTTCCTTTTTCCTGTAAGAACTTCACGACTTTGATTTTTTCGTCAACCTTTAAGCGTTCCGGCAGGAAATAGCTTGGAAATCCCATTTCCTCCAACGCTTCTTTAATATATCTTTCAACAGTTTCATCCAGTGAATAAGATAAAACTTCGATAGGATTTTCACGTCCGAATTCAGCCGGCGTCTCATCTTTAATTCCTAAGATTTTTTTCAATGTATCCTCGATATAATTAAAATCAGTAATATCAACATTGATGCAAATCATTCCTACCGGTTCAGCGTTTTGTCCGTCTTTTATAAAATAGGTAGCAGCTCTTAGCAACTTGCCGTCTGCACCGACTGTTTTATAGTTAAATACATAATCCTTGGTTAAATACTGCTTGTCATCTAATAGATGTACAGCTAAGCTGGATAACCCCGAATTGATATCCCTACCGCTAATCTGTCCATTGCGCAAAGCAACGATCTCTTTATTTTTAGTCGTTAAATCATGTAAAGCGATCTCTACATTGTCTCCTAAGGCTTCTCCTAAGAAGTCAACAAATTTAGCGTATGGCTCTAATATTGGATGCATATTTCCACACTCCTTTATCAACATTATAGACGAAATCTAATGTAATAACAATTTATTTTTTTAATAATAAAGACGTTAAAAGCAGGCTTTTGCCTGCTTATAAAAAATCTTTCCATTGGTTGATATGTTCTTTTGATAAATTCAAAAACTGTTCACATAACGCTTTCGGTTTTTCCTCAATATCCGGATAATCGTTGATCAATGTCTGCATTGACATAATCGCCTGAGTGCTTCCTTCAATCAGCATTTTAGCAATTTTATGATCATCATTATTCATCATTGTTTTCATTTTCACCATTGATTTAAGCATTGCGGTTTCAAAAACATGCTTGTTTTCTTTATCACGCTGATAAATATCAAGCTGTTCTTCCGCTTCTGCCTTCAATGCTTTATATGAACGTGCCTGATCAATTAAGATCATTTTCAGCTTTTCATCTTCAACATTCTTCATGACTTCATCGCTGGCATTGATTCCCATATCAATTCCGGATACTAAACTTTCTAACACTTCAATATCGTGTTCCATTTTTATCACCCATTATAGTTTGAGCGTTTCTAATCGTTTTATTACATATTCATTAAACAATCTTTTAAAATCCAGCCAACCTCATGGTCCTTTATGATATAAGCATATTTTCCGTAAATATCAATCACATCCACGACATCATTTACCTCAACATTCACATGGTAGTCAATGTAGTCATCCTGACAGTACCACTGATCATTTTTAAAATATAAAAATTCGTTTTTAATCGAAAGTTTTTCTTTGTTGTATACCTTTTGACAAAGTGAAAATTCATCCTGTCTTTTAAGCACGCTGACCTCATAATGCGGCCATGTCACTTTATGATGATGGCAGATCCCCGGATAATAGGCTTTCTTGATAGTCGCATGTTTAAATGGTCGCACATACTGTGTCTGATATCCTTGATCGATAATCAAGGCGTTCAACTGACAGACGATTTTTACCCCAACACCGCCATCGATGCTGATCATACGCTTGTTTTCATCAATGATGATACGGTTGTCAATATGGTATAAATGGTAATTAGCGGCAGGCAAATGCCCAACGACTACACACTGCTCCAAAGGATGCTGACCATTCATAAAATAGCGCTGTTCCAATAATGATGAGAGTGAACTGTTTTCAAAATCCAAACGATCTTCAATTCCTGCATGTACAAAGATATACTCCTTCGTTTTCAGCATCACCGCACAAGATTCAATAAAAGCCAGCTCTTCTTTTAAAAGCAGCTGCGCTAAAATTTTCAATGTTGATTCCTCATGCCGGCGATAATCAATACAATGCTTGCGAAACACTTCATGGAAAATACTATAGCTGACATTATTGAGATAATGCTTTAAATGATAAGAATGATAGACCATATCCAAAACAGCCCATTCACAATTTCCATTTAAAATATAAACATTCTGACACAGTGCTAAATCCTGCATGCGATGAATTGTATCTAAAATCTGTTCCCCTTTTTCCACATAATCCCCAATAATAATCAAGTTATCTTGCGCAGAATAATGAACTTTATCAAGGAGCTGCTCAAATAAATCTAAATGACCATGAATATCACTGATAGCAATCGTTCTTCCCGTCAGCTGAGAAGCGATTATCTTTTTATCCATAAAAAACAGCTTACTGCGCCTTTTTCGCATAAAACTGTTTTACTAATGTCTGAGTGGAACGAATATGACGTTTGATCATTTCACGCGCACTTTTTTTATCTTTATTTAAGATGGCTTCAAAGATGGCTTTGTGTTCTTCCAGCGCGGTATCCAATCGTTCCGGCTGAGAGATCGAATGACGTGAAGTAACCGATACATAATAGTTAATATCTTTTAGTAACTGCGCAAAGTATTGAGAACGTGTCGATTGATAGATCGCATCATGATATTCGATATTTAATGAAGCGATCTTTTTCTGATCATCCTTCATTGTATAAAATTCCATTAATTCAAAAATTTCTTTGATCTTATTGAGATGATCTTCATCCATACGGTCAATGGCCAATTCAATTGCCAAGCCTTCCAGTGCTAAGCGAATCTCAAACATATCATCAATATCACGAGCGCTAAAACCAATGACATAAACGCCTTTATTGGGAATACTGCGAACCAGTCCCTCAAGTTCAAGCTGCTTTAGTGCTTCACGAATCGGTGTACGGCTGATTTCCAGCTCCCTCGCTAAAGTGACTTCATTCAGCTTTTGCCCTTTAGCGTATTCTTCATTTAAAATCTTATCCCTTAAAATCAAGAATGTTCGATTTCCTAACGACCCGCGTTCTTTTAAAATATTACTTTTTGTAGCTGTATCCATAGATTACCTCCCCGTTTGAATTTTATTAATAATGGCTTGAGTAAATTCTGTTGTCGTTGCCTGACCGCCGATATCCGGAGTTGTTTTCACTCCTTCTTTTACTACTTCATTTAAAGCTTTTTTAATTTTCTGAGCTGCATTTCTTTCGCCTAATGCTTCCAGCATCATCACAAAAGATAAGATCAACGCACTTGGATTGGCAATATTCTTTCCGGCAATATCCGGTGCGGAACCATGAGCCGCTTCATAGATATGATAGTCATCACCAATATTAGCACTCGGTGCAAAGCCTAATCCGCCCACCAGTCCGGCGCATAGATCAGAAATAATATCACCATACAGATTCGGTGCCACTAACACATCATATTTTTCCGGATATAAAACTAACTGCATGCACATATTGTCAACAATGATCTCCTGAGTTTGAATCTCCGGATAATCTTTAGCAACTTCACGGTAGGCTTCTAAAAAGAGTCCATCCGTTAATTTCATAATATTCGCTTTATGCACCGCCGTCACTTTATGACGATTATGCTTTTGTGCATACTCGAAAGCATAGCGACAGATTTTTTCACTGGCTTTTCGAGTAATCAGTTTTACACCGTTTGCCATATTATCGTTTATTTTATATTCGATTCCTTTATATAAGTCTTCGGTATTTTCACGAATTGTCACCAAATCAATAAACTCATAGCGTGAAGTAATTCCCTCTAATGATTTCACAGGGCGAACATTCGCATAAGTTTCAAAATATTGTCTCAACGCAACATTGACACTGCGAAAACCGGTTCCAATCGGTGTTGCTGTCGGTCCTTTTAAAGCCCATTTATATTCCTTAATCGCCTCCAACAAACCCGGTTCAAAAAGTTCTCCATGAGCTAAGGCATAATCTGCTCCGGCCTGATAGGTGACCCAATCGATATTCAAACGCAATGCTTCTGTGATCTGAAGAATGCTTTCCGATATTTCCTTGCCAATTCCGTCTCCAGGTATCAATACTGCTTTCATATTTTTTGCCCTCCGGTTTCTTTGATCATATTCAACAAACCACCATACATCAGCATCTGTTTTTCTCTTTGACTTAGATTGAGTACAGCTTTTAATGATTGGGCTGTTGTCTTATTCAAAATCGTTATTTCCTGATCTTTTTCCACACAATTCTTAACATCAACAAGCTCTAACTGATCTCCTTTTGAAAGCAGGGCATAATCCTCTTTTTTTATTACTAATGGCAATATCCCGTTGTTGATCAGGTTTGAACGGTGAATACGGGCAAAGCTTACAGCTATAACCCCTCGAATATTTAAATAGCTTGGTACCAATGCAGCATGTTCACGAGAAGACCCCTGCCCATAGTTATCTCCGCCGACAATAAATCCTTGCTTAGCCCGAACTGCACGGTCATAAAATTCAGGATCAACTTTACTAAAAGCAAATTTAGCCAAGTGTTCCACATTAGAACGATAAGGCAGTAATTTTGAATCCGATGGAACAATATGGTCAGTTGAAATATTATCTCCTACTTTTAAGACCACCTCTCCGCTGATCGAATCGGCTATCTTTTGACCACGTGGAACCGGTTTGATATTAGGTCCCATGATTACATCCTGGGCAGAATCATATTCATCGATAAAGAAATGTGGATTCTTAATAAACGGCGCATTGGGAATTTCCGCTAAATACATATCCTCGTCAAACTGATCTGACAGATATCCTTTGATCGCTGATAAAGCCGCCACTTCCGGTGAAACCAAATAGACATTTGCATCATTTGTACCGCTGCGTCCTTTAAAATTACGATTAATCGTACGCAATGAAACACCTTTACTTTTAGGTGCCTGTCCCATTCCTATACAAGGTCCGCAGCCACATTCCAAAATTCTAGCCCCCGCTTGAATCATTGCTGCTAAGGCGCCGTTTTCAGCCAGCATCGCAAGAATACTACTTGATCCCGGAGCAATTACCAGACTGACATGATCTGCCACTTTCCTTCCTTTTAATAAATGTGCGACCTTCATCATGTCGGCAAATGAAGAATTCGTACAGCTGCCAATCACGACTTGATCAATGGGCATTCCCTCTAATTGACTGACCTCACAAACCGCATCAGGTGAATGCGGCTGTGCGACCAAAGGTACCAGCTGAGAAAGATCAATCTCAATTGTTTCATCATAAACCGCATCATCATCCGCTTTTAATTCGATATAATCCTTAGCACGTCCCTGCAAAAGAAGGTATTCATGAGTTTGTTCATCACTGGCAAAGATCGAAGTTGTTGCCCCCAGTTCTGCTCCCATGTTGCAAATGGTCGCTCTTTCAGTTAAAGATAAAGAAGCCGCACCAGCACCTGTATATTCAATAATCTTATTAACTCCGCCTTTAACACTCAATTTTCTTAACACCGCTAAAATAATATCCTTAGCACTCACCCAAGCCGGTTTTTCCCCCTTTAACACAACCTGCATGACACTTGGACAAGATAAATAATAAATTCCCGATGCCATTCCTACAGCGACATCCAAACCACCGGCTCCAATCGCAATCATTCCCATCGCTCCACATGTCGGCGTATGTGAATCCGATCCGATCAATGTTTTTCCCGGTTTCGCAAAATTCTCTAAATGCAGCTGATGACATACACCATTCCCCGGTTTTGAAAAAACAATTCCATGTTTTTTAGCGACTGAACGAATAAATTCATGATCATCCATATTTTCAAACCCCGTCTGCAGCATATTATGATCAATATAAGCGACCGCCTTTTCTACAGCCACATGCTCAATCCCCATGGCTTCTAACTGTAAGTAAGCCATTGTTCCTGTTGAATCCTGCGTTAATGTTTGATCTAATCGAATTCCTATTTCCTGACCAGGCACTAATTCTCCAGATACTAATTTAGAAGCTAAGATCTTATACGCTAAGTTCATAAACTGATCCCCCCATTATACATAGTCCGTATTGTATACAATTATACATGATGTTTATAGAGAATACAATATAATTTTATTAATAATTTATGAAATTTAGATATATTTAATATTTTTTTGTATTTAAAATACTAATATTAAATATTTAGTTTTCATTTTATATATTTTCATAGTTTTCAACAAGATCTTAACATCTTTCTATTTATATTTATTATTTTTCTTAAAAGATAATTTATATTTATCAAAAATTAAAAGAATGGCAAGACCAACCTTGCCATCCCGCTACCTAAAGTTTTCTAATTCGATTTTTGCATTGGTTGTCTGAACATCTAATTTCATCAATTCGCCCTGATCATTAAAATCCAGTTCCCCTCTGTTATCGTAACGTACTCCATCAATGACAACCTTTGAATTACTTGTTTTATAGCGAACACGTTTAGCCAAATCATTGTTTCTTAAAGCACAGCTGATCTTTGCATTCGTTGTTTTTATTCTGCCTTCTAAAAACAAGACATCATCTAATTGGATTTTAGCGTTGGTTGTATGCACCTTTAATTGTTTTGCCAGCACATCTTCCATCACAATTTTCGCATTAGAGGTTATTGCTTCTAAAACTTCACTGTCCACATTATTTAAGCGTATTGCCGCATTTGTTGTTTTTAAATGAAGATCTCTGATTTTCATATTGTTAACTGTGATTGAACTGCATGTCGTAGCTAAACGAACCGGTGCGGTTTGAACCTTATCATTTCCCTCGCTAATATCAATTTTAGCGTTCGTTGTGACAATCGAAGTCTCTAAATCATAGCTAGTTGGAATTCTGACATATAATTTACGTGATTTAATTTCCAAATCAAAGTTAAAATCGAAATCAAACAAGCGCTTATCTTCTCCGCGATTATAACGCACTACAAACCCCGGTCCGACAGAGATTGATGATTTAATCTGTTTAATTTTAAATACCCCGTCAATTGTTTTTACTAAATAATCCTGTTTAAAGCGCTTATCTACTTTCACACTGATTCCACTGATCGTATCATCATATACAACTTCTACCGAAGTATTGCGAAGATCCATTTCCAACCCCTCAAGATTATTTGTTGTGACTGCGATTTCTCTTGTGGAAATATCAATATTTTCCTGAGACAACCCCTGAGTAATCTCATCTACCAGTAAATCTAAATCTCCCAATTG
The DNA here is from genome assembly GCA_027676805.1 of Coprobacillaceae bacterium UN01-12pH3A. Classification (GTDB taxonomy): domain Bacteria; phylum Bacillota_I; class Bacilli_A; order Erysipelotrichales; family Coprobacillaceae; genus Beduini. The sequence goes on along the minus strand of JAQENU010000009.1, from coordinate 13,316 downwards.
CTCGATAATTTCTGATTCACTCATACCAAAATCCAGGGCTTCATCGATATACCCATCATAATATTGAACTAAAGAAGCCGTCTCTTCACGATTAACTTTAGCACTTAATTTTTCTTCCAGAATATCTAAAAATTCTTGTTTACTCATTTGTATATCCTCCTTCTAGGATCTTATCCACGCTTTTAGTAAATTGTTTCCATTCCTTTTTCATTGTTTCCAAATAATCAGTTCCTTTGGAAGTAATTAAATAATATTTTCTAGCTCTGCCTGCTTCACTTGTTTTTGTGTATGTTTCCAATAATCCGTCTTTTTCTAATCTTCTCAGCAATGGATATAAAGTGTTTTCATTAATATCCATTAATTTGGACATTTCTACTTTCAGACCATACCCATACATTTCATTCTTCGATATAGCCGCTAATACACAAATATCTAACACTCCTTTTTTAAATTGAGTATCCATCGTCTTCACCTACTCTCTTTATCACTCATTATACACTTACTCCAAGTTAGCTGGCAACTTAATCTCTTGATAGCTGCTCATCTCCTTTCTGTATATGTGTAATGCACATATATGTGTCAAACACAGTATAGCACATCACTGTGTAATACACAATATATAAATTAAAAAATATTTTTGTTACAATAAGGACTATGTGAGGTGAGAGAAATGCTTTTACAATGCAGTAATATTTCAAAGTCTTTTGGTACGACATCCATATTAAAAGATATTACTTTTAAAATAGAAAATAACGAAAAAATCGCTATCGTCGGTGTTAATGGTGCAGGTAAATCAACTTTAATGCGAATTATCTCTGATCAGGAAAGTTTTGATGGCGGGGATATATATAAAGCGAAAGGAACCACTATCGGCTATTTAACGCAGGAAAGCAATCTTCATTTGAATGAAACGATTTATTCGGAAATGATCAAGGTGTTTGAACCAATCATTTTAATGGAGAATAGAATGCGCGAATTAGAAAGCCAAATGAGCCAAACGCAGCAGCTGGATTCAATTATGAGGGAATATGATGAATTAACGCATCGTTTCAGCGAGCTAGACGGATACAGTTATCAAAGCCGTATCAAGGGTGTATTGAAAGGTCTGGGCTTTAACGAAGGTGATTTTAATCTAACCATTCAGTCCTTATCCGGCGGTCAGAAAACACGTGTTTCTCTTGCAAAGCTATTATTGCTTCAGCCTACTCTTTTATTGCTGGATGAACCGACGAACCATTTAGATACAAAAGCGATCATGTGGCTGGAAACCTATTTAAAGAATTATAATCACGCTGTAGTGATCATCAGCCATGACCGTTATTTTATCGATCAAGTCTGTACTTCTATCTTGGAAGTCGAACATGGAAAATCTAAGCTTTTCCGCGGTAACTACAGTTTTTATGTCAACACTCGCTCCAAAGATAAAGAAGTAGAAATGAAGCATTATGAAAACCAGCAGCGAATAATTAAAAAGCAGGAAGAAAGCATTCAATTGCTGCGTTCATACAATCGAGAAAAATCGATTAAGCGAGCAATGAGCAAAGAAAAGCAGTTAGAAAAAATGGAGAAGATGGATAAACCGGAAAGTGATCCGGAAACTATCCGCCTGCGTTTTCACCCGCAGATTCAAAGCGGTTATAATGTATTGCAGTTTGAAAATCTAAGTTATCGCTATGATCAGGAATGGCTGTTTCAGCATCTTAGCTTAGACGTAAAAAGAGGCGAACGCATCGCCTTAATCGGGCCCAATGGAATTGGAAAAACCACTCTGTTTAAACTGATCTTGCAGCAATTATCTCCAAGTGAAGGAAAGATTACCTTTGGCACGCATGTCGAGACAGCCTACTACGATCAGGAACATACCTCTTTGCATCCGCTTAAATCAATTTTTAATGAAATTCAAGATGACTATCCTAAAATGAACAATACTCAGGTTCGCAGTATCCTTGCTTCATTTCAATTTAAAAATGACGATGTATTTAAAGAAGTTCAGATGCTAAGCGGAGGAGAAAAAGGGCGTGTCGTTTTAGCAAAATTGATCTTAACCAATGCCAACCTGCTGATTCTGGATGAACCGACGAACCACTTAGATATTGCTTCAAAAGAAATCCTTGAGGAAGCCCTTTTAGAATTTGAGGGAACCGTTTTATTCATCAGTCATGATCGTTATTTTATTAATAAGATTGCCACTCGAATTGTAGAAATGACGCCTAAAGAATTGATCAATTTTCCCGGCAGCTATGACCACTATATTGAACAGATCAGTAATCAGAAAACAGAAATTAAAAAAGAGACTGATTATTTTGAACACAAGGCAAAACAGGTAATCGATCGAAAGAAACAAAATGAAATTCGCAAAATAGAGCAAACCATCTCAGAATTAGAAAAAAAGATTCAAGAACTCAATGACTTGCTTCATTTAGACGAATACGTTAATGATTACGTAAAATACAACGAGTTAGCTTCTCAAATCGAAGAAAATGAAGCACAGTTATTAGAAATGATGGATAAATGGGAGGCTGCTTCTTCTAACTAAAAAATTCCATGATTGTTTAAAACCAAGGAATCTGCTTTTATTATTTTTATAATAGAATCATTCATATTGTACACTTTATGAATGCACAGGATTTCGGTCAGTCAGAGAAGATTTTGAAATAAACTAAAGATATAAAGTTGCTTAAATTAGCATTTGACTTTACATACAATATGTGATTGAATAATCTTGTAATAAGAATTTATGAATCATTCAAGAAGTGTACAACTTGATTGTATACGATCTCGGTCAGATAGAAAGGAGTATGACATGAACGAAAATCTTCATTTAATCAATTGTGTTGCCAACGATTTAAACTGTGAATATCTCTCGGATTTACATGCTCCTAATTTATTAAATTCCATTAAAAAAATTATTGGCACTTATGCCACTGAAGACTTCACCTTAAAAGATTGGCAAGATACTGTTAATTACATTCTTGACAGTAATCATATATTTGAATCTTGTGAAGAGGCAAAAGAGTTTTTACTTCACTATTAACAATAACTAAAAAAATAATCGGTATGACTAAGAACAGTCATACCGATTTTATTTATTACTTTCGATAAATTGATCAGCCAGTTTATAAACCTGGTTTATTTCATTAATTGAAAGAGCCCAAGCTACTAATTCTTTAGAAACCAACTCACTATGTTTTTTACTGATATTTCTTAAAGAATTTACCACCGAATAGGATTGATAATAGTTTTTAGCTTCTGTTTTTATCAATTTCAAATTTTCCTTCATTAATAATAGTTATGATAAATAGGATAGATATGCTACTCCCAATCTTAGAAGGTGTATTAAACAAATTATAACACCGTCAAATACAATAAAACTATTAGCAAAAAAAAGACATTGAAATCAATGCCTTCATCTTTACTTTTTCAGTTCTTTCTTTAAATCCAACAACGCTGCAAACGGTGAATCCTCGATTGTTGTTTTCGTTTCTGCTTTTTGTTTTTGCAGATACTTTTTCACATCACTCTTTCCCGCTATCCCCTTCTTATCTTCTCGTTCTTTTTTGAAGGCATTCATATGCTGTCGGTAGCCACAGTTTTTACAGACAAACATCTGGCTTTCTTTTTTCCCCACTAATTCCATTTTCTTATGACAATTAGGGCAGCGTGCATTCGTTACAATAGACAACGTTTCTTTATACTTGCATTCCCGATTTGAACACACCAGCATCTTTCCTTTTTTACCATTAACCTCCAGCAAAAGCTCTCCACACTCAGGACACTTTTTCGTGGTGATATTATCGTGCTTGAATTTACCTTCACTGCTTTCGATCTCCTCAACAACACTATGCGTATATTTCTCAATTTCTTTGATAAACTGATTCGATTTTCTTTCATTCTTCGCTATTTTAGCGAGTTCTAGTTCCCATTTTGCGGTTAGTTCAGGTGATCTTAAATCATTAGGAACCAGTTGAAGCAGCTGTCTTCCTTTAGCAGTGACATGAATTTCCTGTCCTCTTTTTTCAATAAGGAATGTATTAAACAGCTTTTCAATAATATCTGCACGTGTCGCTACGGTTCCTAAACCACCGGTCGCACTCAGTGTAGTATTCAGCTGTTTGGAACTGCTTTTCATGTAACGAACCGGATTTTCCATCGCAGAAAGCAGTGCCGCTTCAGTAAAATAGGCAGGTGGCTGAGTTTTACCCGTCGTTTTTTCCCATTTATCCACATGCATTGATTGTCCTTTTTTCAAAGGTGGTAAAGACTGTTCATCCTCTTCTTCCTCTTCATCACGATAATGACCATATACTTCTTTCCAGCCGATTGCTTTTTCTATCTTTCCTCTTGCTGTGAATGTCTCATTTCCGCTTTTAGCAGTGAGTGTTGTCTGCTCATATTCATAAGGAGGAAGCAAAACTGCAAGGAAACGTTTTAATACTAAATCATAAATTTTTCTTTCACCATCATCAAAGCTTCCAATGTAGGCACTTTGCTCCGTTGGAATGATTGCGTGGTGATCACTTACCTTACTGTTATTCACAAAATGAGATTGTTTCTTTATCGGTTGTTTTAAGATCCTTTGAATAGCCGCATCATAATCCCCGCCACGACTGGCTTCCAAACGCTCTTTTATTGTCGGAACAATATCATCGGTTAAATAACGTGAATCCGTTCTTGGATAAGTTAACACCTTATGATATTCATATAAGCTCTGCATGATCGCTAATGTTTCCTTTGCAGAAAAGCCATAGAGTTTGTTGGCATCTCTTTGCAATTCTGTAAGGTCATAAAGCAATGGTGCATATTTCTTTTTAGATGCTTTGCTGATCTCCGTAATTTCTAAGGATTGACGTTCTAATTTAGAAAGCACTTGATCCACCTTTGCTTCATCAAATACATGCGCTTCATTCTTTGCTGTACGCCAGCCCCAGCGAATTCCCATTGCTTCGGAAGTGATACCATAATAAGGTTTAGGTACAAACTGACGAATCTGGTCTTCCTGAGCGGCAATCATTGCTAATGTCGGGGTTTGAACACGCCCGCATGCCAACTGTGCATTATATTTACAGGTCAAAGCACGCGTTGCATTGATTCCGACCAGCCAATCAGCAACACTGCGGCTATAGGCACTATGAAACAATGATTCATAGGCACGGGCATCTTTTAAGTGCTTGAATCCTTCTAAAATAGCTTTATCAGTTACAGAAGATATCCACAAACGCTTTAATGGCTTTTTGATTCCCGCCTTTTGAATAATCCAACGAGCAACCAATTCACCTTCACGTCCGGCATCTGTAGCAATGACAATCTCCTGAACATCATTGCGATTCATTTGACTTTGTACCGCTTTAAACTGCTTTGCTGTCTGACCAATCACCACTAATGACATACGATCAGGAATAATCGGTAAATCTTTTAAATCCCAATCTTTATAACGTTTATCATATTTTTCCGGATCAGCTAACGTGACTAAATGCCCTAATGCCCAAGTCACAATATAGCGATTACCTTCTAATGCTCCATTTAACTTTTTATTACATCCCAATACTCTGGCAATATCTCTGCCAACAGAGGGTTTCTCTGCTAAAACTAATGTTTTGGCCATGCTTCCACCTCATTTCCTCATTATTTTATCATTGTTTTCATAATCATGCCAGCTATAAACAAAATAAAGCAGTGAAACACCGCTTTACTCATTTAAATGATAAAATTCCTTTAATTCTGCTTTCTTTTCATTATCTAAATCTTTCTTTTTAATCCCCTCAACTGCCGCCTCTATACCATACAATAGATGAATACAAGCTCCTGAATCAATAGTTGTTTTAATGCGAAGCCAGGCTTCTTTACTTCCAATCAAACGTAATTCTTCTGCATCATGAATGCCAACCTCTTCTAGCTGACGTTCAGTTTCTTTCCCAATATTAGGCAATTCTGACAATTTCATAAACAACCTCCTTTATCTATTTTTTGTTCTCATTAATTGAGCTAATAGTATCTCGTTAAAAACATAAAACAATACCTGCTCATCCAAAAGTCCGGCTTTCGATGCTGCCGGGTTAGGCAGATTCACAATAAAATCATCAGTCATCAGTGAAAAGCTTTTGGGATTCATGGTGACAACCAGCGCAGACATCTCTCTTTTTTTCAATAATGATGTATACACTTTAGCATGATCTTTAACTGAATAGATGATCACTAAATCCCCTTTATGCATATTCTTGAACTGTGTCGCAAAGTAGTCACGATTCGTATAAACCGCAAAATCCAAATCCAGCAATGTTCCTCGTATTGCCAAATGCTGTGGGGGCAAAGCGGATTCATTATATCCAAAAAGCTTAATTTTATTAGCCTGCCAAATCTTTTTTGCGATGGTTTCGATTAATTCAGAATCCAATTCTTCAATTAAATTTGAAAGACATTCTATATAGCCATGTCCGATAATTTCTACCGGGGTATAAGGCTCCTGTGTTTTTTCTCCGCCGGTAATAATAATTCTTGATAACTCATAACGCAACTCACTATATCCGGAATACCCTAATTTCTTTGAAAAACGGATAAGAGCTGATTTAGAAATATCCATTTTACTTGTGAAGTCATTCATATCCTGACGACAAAATTTCTTTGGATACTCTAAAATATAATCTGCAATTTCCCTATCTTTTTTAGTCAGTTCATCATAATGGATGTGAATATTTTCTAGTACATTCATCCTAACACCTCTATTTATATTTTACCATAAACAGAAAGAATATAAAACATTATAAAATATATTTCATTTATTATTGAAATATATTTTACTAAGCGGTATATTGGAATAAAGGAGCGTGATGTTATGAGTTTTAAAGATAATTTTCTTTGGGGCGGTGCCAGTGCCGCCAGTCAGATAGAGGGTGGACTGACACACCGTGGCTTAGCGACCTATGATTTTATGACAGCCGGCAATAAGAACACCCCTAGAAAGGTTTCGATCACCTTACAGGACGGAACGAAAGATTTTGTTCACAATTTTAGAAAAGATGATATTCCTGTTGGTGCCCATATTGAATTAAATGACCAGCTTTATTATCCCAGCCATGAAGCTATTGATTTTTATGGACACTATAAAGAAGATATTGCGTTGATGGCAGAAATGGGTTTCAAATGTTATCGTATGTCTTTAGCTTGGAGTCGTATTTATCCTAATGGAGATGATGAAGTTCCCAGTGAAGAAGGACTGCAATTCTATGATAATGTGTTTGATGAATGTTTAAAATATGGGATCGAACCGATGGTTACTACTGTTCACTTTGATTATCCTTTTCATCTTTCAGAGAAGTTAGGCGGATGGATCAATCGTGAATCTATCGATTATTATTTAAAATATTGCTTTACAGTATTTACTCGTTATCAGCACAAAGTAAAATATTGGTTAACGTTTAATGAAATTAATTTATTATTAAACAACGGATATCGTTCTCTTGGTTTTTGCAGCAGCAATGAGCAGGAGCGTTATCAGGCATTACATCATATTTTTGTTGCTTCTGCAAAAGCTGTCGCTTTAGCAAGAAGTATCAATCCTAAATTTGAAATAGGTATGATGCTTGCCAATATCATGAGTTATCCTGAAACCTGTAATCCTAAAGATCAATTATATTGTATGGAAATGGCACGAATGATGCGTTATTTTTATACCGATATTCAATGTCGCGGTCAATATCCGGCATACGCATTAAATACTATGAAGAAAAAGGGAATAGAACTCGTCATGAAAGAAGGAGATCAAGAAGCTTTAAAAAATGGTACTGTCGATTTTATCGGTTTTAGCTATTATAATACAAGTGTGGCTACAACGCGTAAAGATAAAAAAATGACAGAAGGCAATCAGATGATGGTGGTTGAAAACCCATATCTTGAGAAGTCTGAATGGGGATGGACAATCGACCCTATTGGATTAAGACTTTCCTTGAATGATCTTTACAGCCGCTATCAATTGCCATTAATGATCGTAGAAAATGGATTAGGAACAACTGATAAGTTAGATGAATCTGAGCAGATCATTGATGATTATCGTATTAATTATCTGCGTGCTCATCTGCAGCAGATGAAAATCGCGGTTGAAGATGATGGTATTGATTTAATGGGATATACGCTTTGGGGACCTATTGATTTAATTTCATCTGGTACCGGAGAAATGAGCAAGCGTTACGGTTTAGTGTATGTTGATTTGGACGATGAAGGAAATGGTACGAAAAAAAGAATAAAGAAGAAATCATTTGATTGGTACAAAGAGGTTATTCAGTCAAATGGAGAGATATTAAAATAGAAAAGAGGCTGTAACGAATAGATAGTTTTCACACTATTTATGAGCGTTCAGCTCTTTTTTCTTTATGAATTATTAAAAGCATAAATGACTATTCGGATTGTGAATAACTTTTATGCTTTTTTTACGCACTTAAAAAGAACTATTCATTTTTTTTATTTTTTATCCTCCTTAATTTACTGCGCTATGTATTTCTTCCGCTTTTTTCTCTCTATTCATTTTTAGTCGATGATATTTCCTTATGTTTTGTCCTATCGCTACTAGATATATCTCCAGTTTCACTCCAGACTCTCCTCTTCGACGTAGTCTGTCATATCCTAGGTTTCTTTTTATATCCCCAAATGTTCCTTCTGTCTGACTGCTTCTTTGATTCATCAGTTTTATTCCTTCTTCACTTCTCACATTCTCTCTTACTTCCCTATGAAATGTATCCAACTCTTCGCAGTAGGTTATCCTTCTTCCTTTTTTTGACTTTGTACATTTATTTCTAAATTGACACTCTTTGCAGTGATTATTTATTAATAGTTTATTCTTTCTGGGATAGAGACTTCTTGTATCCACTGTCTCTTTCTCTAATTCAAAGCCATACCCTGCTGGGCATATAAAGCGATTCTCTTCATCTCTTTTAAAATGGATTAACTTAAATTGATTCTTTTTCCTTATAATACCCTGAGTATTTCATATAGAGCTGAATATCATTCTCCCTACAGTAGCTATAATTATCATAACTTCCATATCCTGCATCGGCTGGTGTCTTCTTTGGAAGGGTTCCATAAGCCTCTCTGTATTTCTCCATAAAGGGGATATAGGTCTTGATATCATTTCCATCGCTGCTGATATAGATATTTCTTATAAATCCATCACTTACGCCTATCTGTATATTGTATCCTGGTTTGAATACGTTGATATGATTATAGTAATCATATTTCATATGCATAAATGTTGCATCCGGATCTGTCTTAGAACAGCTGTTTCTATCTCCCAACATATCCAAATGGATACTATACTCCCATAGTTTAAGTGCATTTTCCTTTAGTTCATCATATAAGCGCTGAATAGGACTCTTTCTGCAGCCTTTTCCATGAACGAAAGCAATATGCTGGTCTTTCATGTACGTCTCAATTCTATCGCTTATATGAAGGAGATAGTCAATACTGGGTTCCTTAAGCAGGGAATAACGTGTGGAGAGATGATTGTCCTCAAAATATTGATTAATTCGTCTTATATTCTGAATAGACTTCTTCCATCTTCGCATTCGATTGCGAACTGTATTTTTACGCCAAATAAAGGTATTCTTATTGGCATTCGCTTCATATTTAGTGCCATCAATACATAAGACATGAGTATTGATAGAAACCTGAGATTCGATATATTTATTGATATCATAAAAGAGATCCTCAATGGGCATAGTCAAATCATTTCTAATAAACCTTTCAAAAGACATATGACTCGGTTTTTGGTTTTGGGCAATAAACATGAAACGAACATCGGTTCTACAAAGACATTCAAGTTCTCGAGTAGAAGCATAGCCAAAAAGGGCAAAGGCAAGAACAAGGAGTTTAAACATCATGACGCCATCATACCCATGAGTATTTCTGTTAGAGAAATCAACATACTTGCCAATATTGATCCTTTCCGTGATCGCCATAACAGTTCTGCAAATATCATCATGAGGGATATCCTTTTCAAAAGAAAATGAAAAATCTAGTAGCATATAAGGTTGATATGCATTATAATATGTCTCGTATATATTTGTTTTCATCGACATAATGATACCAAAAAAACGCTCATCACTGAGCGTTTTTGCGTATCTAGAAACTCATAACAAGTTATTTACTCGTTACAGCCCCTATCTTTTTTATTTAACGAATTTTCAGTTTTTGCCCCGGATAAATTAAATTGGGATCTTCTAACTGATTAATTTGTGCCAAATGGTGATATGTCGTATTAAAACGCATAGCGATTTCACTCAATATATCCCCGCTTTGGACAATATAGAATTCTTCTTTACTTTCCTGAATATCACCATCATTAATAAAGCACAGATCGTTATTAATCAGATAAGGATTATTGGTTCCTTCATAAATAGCTGTAATAATCCCCTCTTTAATATCCGGTACCAGTGCTTCACCATCAGGCGGCCAGCCAATTTTTGCAGTCGAAGAGACATAGCAGCTTTCAAAGGTAACATGTTCTCCAATGTGGTGTTTTAAGGATGGTTGTGGTGTCGGCGCCGGTGGATCTACAACCTCACTTGATATCCCAACGTATTTATCCCAAGCAGCCAAATCACCGTAGAAAACGTTACAATCCAAGTTAAAATTGTACCCATCTAAACGACCGGTAGATGTAAATTGCCACATCGCATAAAATGGCCAGTGACGAACATTTGGTTCTGGTCCGCTATTTGTCAGATCATAATTATAAATAGGATTATTTCCTTTATACTTTGCCACCCATAATCCATAACCGGCTTTAGCCACATTTGCCCAGTCATAGCGATTCACTACACTTTCAGACATGTAAATCATAGGTTTTACTCCCATTTTCCTTTCAACTATTTGCAGCCATGTTAAAGCCCAGTGCACATCCTCAACAGCATCTTCCCAATCTAAAATCGGAATTCCTATTCCAAAATAATTTTTTGTATTGCTGATGAAATAGTCTGCCTCCGCTTCTGCGGAATTAATACTGTTTCTGGCAAAATGGTAAAAACCCAGCTTCTTATTTAGTTTGCGGGCTTTTTGAAAGTGGTTTTCACAGTAGGGATTGATATAGTCTGTTCCCTCTGTAGCTTTAACGATTACAAAATCACAAACAACCTGACTAAGATCCAGCTCACTCTGCCAGCTTGAAACATCAATGCCAAATAATCTCATAAAACTTCCCTCCTTTTACTTATTTAAAATGTCCTGTAAAGTGATATATGCTTCTTTAATATATTTAACAATTGCCATTCCCACAGTTAAAAGAATGGCAGCTACAGAAATCACTTCGCTAAGTTCATTTTGATTGAATCCGGTGACATTAACCAGTAAATCTACAGATATCACCAATAATAATGTACCAAATACTAAAACAACAAATTGTATCAATCCTTTTTTCAGCTTTGCCAGACTGAAATTCTCTTTAGCGTTCACTATATTCTGATACAAGCTTAATGTCATATTCGCTAGATAAGCTAATCCAAACACCCCATAAACTACCACGACTTGATGTAAATCCGCTATAAATATTTTTCCCACATATGCCCTCCTATCTAATGGATAAATCCTTGATCTCTTCATCCATCTTTGTAATCATTCCATTACCTCCAAGATCATGATATGCTTCATACATCATGACCCAGTTTTCATAGGCATAGCTGGGAATCTCCAGCATTTCCATATAGTGATCATGATACTGAATGAGCTGCACTCTTAACAAGCAGCATAACGCTTCTTTAATGGCACTTTCTTTTATAAGGTTCAGTTGTTTTCTATTTTCTCGCAAGCGCTTATTCTCTTTATAGAGCTGCTGAGTTAGAAAACTTAAAAGTCCAACCGTAAAACTTACCGCGCCCGTGATAAAATAATTCATTATTTTTCCTTTCTAAAACAAAAGGAATCGTTTAATTCGATTCCTTGTTTTGTTGTTCATATTCTTTCTGCATAGCCTCTTGATATTGCTCCTGTTCCTGTTTGAGAGCTTCTTCACTCATTATGGTCAGTTCCCGAGCTAAATCTTTAATCAGCATTTCTAAAACTGTTACTGGCAATTCCTGAAGCGCTGAATTTAATGTAGACATTAAATCTTGCTTTGTTTCTTGAATAATTAAATTACTGCCTTTTTGTATCATAATTGTACCTCCCTAAATAGTTAAGTTTTCCATTTGGTATTCAATTAGAATTCTCTTTACCTGTTTTTTTAATCTCTCTGGTACTTCTTCAAACGATTTCTTTCCCTTTAAAATTAATCGCACATAAATCTTTGCCATTTTATTCACCATCCATTTCATATAAATTTGTCAATGCCATCTGTAATTCTGTGATTTGAGATAAAGCAGTTGCTAAATGGTTATTTTGTTCTAAAGTTACCCTATATTTAGGTTCTTCTCCTGTTGTATATTGTAATTGTTTATAAACACAAAAGTTTTTATAGATCCGTTCTGCTTCATCTAATTGTATTTTTATTTCTAATAAATTATCAGGATTTGAAAATAATGTATTAATATTTTCTATTCCTTCATCCGTTATAAATTCTAAAAAAAGAAGATTGTCAACTTGATAATCCTCTTGTCCAGTTAAATTTAATTCTGTTTTATTAATAATTAATTTATGCATTATGCTGTCCTCCTCCAAATGTATAAAGCTATGTAATAAGGTGTAAAACTATGATTATGAGATTGTCCCCCTCCAGTACTATTAGAATTAGTATTATAATATGCTCCATTTGCTATATAACCGTATGCCGCACTACCAACTGCTGTATTTTGAATAAAATTTGGTTTTTCATAGAAATGACTATGAACAGGAATTTGAGCTGTTGTAATTGCAGTTCCTCCTGTAGTATTGCCACCTCCAGTAGCGCCCCCAGAATAACTGCTCCCAGCTCCTACAATATAGCGATTTTGTCCTAATAAAGCCCATGTTCCGCCTAAAAATGTACCGGGATTCACATTATTATAAGTTAAATATATAGAGTTTACTGGAAACATTTTAAGTCGATAATCAGTTCCTCCGACAAATAAATTTTGATTAATATAAACATTATTGTTAGGTAATACTGTCTGATTACTGGGATTCATAAAGATAATTTCTCTTGGTGATCCTCCACTATCCTTGACTCTCAGTCCTTGATTATTCGCTGCAACAAAATAACTTCTGCTCTCCATTGTTCCTGATACTACTGTTGGTTTACCCAAAGTGATCTGACCATTGCTTGCCACTGTTCCAAAAGCAATGCCTGTCTTATCCTTTGTTATGTTCATTGGCAGCTCAGCTACCGCTATTGTTCCACTTATCGTTGTACTTCCTGATAA
>JAQENU010000008.1 GCA_027676805.1 Coprobacillaceae bacterium UN01-12pH3A | reverse complement strand
ATTAATTTATTTTTAAAAGGAAAGAGGGGCTAAAATGAAAATAGGAATTATAACTTTTCATGATACAACAAATTTTGGATCATTGTTACAAACAACTGGATTATTTGCTTTTTTAAATCAACATTATAGAAATGTTGAAGTAATTGATTATCAATGTGAAGCTATTATTAGAAAAGAATTACCAATGAAAAATATTAATTATTTTAAATTGAAAGATGTTCTTAAAACTATACTAATTTATCCACCGATAAAAAGAAAATATAAGGAAATGGAAAGATTTTCAAATGAAAACTTAAACATAAGTAAAAATCAATATTTCAAAGAAAATATTGAAAAGTCAAATGAGATATATGATTGCTTTGTTGTTGGTAGTGATATTCTATGGCATGAACATATTACCGAATATGATAGTACATATTTTTTGAATTTTGCAAATCGAAATAAAAGTAAAATTTCATATGCAACAAGTTTAGGGTTGGATAATGAAGATTTAACAGATTGGCAAAAACAAATGTCTAATAAGTATTTGTCATGTTTTAATTACATATCAGTTCGAGAACCTAATGCATTAAATGAGTTGGAAGATATTACAAAAAAGAAAATCAATGTAGTGTGTGATCCAACTATTCTTATCGAAAAAAAATATTGGTTAAAATTTATCAAAAACATTGAAAATAAAAAGTATGTTCTTATCTATTTTAGAGACGAAAAAAATATGGTTTTTGATTTTGCAAGAAAAATCGCTAAAGATAATGGGTTGAAAGTTCTTTTTATAAATAATGGTAAAGAAAATCAAAATATCCAAAATATATGGCCTGAATCAATAGAAGATTTTTTATCTTTGATATTTAATGCTGAGTATGTTGTTACGGCTTCTTATCATGGGGTTATTTTCTCTTTGTTATTCAATAAAGAGTTCTATTATTTTAATAGGAATTATAAAGGTCGTATGGAAAATTTAATAGAAATATCTGGAGTGACGAATAGAAATCTTGAATTTATAAAATATGATAAGAAATTACTCGAAGAAAAAATAGATTATAATTTAGTAAATAGAAATATTAATAAATTTAGGGTGGAATCTCAAAAATTATTGTTAGGATTTATTGGAAATGATGGGAAATAAAATGTCAGGCATTTGTTTAAAAGAAGATTGTACAGCTTGTAAGTTATGTCAAAATATTTGCCCTAAAGGATGTATAGATTTTAAAGAGGATGAATTAGGATGCATATATCCTAAAATTAATTATGATTTATGTATTAAATGTGGACTGTGTGAACAAGTTTGTCCAAGTTTAAATCCTATTAAACTAAATAAAAAATCAAATTCTGTATACGCAGCTTATGCAGTAGATAAAAGTATTAGAGAAACTTCTGCATCAGGTGGAATTGCTACTACGCTATACCATTTAGCTAACAAAAAAAATTGGATGGTTTCTGGTTGCTATCTAAACGATGATTTTGAAGCTGTCCAAATTGTTACATCTAACTCTGATATGTATGATAGATTTAAAAACTCTAAGTATGTTTATAGTGATATAAGTTTGTGTTTTGATGCAATAAAATTGAATTTAGATAATGGAGTTACTACTTTATTTATCGGTGTCCCATGTCAGGTTGCTGCAATTAAAAGAAAAATAGAAAAACATAGACAATATAATTTGTTGTATACAGTAGATATTATTTGTCATGGATTTGCTCCAACTTCTTATTTTAAATCACATATAAAAAGTATAAGGGAAAAAAGCCATAAAACTATAAATAGTATTTTCTTTCGTGATCCTAATTATAAAACAAATAATTTTGTTTTTTCGCTCTATGATAAGAATGAATGTATATATCATAAAAAAGTTAAGGATAATGATGTATATCAAATTGGCTATCACAAGGCCTTAATTTATAGGGAAAATTGTTATAATTGTAAATATGCGCAGGATAGAAGAATAGGTGATTTGACAATATCTGATTTTTCCGGATTTGGTCAAAAAGCTCCAATAGAAAATTTTTTGTCGGAAAATATATCTTGTATTATTGTTAATAATGATAAGGGACATTATCTGTTAAATAGTTTGTTAAATGAAAACTTAATTAAAGCCGTAAAACGTCCTCCTTCAGAAGCATATGATTATGAAAAACAGTTGAAACATCCTTCTATAGCACATGAGTTAAGAAATGAATTTAAAGAAAAATATAAACAGATGAAAGACTTTGAATTTGCTTGCAAATCAACTTTAAGAAAAAAAATGATAGCAAATTCTCTGATTAACTTTTTTTGTCTTGTAGAAATTAAATCATTTGTTTCAGGTATACTTCCTACAAAACTTAAGAATATTATAAAAAATAGGCTTTAAACTTACATTCAAAATTTGTGAAATAGAATAAAAGTGTTTAAGTAAACAAGGAGTGAACTGATATAAAAGATGTAGTATTAGCTGTGATGGTAGCGGGTATAGGAAGAGGTTTTGGTGGGGAAATTAGAAAATTGGAACTGAGATAGGGGCTCATGGTGAAATTAGCATGGATTAATCCAATCTATGATGTCTTAGAAGCCGGTTTTAAACAAGAGGTCTTTATGATAAGAAAAGACTTTGATGAAATCATAGAGCAAAGAATGAAAAAGAAAGTCAAAGTAGAATATATGTTTCAAAAATTTGATTCCTGATAAATATAGAAAACATGCTAAGATAAAATAAAACCATAGGGAATAGAACGGGCTGTATTAGTATGTAAGAATCCTGTTAATGAGTTATTCTTAGTAATCAATGCTAATGATTACTATGGAAATGATGCATACAAAGAGGCCTATAAGTATTCAACAACACCAACAGGGGGTGATGTATTACCATTATGGTAGGATTTGTATTAAAGAATCCATTAAGTGACAATGGTGGAGTTACAAGAGAAGTATGTCAAGAAGATAATCATAAACTTATTGATATTGTAGAAAACCATAATATTGAATGTATTGATGAAAAAACTATGACAAATGGGAAAAAGATATCATTAGATAAAGAAGATATGAAATCAGAATACTTACTACCAACAATCATCAGAAACTTGTTAAAAGCGCATAAAGCGAGTGCGGAAGTCTTAGAATCGTATGATTAATGGTTCGGAGCGACATATAAAGAAGATAAAGATATAGTAAAATAAGTATGCAAATACTTTATCAATGCAGGAACATATCTAAAAAATTATAAACCATACAATGTGATATTAAATAAAAATTATATTCTACAGGTTTATGAATTGAGTACTTGAATTATAAATTAGTTAGAATATCTTATGCGAGGAAAATAAGTATTTCAATGTACAACACTTGTTCTCAATGACTATAATGGCTTGTCTATATTCAAGGAAAGCATATCGTCGCTAAACTATAATAATCAAAATTCTTGTGACCAATTCATGATAAATATTTTTAATATTAATCACGCATTTCAAAGCATAAAATATACAAATTATAAATCCGTTAGAGTGTGAATAAGTCACACTCTTTTTTTATATATTATAAATGGGTGAAAATATATGAAAAAAAAGCGTTTGTTAATAGCCACTTTAATTTTAGTCGCAATTGGGTTAGTCATGGTGTACAGCTCCAGTCATATCTGGGCAGAGGCCAAATTCAATGACAGCTTCTATTATATTAAAAGACAGGCTTTATTTGCCGTAGTGGGTTTAGTGGGAATGTTTTGTACGATACATATTGACTATCATTTCTATCAAAAACATGCCCTTAAAATTTTAATCGTTTGCTTTATTCTATTGATACTGGTTTTGATTCCCGGATTAGGAATGGTACGTGGAGGATCACGATCATGGTTTGCAGTTGGCTCTATTTCCCTGCAACCTTCCGAACTCTTTAAGATCGGAATGATTATTTTTGCTGCCAAGTATATCAGCATTTACTATCATTATTTAAAAAAAGCACGTTATGCATTAACGCTGCTGGTCGTAGCATTTCTAGGCTTTGCCTTAATCATGCTGCAGCCTGATTTTGGAACCGGTGTGGTTATGCTGGCAAGCATTGTGATTATGATTATCGCTTCTCCGTTTAAGTTTATTTATTTTGTTTGGCTGGGGATCGGCGGTATTGCCGGATTAGTCGGACTGATTGCCTCTGCACCATATCGATTAGCACGTATCGTTGCTTATTTAGATCCTTTCCAAGATCCGTTAGGAAGCGGATTTCAAATGATTCAGTCTTTATATGCGATCGGTCCCGGTGGTTTATTAGGGGTTGGCTTTGACAACAGTGTACAAAAGCATTTCTATTTGCCGGAACCGCAGACCGATTTTATCTTTGCCATTATCTGTGAAGAATTTGGCTTGATTGGCGCCGGATTAGTGGTCTGTCTGTACCTTTATTTAATTATTCGAGGGGTTCGCATTGCCCTTGAGGCAAAAGATTTATTCGGTACTTTTCTAGCTTTGGGGATCACTGCAATGCTCGGTATTCAGATTATGATCAACTTAGGGGTAGTCGTGGGATTATTCCCCGTTACAGGGGTAACATTGCCGTTTATGTCGTATGGTGGAACCAGTTTAACCATCGTTATGACCTGTGTGGGAATATTAATAAATATTGAACAATTTAACGGATAATATGATATACTATGAAGTTGAGGAGTGATGAATATGAAAATCATCTTTGCGACAGGAGGAACAGGCGGACACTTATATCCGGCCATTGCTCTGGCGAAATATATAGAATCGCATTATGACTCAACAGAGTTTTTATTTGTTGGGACAACGAATCGTTTAGAATCGAAAGTCATCCCGGAAATGGGATATGCATATAAAGGAGTTCACGTTTTAGGGCTTGCAGGAAACCCGCTGCAAAAAGCAAAAGCCTTAGGTGTTTTTGCGGCATCTCTTAGAGTGACCAAGAAGATCGTAAAGGAATTTAAACCGGATTTAGTCATTGGATTTGGCGGCTATGTCAGTGCATCGATTGTGATGTCGGCGAGTTCATTAGGTGTAAAAACAATGATCCATGAACAAAATTCATTGATCGGCTTAGCCAATAAAATCTTGATCAAAAGAGTAGACAAGATTATCTGCTGCTATGATAAGGCTTATGAAAATTTTCCTAAAGAAAAAACACTGTTGTTAGGAAATCCCCGTGCGACAGAGGTTGTAGCAAGCAAGAAGGATCCGGATATCAAAAAGAAATATCATTTAGATCCAAGTAAAAAAACAGTGCTGATCGTCATGGGCAGCTTAGGTTCGGCAACAGTTAATGATATCTTAAAGAATACTGTTGAGAAATTTAAAGATAAAACGTATCAGATCATTTTAGTGACAGGTAAAAACGGCTATGATAAAATGATTCAAGAAGTTAAACAGGTACCCCATAACGTATCTATCGTGCCTTATATTAACGATATGCCAAGTTTGCTAAGTGCCTGTGACCTTGTCGTTAGTCGTGCCGGCGCTTCGACGATTGCGGAATTAACGGCTTTAGGATCCGCGATGATCTTGATTCCTAGTCCCTATGTAGCAAGCAATCATCAAGAATACAATGCGATGGAACTTGTAAATAAGCAGGCAGCAAAAATGATGAAGGAAACTGAATTGACCAGTGATCGTCTGATTGAAGAAATCGATACTCTGTTTAATGATACATTTACACTGGTTACAATGAAAGAAAATGCAAAGAAATTAGGAAAAGTCAATGCCTGTGCAGATATTAGTAAAGTCATGATGGAGTTGATTGGAAAGTAGAGGAATGTTTATGAATTTTGAAGCGATTATCACACAATTAAATGAAGCAGAAGTGGGAGATATTTTAGAATTTGAACCCATGTATAAACATACTACCTATAAAGTCGGGGGACCGGCAAGAGCCTTTATCGAAGTCAAAGACATTCCCGCTTTACAAACGATCATGAAAGTAATTAAAAAACATCATATCCCTTATTATGTTATTGGCAGGGGATCTAATGTTTTATTTTCTGATAAAGAATTTGATGGACTTATCTTATCGTTGAATCAGTATTTTAATAAGATTGAGATTAGTGACCAGATGGTTACTGCACAAGCCGGCGCTTCGGTGATTAAGATGGCATTATCTGCCGCCAATCATGGATTAAGCGGTTTAGAATTTATTTCCGGTATTCCAGCCAGTGTCGGCGGAGTTGTCTATATGAATGCCGGGGCATATTTGAGTGATGTGGCAGCTGTGCTGTCAGAAGTGACCCTTTTAAACGGAGATGGCGCAATCATTACGTATAAAAATGAGGAGATGCAGTTTTCGTATCGCTATTCTATCTTGCAAGATCATCCTGATTGGGTGGTGTTGGAAGCTAAATTTGAATTGATGCCAGGCGATAAAGAGGAAATAAAAGAAGTTATGAAAAACCGTAAGGCAAAACGTATGGCTACTCAGCCTTGGGATCGTCCTTGTGCTGGCAGTGTTTTTCGTAATCCGGACATGCATCCGGCATGGAAATACATTGATGAATGCGGATTGCGTGGATACAGCATCGGACATGCAAGAGTATCAACAAAACATTCTAATTTCATTGTCAACAGTGGCTATGCTTCTGCTCAGGATATAAAAAATTTGATCGAACATATTCAATCTCTTGTGATGGAACGCTTTCAAGTAGAACTGCATACTGAAGTGCGTTTTATGAACTGGTAAATCATGAGCAAGAAAAAGAAGCAAAGAATTAATGAATACGATCAAAACCCAGCAGAAACGATTAAGAAAACTTATAAAAAGAAAAGACGTGTCAGACGTTTGCGTGTCTTTTTAATCCTGCTTATTGCGGTAGCTTTAGGCGCTTATTTCTACAGTCCGTATTCAAGACTGCAAACGATTCATATTTCCGGCAACCATTTCATCAGCAATGAGGAAATCCAACAGGCGATGAATTGTGATGAGAACAGCATTCGCTTATTTTGCTGGTCGTCAGCGATCAAGGATCGTGTCAGCAAAATTTCCGGAATCAAAAGTGTTGCGGTAGAAAAGAGTATTTTTGATGGATTAACCGTCTCTATTACCGAAAGTGCCCCAATCGCTTATCAGATGCAGGAAGGAAGCGCAAAAGTGATCTTTGATAATGGAACGATGAAAGACATCAGCGATCCGGAGCTTATTCGAAAAGTACAGTCTCTGCCGCAGCTGAGTCAATTCAATGATGAAGAAATCTTAAAGCAGTTTGCGGAGAACTTTGCTCAAGTCGATGAGAGCGTCCGTACTCAATTATCGGATATCATGTTTGAACCGCAGGAAAGCGATCCTTTAAGAGTGAAGCTTTTAAGTGATGACAATAAAGAAAGCTATGTCCGTATCGATGATATGGTCTATCAATTACAATATTATAATACGGTGGTGAGTCAGAACTCGGAAAATTGCTATTTTGATTTTCTGGGCGGACATGTCTATCAGCGTGCCTGTGATTAGGGAAACCTAATCTTTTTTAAAAAAGGAGAAATTTATGAAAGCAAAACGTTATGAACCAAGCGAATTTTATGAACGTTATCAAGAAGAATTATTAATGAAAGAAGCAGTCTACCAATTAATTATAACCAACTGTCAAAGAGCGATCGAGGATCCGCTATCAGACTGCTTGATCGGAACTGTTGAAGATGATCAGAGGACTTATCTGTTTTTTCAATATACTCGCCCATATCGCATGCTGATCCATGCAGTTAATGACGTCAGTGCGGAGATGATTCAGACATTAATTGATTATTTGAAAACAGAAAAGATTGAGATTACAGGAATCAATACCTCAAAAGAAATCGCCGATTTATATCTAAAAATCGGATGTATCAAAGACTATCAGATCCGTACTAAAATGGATATTATGGAATTAAAAAATGGTGAATTAATCGAACAAATTTCGACAGGAAAGCTAGTTTTGGCGACTCTTGATGATCTTGATTTTGCTTTATCTTGCTATGAGGGGTTTTATGAAGACTGTTTTCATGAGAAAGTCGATGCAGAAAGCTATCGCCCGACTATGAGCCATCATATTGAAAATCAAGAACTATTCTTTTATGAGGTTAATGACAAGAAAGTGGCAATGTGTGCGATTACTCGTCAACTGATTCGCGGGGTGTCTGTTGGGATGGTTTATACCTTGCCGCAATACCGTGGGAAGGGTTATGCTAAACAGATGATGAGTGAAGTGGCGAAAGTGGTTTTTGCTCGTCAAAATGAGTTCGCCTGTCTTTATGTAGATCAGAATAATCCAATATCAAACAGAGCCTATAAATCTATCGGTTATAAAATAATCGAAGACAAACAAGATATTGTTTTCGCAATTTAACGAAGATGATAAAAATTAGTCAGATTTTTTGGTAATTTCCTTCTCAACATCTTGGAAAAGTATTTAAAACTGAGGATAAATATGATATTATGAGGAAGTAGTATATTATAAGGATGGTGATATTGTGAAGAAAGTCTATGCTAGTTTGGATATTGGATCTTCAACAATCAAATTGGTGGTTGGAGAAATGCTCAATACCAACGTACAGGTGTTATTTGCAAGTCATCTCCCATCACATGGAATTAAAAAAGGGCTCATTATTGATGAGGAAGCAGTGAAGCAGGATATTGCTAAACTGATTCAAGAAGCAGAAGCTTCACTGGATGCAAAAATTACAAGCGTGCTGCTTAATATCCCGGCAAATCAATGCCGTCTTTATTCTGTGAGCGGCAGTGCTCAGATCTTATCAACGGACCATAAAATCCGTTCAGCAGATATTGAAAAAGCACTGGGAAAAGCTTCTAAGTTTGAAAGAAGAAAGAATGAAGCTCTCGTTTCGATGATTCCGGTGATGTATTATTTTGGGGAGCAGTCAAGCTATGAAGCGCCTTTGAATAAGACCGCTTATTCAATTAAAGTAGATGCACTGGCGATTACGACGACCAAGAAAATTCTTTACCCTTACATTCGTGTGGTGGAAGGATCAGGCTTGGATATTCTATATGTCAGCATCAATGCCTACTCAGCTGCAAAAGAAGTATTTGATGAAGCTTATTTGCATGATGGAGCAGTGCTGGTCGATGTCGGACATCATTCGTCTACTATTTCATACTTTGAAGATGGCTTCTTAAAATATGTCACGTTAACGGCGGAAGGCGGATATGATTTATCCAAGAAAGTCGCTATGAACTGGCAGATTCCAATTGCTAAAGCAGAAACCTATAAAATCAAATACGGAAGCTGCAATGTGGAAATGAAGGAACAGGATATCATTCATTCTACGAAAGATGGCAGCGAAGTACACAACTATACGAAATATGATCTTTCTATGCTGCTGTATGGCGGAGTAGAAGAGTTAATGCTTAAAGTGAAAGAGAAATTAGCGATCCTCGGTGAAGACAAGAAATATGAAATTGTCATTATCGGCGGTGGGGCTGAAATCGAAGGGTTCGATAAGGTCGCAAGAAATGTACTGGGCAGACCGGTAAGGTGTTATCGTCCGCAGGCAATTGGTGTTAGAAAAATGAATTACGTTTCAGCATTGGGGATGATCTATTACCTAGTGGATCGAAACAAGATATATGGAGATGTCATATCATCGGTCGTATTGCCGGATATTTCCAATACGATGTCTCTTCGATTTAAGGGACTAACGAAAACAAATACGAATCCTACTGAAGGAAAAATAAAAAAACTAATTGATCGCTTTGTCACAGAAGAGGAATAATGGAGGAGAATAGAATGGATTCAAACGGAATGGCAACTGTCGCAAAAATTAAAGTAATCGGTGTCGGAGGCGGGGGCTGCAATGCAGTTAACCGCATGGTGGATGATGGAGTTCAAGGAGTTGAATTTTATGTTGCTAATACCGATGCTCAAATATTAAAAGGAATTAACGTTAAAAACCAATTGGTATTGGGAAAAGAACTAACTAAAGGATTA
The DNA here is from genome assembly GCA_027676805.1 of Coprobacillaceae bacterium UN01-12pH3A. Taxonomy (GTDB): domain Bacteria; phylum Bacillota_I; class Bacilli_A; order Erysipelotrichales; family Coprobacillaceae; genus Beduini. The sequence continues at coordinate 146,624 of JAQENU010000008.1, read as the reverse complement.
GGAGCTGGCGGAAATCCGGAGATCGGACGTAAAGCTGCTCAGGAATCAGAAGAAGAAATCAGAGCTGCCTTAGCAGGTGCCAACATGATTTTCGTGGCTGCCGGAATGGGTGGCGGAACTGGAACAGGAGCTGCTCCGGTTATTGCGAAAATCGCAAAAGATTTAGGTGCATTAACAGTCGGTGTCGTTACAAAACCATTCACGTTTGAAGGACCGAAACGTAGTAGTCAGGCATTGCAGGGGATTGAAGAATTTTCAGAAAACGTTGATTCAATCATTATTGTTTCAAACGACCGTTTATTGGAAATCATTGGAAATAAACCCTTAAAAGAATCATTCAGAGAAGCCGATAATGTGCTTCGTCAAGGGGTTCAGACAATCACAGATTTAATTGCTATTCCAGCATTTATCAACTTAGACTTCGCCGATATTAAATCAGTTATGGCAGATCGTGGAAAAGCCCTGATTGGAATCGGGATGGCTAACGGTGAAAATAAGGCGGTGGAAGCTGCTCAGCGTGCTATCTCTTCCCCATTATTGGAAGTGTCTATTGAAGGTGCTAAAGATGCCATCATTAATGTTACCGGCGGAGAATCATTATCTCTTTATGATGCTAATACTGCTGTTGAAGTGATTCGTGATGCCGTTGGCAGTGACTTGAATACTATCTTTGGGGTAGCGATTAATGAAAGCTTAGACGATAATGTGATCGTTACGGTTATTGCTACCGGATTCGAAGAAAACGTTGAACAAACGATGCCTACATTCAATGCAAAACCAGGAGTAAGAACATCATCACCACGATTTGAATCAACTGTTCCGGTTGGCGGAAGAAGAAATGCTTCTCCAATCGAAGAAGATGATTATGATGATGACGATGATGAAGAATACTCAGTATTCTTGCAAAGCAGAAGAAACTAATATTGAAAAGACACGTCAGGTGTCTTTTTTTATCAGAGAGGAGAATGAAGATGTTAGGATTTATCGGAATTGGAAATATGGGCTCAGCTATTTTAAAGGGGGCATTGAAGCAGCATTATTTAAAGCCGGAAGAAGTGTGCGTCTATGATATTGATGCAGATAAGGCAAAGATCTTTGCCATGGAGTCAAAGGTCCTCCTTTGTGCAACGATTGAGGAACTGATTGATCGTTGTGAGATGGTGATGATCGCTATTAAGCCGAATGGGATTGACGAAACCATCTTGGCACAAAGAGATCGCTTAAAGCATAAAGCCTTGCTGTCAATTGCTTTAGGGTATGATTTTGAACGCTATAATACGCTGCTTGATGAAACAACCCGTCATTTATTTATTATGCCCAATACGCCTTGTCTGGTAGGTGAGGGGATGTCGCTTTTAGAAGCCAGTCATTCTTTAACTGACGAGGAATTGGAGTTTGCAAAAGGACTATTTGAAAGTATTGGTGAAGTGGAAATCCTGCCAAGTCATTTAATGGGAGTTGGCGGTGCCATGAGCGGATGCAGTCCGGCTTATCTTTATATGTTCATTGAAGCGATGGCAGATGGCGGAGTCAAACAAGGCATGCCACGTGATCTTGCCTATAAATTAGCCAGTCAGACGGTAGTTGGAGCAGGAAAAATGCAGTTAACAACAAAACTTCATCCGGGAATTTTAAAGGATCAGGTGTGTTCGCCGGGCGGATTCACAATTTTAGGTGTCAATGCTTTAGAAGACGGTAATTTCCGTTCTACGATTATCAGTGCTATCAGTGAATCCTTGAAAAAATAAGGGGAGCATTTATTTGCTCTCCTTTTTTAAATATGAAGCATGCTCTTGCTTGAAGTGACGTTCAAGATTACGCTGATGTTTTTTCATATACACATTCGAGATTTCCTCACTGCTGACTTGGTAGCAGCGCAGAACGTCCTGGTAGTACATCATGACATCTGCCATTTCTTCAACAAAAGCTTCCCTTACGATAGGGTCATTCATGATATCCTCTTCTGATTTCTTTTTGATGATCGAAATAACTTCACCGACTTCCTCGATCATCCACAGTAACTTGCTTTTTCCTGTTGCCGGAACAATCGGAGACCAATCCTCTTTATTAGCCTGATAGAGTTCTTCCTGCATTGTCATCATTTCCGATATTTTTAAATCCACGGTTTCATCTCCCTTTTGAATAATTATAGTACAGTCTTGACTAATCGACAAGTTTTGCATGAATAAACGACTATGATGTAATGGAGGTGGATCGATGGAAGTCTATATCGAAAGTATTATCCTACAACAAATCTTACTGCATGGAATCTGTTTCCTGTCAGCTTTGATTTTTGTCAATAAATTACTGATAAAAAAAGAAATCATCGTTTATTTGATTCTAATTTCTTTAATTTCCTTTAATCTTTATATTAAATTACCTAGTTTGATGATGTATTTCATAATCTTTTTGATCCATCTCTTATTCTATAAAAAAGAAAGCTTCCTTTTTTATTGTTCTTATATGATTTCATATCATTTTTTTGTTTTTGTATTATTAAAGATCAATACATATTCTACGTTTCAGCATGGAATATTCATTATCTATCGTTTTGAGAATCTATTGATCAATATTGTTTTCTTGTCCATTATTATCGTGTGTTATTTGGCACATGCCTTCTTTTTAAAAAGAAATCTTGCCTTAAAGCAGCTTTATTATCCGGTGCAGTTTACTTATCGTGGAAAAGATTACCAGTTAAAAGGCTATCTGGATACCGGAAATAAAGCGACTTATCAGGGGATTCCGATTATCTTTATTAAAGAAGGTCTCTTAAAAGAAGACAGTTATGAAACGATTGAGATTCAGACAGTCAGTGGCTATAGTGATATCAAAATCGTTTATCTGCGCAATATACAAATCGGAAAAGAAAGGTATGTCGAAAGTTATTTAGGCATTGTCAGTGAGATGAGCATTGATGGTGATTGTTTACTGAATGTGGCTTTACTATATAAGGGGTGAGGATATGCAGTTTTTACATTTTTTATTAAGTTTGTTTGATGCCAATAGTGTTTTTTATATTGGACGTAATGATATCTTGCCTTCTCCGCTGAATGCGGAAGAAGAAATGCAGGCTTTAATTGAATTATCGCAAGGCTCATTATCTGCACGGGATCAGTTGATTGAACATAATCTGCGCTTAGTGGTATATGTCGCTAAGAAATATGATAATGCCAATAACGGTGGAATCGAAGATTTAATCAGCATTGGAACCATCGGACTGATTAAAGCGGTAAATACCTTTAAGATGGATAAAAATATAAAATTAGCGACCTATGCAACACGTTGTATTGAAAATGAAATTTTAATGTTTTTGCGTAAAAATAATCGTATTCGCTTAGAGATTTCTTTGGATGAACCATTGAATGTGGATTATGATGGGAACGAATTGCTGTTATCGGATATCGTGGGAACAGATGTGGATATCGTGAATAAAGAGATTGAAGGCAACGAACAGCGGGAACAGCTTTATGAAGCCATTGATGAATTAAACGAACGTGAGCGCAAAATCCTGCTGATGCGTTACGGACTGACCGGACAAAATGAATTAACGCAAAAAGATGTGGCAGATATGCTTGGCATTTCGCAGTCTTATATTTCACGTTTAGAAAAGAAAGTAATAAAAAAATTAAGAAATAAATTGAATAAAACACAAGTCTAAAGTAGATATTTATCTACTTTTTTTCTTTAGGTATAAAGACAAGAAAACCGTTAAAACTATCCATATAGACAAAAGGAGGCAAAAGGATGTCGAAATATAAAGTAGACATTTCAGGCATTGATACAAGTCATTTAACGGTATTAAAGAATGCAGAGATGAAAGATTTATTAAGACGATATCGTGATACAAACGATCTTCATTTACGTGATGAGATGATACTAGGAAACTTAAAATTAGTACTTTCTATGGTGTCTCGCTACTCACGAAGAACGGACAATATGGATGATCTGTTTCAAATTGGGGTAGTAGGTTTGATCAAAGCCATTGATAACTTTAATTTGGAATTGGATGTTCAGTTTTCAACCTATGCAGTCCCTTTAATTATAGGCGAAATTAAACGTTATTTACGTGATTTTTCACCGATTAAAATTTCTCGTACGATTCGTGATCATGCCTATTTAATCATGAATAAAAAAGAGGAGTACATAAATGCATATGCGAAAGAACCAAACAATGAAGAACTGATGGCACTGACGGGACTTAGTGAAAAAGAAATCAATGAAGCAATGTCTTCTTTGCAGTGTGTGCAATCTATCTTTGAACAGCCTAAAGGAATGGAAAATGATAATCTCAATTTAATCGACCAGCTGTTTGATAAAACCAAAGATATGGGGGATGTCCTCAATAAAATGGCATTAAAAGATGCAATTAAGAAATTAGATGATAAAGAACGCTGGATCATCAATGAACGTTATTTCTTAGATAAAACCCAAAATGAGATTGCGGAAAGCTTGAAAGTATCTCAGGCACAGGTATCAAGATTAGAAAAAAATGTGATTTTTAGATTAAAAGAGCTCATGTCCTAATATATTAATATTGGGGGGATAGCATGAGACTGTTAGAATTGCAATGCAAAGATGTCATTAATGTAGAAAACGGATGCCGCATCGGCTATGTCTGTGATGTGGATATTGATCCTCAATTAGCGAAGATTTGCGCGATCATTGTCGAACAAAGATCGATCATCAATTATCTTAAATTTTTGAAAGAACCAAACGTCATTGTGATACCGATTGAAAACATTGTATCGATCGGAAAAGATGTGATATTAGTCAATATTTTTTGCTGACTTTCTTGGTATTTAATTTAAAATATGCTATACTATAAATGATTTTATAGGAGGAAGTATTATGGGCAAATTAAAAGACTGGATTTTTGCGCCAGAAGAAGATGACGAATACGAAGAACCCTACGTTGAAGAAGTAGATGTTGACCCAAAAACAAGTATGTTTGAAAAGCCTCACTCAGCACGCACTACGGATGCAGTGAAAAAATTTGGCGTGAGTAAAGATAGTCAATTAGTACTTTTTGAACCTAGAGCATATAGCGAAACACAGGACATAGCAAGTTTCTTAAAACAAAAGAAAGCAGCTGTCGTAAATTTACATCGTTTACAAAAAGAACAATCAAAGCGTGTTGTTGATTTCTTGAGTGGTGTTATTTTTGCGATTGATGGGGATATACAGCAGATCGGGCCTAAGATCTTCTTGTGTACACCTCGTAATATTGCCGTAGACGGAAGCATCACAATGGATGACAGTGATGACGTCATGGAAGGATAATATAAGAAGCGTTTAGCTTCTTTTTATTGTGGATATGGATAATATTATAGTACATTTTAAAGGGGAAGAGGAATTTGTGAAAAGGATGCTGTCGATTATCGATCATGTCAGTGTTCAGCAGACTTTTTATCTCAGCGGATTTCTGAGCCCTTATCATCAATCGATCGTGAAAGCTCTGATTGGCAGAAATCATGATTTAAAAGCAGAATTTTATGGAGGGATTGAGAATGCGGAAATGCAGCGTTGTCTGATTGCGCCCAGCTATTTTTCTTTGAATCCGGAGGATTATGAAATCTGTGTGTTTGAAGTGCTCTATCCAAGCAAGTTTGAAACATTAAAGCACTCTGATATTCTAGGTGCATTGATGGCATTAGGAGTCAAAAGAGAATTGTTTGGTGATATTGTGATTCATGATGGTATCTATTTTGCCTGTGATAAACAAGTCTCACGCTTGTTGGAGATGGATTTTAAAAGTGCCGGGCGAGCCAAGGTTCGTTTAAAGGAAACCGATCAGACCATCACCAGTCAGATTGAATATCAGATAAAAACATTCTTTGTTCGTTCGTTTCGTTTAGATGTATTGTTAGCTACCTTTTACCGTTTATCAAGAAATGAAGTAAATCGGTATATTCAGGCTGGTTTTGTAAAAGTTAATCATAAAGAGGTTGTCGAAAACAATTTTTTGTGTAATAATAATGATGTCATATCTTTTAAGCGCCATGGACGTGTTAAATTAGTCGATTCGATGCGTTTAACAAAGCAGGGAAATCATGTCGTTGAAGGATATTTTTATAAGTAAGGGGATGAGTGGTATGGAGTTTAAGAAACAGTTTCGAGGCTATAATAAGCATATGGTCGATGAATATGTAAAAAAGAATGATGAGATCATACAACTTAAAGACAGTGAAATCGAAACACTTAAACAAGCAAAAGAAACACTTGTTAAACAAAATGAGCTGCTTGCTCATCGCGTCAATATCACAGAAAAAACCAATGAGGAAATTGCTAGACTGGCTTTGAAAGAAGCGAGTGATTTGATCGAAAAGGCAAAGCGCAATGCCAATATGATCTTGAAAGAGTCATTGGATTATGTTCGTACCCTGAACAACGAAGTAGAAGGTTACAAGGATCAGGCGATTGCTTTTCGAGCGAATGTTGAAAAGATGTCAAAAGATCTATTGGATACAATTGATCAGTCAGAGATATTCTATTTGATCAAGGAATCAGAAAATCAAAGCAGTGAAGAATAAACAACGAAGAAAGAGACAGTGCAAAAGAATTCCCATTTAAGAGAGTCAGTGGCTGGTGAGAACTGACAATGGCATTTTGCAGAATCACTCTGGAGTTGCTGCCTGAAAGATGAGTAGGGTTAGCCGTTCATCGCGTTAAGATGCTAAGGGCATGCGCAAGCATGAACGAAGGTGGTACCGCGTTAATTATGACGTCCTTTGACAGGACGTCTTTTTTTATTAGGAGGGAAAAAAGATGAATTATAAAGACACATTACTGATGCCGAAAACAGATTTTGAAATGCGTGGAAACTTGAATAAAAAAGAACCTAAGTTTGTGGAAAGATGGAAAGAAATGGGACTGTATCAATTAGTAGATGACGCTACTAAAGAAAATAAGCCGTTTGCTTTTCATGACGGACCTCCCTATGCCAATGGAAATATGCATATGGGGCATATGCTTAATAAAGTAATCAAAGATGTGATTGTCAGAACAAAACAGATGGAAGGGTATTATGTGCCTTATATCCCGGGATGGGATACACATGGACTGCCAATCGAAAGTGCGATTCAAAAATTAGGGGTTAACCGTAAAACGATGAGTGTCAGCGAATTCCGCAAGAAATGTGAAGAATACGCTTTAGAACAAGTCAACAAGCAAAAAGAACAACTAGTACGTATGGGAACCATGGCAGATTATGACCACCCATATTTAACATTGCATAAAAGCTTTGAGGCGAATCAGATTGAAGTATTTGCGAAGATGGCTATGGATGGATTGATCTATAAAGGAAAGAAACCGGTCTATTGGTCATATTCTTCTGAATCGGCTTTGGCTGAAGCGGAAATCGAATATTATGATGTAAAATCACCAACGATCTTCGTTACATTTGATGTCTTAGATGGAAAAGGTGTTTTAGACGGTGATGAAAAATTCGTGATCTGGACAACAACGCCTTGGACTATCCCAGCAAATACCGGAATCTGTTTAAATGCCAATTTAGTTTATGCAGTAGTCGATACAGAAAAAGGAAAACTGATCATGCTGGAAAGCAAAGTAGACGAACTTTGTGAGAAATTCGGTCTTGAAAAACACGACATCTTAAAGACTTTCAAAGGACAGGAATTAGAAAAGATTACCTGTGCGCATCCATTCAAAGATATCGATCCTTATTATGAAAGAGAAACTTTAGTGATCTTAGGGGATCATGTTACCGATGAAGCGGGGACCGGATGTGTGCATACAGCACCCGGACATGGGGTAGATGACTTTAATGTCGGAAATCTTTATCACCTGCCGGTTTTATGTCCGGTCGATGAAAAAGGAAAGATGATGGAAGAAGCCGGAGAATTCCTAGCTGGTCAGCATGTTGATGCAGCCAATAAAACAGTAGGATTAAAACTGGAAGAATTAGGACATCTGCTGCATTTAGAGTTCATTACCCACTCTTATCCGCATGACTGGCGTACTAAAAAACCGGTTATCTTCAGAGCGACGGCACAATGGTTCTGCTCAATCGATAAGATCAGAGACAAATTGCTAAGCGAGATCGATAACACAAAATGGCTGAACCCATGGGGACATATCCGTATCTATAATATGATCAAGGATCGTGGAGATTGGTGTATTTCACGTCAGCGTTCTTGGGGTGTCCCAATCCCAATCTTCTACTGTGAAGACGGAACACCGGTGATGGATGAAGCGGTCTTTAAGCATATTTCTGATTTATTCAGAGAATTCGGATCAAATATTTGGTTTGAAAAAGATGAAGCAAGCTTGCTGCCGGAAGGCTATACCAATGAGCATTCACCAAATGGCATCTTTAAAAAAGAAACAGATATCATGGATGTGTGGTTCGATTCAGGATCAAGTCACACTGGGTGTATGAAAGAAAGATTAGGGTATTACCCAATGGAGCTTTACTTCGAAGGAAGTGACCAGTATCGTGGGTGGTTCAACTCGTCACTGATCATCGGTACCGCAGTTTATGGAAAAGCACCTTATAAATCTGTTTTATCTCATGGATTTGTATTAGATGGAAAAGGCAATAAAATGTCTAAATCATTAGGAAATGTAGTAGATCCTATCAAATTAGTGAACCAATACGGAGCCGATGTTGTACGTCTATGGGCAACTTCTGTAGCTTATCAATCAGATGTCCGCATCAGTGATGAGATCATGAAACAGATTGCCGAGGGCTATCGTAAGATCAGAAATACACTGCGCTTCTTATTAGGAAATCTAAACGGCTTTAAGGTCAAAGACTTAGTCAGCTTAGATGATCTTGAATTAGTTGATGAATATGTATTAGGGCAGTTAAATGATGTGATTACACAAACCATGGATGCGTATGACCGCTATGATTTCTCAGAAGCCAATCAGCTGATGTCTAATTATATGATCAATGTGTTAAGTGCTTTCTATGGGGATTTCACTAAAGATATCTTATACATCGAAAAAGAGGATAATAAGAGACGTCGTCAGGTACAGACTGTGCTTTATTATAACTTAAAAGCATTGACTCGCTTGTATGCACCAATCTTAGTATTCACTACCGAAGAATTACATGACTACTTTGATTTCGGCGAAGAAAAAGCAGTGTCAATCTGTTTGGAAAAAATGCCGGAAGTGCTTGCTTTACCGCATTTAGAAGAAGCAAATCATTTAATGACGCAATTCATGGAAGTAAGAAAAGATGTGCTGAAAGCATTGGAAGTTAAGCGTAATGATAAAGTGATTGGAAAATCATTGGAAGCAAAAGTAACCCTTTCATTAAAGAAAGCGTTTGCCGATGTTGAAAAGTTAAAAGATACACTGAAGCTGATGTTCATCGTTTCAAAATGTGAATTGACAGATGAAACAGAAGGCTTGGAAGAATTTGAGACAAGCTATATCAAAGTAGAAAAATTCAATGGTCATACCTGTGCACGCTGCTGGGCAGTATTTGATGAGGATGAAATGCATGATGAAGAATTATGCGAACGCTGCTTTGACGTTATTAACGAATAAAACCGGGAGGATATGGAGACATATCCTCTTTTTGTTTTGGAATCACTATACTTTAAAGTGAAAGAATCACAGCTTTTTCTTTAAGTATTTGCATTATTGCTCAAAACTTGTATAATGTTATAAGGTGATAAAAATGAGTAAATTCAAAAAAACAGAACTAGTGATATACCCGATTTTTATTGTGGTGATGATTGTTTTAGATCAGATCACAAAGATCATTGCCCAATCCGTACTGCCTTTTGGGGGAACCGGAGTCAAAGTAATCGATCGTTTTTTCTATTTTACATACATGACAAACTATGGAGGAGCATGGTCTTTATTTGAAGGACATACGTGGATCTTTGTGATTGCGGCAGTCGTTGCAGTAGGGGCCTTGGGATATTTTTTCTTTAAAACGAAACCGGAAGATAAATTTGCCCGTTTCGGTTTTGCGTTGGTCATTGCCGGAGCAATTGGAAATTGTATGGATCGTATTATGTTGGGATTCGTTCGCGACTTTGTTGATCTGATTATCTTTGGTTATGACTTCCCTATTTTCAATATTGCGGATATTTGTATCGTATTAGGGGTATTTTTAATTATATTAGATACTTTTGAAGAGGAGTTAAAACAATGGAGACAATCGAGAAAATCGTAGAAGCGGCTGATATCGGAAGCCGTTTAGATAAATATTTAGCCAAGATGCTGCCGGATCTGACCCGTACCCGTATTCAGCAGTTTATCAATGATGGATTAGTGCTGGTGAATGGGAAAACGGAAAAAAATAGCTATAAAGTACAAAATGAAGATTTAATTGAAATCGAATTGCCGGAAGATAAGGAGATGGAAATCTTGCCGGAGGATATTCCTTTGGATATAGTTTATGAAGATGCCGATGTAATCGTTGTGAATAAGCCTAACGGAATGATCGTTCATCCTTCAGTTGGGATTAACAGTGGAACATTGGTCAATGCCCTGCTGTATCATTGTCAGGATTTATCTGGAATCAACGGAATCATTCGTCCCGGAATCGTTCATCGTATTGATAAGGAAACCAGCGGTCTGCTGATGGTCGCTAAGAATGACAAGGCTCATCATCATTTAAGCGATCAGCTGCGTGAGCATAGTGTGGAAAGAAGTTACATTGCCTTGGTTCATGGCAATATTGCTCATGAATTCGGTACAATTGATGCACCGATCGGACGTGATACAAAAGACCGCCAGAAAATGACGGTAACCGATCATAACTCAAAACAGGCACGTACAAACTTTAGAGTGCTGGAACGTTTTGAAAAGGATGATTTAACGTTGATTGAATGTCGTTTGGAAACTGGGCGTACACATCAAATCAGGGTGCATATGGCCTTTATTGATCATCCGGTCTATGGAGATCCTAAATATGGCTATCGCCGTGATGATCATTCGTTTGGTCAGTATCTGCATGCGAAGACCTTAGGCTTTGTTCATCCGACAACGAATGAAGTGATGACCTTTGAAGCGGAACTGCCAAAAGAATTTGAAGAAAAATTAAAAGAACTAAGAAATCGAGATTAGTCATTTCTTAGTTTTTTTCTTGCATAATCATTAAGTTGTGATATAACTAGAATAAGAGGTGAGGAAGATGAGCAAAGTAATTAGCTGGGATGAATATTTCATGGGAGTCGCTAAGCTTTCAGCGTTCCGTTCAAAAGATCCTAACACACAAGTCGGAGCGTGTATCGTCAACACGGATAAAAAGATTGTCGGGGTTGGCTATAACGGACTGCCTTGGGGGTGTGAGGATGATGAATTCCCTTGGGAAGCCCGTGACGGTGATTTAGAAAAGACCAAATATCCTTATGTCGTACATGCGGAGTTAAATGCAATCTTAAACAGTACACAGAATTTAAAAAACTGTAAGATCTATGTGTCTTTATTCCCTTGTCATGAATGCACAAAAGCAATCATTCAAAGCGGAATCAAAGAAATTATTTATGAAGATGAAAAGTACTCGGGAACAAGCAGCGATCTTGCGGCAAAACGTATGTTGGATGCTGCCGGAGTAAAATATACAAAGATGCCGCCTTTCGATATAATTATAAAGGAATAGCCATTGGCTATTCCTTGTTTACTAGCTCTTTCATTCTTTTAGTGTTGGTAAGATGTAATTTACCGACTTTGATGAGCATTCTTTCCCCATAATTTTTAATGATTTGTGCACCAACGACGTCCACATTGGCACCGGTTCCTCTCGGAAGTTTGATTTTTAAACTCTTGCACATATTCGTATAGTATTGCAAATATGCATACTTTGCTAAAATGTACGAGCAGCCAACTGCTAAATATTTAAGCTGAGCATTTTCCTCAAAGATTAAATCTTTAACAACGACGACCTCATTTTTTAAATAATTGAAATAAGTCTTGCTTGAAACAAACTGTTCAATCACTTTTGTTTCAATGGGTTGTTGAAGCTTTTGCATCACATTTGTAATCGCTTGATTATGAAGCTGCGCCTTTAATGTTGCTTGATTCGTTCCGTGACTGATCGCATTATTGTAATGCGCATTATCCAAAAGTAAAAGACTGTAAATCATACGGTCTTTAATTGCTTTGGCTTTCGCAACAATTTCCTGATCGGTTAAGGACTGCGGATGGTGTATATCGATAGATTTCAACCAATCGATATCGCGTTCATCGACGTAACAGGCTACAATACACATTGGTCCAAAATAATCTCCGGAACCAACTTCCGCCGCACCGATATGACTTTGCAAGAATAATCCTTCCTGATCCGTATCTTTGTTAGGATGATCAATCTTTTCCCAACGGCTCGCTTCGATCAAAGCATTGTTCCCTGCAAATTCAACCTGAAGGTTTTCATAACAGACGATATGACATCCAACTGTTTTGGCAGAAAAAATAATGTTTGACTCATTACTATCTATCATTTGGCTATCATAGAATTTCTTCATTTTTTCTAAAGCAGTCTCATTTGTGACAATGACAATAGGATCCATTTCATTCGCCTCCTAGTCTAATTATAACACTTTTTCAACCTTTTTGACAGCATAAATTTAATTTGTTACAATACTTTAAGAGGTGATTTATATGGGTAACTTAAATCCATCATTTATTTTGGATATTATTGTCATAGGTTTTTTATTAATCAGTATGTTAGTAGGATATTTTCGGGGGTTTACTACGCGTTTCTTTTCATTCATATTAAGTATTTTGGCATTTTTTCTGGCCTTTATACTTTCTAAGCCAGTCTCTTTATTATTCACTTTTCAAATTCGTATATCCGACGGAGCAATCAGTGAGGTATTAAAAGGATTCTATCCCCTAATTTATCAGGTGATTGCTTTTATTATTTTATTGGTTATCTTTATGATTTTAAAAGTGGTGATCTTATTTGTTTTCCGCAATACGATCAAACGCTTGATTGATACATTAGCATTCAGTCGTTTTATTGATGGTATTTTAGGAAGTGCTTTAAGCTTAATCGAAGGCTTGATTTTTACTTTTATTGCTTTATGCGTTATGATGATGCCGTTTATTAAGGATGGAAGTAAAATTATCGATAATTCCACGATTGCCAGCCATATTTTGAATTTGGTTCCGGAAGCAAGCAAACAATTAAACGCATTAAGTGATACTTACAATCTAACAAAAAATTTAGACTTTTCATCATTCTCATTAGATAAGCTGGATAAGAATTCATTGTCTACCTTAAAAACAATGATTACCAGTGCACAGGATATGGGATTAGTCACACCGCAGGATGTCAATGATTTGGTAGAAAGCTACCGCAGTGACATCGAACAGGCACAGGATGTAAAAGTCGATCAGGAAACAAAAAAACAAATCGACGAATTATTGAATATTCCTGGTATTCCGCAAGATATTAAGGATATTGTCAATAATAAGATTATCGTAGAATAGGAACATTATGAAAAATATATTAGAAACTTTAGAGTTTGATAAAATTAAACAACAATTGCTTGGCTATACTGCTTGTTCTTTGGGAAAAGAATTAGTAAATAGCCTTGCTATGTATGAAGATAAGAATGAACTGCTTTATCAGCTGCGTTTGACAGATGAAGCGATTCGTTTAATTTTTAGCTATGGGCGTTTGCCATTAGGAGGATTGCATGATCTCTCTTTAATGTGTCAAAAGGCTTCTATGGATGGTATTTTATATCCTCAGCAATTAATGGATATTAATGCCACGTTAGATGCTGTACACAGCATTTTACTGTATCATGAAGAACATGAGATTACGGCGCCTTTGTTTGATGAATTAGTCGAGACATTAGTGGAAATCAAACCACTTCAGCAGGAGATTCAGCGCTGCATCGGCAATGACGGAGAAGTCAATGACCATGCTTCCAGCGCTTTGTATTCGATTCGTAAGAAAATCCGTAATATCGAGTCTTCCATTCATGTCAAGATGAATCAGCTGGCAAGCAGTCAGAAAGAATTTTTAAGCGAAGCTATCGTAACGATGCGTAATGACCGCTTTGTTTTACCTGTAAAAACTGTCAGCAAAGGCAATGTAAAGGGAATTGTTCACGGAGAATCCTCTACCAGTCATACCTCTTACATTGAACCTGAAAGTGTTGTATTAATGAACAATCAGCTGACTGAAGAAAAAAACAAGGAACAACGAGAAATAGAACGTATCTTATTTGAACTGTCTCAAAAGGTAAAAGAAAACAGTGCCGTTTTATTAGCGAATCAGGAAACCTTGAAAATGCTGGACTTTATGTTCGCTAAAGGAAGCTATGCCGCTTCAATGGATGCTGTTATCGCTCATATCAGCGAAGATTATGATCATTTATCGTTAAAACAGGCACGTCATCCTTTAATTGATCCAACAAAAGTGATTGCCAATGATATTGAGATGAGTGCTCCTCATGAAATGCTGCTGATTACCGGAAGCAACACCGGTGGGAAAACCGTTACTTTAAAAACAGTTGGACTCTTATCTTTAATGAGCTTAGCCGGACTGGCAGTTCCTGCCACTGAAGCAACTGTCCCTTTTTATGATCAGATTTTCTGTGATCTTGGGGATGATCAATCTATCGAACAGTCCTTGTCTACCTTTTCATCGCATATGAAAAAAATTGTGGAAATCACCAATGAGGTGACACATCATTCCTTGATTTTGATTGATGAAATCGGAAGCGGAACAGATCCTCGTGAAGGGGAAAGTCTGGCACAGGCGGTATTAGATTATCTGCATGGCTATCATTGTCATGTAGTGGCATCTACCCATTATTCCGGATTAAAAAAATATGCGCAGGAAAAGCCTTTCGTATTGTTTGCCAGCGTTGAATTTGATTTAGATACCATGAGTCCGACCTACCATTTATTAACCGGCTTGATCGGACAGTCTTATGCTTTTGAAATTTCCACCCGTTTAGGATTAAATGATCATATCGTTGCCAATGCTCGTGCTATAAAAGAAGAAAGCATGTCTAAACAGGATCATCTACTAGAAAGCTTAGAAACGGAGTTAGAAAACAATCGTCAGCTAGAAGAACATTTAAATGAATCGATTGCTTTAAACACACAGCTGGAAAAACAGCTTCAGCAGCAATTATCAAAGTTTGAACAAGAGAAAGAAAAAATGCTCAAAGCGGCAAAAGAAGAAGCAAATCAGTTGATTGAAGAAGCTAAAGAGAATGTTCAGCTTATTTTAGATGACTTAAAAGAACAGGCAAAAGATGTGAAGATGCATGTCGTGATCGATGCTCGTCATCAGTTAGATGAAATGAAGCATAGGGATCCGCAAGTCAAATTAGTCAGTGATGAAAAACATGATTTTGCTGTTGGGGATCGTGTGAAGATCCTTTCCGTCAATCGTGAAGGTGAAGTGACAGCAGTCGCTAAGAACGGTCAGCTCACGATTTCTTTAGGCGGACTGAAAATGCAGCTCCAGCAAAATGAAGTGCAGTATTTAGGTAAAGCTGTGAAGCCAAAGATCAAAGCTAATCGAAAATCTCTTAAAAAAGTTGGCGGAGGTCAGTATGAATTAAATATTATTGGCTTGCGTTATGAAGAAGCCATGCGCTTAGTTGATAAATTTTTAGATGATGCATTAGTAAGCAATTATCCGCATGTCCGCATCATTCATGGAATGGGAACCGGTGTGCTGCGAAACGGTGTCCGCAAGATGCTTGATCGCAATAAGAGCGTTGTATCCTACCGTGACGGCGGACCTAACGAAGGCGGCTTGGGTGCCACATTAGTTTATTTTGAATAGGAGAAGCCATGAGTACAACGTTGATTAAACAAAAATTAGCCTTGCTCCCATTAGAACCCGGCTGTTATCTGATGAAAGACAGCGAAGGGACTATCATTTATGTGGGGAAGGCAAAAAAACTAAAGAACCGTGTTTCTTCTTACTTTATGGGGGCACACAACTATAAGACAACCAAGCTGGTCAGCGAAATTGTTGATTTTGACTACATCGTCACCCATTCTGAAAAAGAAGCCCTGCTTTTAGAAATCAACCTCATCAAGGACTATACGCCAAAGTATAATATCATGTTTATGGATAACAGCTATTATCCTTATATCCTCATGACAAAAGAGCGTCATCCGCGATTGAAGATCGTTCGTGATGTTAAGGATAAAAAGAATAAATATTTTGGACCTTTCCCAGATGCTACGGCAGCCAGAGAAATTTATAAACTGCTGAACCGTCTTTATCCATTGAGAAAATGCAATCATATTCCTAATAAGCCTTGCTTATACTATTCTTTGAATCAGTGCTTAGGTCCCTGTATCAACGAAGTTGATGAAGAAACCTATAATGAAATGACGACACAGATCACAAAGTTTATTAACGGGGATGTAAAAGAGATTATCAGCGATCTTCAGGAAAAGATGCAGAGTGCAAGCGAAGCAATGCAGTTTGAACAGGCGAAGGAGTATCGTGACCTAATCCGATATATCCAGCATGTCACCAGCAAGCAGCATGTTCAGTTCAACGATCAGGTCGATCGTGATATTATCGGCTACCATGTGGATAAAGGGTATTTGAGTGTACAGATTTTCTTTATGCGTAACGGTAAGCTATTAGCGCGTGATATTAACTTAGTGCCGATCTATGGTGATATTGAAGAAGAGTTATCCAGCTTTATTGTCCATTTCTATGCCAAAAATACATTGCCAAAAGAGATACTCATGCCTAAATCGGATGATCTCAAATTATTAGAAGATGTATTAGGGTGTAAGGTATTGCAGCCCACTCGGGGTAATAAAGCGGATCTTGTGAAGATGGCGTGTGATAATGCCAAAGAAATGCTGGAAAAGAAATTTATTTTGATGGAAACAGCAGAGAATAAAAATGTCACTGCCATCGATGAATTGGGACTTGCTTTGAAGATTAAGCGTCCTGCCGTTATTGAATTGTTCGATAACTCGAATATTCAAGGAAGCTATTCGGTTGCCGGAATGGTCTGCTTTGTAGAAGGCAAGCCATCTAAAAACGACTATCGCAAATTCAAAATTAAAACTGTTGAAGGACCTGATGACTATGCCAGTATGAAAGAAGTTGTCTATCGCCGTTATTTTCGAGTGCTGATGGATGGGTTAAGAAAGCCGGACCTGATTATCGTCGATGGTGGGAAAGGACAAATTAAAGCGGCAAAAGAAGTCATTGAGAGTTTGAATATGGATATATATGTCAGTGGGTTAAGCAAAGATGACAAGCATTCCACCGCCTTATTATTGGATCAAAATGGAGAACCGGTAGAGATTGATCGTAAAAGTCAGCTATTTTATTTGCTGACTCGAATGCAGGATGAAGTCCATCGCTATGCCATCAGCTTCCATAAAAATGTTCGTGCAAAATCTTTATTTGCTTCTATCTTAGATGAAGTCGAAGGAATTGGTGAGGTTCGTAAGAAGAAATTATTGCGTAAATTCGGCAGTGTTAAGAAGATGAAGGAAGCTTCTTTGGCAGAATTAGAAGAGATCCTGCCTAAGGAAGTCGCAAAAAATTTAAAAGCAGAGTTAGATAAGCGATAACCATTTTTGATTTTACTCATATGATGTACTAAGGGGGTAAAGTCATGCCAGGAATACTTACTAAACGTGAGAAGGAAATTTTTGAGTTGCTTATCAATCACTATACAACAAGAGATATTGCCAAGAAACTCGGTATCAGTGAAAAAACTGTCCGTAATCATATTTCCAACGTCATTCAGAAATTGGGAGTGACTTCCAGAATACAGGCAGTGCTGGAACTGATTAAATTGAATGAACTTAAGATACAGTAAAGGACCCTGCTTACAGGGTTCTTTTCATATAATAGTGGTAAATAAGTGCCAATTATTATATAATAGGAAACAACGAGGTGATACCGTGAAACTAAAACATTATCATATTTTTTTATTTGCCGGAGTATGCTTTTTAGTTGCTTTCATAGGAATAAACAATAAATATGATCGTTTTTATCGTGTTGCCGGAATGAACAACGAAAGCCGTATATTAATTGAAACCTATATGGATGAAGCACAGCAGAATTATATGGTAGAAAATAATGTAGGGGTCTTTGAATTTATTCGTTATATTACTTATCCCGGTTTTCAAATCCAAAACTATGAATATTACAACAGCGTTGAACGAAGCGGTACATATGCGACTTTGCAGGAAGTTGTTACGCAGACGAATACTATCGTAAATCGCTTAAAAGCGGATACGCCTTGGTCAGTCGGAGAAAACTTAACGGCTTTGATTAATGCCAAGCTTTTAAACGACTATGTCAGCAATGCGAACTTTAATCTTAAACATATTACAATTTATGAAAAATTGAAGCCCTTCTATATGATTGATGATTATAGCTATCTGGCTTTAGTAGAGGATAATTTGGAATCATTAAATAAACTGGGGTATCAATCTTTGGATGCCTGTACAGAGATTTTGGTGGCTTTGTTTGAGTATTATACGCCTAATCAGGTAGAACGTTTGATTTCAGCTTCTACTGCCGCAAAAGAGGTTCTCTTTTTAGAGGAACCGACGGCTTTGGACGCTGTTTTAAAAGGAAAGACAACGGTAGACAGCTATGTGCCGGATGATTTGTCTTTGATCGAGGATTTACCTCGCTATACGTATTTCTTATATTTAAGAGAAGATGCTTATCAGTCACTCAAAGAAATGTGTCATGCTTATGAAGCCAGTTCGGACTTTGTGCCTTATTACGTACTAAGTGCCTATAAAAGCTACGAAGCTGCTTTAGTTGAAAATGAGGAACAGGCCGGACATCTTGAAGAACAGCTGGGAATGACGGTTTCTTTCCAAGTCACGAATCTGGCGGTGGAAGACTTTGCCAATGCACCGTTCTTTACTTGGCTTGAAAAGAATGCTTATCAGTATGGCTTTATCTTGCGTTATCCAAAAGACAAAAGTGAAGAAACAGGAAGAGAATATAATGCTTATACGTACCGCTATGTGGGAAAAGAGATTGCCCAAGAGATGCATGATCAAAATTATAAGACACTAGAAGAGTATGTCAGCAAAAAGAAGTAGGAGATAAACATGAAAAACACAATTGGGATATTTGATTCTGGAGTGGGAGGACTGACAGTATTACAGACCATGATGAAAGACCTTCCGCATACGGATTTAATGTATATTGGGGATAATAAGAATTGTCCTTATGGGGATAAAACTAAAGAAGCCTTATATGAATGTGCTTCAAAGGTGGTGGAATATTTTATTGCTCATCAGATCAAAATCATCGTTTTGGCCTGCAATACAACCTCTGCCAATGTGCTGGAAGAATTAAGAGCTGCTTATCCAGAAACACGTATCATTGGAGTTATTGATTCTACGGTGCAGAATTTCTTGAAAAAGAATATGGAAAAGGTGTTAGTTATTGCTACAAAAGCAACCATCGATTCCCATAAATACCAAGATACAATAGCTTTGTATAATAAGCAGGTGCAGGTAACGGAACTCGCTACACCGAAACTGGTTCCCTTAATTGAATCGGGAGAATATAAGAAGGGGATTCAAGAGACGATCAAAGACTATGTCGCTTCTTATCAGGGAAAGATTGATTCCATGATCTTAGGCTGCACGCATTATCCGATTATTGATAGTCAGTTTAAAGAGGTTCTAAGTAATATCTGTTATATCTCTTCAAGTGAATCAGTCTCTAAGGAAGTGGCTTATTATTTAAGCGAACATCATTTGATTGATACTCAGCATATCGGTCAGGTAGAGATTAATACAACAGGAGCTATTGAAGACTTTAAATTTGCCGCCGCGAGTTTCTTTGACTTCACAGGAAAAAAGGTGCATCATATTGAAGTTTAACTGAACATAGGTTCAGTTTTTTGCATATTTTACAGTCTCATAAATATAATTTGATGAGGTGAGAATATGAGAAAAAAGAAGATCATCAATACGCTTTTGGTCTGTGCTTTTGTTTTAGCGGTTGGCTTTGTTTACATGAAAAACAAGGATCCAAAAGATGAACCGGTATCAAACGTTGTATATGATCAGCCAAGCGGGAGTTACAAAGAAGTGGTTTACCAAGATAATAGCGGACTTTTAATACCCGTGAATATCGAATTGACAGAAAGTGGTCAGCTAGAAAAAGATGTCATGGACATTCTTTATAAAATGAAGGAAAGCCCATCATCGTTGCCGAATCTGTCACCAGTGTTAAGCAGTGATCTGCAGGTCAACAGCACATCATTAAATGACAAGCTGCTGACGATTGATTTCAACAGTGCGTTATTAAATCTCAGCAAAGAAGACAGCTTAAAGTTTATTGAAGCATTAACTTGGACGTTATGTGACTATAACGGTATTGAAAAACTTCATTTCACATCAGACGGAAATGAAATAACCAATCTGCCAGACAGCTATATCTCTTTAAGTGCTAACTACGGGCATAATCTGGGATTAAACAACTTTGAGACCGTAAACGCTTATTTACATAAGACGAGCGCTTTAGTTGTCTATGGGAATAAGCAGATTGACGGACAGGATTTCTATGTACCGGTGACAAAACGTATCGACACAAGTGATCTTTCTGTTCAGGACAAGGTATCCATTTTACTTTCACAAAATTCGATTTCATCTTTAATCAGTGAAAACAAAGCCTTTGAAAATCTGAAAGTATTAGATGGAACACGCATTGAAGATGGTCGATTGATCGTCAATTTAAGCGATGGTGCCTTACTTGATGAGATGTCATTAAATCCACAAGTTACAGATATGCTTTTACTTTCTTTAAGACAGATCGACGGAGTGGAAACGATCAGTTTTGAAGTCAACGGAGAAGCCATCGGTAAAGATGAAATTGTATCAAAGAATGTAGTGTATAATGTTGTTAAAATGTAAAAAAGAAGCAATTATCTTATGGTAATTGTTTCTTTTTCTTTGTAGAAAACGTTTTTATTTGAGCCACTTATTCTAAATAATTTACCAAGATCATTTTTTTAAAATGTCTATTTGTGCCTATAAACACTGACTATTCTCTTAGTTTCAATTCTATTTATAAAAACAAAGGTGTCGCTGGTAAAATAAGAAGAATCCCTTGAATTTACAGGGTATTTATGAAATAATAGAGTTACAGAAAGCGGTATTTACGAGGGTTTAACCATAACATAAGATGTATTTAAATATAACATAAGCTATATCTTCTTTTAATTCCTTTCCACGTTTAACCATAACATAAGATGTATTTAAATAATTCAGTTCTGCCAAGTAAATAATCTGCGCTTAGTTTAACCATAACATAAGATGTATTTAAATTTTGCTAATGCAAAGCCATATGGTGAACTTTTCTCGTTTAATCATAACATAAGATGTATTTATGTTCTGAGGTTGGGTCTGCCTCAAGAGCAGAATTAAGAATATGAAAAATTTATAATTAGGAACATATTTAGATTCGTCATTGAATATTTTAATTAAATTTGTGGTAAACTTGTGAACTTGAAACAATTATCGTATGATGATTGTTTCTTTCTTTTTTTATGTTATACTGTTACAGAGGTGAAAATAATGTTTGATAGAGCAGTATATAACAAAAGAGTAGAGTGGTATAAAGACGCAAGATTTGGGATGTTCATCCACTTTGGCGCATACGCTGTTCCAGCCAGAGGAGAATGGATCAGAAGCTATGAAGAGATCAGCAATGAAGATTATCAAAAATATATCGATGCCTTTGATCCAGATGATTGTGATATGAAGGAATGGGCAAAAATGGCGAAAAAAGCAGGAATGAAATACGCTGTTTTAACTGCCAAACATCATGACGGCTATTGCTTATTTGACAGTAAGCTGACCGACTATAAAACAAAACGTGACTTTGTCAGAGAATTTTTAGAAGCATTTCGTGCAGAGGGAATCAGAGCGGGACTGTATTTCTCTTTGATCGATTGGTATCATCCGGATTTTCCTCACTATGGAGATAAACAGCATCCGGAAAGAAGAAATGAAGCTTTTAAAGATACATTGCATGACTTTGATCGTTATTTAAACTATATGCATGGACAAGTAGAAGAATTATGTACACAGTACGGACCGATTGATATTATGTGGTTTGACTTTTCTTATGACAATATGACGGCGGAAACTTGGAAAGCTCAGGAATTAGTAGAGATGGTCAGAAAGCATCAGCCGGATATTATTTTAGACAATCGTTTGGAGGTCAGCGGTGAGGGATTCGGTTCATTGGCAACGCAGCATCCAACGGATTATTCAGGAGACTTTGTTTCCCCTGAACAGGTTATTCCTCCCTATGGTATTTTAGACGATATGGGAAATCCGGTCTTATGGGAAGCTTGTATTACCATGAATGATAACTGGGGGTATCATTCATCCGATCATAACTTTAAAAAACCATCAACAATCATTCGCAAATTAGTGGAATGTGTGTCAAAAGGAGGAAACATGATTTTAAATGTTGGACCGGATGCACGCGGACGTTTTCCTAAAGACTCGATTCGTATTTTAAATGAAATCGGTGAGTGGATGACAGATTATTCAAAAAGTATTTATGGATGTGGACCGTCTGAACTGGCAAAGCCGGATAACGGACGGATCACTCAAAGAGGAAATAAGCTCTATTATCATATTATGGAAATGTCTATTGGCGGAATTCCATTATTTGGCATTCGTAAAGAGCAGATTGAATCGATTATTTTATTAAATGATGGAACAGAAGTGAAAGTGATGGATTACTGGACAGTCAATAATTATCCGGATATTGTTTTCATCAATTTTGCCGGAGCTAATGATTTACCTAATCCTATCGATACAGTATTGGAGATTACCTTAAAATCGTGAAAAAAATAGTCATTATGTCTGATAATCATGGTCGAGCTGCTGATGTTATTCAGGTGTTAGAAGATAATGAAGACGCCGATTTATTTATTCATTGCGGCGATAATGAGGGCTATGATGATCAGTTATCGGAATTTGTGGCTGTCCGCGGGAATAACGATTGGACATCGGATTTAAAGGATTATGAGATCATTGATTTTGAAGGATATCGAATAGGCATTGCCCATGGTCAGTATTTTGGTTATTTCAATAAAGAAGAAGCCATGCTTGAATTTGCAAAAGAAAATCAATTAGATATTCTTTGCTGCGGACATACCCATATGCCAATGAATATTGATATCGAAAACGTTAAAATTATTAATCCGGGATCAACGCATTTACCTCGCGGCGGATCACCGGCAAGCTATGCTGTTCTTTATATTGATAATGAAGAAATGCGTGTAGAATTTATTGAAATGAGATCTTAATGATCTCTTTTTTTGTATAATTTTTTATTGTAAACACACATTATAGTGAAAGCTATAAATAGAATGTGAGGGATGATGATGAATCATACATTGAAAAAGTTAATAACAGTTTTTATCTTCAGCATGATGATCTTTGTTTTAAGTGGGTGTCAGTCCAGTCCTAAAACAACAGCCGAAACATTGCAAAAGGATGTTGAAGGAATGATTGATAAAGGAAAAAATGAAGCCAAAAACATCGGAAACAACTTAGAAAATGATGTAGAAGAAGCCATTAAATATATTGATACCCATATGCAGGACCCATTTTCAGATTATGAAGTGACTAAACAGATGGGATACTACAGTTCTTATTTAGAAAATATTGCCGGAACAAACGAAGAAGCAGGCAATCATGAAATCGCTAAGCTAGGTAAAAATGTACGCAGCTTTATCAGCAATGTCAGCGGTGGAATCGAAAGTGAAAGCAGTGAGATTTCCACCGGATTAAAAAATGATATATCAACTGGATTAGGTAAGATCAATGAAGCTAAGGATGACATGGTACATAAATTCAGCGAAATGATTAAGAATGGATAAGGAGGATAACAATGAATAAGAAAAGTAAGAATAATTTAGAACAGGCAGTTGATTTTGTAGATGATAAAGTGATTGATCCCATTGCCAATAGCGATATGGCAAAGAAAATGGGAGAATATGCTTCGGACGCTAAAAGAATGGCAAAAGATGGCGTTGAAGAAGCTAGTGACGGTATGATGGAGCTAGGTGAAAATGTCGCTTCTATGCTGGAAGCATTTAAAAACCATCAGGAAGTAGAAAAATTACAAAAAGACGTGAAAAAAGGATTTGACAAGCTGGGTAAATCTGCTCGTAAAGTCGCTGACGATGTAAAAGATATTGTCGATTAGAATGAATGAATCTCACACCCATTAGGCTGTGAGATTTTACTAATTTTATCAAAAAATGATTGACTAATAACTTGATTAATGATAATATGTAAAAGCAGTCAGTAAGAGATGTCTACGTAGCTCAGCTGGATAGAGCACACGCCTTCTAAGCGTGCGGTCACAGGTTCGAATCCTGTCGTGGACGCCATTTATAAATCAACAATCCTAAATGGGTTGTTTTTTTTGTTTTGAGAGCTAGAATATTTAGCTGAGATAAGTTTAAATTTATACTTGAAAATTAAAAAAGAAAAATGATATAATCTATTTGCAAAAAAATTACGCGTATAACGGTTCAGCGTGAAATCGATCGATTTCACGCTGTTTTTGTTTGAAAGGAGAGAAACTATATGGATTTTTATATGAAATTACCACGTAATAAAAAAGAATTTGCACTTTTTATGGGAGTTATATCAATATTATCAGTTAATATTATTGCTCCTCTAATCACATGCTTTGAAGCGGGGTTTCACCTTTATGTTTGGGCTGATGTTTTAAGCATACTCCCCATCATTTGGTTGAGCGTGATCATCATTGTTCTTATAACTTATATACCGGCAGAAAAATTAACAGCAAGAATTGTTTCAAAGGAAGATAGCTTTAATTCGCATATCATTGTCAATATCCTATGCTCGGTATTATTAATGTCTGTATTTTTAACAGTTATAGGAACTTGGATAGGCACACGTTCCGTTACATTAGAGCCAATTAAAATGTTTTTTTATAAATGGCCCAGAAATTTTGCAATATCATTTTTTGTAGAATTATGTATTGCACAGCCTATAGCTAGATGTATTATTCTGAAGCTTCATCTTGCGAAAGATAAAGAAATAAAGGTAAATTAAATCTGTTTTTTGAGTCAATACACTTTGTTTTTATCTTATGGATGATCGTAATCCAGTTGATTATGTCATTTGGAAAATAAATTTATGCTATAATGGTGAAAACGGAGGGATATTATGTCAAAGCAAATGGAATTATATGAAAATTTATCAGAAGCCAATACATTGCGGGAAGTACAGGAATATATCAGGAAAGTAATTGAGCTGCGCGGGTTTCATGAGCAGGAAATTGAAAAAACAATGCTGATGATGACAGAAGAAGTCGGAGAATTAGCTAAAGCGATAAGAAAAGATGCGACAGATTTGAGAACGGACAAGAGTAAACTAAGTCATTATGATACGATTGAGAGTGAAGTAGCAGATACTTTTATTGTACTGTTAAGTATTTGTAATAAGCTAAATATTGATTTGTTTAAGGCTGTAAAAGAAAAAGAAATGCAAAATTGTCAGAGACAATGGACAAAATAAGGAGATAATCATTATCTTTCCTTGACATTTCCTTAGTTTAATGATAATCGTTATATAGATTTATTTGAACGGAGGATGTTATGGGATATTCTATAGGACAGGTGGCGGAGAAATTGAACTTGCCAAGTTCTACGATTCGCTATTATGATAAAGAAGGACTACTGCCATTTATTGAAAGAAAGAATTCAGGAGTGCGGGTATTTTCTGAATCCGATTTAGGAATGCTGGCGATTATTGAGTGTTTGAAAAACACAGGCATGCCGATTAAAGATATTAAGCAATTCAGTATTTGGTGTGCAGAGGGAGATGCCACGCTGCAGCAGCGCTATGATATGTTTTTAGAAAGAAAGCGCATCGTGGAAGAACAGATGGCAGAACTGGAAAAATCAATGAAAACCATCGAACATAAATGTCGTTATTATAAAGCGGCATTGGAAGCAGGAACTGAAAGTATTCATAAACAAGCTGTAACAAAAAAATAGCAAAGCTGTTTTTTGTTCAGCTTTTTATTTTATATAGATTTAAACCTATAAATATATAATTTTATATATATTTTATATTATGAAAGCGTTTATATATAATAGGTTTAAAGGAGGAATGAGTATGAAGCTTGTCTCAGTTTTATTTCAGCAGATTATGATAATGTATATCTTCATGTTCATGGGTGTGATCTTATTTAAGACAAAAAAATTATCACTGGAAGGCAGTAAGGCTTTAGGGAATATATTGATCTATGCAGTTATGCCGGCGGTTGTCATTAAAGCCTTTTTAAATGAAATGACGATAGAGCGCTTGAAAGGCTTAGGGATTGCTTTTGGTTTTTCCTTAGCAGCTCTTTTATTAGCGATGATCGTTTCTTGGTTCTTTTTCAAAAATAGACCAATTGAGAATTTTGGTGATTCATTTTCTAATGCCGGTTTTATCGGGATTCCCTTAGTTTCCGCATTATATGGTGATGAAGCGGTATTTTATGTATCGGCTTTTGTCGCACTGCTTAATCTATTGCAGTGGACTTATGGTGTTTTTGTAATTACTCAAAACAAAAAGGCTGTTTCATCAAAGAAAATTCTTACTAATCCCATCTTAATCAGTTTAGTGGCAGGACTTATTTTATTTGTTTGTCAGATACAGGTGCCGGTAATCGTCCTCAGCAGTATCCAAGGGATTGCAGGTCTGAATGCACCATTGGCGATGTTTAGCTTAGGAACCTATTTAGCCCAAGTAGCATGGAAGGAAATCATTATCAATCGTTACGCATATTTGAGCAGTATTGTCCGATTACTTGTTATTCCGTTGCTGACACTAGGCATATTATCTTTTGTTCCTAGTGCCTATTCGACCATGAAGATGGCCATTTTAATTGTTGCTTCGACCCCGATTGGATCGAATGTTGCAATTTTTGCGCAGATACATAACCAAGACTACAAGCAAGCAGTGCGCATCGTCTGTTTAAGTACTCTATGTTCTATTGTTACGATGCCAATGATTATGATGCTTGCGGAGATTATTTGGTAAACTGTTTAAAGTAATCAATTATATGCCAAGCTAAGGCTTTAGCAGCTCCGCCTTGATATTGATCTTTTTGCCAATGCAGATAAATATAGCGGAAACAATCAATATCCTCAATGGGTCTAATCACTAGATTAGGATAAATATCCTGTCTCCATGTGAGTTCCGGGATCAAGGCAACATCCATGCCAAGATTCAATAATTCACGAAAGGTGTTGGGGTTGTCACTGTAAAGGTGAATATTAGGTTCAAAATGACACTGCTGACAGTAGTAATGAAGCAATTCATAAAGATTGCTTTTAGGATCCAGACTGATGAATAAGTCATCTTTAAGCTCCTTTAACGCAATATATTCTTTAGCGGCAAGTGGGTGATGAACCGGTAAAACAGCCACTAATCGTTCTTTAAGCAAAAGATAATCATCATCATTGGCTTGACGGGCAGCATAGAGAATAAGGTCGCTTTCATTGGGGAAAGTTTGATCATGAGTAGATTGACTGATCCTAAAATGAATATCCGGGTGACGCTGGCGAAATGTTTTAAGCAAATCAGGCAGAAGAGAAGACGCCGCTTGAATTTTAAGAGAAACAGTAGAATTGTTTATTCCTTTTAAATCGGCGATTTCACTTTGAATATTCTCAAGGGCAGTAAAAATATGCTGACAGTAACGTTCAACGATTCGACCATATTCATTTAGTTGGAGATGTTTCCCCTGACGATCAAATAAGGGAGTATCCAATTCGTTTTCTAAGCGCTTGATAGTCTGGCTCAGCGATGGCTGAGCAATATGCAGTTCTTTAGCGACCTGACTCATATTTTCCTTTTTCGCAACTTGTATAAAATAATATAATTGTAGTAATTCCATAGGCTTTCCCTCTTTCATTATAATAAAGTATAAAGGAAACCCATGATTTAAGCAATTGAATAGGAGAGATAAGAAAATGATCATAGAAACAACGTTAGGAAAAATAGAAGGATATAAAGAAAATAACTTGTATTTATTTAAAGGCATTCCTTATGCGGTGGCAGAACGTTTTCAGGCACCGCATGACATAGCTTGGAAGGGACTATTAGATTGTACTCATTTTCGTGATAAAACTGCTCAGATAGCAGATGGAGATATAACGACAGAATGCAGTGAAGATGGTTTGAATCTAAACGTATATACACCCTCATTAAATGAGGCACTGCCTGTTTTAGTAGAAATTCATGGTGGAGCCTTTCAAAATGGGAGCAATCAGAAAATGGACCCTCATCATGTGATCGGAAACAGAAGGATCGTCTATGTTACGATTAATTATCGTTTAGGGGTGCTGGGCTATCTTTATTTGGGAAACGAATTGGCAGAGGAATTTCAATCCTCAGGAAATAATGGAACATTAGATCAAATAGCGGCATTGAAATGGGTTCACGATCATATTCATCAATTTGGCGGGGACCCAAACAGAGTGACGGTTTTAGGAAGCTCGGCAGGAGCAAAATCATTAGGTGCCATCATGATGCACCCAAAGGCAAAATACTATTTCCAGCAAGTTATTTTAGTGAGCGGGGCAGCACAGAGTGTCCGTGATATTAAGACTGCTCAAAAAATTACAGAGCGCTATAAAAGAATTATGAAGATAGATGATCTTAATGATTTGCTGACAATGCCGGTTTCTGAACTTTTAAAAGGTCAACAAGTTCTATGCAAAGGATTTGGCAGTACCTGTGTTTTTGGACCGGTTGCGGATAATGTGGTGATTCCATCGGACTTTTTTAAGAAGCTGGACTCAAAAGAGTATTGGCAGGGCAGGGCGATCATCGGCAGTTCCAAGCATGAAATGGTCTTTTTTAAGATGATGGGGATTGATTTTCATCTTTATGGTAAACAAATCGCCAGAGAATTATTTGGTCAAAATGCTTCGACAGCAATCGAAGATGCCAAGCTATTAATGAAAGAGCATGGAGTGGAAGATGCTTGGATCAAAGTGTTGTCCGATTATATGTACCGCACCTACAGCTATCGTTTAGGCAGAATTTTAACTGAAAATGGCAGTACTGTTTGGCAGTATAGCACAGAGTTTCTTCCCGCCTGTCACTGCATGGATCATATCCTTTCGTTTGAGCCGAGAGTAAAGCTGGAAAAATACTTTCCTAATACTCCGGATAAAGAAGAAATCATAAGGTTAGGTGATTTGATTAAAGAAGCTTATTTGTTTTTTGTTGAAGAGGGAAAACCCAATATTGAAAGCTGGAAGCCATTGAATGAATCCAACTGTCAGATGATTTGGGATGATCCTATTCATATCGAAAAGATAGAAGATGAAGTCTGTGATCGTTTCCCCGATCAGGTCTATAAATTATAATTTAAAAGGGCGATGACGCTCTTTTTATTATGTTTTTTAATGGTGTGTCTCCTCACTGACTAAAAATAAGATGACAAATAGACAGATTCATTATATATTAATAAGTAATGACAAGATAATTTAGAATGAAAGTTGGATGTTAATTGAATGAAGTATAAAAATGAAGTCGTCATTGTAGTCGTTGTATCCATGCTGATCTTAGTATTAAAATGGATCAATGTCTTTCAGATAGAAAATGGTTTTGGAAATCCTTGGGTGATTTTAACGATGATCATCGCTTTTAGCATGATGGGGATACATCTCCAAAAAAGGATGGATAGAAACCATGAAAAACAGGGAGTTAACTACAAAAATTTAGATGTTTTAAAATATATTTGTGCGATTTTAATTATTATTTTGCACCTGCGTCCTTTTTTTGATTATTCTAATCCCCTTGATTTAGCGTTTAATAATATTATTACACGGGTGTGTGTGCCTTTGTTTTTTGTCATTACCGGTTATTTTACCGCTATTAAAGAAAAAGAACAGCCCGATTATATGAAAAAGCATGTATCAAAGATGATTCCTTTGTATTTAACGTGGAGCGCTCTTTATATTCCTATATTAATAAATGATGCGATTCATTATTTACCGACAATTCAAGGCTATATGGATACTCTCCAGTTCTCTGCTCCGATCTTAATTCTGTTACTGATTGTCCTTTCTCCATTAGTTGTGATTGTGACTTTAGTCTATACGGGGGTTTATTATCATTTATGGTATTTTCCAGCCGTCATGCTCTCTTTATTGGTATTAAGAAAATGGAAGGAACGATTTCCAGTCAAAAATCTATTGATCTTATCTTTTATTTTATTGCTTTTTGGTGCGACTGAGACTTATTACGGAGTATTGCCGCTTACTATTCAGCAGTTAATCACGTTTTATTATAAGATTTTCTTTACAACGAGAAACTTTCTTTTCTTTGGTTTGTTTTATGTGGTATTAGGATATTGTATGGGGAAAAAGAAGGAGGTCTATTCGGAACACTGTGTATCTAAGCTGATCATTTCTATGTTTTTCTTGGTCTTTGAAGCAATCATTCTCCACGATTTCGACCGACTCAATAGTAATATTCTGCTTTGCTGCATCCCTTTAACGTACTATTTGTTTATCTTTACTTTATATGTGACACGTAAGAAAGAAAAAAAGATAAACCTCCCTTACAGAGATTTATCTAAATATTATTATTTGGTTCATCCGGCCGTTATTGCGTTATGCTTTTCAGTGTTTAACATCGTCAGCATAGAAACAGACCCTTATCGACAGATTGCAGTGGTCTTATTGTTCACACATCTTGTTTCCTATTTCTTTATGATTTTGAAACGATATTTTAAGCGATTACCTATTTAATTTAAACTTATCCTTATTCAGGATAAATCTCACTGCTTGAGATAACGGCGCTTTCATCGTTAATGTAGATGCTGATCGATTCTGCTTGTTGAGTGATTTCAAATACATGAATATACTTATTGGCAAGAAGGACATTATTTCCTCTGATTTTAATCGCTAAATTTCCTTCTGCAAATTCGGTATTAATCTCGGTATAATCTAAAGCCTGACCGATTAATGTCAAATATTGTTTATTCTCTTGAGGATCCCTTAAAATCAGCGTATTTTCCTCAAATTGAAAGTTTGGATGTGCCAACAGCTTTTTAAGCAGGGTCATTTTTTTGTCTTCATCGACATCTTTTAAAACTTCACTTTTATTCTCAATACTATGCTCAAAATTATAATGGCTTAAATCATCGGCAAATATCTGTAAACCGATTTCAAGCAGTCCGTCATAGTAATAGAGGTCACCGATACTAAAATCCATGTAATTTCCGTTTTGATTAAAAAGAAAGTATGTTTTTTGATCGTCTTGATAAACATGAATTTTTAATAAGACCTTATTCTGATACCAAAAATGCATAGTCGCAAGCCACGTTAAATCAGAAGGTGAAGTTAATTCTTTTTGAGAAATTTTTATCCATTGATCTACTTTTATATTTTTTAGTAACTGCGTGTGTTTGTGAGTGTCATAAAGATTTAAATAAGCTAAACTAATAGCTATATCGCCTTTCCCAACCGGCTTTGTTGGATATTGATAATCTAAACTGGCTTTATTGACCATATCCCCGCTGACCAGCAAATCTTTATTCGTATATTGGCTTTGGAGCCCTCTTGAATCACGATAATATAAGACCGCGAGCCAAAAGCATAAGAAGCACAGAATGCCAATCACTAGTTGATAGCGTTTTTTCTTTTGCTTTTCTTTCTTGGCAATATAGGTATTGCCATCCAGTAATTCTTCATAATCCAATTCTAGGATTTTTGCTAGTTGGGGAATCGTTTCGATATCCGGATAGCCGGTGCCGGTTTCCCAGCGTGAAATCGTTTTATTGGAAACGTGTAATAGATCTGCCAATTCTTTTTGGGTAAGGTGTAATTGATTGCGTCTTTCTTTAATTAATTTACTGAATTCATTGGTTGTCATAAGAACCCCTCCCTACTTAAAGAATATCGATTAAATGCCAAATAGTCAATGAGATGGGACTCCATGATTCATAGACATGGATTTTATCAGTTGTCTTTTCCAAATGGGAGTATTTTTATAAAAAGGATAGAATATATAATAAAAGGCAAGGAAATGATAAGACGAGTTTTGTCGATATCTGTTGCCCTAGTAATGTGAAAAATGATAAAATAGAGATAGGAAAAGGGAGGGATGGACATGGATATTTTGGATATGCTTTCTAGCAATCTTCCAGTCATCATAGGTATTATTGTTTTTATTTTAGTTGTTGTCATCGTGATTACAGGGTATGTGAAGGCTTCTCCGGATACCGCTTATATTATTTCCGGATTAAGAAAACAGCCTAAAGTATTAATTGGGAAAGCGGGGATTAAAATACCTTTCTTGGAAAAGAAAGATGAATTAAATTTACAATTAATACCGATTGATGTTAAAACGTCAAATGCGGTGCCAACTGCGGATTATATCAATATTAATGTGGATGCTGCTGTTAATATTAAGATCAGTGATGATTCTGATCGTTTGAATTTGGCGGCTCAGAACTTTTTAAATAAACCGGTAGAATACATTGCGAATGTCGCAAGAGAAGTATTGGAAGGAAATATGCGTGAAATCGTTGGACGTATGAACCTTGAAGAAATGGTGTCAGACCGTCAAAAGTTTGCAGAGTTGGTAAAGGAAAATGCAGAACCTGACTTAGCAAAAATGGGATTAGATATTGTCTCTTTTAATGTTCAAAATTTTGTGGATGGAAACGGTGTAATTGAAAACCTAGGGGTTGACAATATCGTTAAGATTCAAAAGAATGCAGCTATTTCTCGTGCTGTCAGTGAAAGAGATATTGCTCAGGCACAGGCAAAAGCATCTCAGGAAGCGAATGATGCAAAAGTAGATGCTGAAACAAAGATTGCAGAACGTAATAATGAATTGGCAATTAAACAGGCAGAATTAAAAAAGATTGCCGATGCAAAGCAAGCCGAAGCAGATGCTGCTTACAGGATTCAAGAGGAACAGTCTCGTAAGTCAATCGAGGTAGCAACTGCGGATGCGAATATCATGAAGCAGGAAAAAGAAATTGAATTAAAACGTAAAGAAGTAGAAGTCAAAGAACAAAGCTTGGATGCTGAGATTAGAAAACAGGCAGAAGCTGAAAAGTTTGCCGCTCAGCAAAAAGCGGATGCTGAACTTTATAAACGCCAAAAAGATGCGGAAGCCAAACTCTTTGAAAAACAAAGAGAAGCTGAAGCAAAGAAAGCGGATGCCGAAGCAGTAAAGTATCAGATGGAACAGGAAGCTGCCGGAATCACGGCTAAAGGAGAGGCAGAAGCTAGAGCGATCGAAGCTAAAGGGGTTGCAGAAGCAGAAGCTTTAGATAAAAAAGCCGAAGCAATGAAAAAATATGGGGAAGCGGCAGTTATGGAAATGTACTTCAATATGCTGCCTAAAGCAGTGGAAGCAGCGGCTAAGCCATTAGAAAAAGTAGATAAGATTACAATGTACGGTGAAGGAAACAGCGCTAAATTAGTATCTGACATCGTAAAAACTGCAACTCAGGTCAGTGAAGGGATGAATGAATCTATCGGCATTGATTTAAAGAGTGCGATCGTTGGTTTCTTAGGTGGAAAAATGACCGATCAAGGAAACGATGAGGATAAATAATAAATGAGCAGGAGAAGTTCATGGAGAAGTCCATGAGCTTTTTTAGTTAAGAACGAAAATTGTTTGATTAAGTTATCCTATTCTAACAAAATTATCTTGACAACACACTGATGTTAGAATATACTAACATCAGTGATAAGGAAAGAAGATGATAATGATGCCTTTAAGTATGGTGGAAATTGGGAAACCCAATGTTATTTGTAAAGTCGGCGGTAAAGAGGAAACACGACGCTTTTTAGAAAATCTTGGTTTTGTTCCAGGCGGAACAGTCATGGTTGTTTCTGAAATAGGCGGAAATATGATCGTCAACGTAAAGGATTCAAGAGTTGCCATTGGTAAGGATATGGCAAATAAAATCATGGTAAGATAGGGGGAGTTACATGAAAACATTGAAGGAAATTAAATGCGGAGACACTGTAAAGGTGATTAAGTTAGAGGGAGAAGGACCGGTTAAGCGACGTATCATGGATATGGGAATAACCAAAGGTGTAGAAATTTTCGTAAGAAAAGTAGCCCCTTTAGGCGATCCGGTAGAAGTAAGTGTGCGTGGATATGAGCTGTCATTGCGTAAGGCAGATGCTTCCATGATTATCGTTGAATAATTTTTTTTGATATTAAAGTTAGAATTAACTAACATAATGGGGAGGAAATAAAATGATTAAGATAGCTTTAGCCGGGAATCCCAATTGCGGGAAAACAACTTTATTTAATGCTTTAACGGGGTCCAATCAGTTTGTTGGAAACTGGCCGGGAGTTACCGTAGAGAAAAAAGAAGGAAAATTAAAAGGACATAAAGATGTAGCGATCATGGACTTACCGGGGATCTACTCGCTTTCGCCTTATACATTAGAAGAAGTCGTGGCAAGAAATTATTTAATTAATGAAAAGCCGGATGTCATTTTAAATATTGTGGATGG
This sequence comes from Coprobacillaceae bacterium UN01-12pH3A, assembly GCA_027676805.1. Classification (GTDB taxonomy): domain Bacteria; phylum Bacillota_I; class Bacilli_A; order Erysipelotrichales; family Coprobacillaceae; genus Beduini. The sequence goes on along the minus strand of JAQENU010000008.1, from coordinate 112,131 downwards.
AACTAATATTGAAAGAAACCTGTATTTATCGACACAGTTAATGGAGCTGGGAATACCTGTCATTATTGCTGTCAATATGATGGATATTGTAAAGAAATCCGGAGATCAGATTTACATAGATCGTTTAAGCGAAAAACTAGGGTGTGAAGTCGTAGAAATTTCAGCTTTAAAGGGAGATGGAATTAAAGAAGTAGCAGACCGTGCTGCTCGTTTAGCACAGCAGAATAAAAAGACACCCGCTGTGCATCAATTCCAAAGTGAAGTGGAAATGATTTTAAATCGTATAGAAGATAAATTAGGAAGTCAGATTCCAAATGAGCAAAAACGTTTCTTCGCTATTAAATTATTAGAAAAAGATGATAAGATTTTAGCACAGATGGATGTTGTGCCTAATATTGAAAATGAGATCAAAGAAATCGAAGAAGCCATGGATGATGATACAGAAAGTATTATCACAAATGAACGTTATCTTTATATTTCATCGATTATTGATGAATGCTGCAAGAAAAACAGTAAGGGTAAATTAACCGTTTCTGATAAGATCGATCATATTGTTACCAATCGTTTCTTAGCTTTGCCGATCTTTGCCTTAGTAATGATCTTAGTTTATGTTGTTTCGGTTACGACAGTCGGAGGCTGGGCAACAGACTGGGCAAATGACGGTGTCTTTGGCGATGGCTGGCATCTCTTTAGCATCGGCACCACGGATTATGAAAATGCTGTTGGTGATTATGACCGTGCGGATCAAATCTTAGTTGCTTTTGATGAAGGCAAAAGTGTCGCTGAAATCATGGACGAAGAAGAAACTGTAACGGAAACAGTCACTCTTAATGAAGCTGTGGTTGCTGAAGCAAATGAAATTGCAGAAGCCGGAGAACCGGATCCTTCTGAATTTGGAATCTGGGTACCGGGCATCCCGGGGATTCTTGAATCCGGATTAGATGCTTTGAATTGTGCAGACTGGCTTAAAGGACTGATTTTAGATGGAATCGTAGCCGGGGTCGGAGCTGTTTTAGGATTTGTGCCGCAGATGTTAGTTTTATTCTTATTCTTAGCATTTTTGGAAGCTTGCGGCTATATGGCACGTGTGGCTTTCATCATGGATAGAATTTTCAGAAAATTTGGTTTATCAGGAAAATCGTTCATTCCAATGCTGATCGGAACAGGATGTGGAGTTCCGGGAATCATGGCTTCAAGAACGATTGAAAATGACCGTGACCGTAAAATGACGATCATGACTACAACATTCATTCCATGCAGTGCTAAATTACCTATTATTGCATTAATTTCAGGAGCCTTATTCGGTGGTGCATGGTGGGTTGCTCCAAGTGCCTACTTTATCGGAATCGCTGCAATTGTATGTTCAGGTATTATTCTTAAAAAGACAAAAATGTTTGCCGGTGATCCTGCTCCATTCGTTATGGAATTACCTGCCTACCATATGCCTACCGTAAGCAACGTTTTAAGAAGTATGTGGGAACGTGGCTGGTCATTTATTAAAAAAGCAGGAACAATCATCTTATTATCAACAATCTTTGTTTGGTTTACTTCATACTTCGGTTGGGTTGACGGTCAATTCAGAATGTTAGATGCAATGGAACTGGATCATAGTATCTTAGCTTCTATTGGAAATGCGATCGCTTGGATCTTCACTCCGCTGGGATGGGGAGACTGGAAGTCTGCGGTAGCCGCTATTACCGGATTAGTGGCGAAAGAAAATGTTGTTGGAACATTTGGTATCTTATTTGGTTACTCAGAAGTGGCTGAAAATGGAACTGAAATTTGGACGATGCTGGCTGCCAGCATGACAGCTGCGGCGGCTTACTCCTTCTTAGTGTTCAACTTATTATGTGCACCATGCTTTGCTGCAATGGGCGCTATTAAAAGAGAAATGAATAACGCTAAATGGTTTTGGTTTGCAGTAGGCTATCAAACGGTATTAGCCTATGCCGTTGCATTGTGTGTCTATCAGTTTGCAACTTTCTTTATCACTGGGTCATTTGGCATCGGAACAATCATTGCTTTAGTGATCACTGCCGTCTTCTTGTTCTTGCTGTTTAGACCTTATAAAGAAAGTCGTCAGTTAAATGTAAATATAAGCAGTGTAATGGGTTCTAAATAACGCATTCAGAAAGGAAGTTGATTATGGGAACATTATTTGTTGGTTCAATTGTGGTCTTGGCTGTTGCCTTGATCATTCGTAATATGATAAAAGATAAAAAGGCTGGAAAATCAATTCAATGTAGCTGTGGCTGTGGGAATTGTCAGAGGCAGTGTCACCATTAGTAAAAGAGACCTTTTTCTTGACCCTGAGTTCACTCAAAGGGATACAACAAACGTATAGATAGGATAGAAGAAAGAAGGAATAATGATGACCCTTGCTGAAGTCAGAAAGAAGTTTGTTATTCCAACGGATACCCTTCGCTACTATGAAGGATGTTTAATCAATAAATTAAGGAGTATGCCTTAGGGGATACTCTTTTATTTATGAAAAACAAAGTATTTTATTCTGAATGATTTATTTAAAAATATTTGTAGCTACGCTTCCTCTAAATAAAAAAACCAGCTAAGATAGCCGGTTGAATCAAAGCCAGTTTAACTGCTGGGCAAAGATAATCTTTGAAGATCCTTTTTTTATTTTCCCAATCTCATAGCAAGGATAGAATTGTTGGATATGCTGTTTTACTTCTTGAACCTGATGCAAAGGAACGACAACATTAAATCCAACACCACAGTTAAACGTATTCAGCATCTCTTCATCACTGATGTTTCCGTGTGCTTTAATAAACTTGAAAATAGGCAGCAGCTGAATTTTTGATAAGTCAATCTCAGCCGTGAGTCCATCAGGAATAATGCGTGACAGATTTCCTTCTATCCCTCCTCCGGTAATATGTGCCATACCATGCAGACAATTTTTAGTGAACAGGCCTTTTAATGCTTTATAGTAAGGGGTGTGGGGCTTCATGATTTGTTCAATAAAAGTCAGACCATCAATCTTATCCAGTTTAATTTGCGGCATCTGATCCATCAATAGACGGACTAAAGAATAGCCATTAGTGTGTAAGCCATTGGATGCGATCGCTAAAACAATATCCTTTTCTTGAATGGCAGAACCGTCACAGATTTTTTGCTTTTCCACAATTCCGGCGATACTGGAAGTCAGCACATAAACACCCTGATCTAAAACCTGTGGCTGGATAGACGTTTCTCCGCCAACTAGTGAGCATTCATTTTCCTTGCAGGCATCTGAGATTCCTTTCACTAATGCTGTGATGGTATCTTTTTGTGCGTTTGCACAAACAATGGTATCTAAAACAGCTAAGGGCTTTGCTCCCATTACGATAATATCATTTACCAAGTGATTAATCATGTCATGGCAGATCGATTCACTGTATCCATATTCCATTGCTAATTTCTGTTTTGATCCGGGTTCTTCTGATTTTAAGACCAATACAGGCTCTTTAATACTCGGGAAGTGTATATCATATAATGAGGCAAAGGGACCTAATCCGTTTAAAACTCGCCGATCTTTTGTTTCTAAATGCTTTGCCATTTCTCTTTTGATGGTATCTGTATACGTAATATCGATCCCTGCTTTACTGTAGGAAAGTCCCACTTTGGCTTTTTCATTTCCGATAAGTATTTCATCGACACTGACATTTAATGCTGTGGCAAGCTCGTATAAAGATTCAATATTGGGATAAGTCGATCCATTTTCCCATTTTGATACGGCTTGAAAAGAAATATTTAAGCGATCCGCTAACTGCTGCTGTGTAAGTCCTAACTCTTTTCTCTTTTCGGCAATAAAACGCCCGACCTTGATGCTGTCTAACATATGATGTCCTCCTTGCTTTCTATCTTGATTATAATCGATGAAGCAAAACAAACTCAATAACGCATTGCTAGAATTTCACTGCTGAATTCAACTGCAGATAGAATAAATAAAATAAAGACTCCCAAGAGCCTTTATTATGAACTTACTTTGCTCGTCGCAGAAACTCGAAAAAAGCAAAGATGATAGAAATGATTGTCAGTACAGACACAATAAGCTGTGACATGTTGGTTGCATATTCTGCCTGATCAGGCATCACTGCTCCTAAAATCAAAAAGTAGACACACCAAATAAAGCCTAAGATCAAAAAGAGAAAAGTAAGATACTTCATTACATTGGCGATAATCTTTATCATATGCCCAGTCACGGCTACTTGCTGTTCACTGTAATTCTTTTTAAACGCTAAACGCAGGGCTCCGGCTAAAAAACCGCCAATGATCCCCAGAGAAATGCCTACACAAATATTATAAAACAAATCCATGACTATTTTCCCACCTCAAAAATCAGATCAATTTTTCGAATACAGCCATTAGCACTGATTTCTGTTGGAATCATGCCAATATAGATATATCCTTTTTGTGCATATTGATCAATAATATCCCGATGCTGATGCATTACTGCCATTACCGTGTTTGAAGAGGAATAACTTAGACTGACATATTCATATTTTTTCATTCGTTGCTCTCCTTTATTCTTTTATTTCATTCTAACACGATTTTTTGTTTAAGCAACATCCTAAATTTAAATATAGAAAACGGTTAAAGATAATAGTTGTTTGCAACTCTAGCTGATTGCTTAAAAAAGAACTTTTCTGTTACATTATGTGTCACTGCATCTATTATAGAGAAAATATAATTCACTTATATGCGATCCGACATCTGTCATTTTAAATAACGTTTACATTATAAATCCTGCTTATTAAATTCACGGATGGCTAAAATACTTCCAAGCAGTCCGGTACAAAGTATTGAGCCGATACAAATATATAAATATTGACTGTTAATTGGCAGCATCGTAGATATTTGAACCGCCAGCCATGGGATGAAACTTGCTGTTGGAAGCAATTCCTCTGATACTTGCAGTCCAACCGATTGCAATAATACAAAGAATAAAGTACACAGCATGGTTGGATAGAATAAAGTACGCTGTTTTATAGCAAGCCAAATAATAGGGAGGAAAGCAATAAAACTTAAAATGCCTATCTGTGTCAGTAATTGGATCGTAAAATAGATAGTAGTATGGGTAACCTGTGAAGAAAACAAAATAAATGAACCGAATATTGTGAGACATTCAGCAGCAAGCATCACCACTAAATACCAACAAAACCAAACCGCAATTTTACTTAACACGAAAACTCCTCTGTTTACAGGTGCTGTAATAATATTGATAATTGTTTTTTCACCGTATTCTTTTTGGATAGACTGTGTTATAAAAAATCCACTCATAATAGGTAAGACTATATTTACTAGCATAGAAACGGTTTGAATCCATTCCAAATATTCTATTTTTGTTTTATCGATTAAAAGTGATTTCAAAACCAATAAAACAGGAATGGAAATTGTAATGATAAATCCTATAAAAGCCATTTTATTTTTTTTAAGTTTTAGAATTTCTGTCTGAAATGCATTATTCAAATTTTTCCCCTCCAGTCAATGAAGTGAAGTAATCTTCCAATGTTTCATGTTTAAAATACAAAGATGACAATCCAACACCATGAGTCACTAAACAATTTGCTATATCTTTTGTATCTAAAGTTTCATCATATATCTCGATACAGTTTTTATCTGTCACGGAATAGTTTTTACACTTCATTACATTTTCTAATAATTGTGTTGCTTTAGAAACCGAATTCACTTTAATCTCAATAAACTTCTTGTTTTTTTCTTCCAGTTCATTCATAGAAATCTCTTTCAATAAGTGTCCATGATGAATGATCCCAATATCATCTGCCAGCAGAGAAATTTCAGATAAAATATGACTTGAAATAATAATTGTTTTTCCCTGTTCATGACACAGCTTGTGCAAAAGATTTCTGATCTCAACGATTCCGACAGGATCAAGCCCATTGGTTGGTTCATCTAATATCAGAATCTCAGGATCATTCAAAATAGCGTTGGCAATTCCCAAACGCTGTTTCATACCTAATGAATAGGAAGCAAAAGGCTTCTTATCTTTATAAGGAAGTCCAACTTTTTTTAATGCGCTTTTCACAGAATCCTTTTGAATTGTTCCTCTTAATCTTGAAGATATTTCCAAATTTTCTGTACCGGTTAAATAGGAATAAAAACTGGGAGTTTCTATAATAGAACCGATTCGAGTATAGATGTTTTTTTCGTTTCCTTTTATTGGTTTCCCAAAAATTTCTATTTCCCCTGATGAAATAGAAATAAGACCAAGAATCATTTTCATTGTGGTAGTTTTGCCAGCACCGTTTCTTCCTAATAAACCATAGATGCGTTCCTTTTTAACTTTTAAATTTATTTGTTCAACAGCCATGACATCCCCATATTTTTTTGTTAATTGTTTTGTGGAAAGAATAATTTCTTTTTTCATAGCTTTCCTCCTTCCTTTACTACAATTAAACCATACAAACCTTACCAAAACCTTGCCATAATTATGCAGTATTCATGTTTTTTGAAAATCTTAATATAAAAGTTGTTCCTTCACCATAGCGACTATCTGCCTCAATGCCCCCGTTTAATGCATTAGTTAATTCTTTGGCAATCGCAAGCCCTAAGCCATTGCTGTTTTCTGTGCGTGAGGTATCACACTTGTATAAACGGTTAAATATAAATGGCAAATCCTTTTCTGATATTCCAATACTATTGTCCGTGATGACTATTTGCACTTCATTGACCTTATCGCTAATTTTTATGACAAGCTTGTCTGTCTGGCTATGTTTAATCATATTTGCTAACAGATTATTGATAATTCTATTAAAAGCACTTTTATCAATAATAATATATAGTGCTTCTTCTGGTATATCAAAATTATAATCTATATTATTTTCTTCAAGTTTTATGATCCAGTCTGCAAGAATTAATCGTGTTAATTCATAAATATTTTCTTTTTTAAAATCATATGCCCACTCGCCCGACTCTAATTTCAACCAATCAAACAGCGCTTGTATATAGGTACTAAGATTCAAAGCCTTTTCCTTGGCAATCTCTAAATATCGCTGTTGTTCTTCAATAGGGATATTCTCTTTTTCTAAGACCTCTAAGTATCCGATGAGAGAGGTTAAGGGAGTGCGTATATCATGAGATAAGCTGGTCACTAATTTTTTATATGCTTTTTCTGCTTTGTTTAATTCTAAGAGTTTATTTTTATCCTTTATAACAATTTCATTGATTTTGTAAACAAGAGGACTGGTGAGGGTGTCGGGATTATCCAACAACCGTCTGTCTAAATTACCTGAATAAATATCATCTAAGATGACAACAATATTTTCTATCTTTCTTTTTGTCCGATAAATACGATATAGGAGTATTAGAATAAAAAAACAGAGAGTGATGATGAGATATAGCATTGTTAGACTCCTAAGCTGAACCGATAGCCTATTCTGTGAATCGTTTGTATATAGTCTATGTGTTGTTCTTCATTTTTAATTTTTTTACGCAGTTTACTGATAAAAGACATAATATTTCTATCATCAAAAGCATAATCACTGTTCCAAACATGTGTATAAATTTGTTCTTTGGTAAAGACTTTTCCTTGATTGGATGCAAGAAAATACAGCAAATCAAATTCTTTAGCTGTCAGACTTACGGGATTATTATTGACAAGTACGGTTCTTAAAGATACATCGATATGCAGTCCTTTAAAATCCAAAATTACTTTTTCTCCTGTATTATTAAAAACAGTAAATCTTCTGATAAGAGATTGTACCCTAGCGATAAATTCAGCCATTAAAAATGGCTTTGTTAAATAATCATCGGCTCCTAATCTTAATCCGGATACTTTATCAATTTCTGAGTCTTTTGCAGTCAGCATTAACACGGGGACATTATCTAATTTTCTGATTTCCGCTAATACTTCATATCCATTCATAACAGGAAGCATTATATCTAAGACAACAAGCTGAAAATCGTGTATTTTAAAAGTATCAAGCCCGGTTCCCCCATCATAACATGCAAATACACTAAAGTTTTCTTTTTTTAGTTCACGTTCCAATAAGTGACATAAATCCTTGTCATCGTCAATGAGTAATATCTTATTCATGTTTTTTCCTCTTTCCTAGCTATTTTTATTAGTTGAATTGATATATGAAAAGATCAGAAAAATCATGACGATTCTTCTGATTCAATATTTTATTTTACGGGCATTAACTCACCGGTAAGAGAATCCATAATATAGCCATAAATATGAATATCTTCAGGAATCAAAGGATGCTTTTCCAGCATTTCCACACTTTGCTTGACGGCAGTGTTGGCATCTTTAAACCCGGCCAGCCAGCTTTCAAATTGAACTCCGCAATATTTAACGAAATCAATGGAATCTTCTTTAATGCCTCTTGCTTTCATTTTATGAATCATTGCTTCATAATCGACAGACTGAACGCCACAGTCTGTATGCCCGATTATCATAATATCCTGTACCCCAAGTTCATAAATCGCAATCAGCAAGCTCCTGACCGCACTGCCAAATGGATGAGTGATCATACCACCGGCATTTTTAATAATCTTGGCATCTCCGTTTTTAAGTCCCAAAGCCGCCGGCAGCAGTTCAGTCAGACGGGTATCCATGCAGGTCACGATAGCGAGCTTCTTTTTAGGGTATTTACCGGTTTCGTAAGGTTTATATTTTTTATTTTCAACAAATTGTTTGTTATAGTGTAAAATGTCATCCATCATATGATTTCCTCCTTCTTGGGATTATAGCACTATTCTTCTGCATCACAAGGGAAAAGTAAAAAAAGTCTGCAAAAAAACTTGACTTAGAGTTAACTCGAAGGTGTATCGTAGAAGCATGGAGGTGGTGAAAATGACGATTGCAGAAGTAAGCAGACAGTTTTGCCTTTCCAGTGATACGCTTCGATATTATGAAAGAATTGGATTAATTCCGCCTATTCATAAAAATAAAAGTGGCATTCGTGACTATCAGGAAGAGGATTTAAAATGGATTCAGTTTGTAAAATGTATGCGAGCTGCGGGACTTCCGATCGAGGTTCTTCTTGAATATATGGAACTGTATCGTCAGGGGGATGAAACCTATTTTGCTCGGCAGGCTTTGCTGGAAGAACAACGTGACCGCTTAATTGAACGTATTAATGAAATGAATGATACATTGGATAAATTAAATTATAAGATTGATCGCTATCATCAGATGGCAATGAATGGGAAATTATAATACTTGGCTGCTTCATTGAATCGTGTTTAAACTCCCTGTTTGAAATATTCATATATTTTGAGTGGCCAAGCCAATTTAGGGTATCTGTTCTTGGATTAAGATAAATAGAAAGAAAGGAGCATCCAGTGGATAAATTAAATACATTAAAGCAAAGGCTAACAGCTTATCAAAAAGTTGCCATCGCATACAGCGGTGGATGTGATTCTAATTTCTTATTAAATGTTGCACTACACACATTGGGAAAGGAAAATGTATTAGCGATATTGTGTGTAGGAGACATGATGTCAAGCGAAGATTTGGCAGAAGCCAGAACGCTGTTAAAAGATGTACAGCACGTAGAGATTCCGATCGATGTATTAAGTGTCGAGCAATTCAAACATAATGCACATGACCGTTGCTATCATTGCAAGAAGATGATCATGAGCAAGGTAATTAAGGCGGCGCATGCACAGGATTTTAAATATGTTCTTGACGGTAAAAATAAAGATGATGAAGGTGTTTATCGTCCGGGTATTCAAGCTTGCTTAGAATTAGGTATTTTATCACCGATGGCAGAATGTCAGCTAAGTAAACAAGAAATCAGAGAATATTCTAAAATATTAGGCATCGTAACGCATGATAAGCCGGCAAATGCATGCTTGGCATCACGTTTTGACTACGATACGCTTTTAACCAAAGAAAAATTAGAAAGAGTGGATAAGGCTGAAGCGTTATTTCACCAATTAGGAATTTATTATGTAAGAGTAAGGGTGCAGGATGAACTGGCACGCATTGAAGTAGAAAAGAAAGATTTTGCCAAAGTGATGGAGCATTTAGAAGTGGCAGAAGCATTAAAAGCTTTAGGCTTTCGGTATGTTACCTTAGATTTGAATGGAATCACAAGTGGCAGCTATGATAAAAAATAAATGTTCCAGCATAGTGAAGTGTATGAAGAGTTATAGAAATAACTGCGAAAGGGAACAATGAAGCAATTAATAAAGGAAACAATTTCATTAATATTGCGATTCTGGGAAGAACGCATTGTCACGTGCTTTGGCAGCTCTTGACTATGCGGTAAGGTAGGATTTCCGGACTTTTTGGCGTTTCATCAAGAATTCATACACAGATAAGGAATGAGAGGTGGTTAAGATGAGAGTAAAAGAAATATTAGAAAAGGTTAAAAAGAATGAATTATCTATAGAGGAAGCGAGTGAATTAATCGATAATCCCTTAGATTATGCAACGATTGATTTTAATCGTGAAAAAAGAACGGGGGCTCCGGAAGTGATCTATGGGGCAGGAAAAACCAAAGAACACATTGCCGGAATTATCCAAAATATGTTGGATCATGAGGTGCCTAATATTTTAGTCACACGCTTAGATGAAGCTAAGCATGACTATTTAAAAGGGCTTTATCCCGAATTTGTTTATGATGCGCTTGCTCAGACATTTTTATTGGATCAGATACCAAGACCCAAAAATAAAGGCTTGATTGTCGTGGCGTGCGCTGGAACATCTGATTTGCCTGTTGCAAAAGAGGCAGCGATTACCGCCGGATATTTAGGCAATGACGTGGAATTGATTACAGATGTCGGCGTTGCAGGCATTCATCGGCTTTTTCATCGTATGGATGTCATTAAAAAGGCAAATGTTATTATCGCCATAGCAGGAATGGAAGGCGCATTGGCTTCGGTCATTGGTGGCTTGACGGATAAACCTGTTATCGCAGTTCCAACTTCGGTTGGGTATGGTGCAAATTTCAATGGACTGGCTGCTTTATTAGCCATGTTGAACAGCTGTGCCAGCGGAATCAGTGTTGTTAATATTGATAATGGGTTTGGTGCCGGGTTTATGGCGCATACCATTAATAATCTAGGAGGAAAGAAAGAATGAAAGCATTATATTTTGACTGCACCAGCGGGATTAGCGGAAATATGACCTTAGGGGCTTTAGTAGAGATTTTAGGAGATCACACTTATTTACTAAATGAATTAAATAAGCTTCATGTTGACGGGTATCATATTCATATTTCTAAAAGTGTGAAAAATGGGATTACCGGGACTTATGTCGATGTTCATTTAGAAAATATAGATCATCATCACCATCATGATCACGAAGGACATAGCCATGAACATCCACATGACCATGAAGAACATAGCCATGACCACAGTCATCATCATGTGCACCGCAATCTTTTCGATGTCAACAAGATAATTGACAACAGTGAAATTGCTCCATCGGCAAAAGCATTAGCAAAACGTATTTTCTTACGTGTCGCAAAAGCAGAAAGCAAGGTGCATAATGAAACCTTAGAAAATGTTCATTTCCATGAGGTGGGTGCTGTCGACTCGATTGTTGATATTATCGGAACTGCCGTACTAATCGATAAAATTTCCCCGGATATTATTTACAGCAGTGTTGTCAATGACGGATATGGCTTTATTGAATGTGCTCATGGAACGATTCCTGTTCCGGTACCTGCTACAAGTGAAATCTTTGCTGCCAGCAATGTCATTTCCAGACAGATCGATATTGATACGGAATTAGTGACGCCGACTGGAGCCGCGATTATTGCTGAACTTGCCAGCAGTTATGGTACAATGCCGGCAATGAATGTAGAAAAGATCGGCTGGGGAAGCGGAACCAAGGATTTAAAGATTCCCAATGTCTTAAAAGTAGCCTATGGAGAAGTCGAGAAAGAAGATGATGACATCATAGTCATAGAAACGAATATTGATGACTGCAATGGAGAAATCTTGGCATACACTTTAGAACAATTATTCAAAAATAAGGCTTTGGATGCTTTCTTTACTCCGATTTATATGAAAAAGAACCGTCCTGCTTATCGGTTAACGGTTGTCTGCAAAGAAGAAAATCTGCAAGCTATGCAGGATATTATCTTTAAGCAGACTACAACGATTGGGATGCGTTATCGCCGTGAACAGCGAGCCGTATTAGAGCGTCAGATCAAAGAAGCAGATACGCCGTATGGAAAGATAAGAGTAAAGGAAGTCTCTCACCAAGGAAATACGTATCTGTATCCTGAATATGAAGACTTAAAGCGAATCGCAGATGAAAAGGGGATTGCGATCAAAGAGCTTTATACATTATTTAAATAGACCGTCCATACGGTCTTTTTTGATAAAAGCCTTGACTTAGAGTTTACTCTAAGTGCTATGATGTGTATAAGGAAGATCGAAGGGAGAATATAGAATGGAATATGTAACCTTAGGAAGAACACAAATAACAGTCAATAGAAATGGCTTTGGCGCTTTACCTGTACAACGTGTTTCTAAAGAAGAAGGCGCTAGACTGTTAAGAAAGGCCTATGAGAATGGAATTAACTTTTTTGATTCCGCAAGAGCTTACAGTGACAGTGAAGAAAAAATCGGGTTAGGATTAAGCGATGTGCGTCAGCATATTTATTTAGCGACAAAAACCATGGCTACAACAATAGAAGGATTTTGGAAAGATTTAGAAACAAGCTTAGAAATGATGAAGACAGATTATATTGATATTTATCAGTTTCATAATCCCTCATTTTGTCCAAAGCCAGGAGACGGAAGCGGATTATATGAAGCGATGCTGGATGCTAAGGAACAAGGAAAAATTCGTTTTATCGGCATTACCAATCATCGTTTGCCGGTGGCAATGGAAGCGGTAGAATCGGATTTATATGATACTGTACAATTTCCTTTTAGCTATATTGCGGATAAAAAAGAAGAGGATTTGGTACGTGCGTGTAAAGAAAAAAATATTGGCTTCATCTGTATGAAAGCATTATCAGGCGGATTGATTACACGTGCTGATGCCGCATATGCTTATTTAGCACAGTTTGATAATGTGCTTCCTATTTGGGGAATCCAAAAAGACAGTGAATTAGATGAGTTTATAGAGTTTAATGAGCAGCCGCCGGTAATGAATGAGGAGATTAAGGCATTGATCAAGCATGACCGTGAGGAATTGGCCGGTGATTTTTGTCGTGGATGTGGTTATTGTATGCCTTGTCCGGTTGGAATTCAGATCAATACCTGCGCAAGAATGTCTCTGCTGCTGAGGCGTTCACCTGCCGGGGGACATTTATCTAAAAAAGGACAGGAAATGATGAAAAAGATTGAAGACTGTCTAAATTGCGGTCAGTGTAAGGCACATTGCCCGTATGGATTAGACACGCCGGAATTATTAAGAAAGAATTATGAGGATTATAAAACCTTTTTAAAGTAAAACAAGGGGGAAAGAAAATGGAATATCGTATTTTAGGGAGAACTGGCATTAAAGTCAGCGTTGTTGGTTTAGGCGGCGAAGGCTTTGAAGGGAAAAATAAGGAAGACACTAAGATCATTGTTGATAAAGCTATGGCAGAGGGGATCAACTTTATTGATATTTATAATTCCAATCCAGATGTAAGAAGTAATGTAGGAGAAGCTTTAAGCCATTATCCGCGAGAAAGCTTTGTGATTGAAGGACATTTAGGCTCTATGTGGGAAAACGGACAATATCGCCGTACCCGCAATATGACAGAAGTGAAAGCGGCCTATGAGGATTTTTTAAGCCGCATGCAGTTGGATTATGTCGATGTAGGCATGATTCATTATGTGGATGACCAAAAAGATTTTGATCAGATATTCAAGGGACCGATGATTGACTACGCCAAAGATTTGCAAGAAAAAGGAATTATCAAACATTTAGGATTATCAACGCATAATCCGGATATTGCCTTTAAAGCGGTGGAAAGCGGATTGATCGATGTCATTCTATTTAGCATCAATGCAGCCTATGACATGCTGCCGGCCAGTGAGGATGTTAATATCTTGTTTGAAGACAGTACCTATAATGACCGTACTTATGAGGGGGTTGATCCTAAGCGTGACCGCTTGTATCAGACTTGCCAAAATGCAGGGGTAGCGCTGAGTGTGATGAAAGGCTTCGGTGCCGGTATCTTGTTGAAAGATGAAACCTCACCGTTTAAAAAGGCATTGACACCTGTGCAGTGTTTGCATTATTGCTTAACCCGCCCGGCAGTGGCTTCCGTAGTGGTGGGCATCAGCAATATTGAGGAATTATTAGCAGCCTCCGCCTATGCAGCAAGCACAGATGAGGAAAAAGATTACAGTCAAGTATTAGCGAATGCACCGCGCTCAGTCTTTAATGGACATTGTATGTACTGCGGTCATTGTGCACCATGCACGAAGAAAATTGATGTTGCCATGGTCAATAAATATTTGGATCTGGCATTAATTCAAAAAGAAGTGCCGGAAACATTACAAAATCATTATGACTTATTAGAACACCATGCCAGTGAGTGCATCGAGTGTGGAGCTTGTATGCGAAACTGTCCGTTCAGTGTAGATATTATTGCTAAAATGAAACAAGCCGCAGAACTATTCGGTCATTAAAACGCAAAAACATTATTTGATTAAAAATAATGTTTTTTTCCTAAATAAAAGTTATTTTTTTAATGTTTGACAATAAATTTTTATTGTGTGACAATCAACTTAGGGTTAGCGCTAGCTCTCAAAAAAACAAAAGGAGAGCAACTATGAATCATTCAGAATTTAAAGGAACACACTATCAGGCAGGCTATGATTACGGCAGTCATTTATTAAAGGCGGGCGTATCTTTAACCAATCTGCCCATTATTTTCAATGAACCGGAGAGACTAAGGTATGTCAGAGAAAGTCAGAAAATCTATGCAGAATATTATCCGGAAATTTTAGAGGAAATTAAAGGTATCGCCGATGGACAGCAGACAGACAGTCAGATTTTAATCAATTTTTTATTGAGCATGTACAGTTATACCGCAGATAACTTCTGTACCAGTTTTGCCATTCATAAAAATGGAAAGACATTCTTTGGACGTAATAGTGATTTTGTCTGTCATTTAGAAGAATCGTATGACAGCTGTTATTATCATTTAGAGGATTGCTGTGCATTTATTGGCAATACCACAGCATTTTGTCAAATGGAAGACGGGATCAACGAGCATGGCTTAGCTGTGGGACTGACTTTCGTCTATCCAGTAGTGCGAAAGCCGGGATTTAATGTGGGCTTCTTGGTTCGCCATATCTTAGAAAAGTGCAGGAATGTCAAAGAGGCGATTGAAGCCATAAAAAGATTGCCGATCGGTTCTTCCCAAACATTGGTGCTGGCTGATCGTCAGGGGGATGTTGCGTTAGTGGAATGCAACGCTGAAAATATTGAGGTTCAGTATGCTCCAAAAGAGGGCTTTGTTGTAGCTGCGAATGATTTTCATTTACCGACGATGTCTGCTTATCCGGTTCCGATGGAAGATGGCATTCATTCCCACGAACGTTATCAGACTGCTTATAAAGCATTAAGCCAATGTGATGATCCCAATCTGACATTTATTAAAAACCTGCTGTCAGGGAAAATGGGGTTCATGTGTCAATATGACCGCAGGCTGGGAATGGATACGGTGTGGTCGAGTATTTATGATTTAAATACGGGCAAGGTTTATCGTGCCGAGGGGAATCCTTCACGTGTTGATTTTCAAGAGGATCACCGATTAAATAAAGAATAGTACGTTAGGGAAAAGCAATCTGACTTTTCCCTTTTGTTATATTAATGAAACGATTATACTAAGGATAAGGAAAAATGTTTTCTATAAACGAAAGCATTAAAAAGGAGGCATAGCATGGTAACGTATGCAGTAGTGGGATTGTTAGATGAAAAGACAACGCAATATTTTCAAACGATGTGGAAGGATTTAAATGAACGTCATATAACGGATTATGGGACAAGCTATAGGCATCGATATCCTCACCTTACTTTTGCTGATTATGATCAGATTGATGAAGCTAAATTCGTTTCTTTATTGGATAGTTCACTTCAAAATCAACAGCAAATCGAATTATCGTTTTCTATTTTAGGCACATTCATTCAATCAAAAACATTATTTTTAGCGCCGGTTTTTTCTCAAAAATTATATGATCTGCATGCTTGTATCCATGATAATACAGGAGAATTTGATGTTGATCAGAGTTCTTTTTATCTTAAAGAGTGTTGGAATCCGCACTGCACGCTTGCCAGTCGTTTAAATGCATCAGAAATGAATGAGGTTATTCACTATTGTCAGCTGTATTTAAAACCAATGAAGGTGCGATTGACTGAGATTGCACTCATCGAAATTACTGTGAATGATTCTAACATAGCAGTAAGTGATCGCATTTTATATTTAAAAAAATTGAAATGATGACATTTGTTGTGCTTTAAATTAAGTTATTCACCATACTAAGAATGGGAGATGATAATGAAAGGAGGCACACATGAAAAAAATAAGAGATGTGCTTTTGGCAAGTACGTTAGTGATGTCTTTATTATGGCAGTCTGCCGGAATTTATGCGGCAGCTCCTGAAGATGAGATTATGAAGGATGAAGTGCAGTTTGTGACAATCAGCAATGATACCTATCATCTTTATGGAGCAGAAATCAATGTGGTGATTAAGCATATTGAACACGTGGAAAACAAGGAAGTAGAAAAGCAGATCAATGCTCTGATCGATCAGTCGATCGAAGATATTCTAACCAAGCAGGAACAGGAATTAAAAGATGTCTATCAGGAAAATCATCAGATTCATACTGAAATCAGTTTGAATTTAAGTGATTATTATGTGAATGACAGCTTGGTTTCATTTAGTATTGATTTTTTGCAGATCATGGCTTCCTCTTTCGAAGAGAAAACGTATCATACGATTGATTTGAAAACCGGTGACGATTATAAGATAGAACAGTGGTTAGGTAAAGATTATGCAGCAATTGTAAAAGATGAGGTTGTTAAGCAAATTGACTTACAAAATAAAGAAAACGGCAGTGATCTTTATTTCATGGATGAAGTCAACAAGCTGACGATTCCGCCTGATCAGTCCTATTATATTAATAAGGATGGACAAGTGGTTGTAGCCTTTCCAAAATATCAGATTGCTCCCGGCTATCTAGGTTTGCCAGAATTTATCATGCCCGTTAACATAAAAGAGGTCGCTGTGAAGTGACCTCTTTCCTATATAAACTGATGAACATCGCCGATGCATGTTAATTGACCGTTCTCTACGATGAGGGCACCTTTATCACCGATCCCGTACACCGGCAAATGATAGTCATTTATCGCTTGTTGAATGGCGTTTTGTTGAACCGTCGTATTTTCAAAATGGCATTCAATGTCAAAACCATGCAGAATATCCAAGCCATTCATATAAAAATAATGGTCATAGTCATCATCGGGTGTCATGTGAACACGATGAAGCTGGATCATTGCTCCCGCACTAAAGCCCATAATCAGACCGCTGAATTGCTGTAAAGAGTCTATTAAATCAAATTCTATCAAACGAGCTTTTAGCTGATCCGGCAGACCGCCGGTGAAATAAATGATGTCGGCTTCACTTACAAGCTGTTTGACGTTAGCTTTATCTTCCGCACTGAAATAATTGACCCAGTAGATGTGTGAAGCAGGAATGCCATAGCTGTGAAACCCATTCATGGTTGATGGATAATACTTTCCTGAATCGGGATGATACAAGGCATCAAAATCTTTTTGGGATTGAACTTCTTCTTGATGGAAAGAAAACGGAATAATTAATACCTTATCGGTAGGATGAATATAGTTTTTAAAAGTTTCAAAGCACCATGGGTCAGCCGATATATTTTCCATATGCAAAATATTTATCATGAGTAGAAGCCTCCTTTTTTCCAGTATATACCATTTAAAAAGGGATTGATAGAAGATAATTATAAACAATAGAACAAAATGATTGATTTAATTTTAAGATATGATATAATCGTAGCAGAATAGTTAGCACTTATATGTTGTGAGTGCTAGAACGGAGGTGAGGATATGGTAGAAGAATATATTGAAGCCGGTGAATACAGCGAGGCCTTAAATTTGCTGCAAGACATCGATGATGAAAGAACACGTTATTTGCGGCTGGTTTGTTTATTCGGCTTAAAAGAACTGCAGCGAGCAAAAGAGGAAGGCAAGGTTGCTAAGGCAATAGCAGGAGATACTTATTATGATGTTGTATCGATCTATTTATCAGTTTTAAAAGAACTGGAGGAATATGAAGAAGCCATTGATATTGTGGTAGAAGAGCTTTCCATGCCATACATTCCTTATCAATATGAATCTTTGTTTAATGCTGCTTATGACGAATTGCTTCTAGCCAAGCAGGAAGCAAATGCTTTGATTGAAACAAAGACAACCATCTTTAAGGAAGAAGAAATTGAACGTGTTTTGACTAATTTTACGAATGAAGACTTGCTTTATATGGCAATCGATCAGATGCAGTCCATGAATATTCGTGCTTTGCTTTATTGTATTCGCTCGTTTCTTCTAAATCCCGATGCCCCCTCATTAGCGAAGTCGCTGATTATTGAAATACTGATTGATCAGCAGGTCGATGAGGAATTAGAAATATGGAAGCATGATCAGCGCTATGAGATCAATCCTTCTTATTTAAGCAGAACAGATGAAAGTGAAGCTTACAGTGAAATCGGCGATCAGCTGATGAACCATCTTGAAAGTGATAACCCATCCTTATTATTAGTGTGTTTGGAATTCTTGAATTATTTTATGTATGATCAGTTTCCACGCTTTATTGATGAAGAGGAATTTGCTGTGATTGCAGCTGCTATTCACTATTATTTAGCGACACTTCAGTACATCGAATTGGATCTTGAAGAGCTAAGCTACAGCTACGGAGTTGAAAGTCAGGAAATATTAGATAAAATTCAAATATTGAAGCAAATCACGATATAAATTGTTTGATATATGCCTAATTATCATGTATAATAGGGTACGATTGAAATTGGAGGAATTATAAAATGAAAAGTAATTGGACAAAATTAGAAGGTAGCGTTGGGGAATTAACAGCTGAATTCACTGGTGCTGAATGGAAAAAAGCACAAGAAGAAGCTTTCAATAAATTAGCTAAAAACGTTAAATTAGATGGATTCAGACCTGGTAAAGCACCAGCTGCTTTAATCAAGAAAAGAATCCCAAAAGCAACAATGCTTCAAGAAGCGTTAGAAATTATCTTATCAAAAGAATATGCAGCTTTATTACAAGAAAACAATGTAGAACCAATCGCTCAGCCGGAATTAAGCGTTGACAGCATTGATGAAGAAAAATTAGCTGTTAAATTCAAAGTAACCGTTAAACCTGAAGTAACTTTAGGACAATATAAAGATTTAGATATTAAAAAAGCAGCTGTCAGAGTCACTCAAAAAGAAATTCAAGCAGAATTAGACAGTTTAAGAAATGAATTTGCAGTGCTTGAAACAAAAGAAGAAGGAACAGTTGAAAACGGAGATACAGCGGTTATCGATTTCGAAGGTTTCTTAGACGGTGTTGCTTTTGAAGGCGGAAAAGGGGAAAGCCATCCATTAGAAATCGGTTCAGGATCATTCATTCCGGGATTTGAAGAACAAGTAATCGGAATGAGTGCAAATGAAACAAAAGATATCAATGTAACATTCCCAAAAGATTATCAAGCACCTGAATTAGCAGGAAAAGAAGTCGTGTTCAAAGTCACTGTTCATGAAATCAAAACAAAAATCTTACCTGAATTAGATGATGAATTAGCAAAAGATACAAATATTGAAAAAGTAGAAACTTTAAAAGATTTAGAAGCTCACGTGAAAGCTCAGTTAAAATCTCAAAAGACAACAAAAGCAGAAAATGACTACAGTGAAGCTTTATTCAAACAAGTAGTTGAAAATGCAGCTGTAGATGTGCCGGAAGTCATGGTTGAACAAGAAATGCAGCAAATGTTGCAGGAAATCATGGGTAACTTACAACAGCAAGGATTAGACTTTGAAACATTCAAAGCGATTACCGGAAAAACAACAGAAGATATTAAAGAAGAAATCAAAGAACAAGCTGAAAGCAGAGTGAAGTTAAACTTAGTTTTAGCTGAAATCGTAAAAGCTGAAAAATTAGAAGTAACTGAAGAAGAAATGAATCAGGAATTAGAAAATATTGCGAACTACTATGGTAAAGATGTTGAAGAAGTGAAGACTGTATTTGCTGGACAAATGGGGGCTATCGCAAGTGACATCTTAAATAGAAAAGCCATTAAGGTCATTAAGGGCGAATAATTAAGACGCTTCGAGCGTCTTATTTTAAACACTTAAGGAGGTGTACGTTATGTCAAATGAAGATAAAGTGGTATTAGAGTTACCGGTCATCTGTACAAGAGGAATGCTGGTATTTCCTGGGAATCGCTTGTCATTAGACGTCGGAAGACCAAAGAGTTTAAATGCGATCAATGATGGAAACAATTTGTACGATAAAAATATCGTCTTTGTTTCACAGGTCAATCCTTTGGATGAAGATCCTGGATATGAGGCTGTTTATCATGTCGGAACACTTTGTAAAATCCAAAAGAAAATTAGACGAGATAACAGTGGGGTTATTAAATTAACGGTTGAAGGTGAAAAACGTGTCAATATTCTTTCACTGGAAACTAAAAATGAATGTTTATATGCAAAAGTGGAAGTTTTGATGGACGAACACGGTGATGAGAATGAAGAGGTTGCTTTAGTTAGAAGAATCGCTTCTTCTTTAGAGAATGCCGGAAATCAAATGGTGGGAATGCCGCGTGATGTATTAAATAGTTTAACGGCGGGGGTATCTGCTGGATTCCTATCTGATTCTATTGCTCATTATTTGCCAATGAAATTGGAGAATAAACAGAAGCTATTAGAGACATTGAATGTTAATGATCGTTTGATGCTGGTAATCAATGAAATGGAATCTGAAAAGATGATCAATGAAATTGAGCAAAGCATCAATAAGAAGGTAAGAGACAGCATTGATGAAAATCAGCGTGAATATTACTTACGTGAAAAAATCAGAGCGATCAAAGATGAATTAGGCGATACAACCAATAAAATGGATGATGCTGATTCAATTCGTGAAATGATTGAAAAGAATCCTTATCCGCAATACGTGAAAGATAAAGCAGAAGAAGAATTGAAGCGTTTTGAAATGATGCCTCCGGCATCTTCTGAAGCCAATGTTGTACGTAACTATTTAGATTGGTTATTGAAGACACCTTGGTATCAGGAAACAAAGGACAATGAAGATTTAGAAGCTGTTGAAAAAGTCTTGAATGAAGATCATTATGGCTTAGAAAAAGTAAAAGAACGTATTTTAGAACAATTGGCTGTTAAACAAATGACACAATCATTAAAAGCGCCGATTATCTGTTTATATGGTCCGCCGGGAGTTGGGAAAACCAGCTTAGGAAAATCGATTGCTCGTGCGCTTGGCCGTAAATTCGTGAAGGCTTCATTAGGCGGAGTAACCGATGAATCAGAAGTAAGAGGACATCGTCGTACTTACTTAGGAGCAATGCCGGGACGCATCATTCAAGGAATGAAAAAAGCAGGCGTGGTTAACCCTGTCTTCTTGCTGGATGAAATCGATAAGATGTCAAGAGACTATAAGGGAGATCCTTCAAGTGCGATGCTGGAAGTATTGGACCCTGAACAAAACTCTCAATTCTCTGACAATTATTTAGAAGAAGCTTATGATTTATCAAAAGTTCTATTTATTGCGACTGCGAATAGCTTAGATACAATTCCGGGACCATTAAGAGATCGTTTGGAAATTATCGAGTTATCTTCTTACACAGAACAAGAAAAAGAAGTGATTGCCAAGGAACACTTAATTCCTAAGGAATTAGTGGCACATGGCTTAAAATTAGATCAATTGGCTTTCTCTGATGAAGCTGTGATGTGCATTATTCGTCACTATACAAGAGAAGCTGGTGTGCGTCAGCTAGAAAGACTGATTGCCAAAATTTGCCGTAAAGTAGATGTCAAAATCTTAAAAGAAAAAGTAGAATCTGTTTATATCGATGAAAAAGATATTGAAGATTATCTTGGTAAAAAGATCTTTGATCATACAAAGAAATTAAAAGAAGCGCAGATTGGTGTTGTGACCGGATTAGCTTATACGCAATATGGCGGCGATATTCTGCCAATTGAAGTCAACCATTTCAAAGGAACAGGTAAATTGATCATCACAGGTCAGTTAGGGGATGTCATGAAAGAATCTGCATCGATTGCATTTAGCTATATTAAAGCTAATGTAGAACGTTACGGAATTGATCCTGAAATCTTTGAAAAACAGGATATCCATATCCATGTTCCGGAAGGGGCAATTAAAAAAGATGGTCCAAGTGCCGGAGTAACATTAACGACAGCGATTTATTCTGCCTTTACGAATAAGCCGGTAAGAAGCGATGTTGCGATGACCGGAGAAATTACATTGCGTGGGAATGTACTGCCAATCGGCGGATTAAAAGAGAAATCAATCTCTGCCCATCGTTCAGGCATTAAGAAAATTATTATTCCTAACGATAATCAAAAAGACATCGAAGATATTCCGCAAATTGTCAGAGATGAATTAGAAATCGTTTTAGCGGATAATATTGACACAGTATTAGAAAATGCATTAGTATAATAAGGTAGTGTAAGACTACCTTATTTTTCTTAGTAAAGCAGGTGAAAAAATGAAAGTAATAAAAGCAGAATATATATTAAGTGCGGCATGGCAGTCACAGTGGCCGGAGGAAAGTGTGCCGGAGGTTTGTTTAGCGGGCCGAAGCAACGTTGGGAAATCGAGTTTTATCAATACGATGCTTTCACGAAATGGGTTGGCAAAAGTATCAGGGACACCGGGGAAAACGCGAACATTGAATTTCTTTAATGTAAATGACAGTTTGTATTTTGTTGATGTTCCCGGATATGGTTATGCGAAAGTCAACAATAAGATTAAAGAACAGTTTGGTGAAATTATTGAGACCTATTTAAATCATCGTAAAACTCTGAAATGTATGATTTTATTAGTGGATTTGCGCCATAAGCCGACGCGTGATGATATTACCATGTATGAATATGTTAAATACTATAATATTCCGGTGATTGTCGTAGCCACAAAAGAAGATAAAGTAAAGCGCAATGATCTTAAAAAGAATGAGAAGCTGATCAAAGAAACGCTTGGCTTTCATGAAGAAGATTATTTTGTCCGTTTCTCCAGTTTGAAGAAAATAGGGATGGAAAAAGCATGGGCATATATCTTAGAATTATGCGGATTAGAAGACAACGAAGCCAAATAGGGGCTTTTTTGATTGACTTCTTTTCTTTTTGTCTTATAATTAAACTATAAGTTTAATTATTTAAGGAGAAACTATGGGAAGAAGAAAAAAACAATCTGCCAATCTTCATCGCAAAAGCATTGCCTTGTCTGCACAAGATTTATTCTTTAATAAAGGAATTGAAGCAACAACGATGGATGATATTGCCAAGGCGGCTGGCTACAGCAAAGCCACACTGTATGTTTATTTTGAAAATAAGGAAGAAATTATTGGAATCTTAGTTTTAGAAAGTATGAAAAAACTGCATTCTTATATAACAGAAGCTCTCAGGTCCTATTCGGATACAAAAAAACGTTATGAAGCGATCTGTGGGGCATTAGTTCAATATCACCAAGATTATCCTTTTTATTTTGAACTGGCGCTCAGCAGGATTAATATTGATTTTAATAATGAAAAATGGCTTCCGGAAGAAAAAGAAACGTTTCGGGTAGGCGAAGAGATCAATGCTTTGCTTATAAGTTTTCTAAAAGAAGGGATCTTATCTCAGGAATTAAAA
Source organism: Coprobacillaceae bacterium UN01-12pH3A (assembly GCA_027676805.1). Classification (GTDB taxonomy): domain Bacteria; phylum Bacillota_I; class Bacilli_A; order Erysipelotrichales; family Coprobacillaceae; genus Beduini. The sequence continues at coordinate 88,298 of JAQENU010000008.1, read as the reverse complement.
GAGGACTTACCGATTCTTCCTACTTTATTTGCATTTTGGGGAATGCTGTCTGGAGTCATCACTTTAACCGATCATAAAAAAGAGTACCTTCAAAAAGAATTGAATTTATCCCCTGAAGATTTTCTTCAATACAGTTTTAAGATGCTGTATCAATCGATTGAGAAAGGAAATGAAACAAATGAAAAAGTTTAATAAGAAGATGATTTATGCCGGTATTGTGATATTACTGATTGGACTAACAGGACTAGGGATTTATTTGAAACAGGTTAGTGACTATCAGCATAAAGTCAGTGAACTCTCTATTCAAAATGTATCGCTTCAATCTATAAAAGATGGTATCTACAACGGGGAGTGTGATGTTAATTTTATTAAGGCGGCTGTAGAAGTGACGATAAAAGACGGAAAGTATGCACGCATCATTTTAGTAGAACACAAAAATGATCGTGGTCAAGCTGCCGAAGCCATCATTGATGAAGTCATGACACAGCAAAGTTTAAAGGTAGATACAGTATCAGGAGCAACCAATTCCAGCAAAGTGATTTTAAAAGCAATTGAAACAGCGTTAACCAATGAAAGTAAATAAGGATGGGGTTCTGTCTTTGACAGGACTTTTAATTTGCAGATAATGAATAGAAGATTGCAATAGCATGCAAACATCTTGAAAGTTATATTCAAAACGCCTAAAATAGAGATAGCAGGGCGTTGCATCGTAAAAGATCGAGCGATGTCTAAAGGGGGCTGTTGAATGGCAGATGTAGAAGAACAGTGGATTGCACTGACCAGAAAGGTAGTAGGATTCTATTTTGTATCTCATGAATATGAATTACTTACTTCTTTTATTTCAAAACAGATTTCTTGGATTGGCACATTAGAAGATGAAATATGCCATAATAAAGACGATATTTTGTATTTCTTTAATAAAGAATATGGTCTTTACAAGGGGGAATATAAATTATCCAATGAACAGTATCACGCAGTTAAAATAAATGATCAAACGGGAATTGTTTGGGCTACTTTAAACATTAATGCACCTGACTTGCCTAATGTCTTGATACGGCTTTCAGTGGTATGGGGGAGAGAAGACGGGGAATGGAAGATTTTTCATGTACATCATTCGATTCCCGATCATATTCAGGGCGAATATTATTTTAATATTGAAAATGCGAGAGTGGCTTATCAGGTTATGGATGAACGCGTCAAATTAGCGGCTACTATGGACAGTGTTACCCATATTAAAAACAGAAATGGCTTTTGTAATGAGGTTAGTAAGCTTATGCATGAGCATCGAAAACAAAACTATGCCTTAATCAAGTTTAAGGTACAGAACTTCCGCTATATTAATCAGCGCTACGGTTACAGCAATGGTGACCGCCTGCTCGAAAATATTGCGAAGAACGTTAAACGCTCGTGCAAGCAGGAAGAAACCTGTGGAAGAATTGAAAAAGATACCTTTGCGATTCTTTATCAATTTGAAGACCGTGAGTCCTTAAATCAGCGCTTATATCAATTGAACGATGATCTGATTGATAAGAGAATGAAAAGAAAACTGTTTTCAGAAGTCCATTTACTGATCGGGGTATATCTGATTCCGCAAAATTCTAAAGAAAGTATTCCGGCTATGCTGGATAAAGCGCTGATTGCACTTAATCATATCGATGAGACACAGCGTGAAAAAAATATTCTTTATTATCAAGAAGAAATGATGAAACAGCAGTATCATAATAATTTCATTTTAGAACAGGCATTGATCGCTTTTGAAAAAGATGAATTCAAACTTTTTATTCAGCCTCAGTTCGATATTGAGAGCGGGAAAACGGTTGCCGGTGAAGCATTAACCAGATGGATAACGGAAAGCGGCGAAATGATTATGCCCAATGCTTTTATTCCTTTATTTGAACAGCATGGATTTATCAGTGAATTTGATTTCCATATATTAGAAAAACTGTGTCAGACCTTGCGTCATTGGATGGATACCGGTATGGATATTCAGCCGATCAGCATCAATCAGTCACGACTGCATATTGGTGAGCCGGATTATTTGGAACGTTTTTGTCATATTGTCGATACGTATTCGATACCGCACTGCTATATTACGTTTGAATTGACGGAATCTGCGTTCGTAGAGGAGAATGAGCGAATGCTGACATTAGCCAGTCAGCTTCATCAGATGGGCTTCCAGTTAGCAATTGATGACTTTGGCACCGGATATGCTTCACTAAGCCTGCTAAGTGTTGTATCGGCAGATATTCTCAAAATCGATAAAAGCTTATTAGATGGCAGTGAAGTCAATCATCGTTCTTATGTCATTTTAGAAAAAGTGATTGAAATGGCTCATGATATGGGAATGGTTGTGGTGACCGAAGGCATTGAAACAAGAAAACAACTGGACTTTTTAAGGGAGCTGCACTGTGATGTCGGTCAAGGCTATTTAGTCAGCCGCCCAATTGCCGCAGAAGAGTTTAAAAAACATTGGCTAAGTCCTGTCATCTCATAAATAATAGATGTAAACACACATATCGGAAACTGAATGTGTGTTTTTATTTATGAATAAGCGAAATCAAAATATAAATTTTACATTTCTTTCCCATATTTTAAAGTTTTCTTTTTTATACAATACATCTGTGTAAAGGAGGAAAACAATGGATTATACGATGGTATTTGCTCGCATAGAGAAAAAATATGTATTAGATGAAGAAGCGTATCATTTACTAATGAACGAAATTAAAGATCATATCCGGCTGGATCAGTATGGGAAGTATACGATTTGCAATCTGTATTTTGATAATGATCATGATGAACTGGCACGCTGTAACTTTCAAAAGCCTATATACAAGGAAAAGCTGAGATTGCGCAGCTATGGTGTGCCCCAAAAAGACAGTTTGGTATTTTTGGAGATGAAAAAGAAATATGGCGGCATTGTCTATAAGCGACGTATTGGAATGAACCTTGCTGACATCGGACCATTTGTACAAGGTAAACGAATGCCAAAAGATCAGATTGAAAAAGAATTGCAATATTTTATTCAGTTTTATCACCCTTATCCTAAAATCTATCTTGCTTATGAAAGATGTGCATATTGCGGAATTGATGAACCGGAATTGCGCATGACTTTTGATGAGAATATTCGCAGTCGGAAGGATCAGCTGTTTTTAGAAATGGGCGATCAAGGGCAATTATTATTTAATGAGAAAACATACTTATTGGAAATTAAAACAAGGGATGCCTATCCCACTTGGCTGATTCAAGCTTTGAATAAGCTATTCATTTATCCGGCATCATTTTCAAAATATAATAATGTTTATAAAAGCTTATTTTTAAAGGAGGACTATGCGTGTGTTTGATAGTATAATAAGCGGAGCTGCGGCGCTGACGCCAACGATTATGGCAATCTGTACGATCACGTCTCTTATTATTGGGGTACTGATTGCTTATGTATATAAATTTGATGAAATCTATTCACGACAATTTGTGATGACCTTAGTGGTATTGCCAACACTTGTGCAAATGGTCATTATGATGGTCAATGGAAATTTGGGAACCAGTGTAGCAGTGTTGGGAACTTTTGGACTTGTACGCTTCCGTTCCCTGCCGGGAAGCTCAAAGGATATTTGTTTTATCTTTTTTGCGATGGCAGTCGGTTTGGCAACCGGAATGGGGTATATTGGTTTTGCGATAGTGATTGCGGTAATCGTGTCCCTCATCATTCTTGTTTTAGGCAAATCTTCTTTTATACGAATGGATCCGGCAAAGCGTGATCTGCATATCACAATCCCGGAGAATTTAGATTATACAGAGATATTCAATGACTTATTTGAACGCTATACTTTCAAAGCAGAATTAGAGCGAGTAAAGACAACCCATCTAGGAAGCATGTACGAATTGCGCTATGTCGTGGTGTTAAAAGAGGTTCAAAAAGAAAAAGAGTTTTTAGACGAACTGCGCTGTCGAAACGGTAATCTTACTATTGTAAGCGGACGTATTCAAAACGTTCAGGAAGAATTATAGGCAGCAAAATGAAATATACATTTAGAACCTCGCTCTTTATTTTAATTTTGACTTTCTTTTTAAGCGGCTGTCAAAACAAAGCAACAGAACCACAGACTGATGAATCTTTATTAGATGCCAATATGATTGTCTTTAAAGATGTGATCGAATATAGTGGAAACGGGATCACAGTGAATCATCAGAAAGTGACGATTACAAAAGGCGGCAGTTATTTTATTTCCGGTAAAAGTGAGAATGGTCAGCTGATCGTTGACGCTAAAGATCAGGAAGTTCAGCTTTTGTTCGATGATTTGGATTTGACCTGTGCAGATTCTTCTCCTGTTTATATTGTCAATGCTGAAAAGGTCACCGTGACACTTAACGAAGCAACAGTCAATACGCTGACAGACGGCAACACATATACATCAAGTGATGAGCCTTCAGCAACCCTTTTTTCTAAGACAGATCTGATTATAAACGGAACAGGAAAGCTGATTGTCAATGCCAATTATAATGATGCGATTCAATCGAAGGATACCCTGCTTATCGAAAGCGGAGAATTCATTATTCATTCTGTTGATGATGGCATCATTGGTAAGGACAGTCTGACGATTCAGACAGGAACTTTTGATATGACAACAATGGGCGATGCCTTTAAAACAACCAATGAGGATGCGGCATTAGGTAATATGACGATACAAAATGGTACGTATCATATTCAAACTCAGGGAGATGGGTTTCAATCCATGAATCAATTACGAATTGTGGATGGACAATTTACAATGGATACAAGCTCAACAGCTCAAGACAGCAGTACCAAAGGAATCAAAGCCGGAACCTTGCTGGAAATCGATAATGGGGACTTTACTATCAACAGCGTGGATGATTGCCTGCATTCTAATGGGGATATGGAAATAAAAGCCGGCAGCTTTCAGCTGAGCAGTGAAGATGACGCTGTTCATAGTGATAATACCTTAACGATCCAAGGAGGAACAATTACGGTTCTTTCCAGCTATGAGGGCTTAGAAGCGAATGAAATCATCATCAATGGCGGAGATATTTCGATTAACAGCAGTGATGATGGAATCAATGCTGCGGGTGGAAATGATCAGTCCGATAGTAACGGACGCTTTGGTGGTGATGCTTTTAAAGGCAGTAATTCCAAAATTACGATGAATGCCGGGACAATTCTAATCAATGCAAACAGAGATGGCATTGATGCGAATGGTTCCATTTATATCAATGGCGGTACGATCTATGTCAATGGACCGGAGGACCAGGCAAATAACGCATTAGATTACGATCAGGAATGTGTCATCAGCGGCGGTACTCTTTTAGCGTTAGGACAAGCCTCCATGCTGCAGGGAGCTTCTGCCAATTCTACTCAGCCAAGCTTTTTATTAGCACTGGATACACGCTATAAAGCAAATACAGAAGTTGTGATTAAAGACAGTCAAGGTCAAACCATTTGCAGCTATACCGCTTTAAAAGCGTTTCAATCGATCGTCTTTAGTGACAGTCAGTTAAAGCAAGGCGAGACTTATACGATTGAGCTTGATGGAAAAAGTACAGCAATGAATTTAACTTCGATGGTGACATCATCCGGGAATACAGTGGATCCAAGAGGAATGGGACCTAACAGAGGAGGCTGGTAAACGCCTTCTCTTTTCATTTTTAGTAAAAGGACTCTTAATATTGCAGGTTCTATGGTACACTAGGGCTAATTAGAATTAAAGGAGTACATTATGAAATACTTATTCTTTGATATTGACGGCACTTTAGTCGATGAACATAAACATTTACCTGACAGTACGAAAAGAACCCTTGAAAAACTAAAAGAAAAGGGACATTTCATTGCCATTGCGACAAGCCGTCCTTATGTTTTGACTTATTTGCAGGCGGAGGCCTTAAATATTGAAAACTATGTCTGTGACGGAGGAGACGGCTTAGTCATCAAGAATACGATTGTTGAATTGCTGCCGCTTAACTTGGAGGATTGCTTAGCTGTGGCAAAAGAATGCTTCGCCCACGAGATTCCTATTGCGACATCGATCGATACAACCAATAACCGCTATAGTACCGATGGCAGATTTATTGAATTAAACAGTTCTTTAAAGAATGCTTTTGATTTTGTCACGAAAGCGGACTTCGATGTCTTTCAAGCTAAAGCTATTCATAAAATGTGTCTGCATCTTACTCTGCAGGAGGAAGCTCTTATCCCTTCTTTGAAAAAAGTACCGCATTATCGCATTTCACAAAGCTGTATCTTAGTAGAAGCTATTGATAAATACCGCGGTATTGAAAAAATGGTGGATCTTTTAAACGGAAATCATCAGGAGATCATTGTCTTTGGGGATGGCATGAATGATTTAAAGATGTTTGAACAAGCGCCTTATAGTGTAGCCATGGGAAATGCGGTAGAACCCTTAAAGAAAATTGCTTCTTATATTACTGCTGATATCCATGCAGACGGAATTGAACAAGCCTGTAAACATTTAGGACTGATTTAAGCATAAATCTATCCTTTTTGCATATTCTTTTTTTAGGAGGGGAAAAATATGCAAAAAATATATCTCGAAAAATTAGTGGATTTAGATCATCAAATGAATGAATTATTGAGTATCTCGGTAGATGAATCCATCAACTACAAAATTGAAGAATCCGGAATGCGCGCACAAGGCAGAATCGATATTACCGGAGAATATTTAAAGATGGCTTCAAAAGAACGCTTTAATGAATTCTTAGAGATCGATATCTTAGCACCATTTGAAAAGATTACCGATCAGCGAGATTTCAGTATCAAAGTAGAGGATTTTGATTATAAGATTCAAGCCGGGAATTTATTAGTGACTGTTCAGGCGAATGTTTATGGCGTGGAAGCCAGTGAAGACCGTTTTTATAATGATCAAAGTTTAAGAGAGGATGAAGAATTGGATCAGGAATTGATTGATGAAATCAAAGATGTCATTTCTTCTGAACCACCGGAAGTAAAAACAGAAGAACCTGAACATGTTCATGAAAAACGTATTGATATTATGCCTGAAGTGGCAGAAGTTGTAGAAAAGGCAGTTGTAAAGCCGATGCCTGCACCGGTAGAAGCAGTAGTCAGTGCACCAGTGGCAAAAGAGGTGACAAAAGAAGTAGTTGTTGAGGCACCTGTTGCTAAACGTGACCCATCTATCGATGATTTAATTGAAATCTCAGATCAGAGTGACCTTGTTCCTTATTATATTTATGTGGCATTAGATAATGATGATTATGATACCATTGCTACTAAGTATAATGTACCATCGGCAATGATCAGAGATTACAATCATGATGCCATGATCTCTAAAGGTACTTTGATCATTGTTCCATACTATGAATCATGATCGATCTGATAAAAAATGAATATAATTTAGACATTATTGGTATGATCAAAGTGAATGAAAATGTCTATAAATTAAAAGTAGCAGACGGTTTCTTAGCTTTGAAGTTTACTGAATCATATTCATTTGCACATAATTATTATTATATTAAAACGCTGCGTATCAATTGCTTTGTGCCGGTTATCTTAAACCTCCAGCAAAGCCCTTTGACACGTTATCAGAATCAATACTTTTATCTGATGCCCTGGTATGAATCCGATCTTGTACCAATGCGCGAATTAAAACTAAAGTTTTATTTTGAAACATTGGCATGGCTGCATAATCATACTTTTTATAATGTGAAAGTCAGCAAACAATATTATGAAAAGCTATGTAAGGATATTTATGGCATCATTCAGGAAAGAGCGAATTATTACTATCAGCTGTTAGTGTATTGTGAACAGTCGTTTGACCGTTCACCATGGCAGTGGATGCTTTTAATGAACTACTATCGCATTGAAAACAGCTTAAACTGTGCCTATAAGTATTTAGAACAGTTTCAATCGATGGTTTGCAGCAAAGAGTATGTTCGAGTATCGCTAGTCTATATGAATTTTAAATATCAGCATATTTATCTTAATTATCAAAAATTGATTTCGATTGATCATATGAAGATTGATATGCCGATCTATGATATTTTTAATATGTATCAGCAAACCACCGATACCTTATTCGATTTAGACAGCCTGTTTCAGTTTTATTTAAATAAAGTAGTGCTTTATAATGATGAGCGAGTGCTGCTGGCAGCGTTGCTGTCCATCACACCCATCGTCGAATTAAAAGGAAAGAATATTGATAATGTCATACAGTTGTCACGCCTTGTTTATTACATGGATTCTGTTTGTCGCTTGTCAAGTCAGCTGGTTAACTTTGAGTGCTAAAGGGGTAGGAAATTGAGAGATTCCTATGCCTTTTTGTTTTTTTATGTAAGCGTTGACATTTTGCGATAGGTTTGATACGGTAAAAACAGGGAGGGAGAGAATATGAAAAAAATAATTGCCTTATGTTTACTGATTTGTCTGCTGGGCTGTCAGTCAAAGCCAAAAGAGCAGGTGCCGGATGAACCTTATGTGAAAAACAGCGAACGTTATCGCTATACCATGGAATCACTGGAGATCAGTGAGGAACTGAACGCTCTTTTAAATGGGGACAATAAAGCTAGATTTTTTAAAGCGTATAATGGAAAACTTCTGTTTGAACAATGGGACGAGACGGTGCTAGATCAGGTGGGAAGAACCCAAGCCTTATATGAATACGACCTTCATACACAGGAATTAAGGAGCTTAGAATTACCGGAAGAAAATATTAAAATCTGGGATGCGATCTATTATCAGAATCAGTATATCTATATTGTGCGCCATAAGGAAGATGGCTTAACCACGATCATAGCGGAAAACCAAAACCATGAAACGACGGTGCTGTTTGAAGAAATGGGAATCGCTTTTATGGGGCATCCATCTTTTGAGATTGCAGAGGACGGACTTTATTATTGGTTTTTTCAGGAACTTGATAATCAGCATTATACCAAGTATCAACGAATTACACCGAAGTTAGAAACAGAGGTATTGTGGGAAAGAAAAGATAAAGAAGGTGAACTGTTAAGCGGCTTGTATTTATCAAAAAATAAAGCGTTGGTTATAAATGACGATAACTATATTTATATAAAAGATGGGAAAGAACAAGTCATTGATTATACATCAAAAAGTCAGTTTATCTATCTTCTTACCGATTATTTAATTCTCGATGAGGAACAGTATTTTGATTTAGAGAGCAAAGAGTGGAAAAGTCTGAACGATGCAAAACTGCCGGATCCTAAAAAATCAAAATTTAGTGATAATAATTCTGTTTTGTATGTCAATGAATCAAAAGAAGTTCACGTTAGTCATTTTAATGACGGTAATATAGAAGATGAAAAAATCGGGGAGATCAGTTATGGTGGATCCGGCTTAAATTACTATCGGATCAATGACGAGGAAATTCTTGCAACCCACTCTTATACAAAGGGGACAGAGGATAAACAAGCCCTTTATCTCATTCATCGTGAAATGATCGAAGAATAGGAAGATAATTTGAATAATAAATGATGAAGTTGATTGACTTCATCTTTTCTTTTTGCTATGATTTTATAAAGTGAAGAACAGGAGGAGTACTCCATATTTGAAATGAAGAGAGTCTTTGGCAGGTGGGAAAAGACATTCAGAGTGGACGAAGGTAGCCTGGGAGCTTATTTAATGAAGGTAGAGTAGTTAAATACGTGTCGCCGCGTTAAGGTGTTGAGGCATAGCAATATGCGAATTAAGGTGGTACCACGATGATTTCGTCCTTAGACAGGACGTTTTTTTATTTTAAAAAAATGGAGGAAATGAATATGTTAATGTTAATTTTACAGGTATTTTTAGCTTTCTTTATTGCGTCAATGGTCGTTTCAATGTTTAAAAACAAAAAACAAAAGGGACAGCAGATGGCAGATTTACAAGAAAAACTGGCAGCTTATGAAACTATCACCGAGGAACAGATTTTAAATGCCACAGATGATGAAGCGATTGAAGCAGTGACATATCATATGCTGGATAAAGTCGATTCCGATTATAAAGCGGCAATGGATGAATACAACGAAGAAGAAAAGCAATTCTTTACGATGTATCAGCTTCAGGCAGTCTGTGAATCACCAAGAAATTCTGTCAATGATTTCTTTGTCAGTGCCAAAGAATTAGTGAAATATGTACCAATTATGTTTGATGAGCTGGGAATGCCCGAAGGCAGTGCGATTTTCAATGAAGCAAGAGCATTGTATTTAAAATTTGAAGAAGAGTATAAACGTGATATCGATGAAGTGGTCGATGAATTGTACAACGAAGAAGAGGAAGAAGCAGAAGAAAAGAACTTCTTTGATTATACAAAAGAATTAAAAGAGATTTTTAAATCAGAAACATACAAAACTGCTTTAGCGAAATATGTGAAAGATCATGCTGAACGTTTTGTAGGATAGGGGGATTTATATGAAGAAAGAATTAGCACCTAAATATGACCATCATTTGGTTGAAGAAGGAAAATATGCTTCATGGCTGGAAAAGAAATATTTTGAAGCAGGGGATACAAGCAAAAAGCCTTATGCGATTGTGATTCCGCCGCCCAATGTTACAGGGAAGTTGCATTTAGGACATGCTTGGGATACGACATTACAGGATATGATCATTCGTTATAAACGTATGCAGGGATATGATGCCTTATGGCTGCCGGGAATGGACCATGCCGGCATTGCCACTCAGGCAAAAGTCGAACAGCGAATGCGTGGGGAAGGACTGTCACGCTATGATTTAGGACGTGAAAAGTTCTTGGAACAGGCTTGGAGCTGGAAAGAAGAATATGCGGCGACTATTCGTCAGCAATGGTCGAAATTAGGATTATCACTGGATTACAGCAAAGAACGTTTTACTTTAGATGAAGGATTAAGCAAAGCGGTGCGTAAGGTATTTGTTACACTTTATGAAAAAGGATTGATCTATCAAGGGGAGCGTATCATTAACTGGGATCCGGTACAGCGTACAGCCTTATCGAATATTGAAGTTATTCATAAAGAAGTCGAAGGCGCAATGTATTATTTCCGTTATCAGTTAGTGGACAGCGATGAAAAACTAATCATTGCCACAACCCGTCCGGAAACGATGTTTGCCGATACAGCCATTTTTGTTCATCCTAAAGATGAACGCTATCAGCATCTGATTGGTAAAAAAGCGATTAATCCGGCAAATGGAGAAGCTTTGGAAATCATGGCAGATAATTATATCGATATGGATTTTGGGACAGCCGTGATGAAATGTACACCGGCACATGATCCAAATGACTTCCAATTAGGGAAGAAATATCATATGCCAATGCCGATTTGTATGAATCCTGATGGAACTATGAATGAATTGGCACATAAATATCAGGGAATGGATCGTTTTGAATGCCGTAAAGCCTTAGTAGCTGATTTCCAAGCGGCAGGAGTAGTTGAAAAAATAGAAAAACATATCCATCAGGTAGGACACTCTGAAAGAAGCGATGCGATCGTTGAACCTTATTTATCAAAGCAATGGTTTGTTAAGATGGAACCATTGGCAAAACAATTATTAGATAATCAACAAACAGAAGGAAAAGTCAACTTTGTTCCGGAACGTTTTGAAAAAACAGTAACACAATGGATGGATAATATCGAAGACTGGTGTATTTCTCGTCAGCTATGGTGGGGACATCAAGTACCGGCATGGTATCATAAAGAAACCGGAGAAATCTATGTAGGAATGGAAGATCCGAAGGATAAAGAAAACTGGATTCAGGATGAAGATGTTTTGGATACATGGTTTTCGAGTGCGTTATGGCCTTTTAGCACACTGAATTGGCCGGATGAAGACAATGAATTATATAAGCGCTATTTCCCAACCAATGTGTTGGTTACGGCTTATGATATTATTTTCTTCTGGGTAAGCCGCATGATGTTCCAATCATTAGAATTTACTAATCAAAGACCGTTCCAAGATGTCTTGATTCATGGGTTGATCAGAGATGCTGAGGGAAGAAAAATGTCGAAGTCTTTAGGGAACGGTGTCGATCCGATGGATGTCATCGATCAATACGGGGCAGATGCTTTGCGTTTCTATCTTACGACGAATTCAGCACCGGGAATGGATCTTCGTTATGTTCCGGAAAAGATGGAATCTACTTGGAATTTTATCAATAAAATATGGAATGCTGCACGTTTCGTATTAATGAATACGCCAGAAGATTTAGAATATCAGGATGTTGCTTTAGAAAATCTAAATATTGCGGATCAATGGATCTTGTCAAGATTAAATTCAGTGATTAAAGTGGTAGATGAACAGATGGATAAATATGAGTTCGTCAATGTCGGAAGCGAGCTTTATAAATTTATCTGGGATGATTTCTGTTCATGGTATATCGAATTATCAAAAGTAAGTTTAAACAGTGAAAATGAACAAGAAAAAACAGCGACAGTTCATACTTTGGTTTATGTACTGAACGCCATTGTGAAACTGCTTCATCCGTTCATGCCATTTGTGACAGAAGAAATCTATCAGTCTATTCCGCATGCAAAAGAATCGATCTGTATTGAAGAATGGCCGGTAGTAAACGAAGCGTTTAATTTAGTTAAGGTGGAAGAAGAAGTCGCTTATTTAATTGATATTGTTACCGGAATTCGTGAAATTCGTGCCAACTATACCATCAAGAACGCTAATGAGATTCATTATATGATCATTTCTTCTGATGATCAGTTAGCAAAACGTCTGGAAGCCTATGCTCCTTTTGTGAAAAAGCTATGCAATGCTATCAGTGATGGGACAAGTGCCGAAGTGGCATCTAAAGATGTCGCAACCGCAACCATTAAAGGGGGAAATATGATTCAGGTATCTTTGGCGGGATTGATTAACCTTGAAGAAGAAAAACAAAAATTAGAAAAAGAATTGAATAAATTAACCGGGGAAATCAAGCGCTGTGAAGGAATGCTGGCAAATCCAAACTTTGTGGCAAAAGCTCCGGCAGCTAAGATTGAAGCGGAAAAAGAAAAACTGGAAGATTATTGCAAAAAATATGAAGCAGTGAATGAACAATTAAAACAAATGACGCAAGGGTAGAGATGTTCTCTATCCTTTTTAGTATGCTGGAATAAAGCGCAGTATAGTAAAAGTGGGGAAGGGAAGGAGGAGAACATGAAAGAGTTAAACCAACAAGAGATGCAGGAAGCAAGCGGAGGATTTTTTGAAATTTTTGCGATATTAGCCTGCAGTTACCTATTTTATCAGTATATGTGTGAACGCGGTTATTTCCAAGCTCAGGACTTTGGGAGATGGCTTTGATGAAAGAATTAAAGAAAGAAGAGCTTTCTGCCTTGAATGGAGGAGCCGGCAATATCCTTTTTGAAACAATTTGGCTGATATTAAAACGCTGTGTTTATTATAGGGGGTGAAACAATGAACGAATTATCGATGAAGGACATGGAAGCGATTGATGGGGGTAGTTTTTTAACCTGTATTTTATATATTGCGATTGGTGGGGCGATTTATAAGATTATCACCTCTAATGCCGGACGTCTTTCAATACCGAATATCATTTCAATTGAGTGGCGTTAATTAATTTATGCCTTTTATTCAGCATATTCTCTTTTTTCTATTCATAGATTATAGGGGAGGAATAAAAGATGATTAAAAAAAGAAGATTCGTCGTATTAATGGCCGCAGTTCTTACCATTGTTTTTGGCAGTTTGTATGTTGTGGCATGTAAGCAGTTGGTAAAACAGTACAATCAAACCTTTTATGTTGTACAGGTGGGAGCATTCTCCACGCAGGAAAATGCTGATGAAATGGTCGCTAAGCTGCAAAGCAACGGACATACACCCTACACTTATAATAAAGATGGGCTGATTTATGTATTAAGCTGTTTATCCACCGATGAACAAGAAATAACAAACGAAATGCAGTCACTTAGCTCTCAGCAGATTTCAAATGTGAAAAGAGATTACACATATACAGGCAGTGCGCCATTATCTGTAGATACTATGCTGGCCTTTTTAGGAGGCAATGGATGATTATCAGAGAAATGGCAAACAGTGACCGCCCACGTGAAAAAGCCTTGCATTTTGGAATAGAGTCACTTTCTCACGTGGAACTGCTGGCTTTGCTGATCCGCTGCGGGACTAAAGAAGAATCCGCCCTGATGTTGGCTCAGCGAATTATTAATGAAGCAGGCGGCTTCAATCAGCTTGTTCAGATCAGTCTGGCTGAGCTTATCGCCATCAAGGGGATTAAACAGGCAAAGGCCTTGGAAATTTTAGGCTGCATTGAACTTGCTAAACGGCTTCAGAAAATTAAATTCACCGAAAGTGCGACAGTTCAAACTGCACGGGAAGTCTATGAGTATATTGGTGCTAAGTTAAAATTTGAACAGCAGGAAAAATTCTATGCCCTATTTTTAAATACAAAGAATCAGATCATTAAAGAAAAGCTACTTTTCATCGGAACGCTGAATATGAGCATCGTTCATCCGCGTGATGTTTTTAAAGAAGCGGTTTTAAGTAATTGTGCCGCTGTGATCTGTGTACATAATCATCCAAGCGGAAACCCAGCGCCTTCAAAAGAAGATATTATAATGACAAAGAAATTAGTTGAGATTGGTGAAATGATGGCCATTCCGATTTTAGATCATATTATTATCGGTCAGGAAAACTATTACAGTTTAAAAGCAAATCATTTAATCTGACAATTCTGCCAAGTTGGATGTGGCATTTTAATGTATTGAGTTCCAGTGAAAATGAATGCTACCATTATAATAGATAGAAAGTGAGGGAAAAAGGATGAAATTAATTATTCAATCAGATGACTATGGAATTACCGAAGCCGTAGCCTGCGGTATTATCAAAGGAATCAAAGAAGGGGTTATTAAATGTACAGGGATGTTTACGAATATGCCTTCTTCAAAAAAAGCAGCAGAGATGATCAAAGAATGCCCTGATGTATGTTTAGGTATTGACATCAATCTTGTTGCCGGAAAACCATGTGCTGATCCTAGTAAAGTACCATCATTAATCAAAGAAAACGGTTATTTCTATACTTCACGTGAAAGAAGAGCGTTGGATGAAAAATGTGAAGATCATGATCATTTAAGTGCCCATTTAGATGAAGTAATGATTGAAGCGGAAGCACAGATCGAGAAATTTATTGAATTAAACGGAAAACTGCCGGAATATTTGCATGGACATGCCTATTCATCGCCTACAGTTTTTAAAATGCAGGATGCGATGATGGAAAAATATGGGGTAGGAACAAGCCGCGGATTCATGGAATGCAATCAAATTAATCGCGGAAGCAGCAGCTGGTATACGGTTCCTTTTGGACTTGAAGATCAGATTAAAACAGATACAAAAGATTTTATTATTCATGATAAAATGAAAATCTTAAACAGTGAGTATGCAGCGATTATTTCACACTGCGGTTATGTGGATGCCCCATTATTTGATGTATCGTCATTCACCGTAATTCGTACGAAAGATTTGGCAGCGATGCTAAGTGATGAAGTGAAGCAATGGATCAAAGATAATCACATTGAATTGATTACCTATCGTGATCTGCCTAATCATCCGTTAAAAAAATAATAGTTTAGGGAGCAGTGATTCTTACTGCTTCTTTTTATTTTTGGGAAAATAAGTAAATTATAAAAAATATTTTATTTTAGAGGGACTATGGTATAATATAGAATTGAATGAATGAGAGGTACGGACGATGAGAGAAAGAAAGAAAGCAATACAAAAAAAGATACTATGGGCAATCGTAATTGGGATTATGACGTTATCCTTTGTAGGACTGTTTTTTGGCAGAAAGAATACCGCTTTTGAACAGGTACTTAAAGAAACGTTCCAATCTATAGAATACTATTGTATTAAACGTCCATTGCAATTCTTTTCTGACTTAAAGGATGAGTATGTCTCAATGCGTAATGTTTATGAAGAAAATGAGCGCTTACGGGCTGCTTTGGATGACTATGCCGCAGTTTCCGGAGAAAATGAAATTCTGACGAAGGAAAACCAAGATTTAAAAGATTTATCGGGCATTGAGAATTTACCGACAGACTTCAAAGCAAAAAATGCTTCGGTCATTTCCCGTGATGTCGAAAGCTGGAATAATAAATTAATGATCAGTGTAGGCTCTCAAAATGGGATTGAAGAGGGACTGGTAGTGATGAGCAGCAGTGGAATGATCGGAAAGATTACATCCGTCAGTGAATTGACCTCTACTGTGACGCTGTTAACTTCGGAAAACAATGCCTCTCAGGTACCCATCATGATTAAAAAGAAAGATTCTGAGGAATATGCCTATGGGATGCTGAAGGAATATGATGTGGAAAAGAAATGCTTTGTCATCGATATGATCGAACAGATTGAAGTAGAGGTCGGAACAGAAATCTTTACTTCCGGCTTAGGCGGAATTTCTCCGAGAGGAATTCTTATTGGCTATGTCGAAAGCTATTTAGTCCCTGAAGATCAGATCCTGCCCAAGATTTATGGAACTCCATCAAGCAGCTTTAATGATTTAAATTATGTAACTGTCCTGCAAAGGAGTGATGCAGGTGAATAGTAAGCATTTACCCCGTATATTTCTTCTTTGGCTGGCATTCATGCTGGATAGTGTCCTGAGCTTCTTTCTCCCTTTTGATTTCACAAAATCAAGTCCGATGCTGATCAGCTGTATGGGACTGATGATGTTTACATTGATTAATAACGAATTAAAAGATGAAGAATATCTGCCTTATGCGGTCATTGCCGGCGGATACTATTCTATTTTATATGCCGATTCTTTATTTATTTACATTCTGATTTATTGTGTTATTGCCTATTTCGGGCGCAAATATATGAAATATTCTTCTTATTCTTTCATAGAATCATATATTTTTATTTTTTCGACAATAATCTTTCAGGAGGTTGTGATATATATAATGATGATCATATCACAGGTAACCAAACTGGGCGTATTGAAATATCTGACGTTACGATTATTGCCAACTCTGGTATTAAATTCGATCCTGTTTGTTTTCGTGTTTTATGGTTATAAATGGATATCACGAAAATTTCAGGAGAAGAGCGTATGAATGTAAAAATTAAGGGAATCAATGATTATTTGTATTTTGAACTTAATGAACAAGTTCAGTTTAACTGCATATTAGAAGACTTAAAAAGCATTTTGGATTCTTTGCCGAAAACGACACACGGCTATTTTCCGAAGGCTTTTTTTGATTTAAAGAGCCGAATCTTATCGAATAAGGAAATGTGCTGTCTGATTGACATGCTTTATGGCAGTCAAAAGGTGTTGTTTGGCGGTATTAAGGAACAGCTTGAAGGACGTACGATGAAATTAGTTGAAAAGGATGTTTATAACGGAGAAATAGTAGAAGCCAATAATCAGGATTTATTAGTCATCGGTAATGTTCATGTTGGAGCGATTGTGCGCGGAAACAAGAATATTTATATCATTGGCAAGGTAGAAGGGGCTGTGGAAGCGATGGCGAAAGATTCAACAATCAACCTTTCTAGCGCTAATCATGCAAGAATCAGCATTTTTAATCGATTATGGCAAGATGTGACAATCTTCACTTTATCATTATTCTATTATAAAAATGATCAAATCCATATGTTAGATCAACAATACATAAATAAAAACAGTAGGGGGTAAAAATATGGCTAAGACAATAGTAGTAACTTCAGGAAAAGGTGGTGTCGGAAAAAGCAGCGTAAGTGTCAATCTAGCCTACGCATTAAGCGAGCATAATTATAAAGTCTGTCTGATCGATGCTGATTTTGGTTTAAAGAACCTGGATGTGATGCTGGGTCTGGAAAACAGAACATTGTATGATATGCAGGATGTGATTGATGGAAAATGTACCATTGAACAGGCTTTAGTAAAGGATAAACGCTATAAATCTTTATCTTTGCTGCCGGCATGTAAATCACTGCAGTTTGATGACATTAACAGCGATCATATGAAAAATATCATTAATGTCATAAAAAAAGATTTCGATTATATCATTATTGATAGTCCGGCTGGAGTTGAAAAAGGATTCAACTATGCCATCTCACTTGTTCAGGAAGCGATTTTAGTCGTTAATTTAGATATTGCCAGTCTGCGTGATGCGGATCGTGTAGTAGGCTTATTGATGAAAGAAGGCGTTCATAATATTTCCATGGTCATCAATAAAGTTAATCAGGAGGATATCGACAAACAGCGTTCGCTCAATATCGACGATGCTAAAGAGATCCTGTCTTTACCTATTTTAGGTATTGTGTTTGAAGATCATTTAATGATCGAGGCAAATAATAAAGGAGTTCCGCTGTTTATGAACAAACAATCGGATATCCATCGTTGCTTTATGAATATTGTAGGAAGAATAGAAGGAAAAAGCATTCCATTTGCCACACTCAAAAAGCAGACTTTCTTAAAGAAGCTATTCAAGATACATGCATAAATATAATCAGTACGTTTATTTACTGATTAATGGTGCTTTGCTTTTTCTCTTATTATGTGTTGGGTATTTATTGAGTCCGCTCTTTACAACGCTTTTTTCTACTTTGTTTAAAGTATTAAGCCCCTTTGTTTTCGGCTTTATCTTAGCGTCCCTGATTTATCCGGTGATCGCTCATATTCATTCCAAAGTATTAAAGATGCTTGTGATATTACTTATCTATTTAGGATTGGTATTTGCCTTTGTCACTTGTATCCTAGTGACATTACCACATCTGATCAATGATTTTTATCGCTTCTTAGCATTTTTCCATATTGATCTATTTAAGATGAACAAGCAGGTCTTTACATCCTTGCAGCTGTCATCGCAGGTTTTAATGGGCATCATGAATGCTGCTGTCATTAGTTTGTTTTATTTATTTGATGAGGGAATGGTAGCGAAGATCTACTACCGCATTCCTCATCATAATAAATTATTAAGCCGTTATTATGATTTTATTGAATATTTCTATGCCCTTGTTCTTCATATTCTTATTCGGCTGGGGCTGGTTTTATTACTCATGCTCGCGATTAAGCAGCCCTATGCTTTGATTATCAGCTTATTAGGGATTGTTTCCTTAGTGCCAATCGTGGGCAATATTATTTTTTATGGAATCATGGTCTTATGTTTAGTGTATAATCCGATCATTTTGATTCCCTTATTGCTGCTGGTGCTTTTTGATCTGTATTTTTATCGCACACATCGTTATAATCTCTTGAAAATGCTGGTGATTTTTATCGCATTAAGGATCATTAACCTATATTTGGTCGTATTTACCTTACCTGTCTATTTTATGGTGATAGAAACAAAGAAATCATCATATATTATAGCAGGGGAGGAAGACCATGAACGACGTTGATTATATTAAACACAGAATGAAAGCCAGAAAAGTTCGGCGATTGAATGACAATCATTTCAAACATTTTTACAATTACATGGTCAAAGTAATGATAGCAATCATGATCGGTATTGGAGTCATGACCTATTTCAAAGTTTGGCCGGAGCAAACCGTCATTAAAAAATTTATTATGGAAGATTTAAACGTGAACGCATTAGTACAAAATGTCTCTGCTTACTTCAGTCCTTTTTTTGGCAAGAAAGACGAAGCGGTGCCTGTTGCCAATGTGACAGAATACCAGCTGATCGACAAAAACTATTATAAAAGCGGAAGTAATCAGGTATCCATTCTTTGTGAAGGGACAGTCATTTATAAAGGGCATCAGGATATTTTAAAAGATTACGTCATTATTCAGGGGATCAATGGATTAAAGATTACGTATGGCTGTATCAATGATTCAAATCTTAATTTATATGATTATGTACATGCCGGGGATACTATTGGTGTTTACGATAAGCAGTTTATTATGATCTTTGAATACGATAATAAGGAAATCACTTATGAAGAAGCTAAGCAGATGCTTTAAGGTTCATCCGATTACTTTTATTTATTTTTTGATTGCCTTGCAAGTGGGATATTTTAAAAATTATTTAATTATCTTTTCGATCGTATTGTTCCATGAAATGTGTCATCTGCTGATGGCATATTTTTTTAACTTCAAGTTAGGAAAGATGACATTGCTGCCTTTTGGCGCTTATTTGGAAATTATGTATTACGGCAATTACCATGTTTTAAAAGAACTGATCGTCAGCATCATGGGTCCATTAAGTCATATCATTATTTGGGCAGCCTTACTTTATTTAAAGCCCTATTTGGGTGCTGGGACATTTCATTATGCCTTGCAGTTTAACTTTCTGATGCTGCTTTTTAACCTGCTTCCACTGTATCCGCTGGATGGCAGTAAAGTAGTCTTGATCGGACTGTCTTTTATTTTTCCTTATAAGCTTACTTTATATTTAACTGGGATTTTATCTGTCCTGTGTTTAATTCTGCTATGTGGGTATTATATAGGAGTGGAGGTTCTCTTGATCTATGCCTATCTTTGGTTACAGCAAATCCTTTATTTTAGGCGCATTGGGGAAATCTACACACAGCTGTTAATGCTGCGCAATCAGTTTGTTCATTATAAACACATTAAATGGAATAAGGGATATTCGATTTATCGTCCATATTTCAATATTTATTTAAAAAAAGAAGAATAAAAGATTGAAAATTAAATCATTTTATGCTAACATATGAAATGTTGTAGACCTCTAGCTACAACCGCACATATAAGGTATTAAAGCTTAGCTGCCTTTGTTGGCGAGTCTTAGAGAAAATTATAGGAGGTGCGAAATTAATGTACGCAGTAATTGAAACAGGTGGAAAACAATTAAAAGTTGAAGCTGGACAAGCAATCTTTGTAGAAAAATTAGATGTTAATGAAGGTGACGTTTATACTTTTGATAAAGTATTATTCGTTGGCGGAGATGACACAAAAGTGGGTGCTCCTTATGTTGAAGGGGCTACAGTTCAAGCTAAAGTAGAAAAACACGGAAAAGATAAGAAAGTGATTGTCTACAAATATCAACCTAAAAAACATTACCACAAAAAACAAGGTCATCGTCAGCCTTATACTAAATTAATCATCGAAGCTATCAATGCTTAATCATGATTAAAATCATCATTGAAAAAAAAGAAGATAAAATAAGTCGACTGACTGTTACAGGTCATGCTTTATTTGCGAAGCGCGGAAAAGATATCGTTTGTGCCGGCGTAAGTGCCATTATAATCGGAGGAATCAATGCGATCAGTGAATTTGGTTTGATTGACTATTGTGAATACACAGTAGAAGAGGGACGTGTCGACATGTTAATAAAGGATTGTTTACATGCAGAATTGCAAGTGATACTAGAGACACTTCATATTCAGCTGAAAACAATCGAGGAAAGTTATTCTGATTATATATCTATCCAGGAGGTGTAACGCATGTTATTAAAATTAGATTTACAGTTATTCGCTTCTAAAAAAGGAGTTGGGTCAACTAAGAATGGTCGTGACTCTGAATCAAAAAGATTAGGAGCTAAATTAGCAGATGGACAAACTTGTACAGCTGGGTCTATCATTTATAGACAAAGAGGTACTAAAATTCATCCGGGTACAAATGTAGGTAAAGGTGGAGATGACACTTTATTTGCAAAAGTAGACGGTGTGGTTAAATTTGAAAGATTAGGTAAAAAGAAAACTAAAGTTTCAGTATATCCAGTTGCTTAATTAAAATCCCAAAAAGGGATTTTTTTGTTAAAAGTGTGAATAATGAAATTGAGGTGAAATCATGCAATTTATTGATAAAGCAAAAATATATGTAGAAGCCGGAAGCGGCGGAGATGGTGTGGTTGCCTTCAGACGTGAAGCCCATGTGCCTAGAGGCGGACCGGCCGGCGGTGACGGCGGACGCGGGGGAAGTATCATCTTTGAAGCGACGACTTCTTTATCGACATTGTTGGATATCCGTTTTAAACGTGAATACCGTGCTCGCAACGGAGCTAACGGGATGGCTAAGAAAATGGCAGGTGCCAGCGGTCAGGATATGATCGTAAAAGTACCGGTAGGAACAATGCTGATTAATGAAGATACAGGAATGACCATTGCTGACTTAACAACAGATAAACAGCGGGTTGTTTTAGCCAAGGGCGGACGCGGCGGACGTGGAAATGCCCGTTTTGCAACGAGCCGTAATCCTGCTCCGACGATTTGTGAACGCGGAGAACCGGGAGAAACCTTTAATGTTATCTGTGAGCTGAAGCTGTTAGCGGATGTTGGGCTGGTTGGATTCCCGTCTGTGGGGAAATCAACTTTATTATCTGTTGTATCTCGTGCTAGACCGGAAATAGCGGATTACCATTTTACGACAATTGTCCCTAATTTAGGTGTGGTTCAGGCAAAAGACGGACGTTCTTTCGTAATGGCAGATTTGCCGGGCTTGATCGAAGGGGCCAGTCAGGGAAAAGGATTAGGACATCAGTTCCTGCGCCATATTGAAAGATGCCGTGTCATTGTGCACGTGATTGATATGGGAGCAAGTGAAGGTCGTGACCCAATCGAAGATTATCGTATTATTAATGAAGAATTAGCGGAATATAAATATCGTTTACTAGAACGTCCTCAAATTATTATCGCCAATAAGATGGATATTGAGGGTGCTCAGGAAAATTTAGAACGATTTAAAAAAGAAGTAGGAGAAGATGTTGAAATCTTCCCGGTAAGTGCGATTACCCATGATGGACTGGATCTGCCAATCTATCGTATTGCGGACTTGTTGGCACAAACACCGGAATTCCCTATGGATGAAGAAGAAATCCAAGAAAAGAGTGTTTTATATACATTTGAAGGAGACTCCGCACCAGAATTCAATATCCATAATTTAGGTAACGGAATCTGGGAAGTCACCGGAGAAAAGATAGAAAAAATCGTTGCAATGACCAGCTTCGTTTCAGATGACTCGTTTAAGCGTTTTGCTTTAAAAATGCGTAATCTCGGCTTAGATGAAGCTTTGCGTGTAGCAGGTGCTGAAAATGGCGATACGATTCGCATCTTAGATTTTGAATTTGATTGGATGGATTAAGAGGAAGCGATTCCTCTTTTTTTATTTCAACAGTATAGAGCAATGAAAATGATGTCTTTATAGCTGTTTAGTGCTTAAAATAAAAACGCAAGCTGGAAATCACATATCATATTCTGTGTATTTGCTTTGCGTTTTTTTTATATTAATGATTCTTAAACACCACTGTCATCATTTAACTCAAACAGATTGCCTTCGGGATCCCTGAAATATGTACAGCGCATTCCCCAAGCTTCAATATATTGTGGTTCTCCTAGAAAAGGAACGCCGGCAGCTTTTAGACGCTGATAATCGCCATCTAAATTAAGCGTAGGGATAATAGCTGCGATCGTGTCGGGCTGACCGGTTGTTTCCGGCTGAGTATAGCCCTGAAACATTGGCATTGCGTCTCCGGAAAAAATGGCAAAGCAAGGCGGAGTATCACTGCTTACGGCAAAAGAAGTATAAGGCCCGTTTCGATCTCCCCAAACGGCACATAGTCCTATTTTTTCAGTATAAAAGTCATAGCATTCCCCATAGTTTTTTCTTACTAAAATACGGATGGTAGTTTCATTAAATTTCATCTTTATCTGTCTCTCTTTCTGTATAGTTTACATCTTCTATTATAGAATTAATATTTCGCTATTTCATTGTAAAAATCGGACATATGAGATCGATAAACCTGGGGAGTGATGCCGCATACCATCTTAAAATCCTTAACAAAATGAGACGTGTCATAATACTCCAGCTTTTCACAAACAAAAGCTAATGTATGCATTGATTCATTCAGCAGTGCAATAGACTTATTTATTCGGACCAATCGCGAAAAAGCTTTCATGCTCATCCCTAAATATAAATTAAATAGTCGGTTTAAATGACGGGCGCTATAAAAAGTACGATCGGAAATCTCAGAAGCGGTAATGCTGCCTTGAGCTTGAATGATGAACTTGATGGCAAGGGCGAGCTCCTTTGGATATAATAGCTGAATGCTCGACATCAGCTTTCTTTCTGTTTCGGTTAATAAAATGTCAGCAGATGAAGAAGCAATCAAGATATTTCGCAAAGATTGATCCAATGCAGCATCGACTGATGAAAAGGGGAGGATTTTATCGGTGAGATCTTTTTGATTGATTTTACTAAAAGGAAAGAAGCCTGCCGGCTGAAATTCGATAATGAAGATCGTATCACAGGTGTTGGCTGTCTCCCCAACCTTTTGTGGTTTTGTAGTAGGGCCAAACAACAGGCTCTGAAGTCCTTTAATATTATGGAAAAAGACCAATGTCACACTGCCATGCGGCATGATGGTATACGCATCGGAAATCATTTTTTTATTGGGAAAGGTAATCGTAAAATTGGAGATGAGGTTTCTCAGAGATTCATCAGGCAATACATAGGCGAAATCTGTTCCGCATGAAAGAATGTGTCTGTTATTTGTAAGTGTATTTAAACTGCTTTGCTTGATCATAAATAGGTTCCCTTCCTTGTGTGCGTGATAATTACTTATAGAATAACATGACTTTTAAAATTTTTAAATGTGTCTGCAGAAATAAAAAAGATCTATCTTGCGATAAATCTCTCGTCTAAATTATTGAGTATTCCACCTTTTTAAATGCGGGAAGAATTCCTGCATCATTTTTCTGGCTTCTTCAGGCTTCATTTCTTCCATCATCGGCACACAGAATTCAATCATTTCCTCCATCGTGCATTCCTGAGTGAATTTTCCCTCCTGATAACAATATTGACAATAATCTTGATTTAAACTTCCATCCTCGTTTGTTCCTAATACTTCATTTGTAAGCGGCATTCCACAGCTTTGGCAAAATTTTTCCATTGTCTTGCTCTCCTTTCATTTACAAGCTCATTATACAATGGATAACCTGACAACTAGCTGTCATATTTATGTCGAATATCTTCGATTATTTTTAATAAACCTTCTTTGATCTCCAAGGGAGCAAGAACCGTGACCTGACTGCCAAAAGATAAAAGATAGCTGTAGACCCACTGTTTATCTTCCAAGTCAACTTCAATGATCATGCTGCCATCTTCCAGCGGCAAAACATCACTGTATTCATCACGAACCCGAAAAGCAGCTTCCTGTTCAAACTTTAGTGTCAGATGAATTTTCTCTGTATTTGTCTGCCGATGCTCTTGCGGCAGGGCATCTTGATGATCCGTTTCAAAATGTTCTTTGGTACTGACTAAATTCTCCATTCGATTTAATTTAAAATAACGATAGTCTTCACGCATATGACAATAGGCATATAAATACCAGTCCTGATATTTAAAGATCAGACGGATCGGTTCTACCGTGCGATGACTTTTTTCTCCATTATTATTGTAGTAGGTGAAGGCCATCATTTTTTTAGAAAGAATCGCCTCTTTTAACTGATTGAAAAAATCATTCCCCTGCTGATTGTTCCAGCTATTGAAGTCAACCTCGATCCAAGTGCTTTGCTCCTGCTGGAAAAAATGACTGAGTTTATCCATGATTTGCTTGGAAGCAGAGTTATCTAAACGGCGAATACATTCAATGGCCGTCAAAATCTCACTCTGTTCTTCTTTGGACAGGTAAGCCTTATTTAGAATAAAATTATCTAACAGACCGATACCGCCGCCTTTTCCCTGCATGGTATAAACGGGAATCCCCGCCATGTTTAATGTATCAATATCACGGTAAATGGTACGTGTAGAAACTTCAAAATGCTCTGATAGTTCAACTGCGGTCACGTTCTTTTTATTTAATAGGATATAAACGATTTCAAATAATCGACTGATATGCATAGGATCACCTCTTTTTCTATTTTAACATAAAAGTCACCAGCTAGGCTAATGACTTATCATAAGATCCAATGACTTTACCCACACAGGTAATGTCCATCGTCGATTTAAATAGGATATCCGGATAATCGGGGTTGTGGGAAATCAATTTCTTTTTCCCTAATTCTTTCACGAAAGCTTCTCCATCAATGATAAATAACCCTTTTTCTCCTAAATTGATTTGATTTTGTTTCTTAATTAATAAAATTTCACCATCATAATAAGTAGGTTCCATACTATGTCCGTTAACCCCTATAGCAAAATCAGCGGAACAATTTTCATCAACAGCGATGTTTTCACTAGGGATTCCTTCAAATACATATTCTCCACTTCCACAGCTGGCTAGACGAGGATAGCAGTCGATATAGCGCTGCGGGATCGAAATGACCGGATCAATATTCAGTGGTTCATCTGTCGGCAGACGTGACATTTCTTTGTCTAAGATGAAATCAATCATCTCCTGACCGGCTTTTTCAATCTTTCGATACTTTCGAATGAGTGCCTGCTCAGCAATGGTAAGCTGCAAAGTCTCAAAGGGACTTTCACAAAAGTAGTTTGCATCCACTTCTAAAATCCAGCATATTTTTTCAATCATATCGAGATCAGGCTTGCTTAGCCCTTTTTCCCAGTTGCTGATCGTCGTATTTTTTATATCAAGCATTCGTGCCAATTCGGATTGCTTCAATTGTTTATTCTTTCGGGCACTTTTAAGTTTTTCTCCAAACATTATGTCACTTCCTATCTATTAGCATTATACCATGATAGCTGTATTTTTCAATATATATTCCAAATTAAATGTAATATTATATATAAATCCATTGACAATGGATAAAATATGAATTATTATGTAGATAGTTCAAGATAAATGTAAATAAAATATATAAATACAATATAAATGGAATTAAAGGAGAGACAGATTATGTTGAGTGAAGCACAGCAGTTATTATTATTCGTTATCGTTGGGGTTGTATTGGTGCCTTTGTTTTTGTCAGCAGTTAACTGGCGCAATGTGAAATATTTAATTCGCGGACAGGTGATGGTGATTGCCCGCAATGTTTATTTTAGATTAAGATAAACGAGTGAAAACAAAAAAACGGTACTTGTGATGGAATGAATCCTTCTCACTGTTTATTCAACATTGAGATTCATGTCCTGATGAGTACCGTTTTTGTTTATTCAATTTCCATTGCGTTTGGCTGTGCCATGAATGGATGATCTTTATTTATGTAGTCATAAAATAGCTTTCCGTCAAAATGATCTAGTTCATGCTGATACACGATCGCATTATACCCTCTGGCTACAATGGTGACGTCTTGTTTTGTCAGCTCATCATAACCTTTAATAGTGACTTTTGCATGGCGATGCACGTAGCCTTCATGCTCGTTTAGTACAGAGAGGCATCCTTCACCGGCTTTTAAATATGCCATTTTCGGTGTATAAGAAACAATTTTAGGATTAACTAAGGCATAAGCTTCTTTTTTGATGACATTCCCATCTTCATCATAATCCTGAATCAAGATGGCACACATTCTTTTAAGCACGCCTAATTGAACAGCGGCTATGCCAACTCCGGGTCGTAATCCATATTTTTCAGCAATTTCATCATCTTGCGAATTTTCCAAGTATTCATACATAGATAAAACTAAGTCGTGATCTTCTTTTGATAAAGGAAGAGGGACCTCTTGAGATTTCTGTCTTAGAAGTTCGTGTGAATCATCTAAGATGTCTTTCATTGTTAACACATTTATCACCCCTTCCCCATTTTAACAAATAAAAACTGCTAAGGGAAGACCCTTAGCAGATTTTAGTACAACCACAGATGATTAATAATAAGAAAACAACAAGGACGATTGCAAACCAGCTACTACCTCCGCCGAATCCGCCGCATCCACCGCCGAATCCTCCACATCCGCCACCACATCCATAAGATACAGGGTAGAATGAGCAAGGATTGCAGTAGCTTTGGCATCCACAACCAGTGTAATTATATCCACAGTTCATATTGTTCCCTCCTTTCATCATATCATATTCGCAATCCAATAAAATGTTTGGATATTAGCCCAAATTACTTTATTCAATTTATATTTTGTAGTAAAATAAAAACGGGTGATTAAAATGGACTATGAATATCCTTTTGAGAATGACTGGTCAATGGAGGAAATTGTGACAGTCATCTCTTTTTATAACTGTATTGAAAAAGCTTATGAAGAAGGCATTGCACGCGATGAACTTATGGATGGTTATCGTGAATTTAAGAAAGTGGTGGATTCTAAAGCATTGGAAAAACAATTGGATCAGCGATTTAAAGAAGCGTCAAGCTATTCGATTTATGAAACGATGAAGCAGGCAAAAGAAAATGATTTTATAAGGATGAAGCTATGAAGCGCTATAAATCACAGGATCGTTTAATCTTTTTAGCGATTACCGTTCTTTCTATTTTGGGGATTGTGATGGTTGGATCGGCTTCAATCGGGGCTGCTACGACAAACGGAAGTACTTGGGCAATAACCAACATCGTGAAACAATTGGTTTTTTGTTTAGTCGGTTTGTTTTTGATGATCGTCATATCGCGTTTATACAACAGTGCGATTATCAATCGCCGTACTTGGATAATTGTTTATGTGATTATGATCGGTTTGCTTTTATCCTGTCTGCTTTGGACAGCAGAAAAAGGAACGCAGGCGTGGATTCGTGGGTTACCTTTTGGACTGACCTTGCAGCCATCGGAATTTTCAAAGATCGTTTTGGTCATGATTCTAGCTTATCTATTAGTAGATATGCCAAAAAAGTATCGCTTGAAGCATCCTACGACTTATCGCAGCTTACAAAGTTATGAAAATGCTTTAAAAATGCGACGCATTCACTGCATTTATAAGCCGTTGTTTGTTGTATTGATGGCTATTGCGGTTATTGCTTTAATACAGAACGATACCGGAACAGCGGTTATTACTTTAGCGATCTGTCTTGCCAGCTTCTTTGTGGCAAAGGAACGTATCTATACAAAGGTACAGAATTTAATGCTGATTGGGGTGGTCGTAGTTATTGTAACGCTGCCGCTTTGGTATAACTTTATTATTAAAGGATATATGGCGACGCGTTTTCAAACCTGGCTGAATCCCTTGTCGGATGTTACGAATTCATCTCAGCAGGTAGCTAATGCCCTGATTGCCATTACCAATGGCGGGATCTTTGGCGTTGGCTTGGGAAATTCAACACAGAAATTTGGGTATATTCCCGAAGCACACAACGACTTTATTTCAAGTATTATATTAGAAGAATTAGGATTGATTGGCTTAGCGCTGATCTTGATTCCTTATATGATCATTATTTATCGCTTATTAAAATATGCAAAACATGCCAGTGATCCTAAAACAACGATTGTTTTAACCGGAATTGCATCTTATTTCTTTTTGCATCTGTTTATCAATCTTGGCGGGGTTTCGGGGCTGATCCCAATGACGGGAGTGCCGCTGCTGTTTGTTTCTTCCGGAGGATCCAGCACAATGGCAGCCTTTGTTGCTATCGGAGTAGCACAAGCTTTAATATCAAAAGAAAATAAAATTGCCGAAATGAAGTCACAATCTTAATCTTATTGAATATATTAGATTAGGTGATAGAATATGGCGAATCTTGATGAATTCAAACAGTTCGTAAGAACAATACCAGGAATCAGGAACGAAGTGCTGGATGGGCATTATACCTGGCAGCAGCTTTATGAAATTTATACAATTTATGGTGAAAAAGATAAAGTATTTGAACGTTATGTCAATGAAACAAAAGAAAAAGATCAGTCATTAGACTTGTCAAAGTTAATGTTTATTTTGAAAAATATTGATCTGGATGCAGTAAGTAGAAGTTTAGATGGAGTACAGAAAATACTGAATATCGTCGTGAAAATGAACGATAAAGGATCAGATGAAGAATCCTTCTATAAGGATCGTCGTTTATGAGACACGCCTTATTTTATGAATTAATGCAAAATAATGCTTATATGGCGTATATTCGTACACATCCTAAATGGTATAAGCTGCTTTATCGTCATCCGGAGATGATGAAAGAATTTATAGAAGAATATAAAATTGAAAACAAACTGACTTTTACGGATAAGATCGATAAAATGAGTTTGCTTTTACAAATGGTTGAAATGATGATGTAGGAGAATGTATGGAAGAAATGCTGAACGAATTGATCGAAGCAATATGCAGCGATCCAACTTATTCTAACTTTAAAGAATGTGAAAAAAAATTACCGCAGGAACAGTTACTGCTTATAGAATACCGCCGGGTACTCGATGAATATCAGCAGATGAAGCAATATGCACAGCATGTCGATATCTCATCTACGAAAGAAAAGCTGAAAACGGTGCAGAAAGCAATGAATGAATCTAAAATCATTCAAGACTATTATGCTGCCTATCATCAGCTTAACGATTTCCTTTCAGATCTGACAGGTATGATCTTTCAAGATTTATCGGAAGACTTATCTACTTCTCCCTATTCAATGAAGCAGGTGAAATCATGCGGGTAATTGCCGGAAAATATAAAAGCCGCAGTTTGCAGACGATTCAGTCTTCTTCAACGCGGCCAACAACAGATAAAAATAAAGAAAATTTATACAATATCATCGGTCCGTATTTTAACGGCGGAAATTGTCTGGATCTCTTTGCCGGATCAGGTGGACTGGGAATAGAGGCTTTGTCGCGAGGAATGGAATGTCTTTACAGTGTTGATAATAACTATCATGCGTACACGATCATCAAAAAGAATATTGAAACTTTAAAGATGAGTGAGGAAACGCATGTTTTAAAAAGTGATTATCGTAAGGCTATCGACAAATTAAGCAAGGAATCCATCGCTTTTGATTTAGTGCTGCTGGATCCTCCGTATGGGAAAAAGATCATTCAGCCGTTATTAATAAAATTACAGGAATTAAAATTACTAAATGAAGGATGCATCGTAGTATGTGAAGACTTAAAGGAAGAGGAATTTGAGGAAACCTATCTTTCTTTAAGAAGAATCAAGCAAGTGAGTTATGGGATCACTGCTTTACATATCTACCAATTTGAGGAATAGACGATGAGAAAACATACAATTGGGGTTTATGCCGGGACATTTGATCCGGTAACAAACGGACATATTGATATTATTGAAAGAGCGAGTCGCCTTTATGATCAGCTTTATGTGACCATTTTTGAAAACATCGCTAAAAATAAACTGTTTACATTAGAAGAAAGGCTGTCCTTTTTACGTGGAGCAACAAAAGATTTGGACAATGTGATTGTCGATTACAGTGATTTATTAGCTGTGGAATACGCTAAAAATGTAGGAGCAACGGTTTTAGTCAGAGGATTAAGAGCGACAACTGATTTTGAATACGAGTTGCAGATGGCTTTTACTAATCAGTTTTTGGATGAATCTATCGAGATGGTATTTTTAATGACTAAATCACAGCAGTCATTTATATCATCGTCATCAGTAAAAGAAATTGCTTCTTTACAGCATGATGTCAGTGAATTGGTTCCTCCTTGCGTCAACATTGCTTTGAAGGAAAAATATAAACGTTAAGCAACCGAAATATCGGTTGTTTTTTTATTCCTTGAAATAAATCATAGATTATGTTGAAAAAGCAAGTAATTTTTGATAGAATTAATTGGGTAAAGAACCCCCGTTAAAGAAGTGGGTATAATAAAATAGAACAATCGATCTGTTTGATACCTGCTGAAGGTATTTTTTTTGTATAAAATGAGACAAAGGAGAGAGACGATGAAAAATATTGTAAATTTAGAGTATTTAACCAATGAAGAAATTTATGAAATATTAGATGAGGCAGACGCCTTTGCTAAAGGTAAGAAAGTAGACTATCATGGGAGTAAGTGTATCGCTTATCTTTTTTTTGAACCTTCAACCAGAACACATTACAGTTTTGAAAAAGCAGCACTGAATTTAAACTGTAAAACACAGAATCTGGATATCCAGAATTCAAGTGTTCTCAAAGGAGAATCTCTCTATGATACGGTTCGATTCTTTGAATCTATCGGAAGTGATGCGGTCGTGATCCGTCATCCTGAAAACGATTACTACAAGCAGTTAATAGGGAAAATCAATATTCCGATTTTAAGCGGTGGTGATGGAACCGGTCAGCATCCTAGTCAGTCATTATTGGATCTTTTGACCATTCGTCAGGAATTCGGTAGTTTTGAAGGCTTAAAAGTGGTCATCGTAGGCGATGTTCAGCATAGTCGTGTCGCTCACACCAACTTTAAGATTATGGAACGCTTAGGCATGACAGTCTATACATCAGGACCTTTAGAATACAAAGAAGAAGGTATGAATTATGTAAACTTTGATGACATTATTCCGCAAGTCGATGTGGTGATGCTGTTAAGGGTACAGCATGAACGTCATACATCAAATATGAGTCTGAGCATAGAAGAATACCATCAGCAATACGGCTTAAATCGCCAAAGAGTCAATACCATGAAAGAAAATGCGATCATCATGCATCCAGCTCCATTCAATCGTAATGTTGAAATCGCAGATGATATCGTAGAGTGTGAAAAGGCAAGAATATTTAAGCAAATGGAAAACGGGGTCTATGTGAGAATGGCATTGATCAATCAGGTGCTGAAAGATGAATAAGATATTATTTAAAAATGGGCTGGTTTATTATCATCAAAAACTATCTTCGCTGGATGTTTTAGTTGAAGGGGATACGATTAAAGCGATTGAAGAAAAAATTGACGAAAAGGATGCTCAGGTCATCGATTTAGATGGGAAGCTGCTGACACATTCCTTTATTGATATCCACGTTCATTTAAGAGAACCGGGATTTGAATATAAAGAAACTGTGGCAACCGGATCAAAAAGTGCATTGTACGGGGGATACAGCCATATTGTTGCGATGGCAAATACCCTTCCTTGCATGGATAATGAAGAGACGATTGAACGATTTGAAGAAATTGTCGCTAAAGATGCGTGTGTGCATACCTATACGTATTCGGCAATCACAAAAGGCTTAGCTGGTAAGGAACTAGTGAACATGGAAGATAATCTGCGTCATCAGATTGTGGCAGGATTCTCAGATGATGGTAAAGGCGTACAAAGTGATGCGATGATGAAAGCGGCGATGACAAAAGCAAAAGCGTTGGATTCTATTATTGTGGCACATTGTGAAGATGAAAGTGAATTAAAGCCGGGTGGTTGTATTCATGAAGGGAACTATGCGAAAGACCATGAGTTAGTCGGCATTAATAATGAAAGTGAATTTAAGCAGGTAGCCCGTGATTTGGATATTGTCAGAACAGTTCATAACCGATATCATGTTTGTCATGTTTCCACACATCAAACTGTAGATTTATTAAGAAAAGCCAAAGCTGAGGGATTGCCTGTCAGTGGTGAAGTCAGTCCGCATCATTTGGTATTAACAGATGAAAATATTAAAAACTGTGATCCGAATTATAAGATGAATCCGCCGCTTCGTTCTAAAGAGGATCGTGAAGCTTTGATAAGAGGCTTGAATGACGGAACATTATCTGTTATTGCGACAGATCATGCCCCTCATAGTGAAGAAGAAAAGGAAAGACACATTTCTAAAGCACCGTTTGGTATTATTGGGCTTCAGCATTGTTTTCCGCTGATCTATACTTATGTAGTCAAAACAGGAGAAACATCATTGGAAACGGTACTGGAAGCGATGAGTGCGGCTCCGGCAAAAGTGCTGAAAATGCCTGTTGAATTTGAAGTTGGCAGCAAAGCAGATCTATGTGTCTTCGACTTAGAAGAGAAATTTATTATAAAAAAAGAAGATATTGTATCAAAAGCAAGCAATACCCCATTTATCGGATATCCATGTTATGGTAAAATAAAATATAATATGATCGAAGGAAAACTAACAGAATTTTAGGAGGAAGAAAATGGAAAAGCAAGGAATGATGACGATCGTTTCCAATACGCCACTTGCAAAAGATGTGTATGAAATGGTTCTTGAAGGAGACGTGGCTAAAAGCATTAGCGCACCGGGGCAATTCATCAACATCAAATTGGATGATGGACAAACGACATATTTAAGAAGACCGATGTCGATTCATGACTACGATGAATCTCATATTACACTAGCTTATAAAGTTGTCGGTGTAGGAACGACAAAAATGAAAGCTATGCAGCCAGGAGAACAGTTAGATGTTTTAGTGGGACTGGGAAATGGGTTTAGTATAGAACCGATTAAAAAAGCATTGATTATTGGGGGAGGCGTTGGTGTTCCGCCGATGTATAACCTAGCTAAAAAACTTGTGGCTCAAGGAACAGAGGTGACAACAGTGCTGGGATTCAACAGTGCCTGTGATGTTTTTTATGAAGATAAATTCAAAGCTTTGGGAACAACCTATGTCGCTACGATGGATGGAAGCTACGGTGCTTTGGGAAATGTTGTGGATGTGATCAAAGAAGAAGGATTAACCTATGACCGCTATTATGCCTGCGGACCTGAAAAAATGTTGGATGCGCTTGTCTTATTTGATGATGTTAATGGGTATCTGTCATTTGAAGCCCGCATGGGATGTGGCTTTGGAGCGTGCATGGGATGCTCTTGTAAAGTCAAAACAGCGCCTTATAAACGTATCTGTGTAGAAGGACCTGTCTTAAAATCAAGTGAGGTGATTATCAATGAATAGATTAGCAATTCAATTACCGGGATTAAACCTTGAAAATCCAATTATTCCAGCCAGCGGAACATATGGCTTTGGCTACGAATTCTCTCAGTTCTATGATATTGATTGTTTAGGGAGTATCATGATCAAAGGAACAACGATTGAACCTCGTTTCGGAAACCCATTGCCGCGAATCGCAGAAGGACGTGCAGGTATGCTGAATGCAATCGGACTGCAAAATCCGGGTGTTGACAAGGTAATGAGTGAAGAATTAGAAAAACTGCGTTTAGTGTATCATCATAAAGTGATTGCTAATGTTGCCGGCAGCAGCATGGAGGATTATGTTGCCTGTGCCGCAAAGATTTCAACACATGATATGGTGGGGGCATTGGAATTAAATATCTCTTGTCCGAATGTCAAAGCCGGCGGAATCCAGTTTGGGACGGATCCGCAAATGGCAGCTGACCTTACTAAAGCAGTTAAAGCTGTATCAAAAGTACCGGTTTATGTTAAGCTGTCACCCAATGTAACGGATATTGTCGCTATGGCAAAAGCAGTGGAAGCGGCTGGGGCTGATGGAATTACGATGATCAATACATTGATTGGAATGCGCTTTGATTTAAGAACCGGAAAGCCCATCATTGCTAATAAAACGGGAGGATATTCCGGACCGGCGATCTTTCCTGTTGCCTTGAAAATGATTTATCAGGTATATCAGGCAGTGAAAATTCCTATTATTGGAATGGGCGGTGTCAGTGAAGCATGTGATGTGATTGAAATGATGAGTGCAGGTGCCAGTGCTGTCGCTGTCGGAAGTGCCAACCTAGTTGATCCATATGCATGTAAGAAAATCATCGATGAACTGCCTGCTTTAATGGATGAATTAAATATTAAAGATTTAAAAGATATTATTGGAAGGAGCCATCAATATGACTGATAGTAAAGTAATTATTGCGTTGGATTTTAAAAGTAAGCAGGAAGTTATTGATTTCTTGGATCAATTTAAAGATGAAAAACTTTATGTGAAAGTAGGAATGGAGCTGTTCTATGGACAGGGGATCGAAATGATCGAAGAAATAGTAAGACGCGGTCATTCCATCTTTTTAGATTTAAAACTCCACGATATTCCGAATACAGTAAAAAGTGCCATGCGTCAATTGGCAGCATTAGGGGTGGATATGATCAATGTTCATGCTTCTGGCTCAATTGCGATGATGAAAGCGGCAATTGAAGGATTAAACGAAGGGACACAAGGGAAAACGAGACCGTTATGTATTGCAGTGACATGCTTAACTTCCTTGGATCAAGCTGTACTGGATAATGAATTGATGATTCATGAACCATTGGAAAAGGTAGTGCTGAAATGGGCGGAGAATGCGAAAGCGGCAGGCTTGGATGGAATCGTTTGTTCACCCTTGGAATCAAAGCTTGTTCATGAACAATTAGGTACAGAATTTGTCACGGTCACTCCGGGAATTCGTTTGGCAAGTGACAGCACAGATGATCAAAAACGTGTGACAACACCGAAATTAGCGCGTGAGCTGACTTCAAGCTATATTGTAGTAGGACGTACGATTACCGGGGCAAGTGACCCTGTAGCGACGTATAAAGAAGTATTGGATCAATTTCAAGGAGCATAGTCATGGCACTAAAATTAAAGCCATTAACACAACATGTTTATTGTCTGAGTGATCCAATGGATCGTAAAAAACCATTATTAGTATGTATTGCCGGAGATGACCAGCTTTTAATGATTGATGGCGGGACATCCATTGAACATATGGAAACGATGCTTACAGAGATTGAGCAAAATGAGACATTGAATGCACTTTCTAAATTAGGTGTTGTAAGTGATTGTCATTGGAACCATGTCTTTGGATTACAAGTTTGTCATTTCCCTTACATTGCGCATAAGCAGGCAAAGGACACGTTGGAGAAAATGGCAGCTTGGGATTGGTCCGATGAAATGCTGGAACGCTATATTAAGGAAGAAAAACTGCTTCCTAGTGAAGTAAAAGAGATAAAACGGGAGATGCCGGATCGCAGTGAACTGCATATTCAGGTTCCCTGCATCATGTATCGACATCAGCTAGAATTGGATTTAGGAAATTTATCTTGCTTGCTAGAACATATTGAATCGGATCATAGTCCGGACTCTACAGTTGTTTTTTTGAAGGCAGATAAGGTGCTAATCGTAGGGGATTGTATGAATTTTGGCATGCATTATACGACACCTTGCTATTCACGACAGCTGTTTCATGTGATTGATATGCTGTTAGCTTATGATGCAGAATATTTTGTTTTCTCAACGGATAGCAAGGTACTGGATCGCAACGAATTTATTGAACATTGTGAATATTTGAAATTGTTGGGAGCAACGGTTTCTCAGCATTATGATGATTTCGAAGCAATCGAAAATGAATTAGGAAGCATAAAAAAAGAAGATATTAAATATATTCATGCTTTTATTGAAGGGTTAAAGAGAGGAAAAGGAATACTATGAAAAAATTAATTGCAAAAGATCTATTAGACATCAAAGCTGTATTTTTACAGCCCAATGATCCATTTACGTGGGCATCGGGAATTAAATCACCTATTTACTGTGACAACCGTCTAACATTGTCTTATCCAAAAGTAAGAAAAGATATTGAAGAAGGCTTGGCAAAATTAGTAAAAGAACATTATCCTGAAGCGGAATGTTTGATGGGAACGGCAACGGCTGGGATCGCTCATGCTGCCTTAACAGCAGAAATCTTAGGTCTGCCTATGGGATATGTTCGCGGCGGAGCAAAGAAACACGGAAGAAATAACCAAATTGAAGGGGTTGTAAAACCGGGAATGAAAGTCGTTGTAGTTGAAGATCTTTTATCTACTGGCGGAAGTTCAATTGAATGTGTGGAAGCATTGCGAGCAGCAGGATGTGAAGTCATCGGATTAGTGGCTATCTTTACTTATGGATTGCCGGCAGCGATTGAAAACTTTAAAAATGCGAACTGCAAATTTGTTACATTAACGGATTATGATACATTGATTCCGGTTGCAGTTGAACATCACTATATCAAGGAAGAAGATATGGAAAAATTAAAAGCATGGAAAGTGGATCCAAAAGACGAAAGCTGGATGGAAAAATAATAAAATAAGAACTGGCATTTTGAAATGTGCCGGTTTTTTTATTTCTGTCAATAAGAAAGATCTATATCAATAATTGTTTAGAAAGTGTTAATTTTAATGAAAAAATATTGTATTTAAACATATATTGTGTGAAAAAGTCTTGATTTTGTTATAAAATAATGTATTATATAGGTGAAAATGAACAAGGAGAGACTTATGAAAAAAGGATTGAAATTAATATTAAGTTTAATTGTAGCATTTAGTGTTGTTGGGTGCTCAAGCAGTGGTAAAGGCAAACCCACTATTGTGCTATATTCATCAGCAGAAGATTTTAGAAATGATTATTATCAAAAAAGATTAAATGAACAATTTCCTGATTACAATATCTCAGTGCAATATGTATCTACGGGGAATACCGCAGCAAAAATAAAAAGCAGTGGGAAATCCATTGAAGCAGATATCATTATTGAGTTAGAACACACTTATTCACAGCAGTTAGAAGAAAATTTCCATACATTAGATGATTCTTTATATACGGAAGTGATGGATGAATTTATTCCTGAGAGTAAAAAATATGTGCCTACTATTCGCTACAGCGGCGCTATCATTATTAATGAAGAAGTTTTAAAGGCAAAAGGATTGGATGTTCCTACATCTTATCAAGATTTATTGGATCCTAAATACGAAGGATTGATTTCGATGCCGAATCCAAAAGCCTCTGGAACAGGATATATGTTTTTGAAGAACTTAGTAAATGTCATGGGGGAAGAAGAGGCTTTTGCTTATTTTGATCAATTGTCAAAAAATATTCTGCAATACACTTCTTCTGGGTCAGGACCAGTAAATGCTTTGGTTCAAAAAGAAGCTGCGATTGGTTTAGGAATGACATTCCAAGCAGTTGAAGAAATAAATAAAGGAGCTAACTTAACGATAACGACTTTTAGTGAAGGGGCTCCTTGGACAACGAATGATACATCAATCATTGAAGGGCATCAGGATAAAGAAGGGGTTAAAGAAGTCTTTGAATTCTTTGTCAATACATTGATTAGAGAGAATGCAGAATTATATATGCCAGAACCGGTTTTAAAAGATCAAACATCTTCTATTGAAAATTATCCAACAAATATTCAATATGGTGATATGTCAAATAACACGGTTGAAGTAAGAGAAGATTTATTAGCCAAATGGAAATATTAAAAGGTGGTTAAAACCACCTTTTTGTTAGATTAGAATGGAGGAAAAGAATGGAACATTTTATGGAAGTCAGTCATCTTCATAAAATTTATGGGGATAAAGTAGTATTAAATAAAGTAGATTTTACCTTGGAACAGGGTGAGTTTTTATCCGTTTTAGGACCTTCCGGATGTGGGAAAACCACTTTGCTTAAATTACTGATTGGAATTGAACAACAGACATCCGGGACAATTAAATTAAATGGTGAAGATATTTCTAAATTAGACTCATCAAAGCGTCATATGGGGATCGTTTTTCAAAACTATGCGTTGTTCCCCAATATGACAGTACTGCAGAACGTAGAATATGCTTTGAAATTCCATGATCAATATAAAAAAGAGGCAAAAAAAATTGCCTTGCAGGTTTTAGAACAAGTAGGATTAAAAGAACATATCAATAAAAGAATTGATCAGTTATCAGGTGGACAGCAGCAGAGAATTGCGATTGCACGTACATTAGCGCTGAAACCCGCAGTTATTTTATTTGATGAACCGCTTTCTGCTTTAGATGCGGCAAATCGCTTAACGATGAGAAAAGAAATCAAACAAATCCAAAAGCAGTATAATTCTACTATTATCTATATCACTCATGACCAGGAAGAAGCATTTACAATGTCGGATCGCATCATGGTGATGAGCGAAGGGCATATTGAGCAGATCGATACGCCGATTAATATCTATAATCATCCGCAAAATGATTTTGTTAAAGAGTTTGTTGTCGATCATTTACAGACTAAATTAAATGATTTAGAGAAATGTATGGTGAGCATAGATGAAAACGAAATCTAGAGGTCATCAACTAATAAAGATTCTGCTGTTAGCATTCTTTGTTGTT
Source organism: Coprobacillaceae bacterium UN01-12pH3A (assembly GCA_027676805.1). Taxonomy (GTDB): domain Bacteria; phylum Bacillota_I; class Bacilli_A; order Erysipelotrichales; family Coprobacillaceae; genus Beduini. The sequence goes on along the minus strand of JAQENU010000008.1, from coordinate 48,747 downwards.
TCGATCATTCTTCCATTATTCAGTATTTTTATTAAAGTGGCGGAAACAAATATTGTTGATATTTTTCGTTCTCCACAATTTTTGACAGTTATTACAAATTCTTTAATTTCTACAACCTTAGCAACATTTATTTCTGTTGCTTTAGCGGGAATGGCAGCTTGGTTTTTATTGCGCTCCAACTTAAAGTTTAAGAAAATTTTACTTATTCTTTTTACCATGCCAATGTTGATTCCTTCGATCTCTCATGGAACAGGTCTGGTTGTATTATTAGGAGCAAATGGCGTATTAACTAATCTGTTTAATTTAAATTTTAATATTTATGGGTTAACCGGAATTGTTTTAGGCTCTTTGCTTTACTCTTTTCCGGTAGCATTATTAATGTTTTATGATGTATTTAAGTATGAAGACTGTTCTGTCTATACTTCGGCAAATGTATTGGGAATTCCGAAATACAGTCAATTTTTAAAGATTACCTTACCGTATTTAAGAAAACCTATGATTTCGATTTTCTTTGCGGTCTTTACATTGATCTTTACAGATTATGGAGTTCCGTTAATGGTCGGTGGTAAATTTATGACGCTGCCATTATATATGTATAATGAAGTCATCGGGTTATTGGATTTTGGAAAAGGAGCTGTCATCGGTTTAGTCTTGATTGTTCCTGCTTTTGTCGCTTTTATCCTAGATTTATTAAATAAGGATAGTGCTGCGATTTCTTTTGTCAATGCAGAATATATTATTGTTAAAAATAAAGTGCGTGATATTATTGCCACGATCTATTCATTTGTCCTTTCTTTGGGATTGATGCTCCCGATATTGACGTTTGCTTTTTTAATGTTTATTAAAAAATATCCAATTATGATTGAATTTTCATTGACACATATTACTAGAGCAATGAATATGGGATTAAATAAATATTTAATAAATTCGATCGTTATTGCAATATTTACTGCCTTAGCAGGAACAACTGTTGCCTATATTACTGCGTATTATACATCACGAGTTGGCGGCAGACAGATGCGCTTCTATCATCTGATATCGATGGTGACCTTAGCGATTCCTGGGATTGTTTTAGGGCTTTCATACGTATTGTTTTTTAAGGGAAGTTTCATTTATGGAACATTGGCAATATTAATTTTAGTAAATATTGTTCATTTCTTTTCATCCCCATATTTGCTGGCTTATAATGCATTGGGTAAATTAAATCCAAATTATGAGAATGTAGCAAAAACATTAGGGATTAAAAACATTCATTTAATGAAAGATGTTTTTGTGCCGCAGACATTGTCGACTATCTTAGAGATGTTTACTTATTTCTTTGTTAATGCTATGGTGACTATTTCGGCAGTCTCTTTCCTAAGCAGCCTATCGAATCAGCCATTAGCCATGATGATTCCTAATTTGGAAAGTATGATGTTAATTGAATCTATCTCTTTTGTATCCATCGTTATTTTGGTGATTAATTTATTAATGAAGATTCTTATTTATAGTGTAAAGATGATTTTAACGCATGCAAAAAGAAAAGGGGATGTATACGAGATGAATTTAAGCAAAAAAGAATTTGACATTTTGACTCTGTTAGATAAAGAAAAAGAAGCGAGCTTTACGCAAAGAGAATTGGCAGAAAAATGTGCTGTTTCTGTTGGAACAATTAACTCTGCTTTGGGAACATTGAATGAAAAAGGGTATTTAGATGATCAAAATCATATTACGGATAAAGGATATGAGGCGTTGGAACCATATCGAGTTAAAAGAGCGGTGATTATTGCTGCAGGATTTGGTTCAAGATTAGTACCTCTGACAATTAATACGCCAAAACCTTTAGTAAGGGTAAATGGAGTACGAATCATTGATACTATTTTGGATGCGGTGACTGCCGCTGGAATAGAGGAAATCGTTATTGTACGTGGTTATTTGAAAGAACAATTTGACCAGCTGCAGTATAAATATCCCCAAATTAAATTTATCGATAATCCTTATTATAATGAAGCAAATAATATTTCTTCTGCAATGTGTGCTCGACATTTGTTGCAAAATGCCTATGTGTTAGAGGCAGATTTAGTTGTGTATAATCCTGATCTTATTACTAGATATCAGTATACGAGCAATTACTTAGGGGTCAAAACTGATTTAACAGATGACTGGTGTTTCCAAACTAAGAACAATGTGATTACGAAGTTGTTAGTAGGAGGAAGAAATGTTTACCATATGTTTGGAATTTCTTATTGGAACGAACAGGATGGTAAAAAATTAGCAGAAGATATTAAGAATACGTATGAATTACCTGGCGGGAAAGAACGCTACTGGGATCAGGTGGCTTTAGAATATTGCAAGGATCATTATAAAATTGAAGTGCGAGAGTGCAGCTTTGATGATATCATCGAAATTGATTCTTATACAGATTTAAAAAAGATTGATCCGCATTATTAAGTATATAATTATTATGGGAAAGGGGATGATAAACATCAGCGCTTTCCCTTTATTATATAGATTGGTTTATAATAGAAAATGTGTTATTTTAATATAGAAAAGGAAAAAAATTGTATTTTTTATTTTATAATGATATCATTGTGATGTTTAGTTTTATATGAATAGAGGGGGAAATATAGTGTATAAACAATATGAACCAGAAGATTTAAAGAGGGTTCAATCAATTCAAAAAGAAATACTGACCGAATTTGCGGAATTTTGTAATAAACATCAATTAAGATATTTTCTGATATATGGAACTGCCTTGGGAGCTGTGAGACACAAGGGATTCATTCCGTGGGATGATGATATAGATGTTGGAATGTTAAGGGAAGATTATGATAAATTGCTGTCTATTATAGATCAGTTTAATAATTGTTATGAATTACTGACACCATATATGAATAAAAATTATTGTTCAAGTGTGACACATCTTCAAAAAAAAGGAACAAGATTTGTATCTGAATTTGCTCAAGATTTGAAATGTGAATTAGGTATAAATATTGATATTTTTGTATTTGATAAAATTACAAATGTAAAAAAGGAACAAAAAAAGCAGATGCGAAAGACTTATTTTTGGGGTAGACTTTTATACTTAAGAGGAAGTGGACATCCTGAAATTCCTTTTGGTGGCATTAAAGGAGCAATTGCAAAAATTATGTGTTTATTTATTCATTACTTTTTGTGTTTCTTTAAAATTTCTTCTGTTTCAATATATAAGAGATTGCTTGCAAATTCTACCAAATATAATCATGTAGACTCATCATTAATTACTTCTTTTGAAGATGCTACACCTTGGAAATATATTATGGATATTAATGAAATATTTCCATTAGAGACTATCCCTTTTGAAGATATCATTGTTCCAGTTCCTAAACAAAATCATGAAATTTTAACTAGGATTTATGGTGAATATATGGAAATGCCACCATTGGATAAAAGGGTTAACCATAGCCCAGTGATTTTAGAGTTTGGAGATTAAAATGCAAAGTAATAAATCGGATTTTTTATGGAATATGCTTGGAAGTTTAGCTAATGCTACTTCCTCAATGTTATTACTCATGTTTGCTGGTCGTAGCCAAGGAGAGGTTTCAGCAGGTATTTTTTCTATTTCATTAGCTATATCTCAATTATTTGCGACAATTGGTTTATTTGAAGTGAGAACATATCAATCTTCGGATTTAAAAGAACAATTCAAATTTAAAGATTATTTTACATTAAGAATAATTACTTGTTTTATAATGTTTGTATTTAGTTTAGTCTATATTCTCATTTATGGTTACACGGGAATGGATTTACAAATAATTATAATGATGTGTATTTATAAAGGCTTAGATGCATTCAGTGATGTATCCCATGGATTATTTCAACAAAAAAATAAATTGAATATTGCGGGAAAGTCCTTGTTTTTTAGAGTTGTCGGAAGCACGATTATTTTTTTAATAACTGTATACCAATTTGAAAGTCTTTTATTTCCTATTTTATTTATGAATATTTTTTCATTATTATGGATTATAGTGTTTGATCTTTATCAAACATATAAATTAGAGAAAGATTGGGTTACATGTCAATTGAGTAATATAAGAGCACTTTTTATTGAGTGTTTGCCATTATGTATTTGTAGTTTTATTTCTATTTATCTTATAAATTCTCCTAAGTATGCCATCGGAACATATGCGACCAATGAAATTCAAGGAATTTTTGGTTATATATTTATGCCTACTGCGGTTATAAACCTTTTTAGTATATTTGTACTAAGACCAATAATAGGTGATTTATCGACCTCTTGGGGGACTGCTAATATAATTAAGTTTATGAAATTAGTGAAGTTAATTGTTATTTGGATAGTTATCTTAACTTTAATTACTCTGATTAGTGGCTTTATTTTAGGAATCCCTATATTATCTTGGTTTTATGCAATGGATTTATCAGCCTATAAATATGAATTAATGATTATCCTGATTGGTGGTGGCTTTAGTGCTTTAAGCACAGCTATTTATTATATATTAACAGTTATGAGACAACAAAAAAAAGTGTTTTTTACTTACTCGATTGTATTTCTCTTAGTAATTTTAACGGTCCCTAAATTAACTCAATTTTATGGATTAGTTGGGGCTTCATACGGATATCTATTTGCAATGGTTCTTTTAGATTTAGGACTTATTGTGACTTTTAAAAAATCATTAAAATATATAAATAATAATATGCATAAGGAGAATGAAGATGACTAAGAAAATCTGTATATTTTCTGCTCAGTATTTACCACATATGGGAGGAGTCGAAAACTTTACATATCAATTATCAAAAAAATTAATTGAAGAAAGTTATGAGGTTGTTGTTGTGACATCGCTGGATGATAATTTACTATCTTATGAAGTTCAAGAAAAAATTAAAATTTATCGTTTTCCTTCATATCAGCTCTTGAATGGTAGGTATCCGTTTTTAAAGAAAAATAAGAAGTTCAAGCAGTTAAAAAATTGCTTGATAGATGAAAATATAGATTATATTATTATTAACACTAGATTTTATCCTTTGTCATTATTTGGTGCTTTATTTTCTAAAAAGCATAATATTGAATCTCTTGTTATTGAACATGGAACAGCACATGTTTCAATGAGTAATAAAGTTGTAGATTTTTTTGCCAATATTTATGAGCATGTAATCACTTCTTTTATTAAGAAATATTGTGTTAACTATTATGGAGTTTCTAAAGATTGCGTAGAGTGGTTAAAACATTTTAAAATTTGTGGGAAAGGAACAATACATAATGCTATAAATTTGGAAGAAATTAGTGAAAGATTGAAAAATACTGAAATTGACTTTCGTAGGAATTTTAAAATTCCGAAGGAAGCAACGGTTATAACAATTACTTCACGTTTATTGGAAATTAAAGGGATACCAAATTTATTGAAAGCTTTTGAGATTATTCAACAAAAGTACACAAATACATACTTGCTTATAGCTGGAGAAGGCGAATTAGAACAATCAATAATTGGCCAAAATATTATAAATGTAATTGTTTTGGGAAAACTTGGGCATGATCAAGTAATAGATCTTTTGAAATGTTCGGATATATTTTGCTTAGCTTCTCGTTCAGAGGGGTTTTCAACATCTGTTTTAGAGGCAGCAGCATGTAGAAATTATTTAGTAACAACAAAAGTAGGTGGAGCTAATGAGATTATTTTAAACAATGAATATGGGATTCTTTTAGAAGATAATAGTGTTGAAAATATTTACGATGGATTAGAAAGGGCTATTTTGCTGGGAGAAAAGAGAAATAAAGCAACAGAGTTAGTATTTAATCATATAATTAAAAATTTCACATGGAATCACACATATGAGGAACTAAAGTCTGTAGTTATAGACGATTAATAATTGTTATTAGTGATAGACTATGTTAAGATGATTCAAGATATAAATTGATAAAAATTTATATATAGAATATTTGTATAAGATGGAGGAAATATGAAAGTATTAATTATAGTACCTGCATATAACGAATCGCTGAATATCGAAAATACAATTCATGATATTAAGGATCATTGTGATTATGATTATGTGATAGTAAATGATTGTTCAAAAGATAATACTGGAGAAGTGTGTGTGAAAAATAATTTTAATTTTATTGATTTACCCATCAATTATGGACTTACCAGTGCTGTTCAGATAGGATTAAAATATGCTATTAAATACGATTACGATGTAGCTATACAATTCGATGGTGATGGACAGCATCAAGCTTGTTATATTAAAGGTTTGGTAGATGAGATAGCTTTAGGAAATAATATCGCTATTGGTTCTCGCTTTGTTACAGAAAAAAAGCCATGGTCTGCTAGGATGCTTGGAAGCCGAGTTTTAAGTACATTAATTCGTTTTGTTACTGGAAAAAAAATTAATGATCCTACTTCAGGAATGCGTGCTTTTGACAAGGAAACGATCATAGAATATGCAAATAATATGAATTATCCGCCAGAACCTGATACGTTGGTGTATATGTTGCGTAAAGGGAAAAAGGTGAAAGAAGTACAAGTAGAGATGAGTGATCGTGAATTTGGAGAAAGCTATTTAAATCCAATACGTTCAATTACATATATGACAGAAATGATTATTTCTATTTTGTTTGTTCAAATTTTTAGAAAGAGGTAAAATTATGACATTGACATTGCAAATTATACTAATTGTATTTTCTATACTTACATTTATTTTGGTAATAAGAAGTATTAGAAAGTCACAAATGAATATTGCAGATTCGATTATCTGGATTTTAGGTTCGATCTTCCTAATATTTATCAGTGTTTTTTCTAAATTTATGGATTTTCTTGCAATTAAATTGGGCTTTTTATCTACAGTAAACTTTGTTTTTGTATTTTTTATTTTTTTCCTATTAGTGATGGTTTTTACCTTAACCCGAAAGTTATCTATTTTAAATGAAAAAGTAAAGAATTTAAATCATGCAATAGCTTTAAGCGAGAAAGGAAAAGTAGAGGATGAATGCTAGTATTCAATATTTCATTGGGAGTATTTATCTTGTTTTTTCTTTTATTTACTTTTATTTTGTTGGAAGTATTTTTTGTTTAGAAACAGATATTTTTGCTAAAAAAATATCAATTGGTTTCATTATTTCAACATGCATTTTAAGCGTATTTGGGTTAATAACACAGATCTTTAGATTGCCAGTTATTTATTTTTATTATATTTATATCATTATAATTGTTTTTTTTATCGGTCTTTACATATTGAAGAAAAGAAGAAGATTTCAGTGGACTGACCTTGTAGAGCATGTAAAGCATCATTATTTTATATATGTTATTTTGATTTGTTTAGTGGTTTTAAGTGTGCAACATCTTAATCTTCAATGGTTATCTAATCATCTCGATGATGGTCGATACTTAAATTTATCCTCGCTATATCCTTTAATGGATAAACCATATTTTCAAAATGGTGCCACGGGATTACCAACGCATTTTGATTTGCTACGTTCATTAAATACGTTTGAATTAGAGTCTTCTTTTTGGATTTGGCTGTTAAAGATTGAGCCTAGCATCTTCACTAGAGTTTTCTTAACCGCAGTTAATTATTTTATTACATTATGTAGTATTGTTTATCTTGCTAGTGTTGTTTCAAAGGAAAGGATACAAAAGAAATATTTACAGTATTCGGTTCTTCCTGTCGTTATATTTATGTTTTCTTCAAAAGCGTTACAAACATATTTCTTTGTTTTGCAAGATGATTGGCAATTTTTATCGGCAATGTGGTATGGATCTTCAATAGTGCGTATGGCAGGAACATTTTTAATACTGGCTCCTCTACTTGATAAGAAGATAGAAATAAAAAGCGTAATTTTTTATGGGATTATTTCTATAGTTCTAGTTACGAGAGCTTCTCAAGCATTACCAATATTGGTGCTTATTTTATTTGCTTATCTCATTACTGTTTTCTTTGAAAAAAAACATCTTTACGGGATTACTGCTCTCTTTTCTATTATACTTCTCTCTATTTTAAGTTCGTTTGTGTTAAATGTTAATGAAGATTTGATTGCTACTGTAAACTTATTCATAATGAATAATAGGCAATCCTATTTTCTATTGTTAATTATAGTATTTGCATTTGTGTTGGTTTTTTATTTGCGAGAAAATCAATATTTAAGAAGGCTAATGTGTATTTATGCAGTCTGTGTTTTTTTGATGTTTATGCCTAAAATCAATACTATTTTCTTAATAACATCCCAGTATACTTTTGTTGTAGGGCGAACTGTGACTAGTTTTGTTTTTCTAATTGTTATAGTTTCGTGGATGTGCTTTTTAATGGTTATTCTCCGATACCGAAATTTAAAAAAAGTTGTCCCTATTCTTTCTATTTGCTTTTGTATGATGATTTCGTTATTCATTATTAAACGAGGTGATAATGGTCATGGTGCAAGAGAAAAAATGTCAATTATATTAGAAAATAATAAAATAATACCAAATAGTATTCTGTATTGTAGTGAAACAATTGAAAAATATGCAAACCAATCAGATGAAAAAATGATTGTTCTTTCCCCTGAGTTTGTTTATGAAGATAATTATTTAACAGCTTTTTGTACTATGCTTAGAGTAAAAGCCCCAAATATGATATCTTTGTCTGCTAAACCAAGATATGATGATTGTGTTGAAGCATCTCCTTATTATACATTTGGGGCTGATCAGCAGAATATAGTTAACGATTTTACAACAACAGGAAATAACTTTGACGCATTTTCTATTGTCATTGAGGCGTATGACATCAACTGTATTATTGTACTCAATGAAGAGGCTGCTAACCAATTAAAAGATATTGGTTATAAAGTCATAGATGAATATTCTTCAAAATCAAATAATTACTATATTTTATCAGATATTTAAATGTGAATGGTTAAACCGACAATGTGTTTATTATTTATAGATTCATGCTATAATAAGTTAGAAATTAAAAAAGAGGTGAAATTATGGATAAAAATAATGCCATAGAAGTCAGAAATATGTCTAAAAGATTTAAAATGCAATATGATAAGCCACAAACATTAAAAGAGCGTATAGTTTTCAAGAGAAATAATAAAATGGAATATCATGATGTATTAAAAAATATTAGTTTAGATATAAAAAAAGGAGAAACGGTTGCTCTAATAGGTACAAATGGTAGTGGTAAGTCTACTTTGTTAAAATTAATGACTAAAATTATTTATCCCAATGATGGATCAATTGAGACTCATGGAAAATTGACATCTCTTCTTGAATTAGGTGCTGGTTTTCACCCCGATTTTACCGGTCGTGAAAATATTTATTTTAATGCTTCTATTTTTGGGTTAACACGATCACAAATTGAAAATCGTGTTGATGATATTATTAAGTTTTCTGAGTTAGAAGAATTTATAGATAATCCAATTCGAACTTATTCTTCTGGTATGTATATGCGTTTAGCATTTTCTATTGCAATTAATGTGGATGCAGATATTTTATTGATCGATGAAATTTTAGCTGTTGGCGATCAACATTTTACGGAAAAATGTTATGATAAGTTAGGTGAACTTAAAAATAGTGATAAAACTATAGTCATTGTGACCCATTCTTTAGATGTCGTTAAATCTTTATGTGATCGTGCAATTTGGATTTATAAAGGAGAGTTTAGACTGGATGGAGATCCAACCTATGTTATTGAAGAATACTTAAAGCAAGTACGTTTGGATCATAAAGAAGAAGTGAAAAAAATGCAAATTGAAGAAAAAGATAAGTATAAGGGGATAGTTTTTATTGATACTCCTAGAGCTTTTGCATCTATTAATGTTTCAGTGAAGCAGTTAGAAATCCGAGGGTGGGAATTAAGTGAATCAGTTAATTCAAAAGTTGTTGTGAGTGTGGATGGGAAAAAAATTGATGGAGTTACACGTCATGACCGCCCTGATGTGTTAATGACTTATGAGGAACAATATGGTGGTTATGCATCAAACGATTTGCCTGGATGGATTATACAGTTTGATACTGTTTCTTTACACTTAGGGCACCATACAATTTTAGTAGAAGTATTAGACCATAAAGATAGATTGATATGTAATAAAGAAATTACATTTCAAATATCTGAATAGGTAGGTGAGATTATGAGTTTAATAAAAGAATTATATAATTATAGAGAATTATTAAAAACAAATGTAAAAAAAGAAATAAGAGGTAAATATAAAGGATCACTACTTGGGGTTCTATGGTCATTTATTAATCCTCTGCTTCAAGTAGCTGTTTATGCGATTGTTTTTCCTTTTCTTATGAGAGGAACAAGTGATCATTATTTAGTTTATTTAATAACAGGAATCATACCGTGGACCTATTTTATCACTGCGGTGAATCAAGGAATGACTACAATACGGGGGAATGCTGGTATTATTAAAAAGGTATATTTTCCACGTGAAATTTTACCCATTTCTGTAGTTGTAAGCCAGTTGATTAATTTTCTTATTTCGTGTGTGATTATAGTTGTCTTTTGCTTTGGGGATGGGGTAGGAATTACATGGCATATTATCTATTTACCTCTTATTGCTCTTATTCAAACTGCATTGACTTTAGGATTAGTTTTCGCTTTAGGAGCAATTAATGTATATATTAAAGATATTGAATATATGTTTCAGTTTATATTAAATATGTTGTTTTATGGTACCCCTATTGTTTATGAACTTGCCCTATTTAGTGGAAGTAATAATATTCTATTAAAGTTGGTTTATTTAAATCCGTTAACACACATTATCATGTCTTATCGTGATATCTTTCTTTATCATCAAGCGCCAGACGCCTTTAGTTTAGCTATTATTGGATTATTCAGTTTAATTGTTCTAGGGGGGGGTTATATTATTTTTAAAAAATTACAAATGGGATTTGCAGAAGAGTTATAGATCACGGAGGTTTTTTATGAGAGAGATATATAAAAGTTATATTGACAACTTCAAATATAAATGTTTAGATAATTCAAGACAAATAGTATTAAATGGATGGGCATTTCACAAAGAAGGTAAAGAATTTGATATAGAAACTTTTATTAATAATATTAAAGTGGAGAATAATATAACTCGAATTGCTAGACCAGATTTAGTACATCGTTTTCCAAAAATTAGAATAGATTTAAAATGTGGATTTAAAATTGTTGTACCATGTGACAATATTGGTGATATAAATTCTTTTATTCTATATGCGGTTAGTGGCGGGAAAAAGATAGTGCTTCAAGCTTATGATAAAAAGGAAATAAATAGTCATATAGATACTTCGTTGATCGAGGGAAAAGTAGAATCATATGTAAAAGATCATGGTAAAGCTGAACATCATGTCGTAAGTGGATGGGCAGTTTCCTTAGATCAGACTAGACTAGATTTTAAAATTACAAATTCAGCTGGTGACCAAATAGATCATACAATACGCTTTACAAATAGATCTGACTTGGTTCTAAATAAAGTAATAAAGCCTGAAGATAAATATGCTGGATTTACAGTTGAATTTGATGGATCAAATAATGACTGTTATCAACTGCATATTTTAAATGGTCAAGAAGAAGTGATTGAGGATATAGAAAAAGTTTATGTTACAAAAAAACAAAGAATGAAAATGAAAATAAAACATTATCTTAATGCTATTAAATTAAAAAATTTTGTTAAAGTTGGAAAATATTTAATTAAACATGGACCTAAGGCTTTAATAAAGAGATTAAGAAATGGACCAACAACGGGAATGCCTTATGGGCAATGGTTTGAAATGCACAGAGTAACAGATAAAGAACTTAAAATCCAAAAGGAAACAAACTTTGAGTATTCCCCTAAAATCAGTGTCATTGTTCCAACATACAACACACCTGAAAAGTTTTTGGTAGAGATGATAGACTCTCTAATTACACAGAGTTATTCAAATTGGGAACTATGTATCGCTGATGGTAGTGACGAATCTCATCCGGCTAGAACAATCATTAAAGAATATACAAAAAAAGATGATCGTATAAAGGCATGCTATTTATCTGAAAATTATGGTATTTCAGGAAATACAAATAAAGCATTAGAATTAGTAACTGGAGATTATGTTGGATTATTCGACCATGATGATTTATTAACTCCGGATTGTTTGTTTGAAATTGTGAAAAATTTACAAAATACTAAATACGATATTTTATATACAGATGAAGATAAATTAAACAATGCCACTGGAGAATTTGAAGATCCAAATTTCAAACCTGATTATAGTCCGGATTTATTTTATTCACATAATTATATTACACATTTTTTTGTGGTGAAAAGTGAAATTATAAATAAAGTTGGAGGATTTAGATCAGAATTTGATGGGGCTCAAGATTATGATTTAATGTTTAGATGTATTGAACAATCTAAAAATATTTTTCATATAGCGAAAATATTGTATCATTGGCGCATGCATGCTGCGTCGACTGCAGAAAACCCTGAAAGTAAATTATATTGCTATGAAGCTGGACGACAAGCAATTCAAGAGCACTATCGAAGAGTGGGCATTCAAGCAAAAGTAGAATGTATGAAGCTTTGGGGAATGTATCACTCTACTTATGAAACAACAGGAAATCCTTTAGTATCAATTATCATTCCAAATAAAGACCATAAGGAAATTCTTAAAACTTGTATTGATTCTTTGTACAATAATAATAGTTATACAAATTTTGAAATAATTATTGTTGAAAATAATAGTACTACAAAAGAGATATTTGAGTATTATGAAATATTGAAAAGTATACATTCCAATATTAAAATAGTCACTTATACAGGAGAGTTTAATTATTCTGCCATTAATAATTTTGGAGTGAAGTCTGCGAAGGGAGAATTTTTATTATTCCTCAATAATGACACGGAGATGATCAAAAAAGATGCATTAAGTGAAATGTTGGGGTGTTGTATTCGCAATGACGTTGGTATTGTTGGAGCAAAATTATTATATGAGGATAACACAGTACAACATGCCGGGGTCGTTATAGGCTTTGGTGGTTTTGCAGGGCATGTTTTTACAGGTATTGGAAAAGATGATTATGGCTATATGGTAAGGGCACAGTTGAATTGTAATTACAGTGCTGTTACTGCTGCTTGTATGTTAGTAAAAAAATCTGTTTATGATAGTGTTGATGGTTTCTCTGAAGAGTTTAAAGTTGGGCTTAACGATATTGATTTTTGTTTAAAAGTGCGCGAAACTGGTATGCTAGTCGTATATAATGCTCATTCACTTTGGCATCACTATGAGTCTAAATCTAGAGGTTACGAGGATACTGTTGAAAAGCAAAAACGTTTTGAAAGTGAAATTCATTTATTCCAAAATAAATGGAAAAATATATTGTTGAATGGTGATCCTTATTATAATAAAAATTTTGTGATAGAGCTTGGACCATTCAAATTAGGTTAAGATTCCACTTTTGTGGAATCTTTTTAGGAGAATATAATGAGAAAATATACGACTGGAAAATTTGCACAAATGGCTAATGTTACTGCTCGAACTATTCGTTATTATGATAAATGCCAATTATTAAAACCAAATTATATAGGAGAGAACGGCTATCGTTATTATGTAGATGCTGATTTATTAAAGCTGCAAAGGATATTACTTTTAAAACAATTAGGTTTTAGTTTAGAAGAAATTTCACCTATTTTAATGGAAAATGATTTTAAATCCTTTCAACAGTCCTTACTAGTCCAATTAAAATTGGTAGATAAAAAAATTGAACATTTAATATCTTTAAGAAATACTTTGAAAAATACAACGAAGTTTATTGAAAATAATAATATTAATTGGGATTATGTGATTGAATTGATTCAGCTTATAAACAATGATAAGGCAATTATTGAACAGTATCACAATTCAACAAATTTGAATGCTCGAATAGAACTGCATGAACGTTTTTCGACTAACAAATTAAAATGGTTTCAATGGGTACTGGAACAAATTGATTTTAAACGTATCAATCGCTTATTAGAGGTTGGCTGTGGAAATGGTAAATTATGGGAACAGCTTACTATTGATTTACGTCATCGTGAAATATATTTATCTGACATTTCAAAGGGAATGGTAGAAGATACAAAGAATAATCTAAATAATTCTAATTTTAGTTATCTTGTTGTAGATTGTGCACAGATTATGTTTAGAGATCATTTTTTTGATGCTGTTATAGGGAATCATATGCTGTTTTATTTAGAGGATATTGATCAAGGGCTAAGTGAAATTCACCGTGTTTTGAATCCTTTTGGAGAGTTTTACTGTACAACATATAGTTCAAGGCATATGTGGGAATTAACTGAGTTGGTACAGAAATTTGATCCTAAAATTAAATTATCAAATACACGTTTGTATGAAAAGTTTGGTTTAGATAATGGAAAAGAAATATTGGAAAAGTACTTTGAAATAGTCGAGTTACATCATTATGACGATAAACTGATTGTTGATGATCCTGTTATGTTAATTAATTATATTTTAAGCTGTCATGGTAATCAAAATGAAGTGATCGGAAGGCGCATGGAGGAATTTAAAGAATTTGTTCAAAAACGAGTGAATAAAAATGAACCATTAGTCATCACTAAAGATGCTGGAATGTTTATTTGTCGTAAAAAAATATTAAAATAACTTGACCTTTACGTTACGTTAAGGTTTAATATGAAAGAGAATTAGGAGGACTTATATATGAAAGGTATTGTTTTAGCGGGTGGAAGCGGGACTCGTTTATATCCCCTTACTAGAGTAACAAGTAAACAATTACTGCCAATCTATGATAAACCCATGATTTATTATCCCTTGTCAGTATTAATGAATGCGGGTATTAAAGATATTTTAATCATTTCGACTCCAGATGATACACCGAGATTTGAATCATTGCTTGGAGACGGAAGTCAGTTTGGAATTAATTTGCAATATAAAGTACAACCATCACCAGATGGATTAGCTCAGGCTTTTATCATAGGTGAAGAATTTATTAATAATGACAGTGTAGCTATGATTTTAGGAGATAATATTTTCTATGGTCATGGTCTAACAAAACGCTTGAAGCAAGTAGCTGCCAGAGAAAGCGGTGCTACCGTATTTGGATATTATGTGGATGATCCGGAACGTTTTGGTGTAGTCGAATTTGATGATAGTGGGAAAGCGGTATCTATCGAAGAAAAACCCGATCAGCCAAAATCAAATTATGCTGTAACCGGACTATATTTCTATGATAATCATGTTGTGGAATATGCTAAATCAATCCAACCATCTCCCAGAGGTGAGTTAGAAATCACGGACTTAAATAAAATTTATTTAGAAATGGGTCAGTTGGATGTTATGCTTTTGGGTCAAGGTTTTACTTGGCTGGATACAGGGACTCATGAATCTTTAGTAGAAGCGACAAACTTTGTGAAAACGGTGGAGACACATCAAAATAGAAAGATTGCTTGTTTAGAGGAAATTGCTTATACAAATGGCTGGATGAGCAAAGAAAAGCTGGAAGAAGCATATGAAATGTTTAAGAAAAACCAATATGGAAAATATTTAAAAGATATTCTTGATGGTAAATTTATAGACTAAGAGGTGTAATGATGAACGTTATTGAAACAAAAATACCAGGTGTATTAATCGTGGAAACAGATGTTTTTGGGGATCACAGAGGTTATTTTGCAGAAACCTATTCAAAACCTAAATATGAAAAAATGGGAATTACTGTTAATTTTGTACAAGATAATATGTCGTTTAGTGCACAAAAAGGAACATTGCGTGGACTTCATTGGCAAAATCCCCCTTATGCACAGTCTAAACTGGTATCTTGTACTAAAGGAAAAGTAATCGATGTAGCCGTAGATATTCGAAAAGGGAGTCCGACTTATGGACAATGGGTATCGGTAGAATTAAGTGCAGAAAATCATAGACAGTTTTTTATTCCTCAGGGATTTGCTCATGGATTCTTAACCTTAACGGATGATGTAGAATTTAGATATAAAGTAGATAATGTGTACAATAAAGAATCTGAAGGCGGAATGCGCTATGATGACCCTACAGTAAATGTGGACTGGGGGAGCTTGTTGAACGGAATTGAACCCGTTTTAAGTGAAAAAGATATGACTGGACCGACTTTGGAGGAATCCGATAATCAATTTGTATATGAAGGAGATAAATAAATGAAGATTTTAGTAACAGGTGGAGCAGGTTTCATTGGTGGAAACTTTGTACATTATATGGTTGAAAAGTACCCTGAAGATATGATTGTAAACTTAGATTTATTAACTTATGCCGGTAATTTAGAAACATGCAAACCGGTAGAAGGAAAACCAAATTATAAGTTTGTCAGAGGAGATATTGCAGATAGAGAATTTATTTTTAAATTATTTGAAGAAGAAAAATTTGATGTTGTGGTTAATTTTGCGGCTGAGTCACATGTAGATCGAAGCATTGAAAATCCGGAAATCTTTGTGAAAACAAATATCCAAGGAACAACAACTTTATTAGATGCTTGCAATAAATATGGCATTAAACGCTACCATCAGGTTTCAACGGATGAAGTCTATGGGGATTTACCATTGGATCGTCCAGATTTATTCTTTACAGAAACAACACCGCTGCATACATCTAGTCCTTATAGTTCTTCTAAAGCAAGTGCTGATTTATTTGTATTAGCTTACTATAGAACTTATGGATTACCAGTGACAATCAGCAGGTGTTCAAATAATTATGGACCTTACCATTTTCCAGAAAAATTAATTCCGTTAATGATTTCAAGAGCGTTAGCAGACGAATCATTACCTGTCTATGGCAATGGAGCAAATGTAAGAGACTGGCTGCATGTATATGATCATTGTGTTGCTATTGACTTAATTGTCAGAAAAGGAAAAGTTGGAGAAGTATACAATGTCGGTGGACATAACGAAAGAACTAACCTAGAAGTTGTAAAAACTATTTTAAAAGCATTAAATAAACCTGAGTCATTAATTACTTATGTGGAAGATAGAAAAGGACATGATATGCGTTATGCAATTGATCCTCATAAATTAGAAACAGAATTAGGATGGAAACCTAAATATAATTTTGATACAGGTATACAACAGACTATCGAATGGTATTTAAACAATAAAGAATGGTGGCAAAACATCTTAAGTGGTGAATACCAAAACTATTTTGAAAAAATGTATGTAGAAAAAGGAAGAGTTGAAAAATAATAAATGACCCATCGTTTGATGGGTCTTATCATATCTGTTTTATAATTTAGAAATAATATTTAATTTTTGAAGAATTATTTATATCTCTTAAATAGAAAAAATGATATACTTTTTTTAAGTTAGGGAATAATTTTTATTATAGGGAGAATATAATGATTGATAATAAAATTAAAGTAGAAAATGGAAAGGTAAATATCATAAATAATATTATTGAAGATAAAGGATCGTGGAGTTTTGAGAATGGTGATCCTAATATACATATTATTTTTGATGAACCAATAATAGCTTTAAGAATCACTATTTGTTTAAATGAAATGTTTAATCAAGAAATTCATACAACAATATATTTCAAGGGTAAGGATGAAATATTTTCAGAAGATAGAAGTTATCATTATAATATATATTTAAATAAGACTTCAATTGATGATATTTATTTTTCGAGTCCAGTGGAAGAGATTCGTTTTGATATTACGGATCAAAATATTAAACTAGCTGTAAAGTCTATTATAATTAATGATCAAACAAACAGACCTTTTGATAATATATTAAAGAAAAATTTTAATGCATCTCAGTCTAGAGAGAAAATCCTTATTGTATCACATGATCTCAGTCATAGCGGTGCGCCAATACTAGCCTATAATATTTCTAAAAAGATGTTGGAAAATGATATACAGGTTACCTTGCTGGTTTGTAATAGTAGTGCAAATCAAATGCTAGACCGATATAATGAATTAAATATTCCTGTGATATTTCTTGATGATAAAAGTAAAAACAAAGCTAGAAGACATTATGTATTAGTAAAAGTTGATGATGAAAACATACAAGAGGATTATATTTCTTCTATTATTTCAGCCGCGTATCAACTAGGGTACAGAAAGGTTATAGCGAATACAGTAGTCTCAGGAGTATATGCTAAACAGTTTAAACTGTTTGATTTTTTAGTGATTACACTCATTCACGAAATGAAAGTAGCTATTCAGCTATTAGGGTTAGATTCAAATGATGCAATTGCAAAATATTCTGATTTCATTGTATTTCCTGATGATGTTCTTCTTCATGATTTTAAAGAGCTCTTTAAACAAATTGCTGGGGAAACGATTGTTCGTCCGCAAGGAATATATTTGAAAAAATCCATAGGGCAGTTAAACAAAGAGGAAATAGATTTAAAAGCGTACGGATTAGATGTCTTTGATCGCTATATTATGGGGTCTGGGATTGCCAATTTATGTAAAGGAATTGATTTGTTCATTTCTGCGGCTACTATTTTACATCAGCTTGATGACACTTTGCATTTTATATGGACGGGTAACTTTACGTCCGATAATGAATTGAAAAAATGGATGTACCAGCAAATAGCAGGGGCTTCGATGCAAGATAAGATACATATTATTCCTTTTATAAATGATCAAAAAGTGTATCAAACGCTTTTAAGTAATGCTAAAGCATTTTGGCTGACTTCGCGTGGGGATTCTTTCCCATCGGTAGTATTAGAGGCAATGAACTTCAATATACCGGTCATTGGATTTAAAAATAGCGGTGGGATAAATACAATGGCAAGCCATAACAGAGGTATTTTGGTGGAAAACTTTGATGTTAAGGCACTGGCTGAAGAAACACATGCGTTTCTTCATAAAAGTAAATATGAAATAGATCAAACAAGCATTAAAGCTTTTATTCAACAATTAGATTTTGATCAATATGTGTATTTTTTATGTGATCTGTTAGCTAGACAAAAAAATGTGAAGTTATATGAGCCGATATATTTTTTTGATAAAAAATATAAAGATTTGTTAGAAAATAATTTACTTCAATTAGAGCAAAAGAAATTAGATAGTAAAAAAGCTAAATTTAAAAATATATTTAAATATACTAAAAGAGGAGAATAAGGATGAAAATACTTGTAACAGGTGTAAAAGGTCAACTGGGGCATGATGTCGTTGAGGAATGTCAAAAAAGAGGAATTGAAGCTATTGGTGTAGATGTAGATGAAATGGATATTACTGATGCATCAAAGGTAGAGGAAGTAATTAAAGCAAGCAACGTTGATGCAGTCGTTCACTGTGCAGCTTGGACTGCTGTCGATAAGGCGGAAGATGAAGTAGCGTTGTGTACAAAAGTAAATGTGGAGGGTACATATAATATTGCGAAAGTATGTAAAGAATTGGATATTAAAATGATGTATTTTTCTACGGATTATGTATTTGACGGACAAGGAGATCAAGAGTGGAAAGAATATGATGAAAGACATCCTCTCAATGTTTATGGTCAAACGAAATGTGAAGGTGAAATTGCTGTTCAAAAATTGTTAGAAAGATACTTTATTGTTCGAATTGCGTGGGTATTTGGGGTTAATGGAAATAATTTTATAAAAACCATGCTGCGTTTAGGTAAAGAAAGAGGTGCAGTAAGTGTGGTCAACGACCAAATCGGATCCCCTACTTATACGTATGATTTAGCGAAGTTAGTAGTTGATATGATTCAGACCGATAAATATGGGATCTATCATGCAACTAATGAAGGACTATGCAGCTGGTATGAATTTGCCTGTGAAATTTTTAAACAGGCGGGGTTAGATGTGGAAGTAACTCCTGTAGATTCAAGTGCATTTCCTGCAAAAGCTAAACGACCAAGCAATAGTCGAATGTCTAAAGCTGAATTGGATAAGAATGGATTTAATCGTTTGCCTTCATGGCAAGATGCACTTCAGCGATATTTAAAACTAATTTAATGATTTGATATTAAAAAGAGATTTCACATAACAGATTTTTCATGAATCTGCTATGGCTTTCTCTTTTTTATTTAAATTTAAACGTTGGTTATAAAAGAGAATGCATGGCTATTAAAATAATGCTATAATGATTAAAGAAAATGTTGAAGGAGATTATCATGAAACATGTTTTTATTATTGGATGCAAAGGGTTGCCTGCACGTTATGGCGGGTTTGAAACGTTCACCGATTGTCTAGTCACAAAGAAGCAATCTGAACAGATAAAATATCATGTTGCCTGTATGGGAGATGACAATGAGGAATTTGATTACCATGGAGCACGCTGCTTTAAAGTGAAGATGCCCTCATTAGGTCCTGCAAAAGTTATTTATTATGACAAAGAAGCAATTCACCGCACGCTGCAATATATTCAGCAAAATCAAATCAGAGATGCTGTGATCTATATGTTGGGGTGTACAGCCGGTCCGTTCTTACATAAAGCATATCGCCAATTTAAAAGACTCGGTATAAAATTCTATATTAATCCAGATGGACATGAATGGAAACGAGATAAATGGGTCTGGCCCATTAAGAAATATTTGAAATATTCAGAACGTGTATTAATCAAACACTGTGATCGTGTTATCAGTGATTCTATCGGCATCGAAAATTATGTATTAAAAGAATATGCTGCTTATCAGCCTAAATCAACGTTTATTGCTTATGGGGCAGATTTACCGGAAGAAACATATGCGATGGATTATTTAGATCAGCTGTATGACTGGTATAAGCAACATAATATTGTGAATCATCAGTATTATTTGATCGTTGGGCGCTTTGTACCCGAAAACAATTATGAAACAATGATCAGAGAGTTTATGAAAAGCCATACTCACAAAAAACTCGTTATTATTACGAATGTTGAGCAAAATAAATTTTATGAACGTCTTAAAAAGAAAACACATTTTGATCAGGATCCAAGAATTGATTTTGTCGGAACAGTTTACGATGCTAAACTTTTATATCTAATAAGAAAAAATGCCTTTGCCTATCTCCATGGTCATGAAGTTGGCGGAACCAATCCATCTCTGCTGGAATCTTTGGCGACTACTGATTTAAATTTATTGTTAGATGTCGATTTTAATTACAGTGTAGGGTTAGATAGTGCTAAATATTTTAATAAACAGATAGGAAATCTAGCCTCACTGATCGATCAGGTAGAACAGATGAAGCCTGAAGAATTTGAAGAATTAGGAAAAAAAGCAAAGCAGAGAATCCAGGAAGCTTATAATTGGCCTCGTATTATTCAGCAGTATGAAGACTTATTTAAAGGAGAGTAAGCATGGCAAGAATATTAGTGCTCACCAACATGTATCCATCTAAAAAATATCCTCATTATGGTGTGTTTGTTTTAAATACAGTTGAGATATTAAAAAAAGACGGACATCAGGTCAAGGTTATCAGTAAGCCTAAGAACGACTCTAAGGTCGTGCGACTGATGAATTATGTATACTTTTATATACAGGGGATACTAAGCAGTCTGTTTGGCCATTACGATTATGTTTATGGACATTATATATCGCATATCTCCTATATGGTTAAAATCATTCATCAATTGAAGCCTAAGATAAAAATTGTATTGAATGCCCATGGAAATGATGTTGTCATTGAAGAAGACTGGATGTATAAAAACGAACAGCGTTCAGCTATGGTACTGCCTCTAGCGGAGCGAATTATTGTTCCATCAGAATACTTTAAAAAGGTCATGATTGAGCAATACCAAATAAAAGAAGATAAGATCGTGCTCTATCCTTCAGGTGGTGTGAATTTATCCGTGATTCATAAAAAAGACCCGGTAGAAGCAAAAAAGGCTTTAAAGCTTGATAGTGACACAAGCTATTTAGGGTATGTCAGTCGTATTGAAGCTCATAAAGGCTGGGAAATTTTTGTGAAAATGGCTCAATTATTGAAAGAACAGGGAGATTCAAGAAAGTTTATTATGGTGGGAACCGGGGATCAGGAAAAAGAATTGACTCAGCTGATTAATGCCTGCAATCTGGAAAAAGAGATTATTCGCATCCCTTTTATTTCACAAGCAGAACTATCGAATGTTTATAGTGCATTAGAGTATTTTGTTTTTCCGACTTATCGTAAAAGTGAAAGCTTGGGCTTAGTAGGATTGGAAGCTATGGCTTGTGAAACTATTATGATTGCGGCAAATAATTATGGACCAACCAGTTATATTCAGGATGGACAAAATGGATATTTCTTTGAATCAAGAAATGTGTTAGACTTAGTATGTAAGATTAACATGATTGATGCATTGAGTGATGAAGAAAAACAGAGGATTCAGCGAGCAGCTTTTGCTACCGCAAAGACCTATGAGACGAATGCCACAGCACCAATCATCAGACAAGTATTTAAATAATAAGGAGACTTCTATGAATAGAAAAGTAAAAAACTCTGCAACTCGTATTCGCAAGGCCGTTATTCCGGCAGCTGGTTTAGGGACACGTTTCTTGCCGGCAACCAAAGCTTTGCCTAAAGAAATGCTGCCGATCGTTGATATTCCTACCATTCAATACATAGTTGAAGAGGCGGTTGAAAGCGGTATTGAAGAAATTCTGATCATTACCAATAGTACAAAACATGTCATGGAAAATCATTTTGATAAAAACTATGAATTGGAAGAAAGATTAAAGGCCTCTGGGAAAATGAGACAATTGGAACAGATTGACGAGATTGCCCATTTAGCAAATATCTTCTATATCCGTCAAAAAGAACCTAAAGGATTAGGAGATGCGATCTTATGCGCCAAATCATTTATTGGCGATGAACCTTTTGCGGTATTGTTAGGGGATGATGTAGTTGTCAATGAAGGTGGGAAACCAGCCTTAAAGCAATTGATTGATCAATATGAAGAAACACGCGCTTCCATTGTTGGGGTACAGACTGTGGATAAAAAAGATGTCAGCAAATATGGGATTGTTGCGCCATCTCAATCTCACCCGGCATCAGGGAGATTAGTGAAACTATCGGACATGGTAGAAAAACCGGCAACGGATAAAGCCCCAAGCCAAATGGCAGTTTTAGGACGCTATGTTTTAAATCCGGAAGTGTTTGAATTACTGGAAACACAAGAAAGAGGAGCCGGTAATGAAATTCAGCTGACTGATGCGATTAAACGATTAATGGATCGTCAGGCAGTTTATGCCTATGATTTTGAAGGAATTCGCTATGATGTCGGGGATAAATTCGGATTCATCAAGGCAACGATTGATTTTTCATTAAAACGTGAAGATTTAAAAGATAAAGTACAGGAATATATTAATACATTAGTAACAAAATAATTAAAGGAGATCACCATGGATAATATAAATAAAGGAATGAAGCTAATCAAAGAACTTAAAATCAAACGATTGCTTCGCAGCCTCAATATTTATCTGTTTGGTGATTTCTTTTTATATCAGAGTTGGCTGAGAAAAAATCTGAATCACCCTGATTATAAGATTGCCTTAACAAATAAAGTGATGATCTATATTTGTGATACTAATCATAAATTATTATCGCGGACATTAAATTCAATAAAAAAACAAACTTATTCTTACTATGAAGTAAAAGTGATTCAGCCTTCAGATTTGTCACAGCTTATAGTAACGGCTGAGTACTGTCTTTTTTTAGAAGCAGGAGATCGTTTGACAAAGAACTGTCTTTGTGAACTGATGCGTAATATCAAAGATCAAGACGCGGTATATAGTGATCATGATCTTTATGGGCGAATTTCTTTATCCAGACCGAAATTTAAGCCGGATTTCAGTATTGATCTGTTAAGGAGTTATCCTTATATTCATCATGCGATTCTCTTTACTAAAGAAGCAGTCAGCAAAGTAAACACACACTGTTTTAACGCTTTTATGTATGAACAGATGCTGAATCTATTTACAGATAAAAGATTAGTGGGACACATTCCCAATGTTTTATTTCATTTCCGAAGAGAAATGCTGATTACCAAAGCCCTTGGTGATGTATTACTAAAACATTATCAAAAACTGGGCTTAGCCGTTAAAATTGATCAAAGCAGTTTTTATTTTCAAAGTGAATATATTCCCAGGGTTGAATTGGTCTCTATCATTATTCCAAATAAAGACCATGCTGATGATTTAAAAAAATGTATTGATACGATTTTTAAATATACGGATCCTAATTTATTTGAAATTATTATTGTAGAGAATAACAGTGAAACGAAAGAAATCTTTGATTATTATGAAGAGCTGAATAAAATAAAGAATATTCGAGTAGTCTACTGGGAAAGCAGCTTTAATTATTCTGCTATCAATAATTTTGGAGCGACATTTGCGAATGGGGATTATCTTTTATTTTTAAACAATGATATTGAGATTATGAATAAAGACTGGCTGTTAAGAATGCTGGGAGTTATTCAACGAGAAGAGGTTGGAATTGTTGGTGCCAAATTGCTTTATGGTGACCACAAGGTCCAACATGGTGGGATATTTTTAGGAAATGCCTCCATTGCAGCGCATATGTTCTTAGGACAAGATGAAAACTATCAAGGCTATATGTATCGAGCAGCCATAAAGCAGGATTTAAGTGCAGTCACTGCGGCATGTCTAATGACCAAAAAAGACTTGTTTTTTGAACTTGAGGGGTTCGAAGAGGAGCTCAAAGTGGCATTCAATGACATCGATTACTGTTTAAGAGTGAGAACGAAAGATAAGCTCATCGTTTTTGATCCCGAAGTAGTCTTGATTCATCATGAATCTCTGTCACGGGGAAGCGATGAAGTTTCTATTGAGAAAAAACAGCGGTTTGATTCAGAGGTTGCCTTTATGAAAGAGCGATGGGAAAGTTTTTTAATAGATGGAGATCCATATTATAATGTCAATCTGACATTAGATCGAACCGATTATATGATAAAGTAGGTGAAACGTATGATAAGTATTATTTGCATTTGCAACAATCGAAAAGTATATAATGAGTATTTAGCTAAATCTTTATCTGCTCAGCATTCCTGCAGCTATGAGATATTAAGAATTGATAATCAGGATAATCGTTATCCCAATGCGGTGAATGCGTTTAATTCAATTATCAAGGAAGCAAAAGGCGAGTATTTAATGTTTGTCCATCAGGATATTGCTTTAGAAGATCATTATTTTCTAAATAAAATAGAGACCTATTTTAAAGACCATCCTCAAACCGGGATAGTGGGTATTGCAGGAGTGAAGGATCGCAAGATTTACAGTAATATTGAACATTCAATCCCGCGAGTTCGTGTCAGTGAAGATGCTTTATCGAGTGCAGTGTCCGTCAATAGCTTAGATGAATGCTTATTTATAATCCCTAAAAAATGTCTGTTGGATCATCCTTTTGATGAACAGGTATGTGATCATTGGCATCTTTATACAGTAGAATACTGCTATCAAATGAAAAAGTTAAATAAAGAGGTGGTGGTACTGCCATTAAACGCCTATCATTTATCACAGGGAGATTTCATGAATGAAGGCTATTATGAAACTTTGCTGAAGGTGGCAAATAAATATCATAAGGATTTCGATCGGCTTGAAACGACAATTCGTTCATGGTCAACTCACCCTTTCATATTGAAATTAAATATACGTTATTTACGCTATAAAAAGGCAAGGATGAAAAGACATGGATAAGATTGGGATTATTTTGTTAAACTATAATGCTTATGAGGATACGAAGGAATGCATTGAGAGTCTAAAGGCGATGACTTATCCTAACTATGAAATCTTTGTTGTCGATAATGATTCCCAAGATGGCAGCGCAGATCGACTTAAACAGCTCAAGGATATTTACTTTATCGAAAGCGGCAGAAATGGCGGCTTTGGCTATGGAAATAATATTGGCATTAAAGCCGCTATAAAACAGGGCTGTCAAAAAATTCTTCTGCTCAATAATGATACAACTGTAGAGTCGGATTTTTTATCTATATTAAATCAGGATTTAGAAGATTCAAGGATTGGAATGATCGCCCCTAAGATTTTAAATTATTATGATCGTAATAAAATTTGGGCCTTAGGCGGAGAAATAAACTGGCCGCTGTTTGTGGCTTATAATTCCTTGTGCGATCAAGAAGATCATCATCAAGTAATCAAAAAGAAAGTTGATTTTATCAGTGGCTGCTGTATGCTGATCCGCAGTGAAATATTTGAAGAAATAGGATATTTGCCAGAAGACTATTTTATGTATTTTGAAGATTTAGACTTTTGCCTGCAAGTCAGCAGTAAATATGAGTTATGGGTAGACAGTCAGGCTGTGATCTATCACAAAGTATCTGCTGCCAGCGGTGAGGATTCTCCTTTTCAATTAGAGTGGGTCAATCGCAGTCAGTTTAAGTTTATGAAACGTTATGGCCCCCAAAGACCAAAGTATGCACAGTATCGCCGTCAGTTATATCTTCGTAAATGGGCACGAATTGTTTCTTATTTAATGAAGTTTGATTATTCAAGAGCGCATGCAATCTATAAAGGAATGAAAAAATCGAGTAAATGAAAAGGACACGCTTATGCAAACAAACATCCTGTCTGCAAAGAAGTGCCCTAGATTATTCTCGATTTTTTATTTTTCTTCTGTTTTAATATCTAAATACTGGTGGATATCTTTTACCATGTTCTCAGGCATTTTTCTAACGATTGGATTAATTTTTGCTTTGTCAATACGATCAGCAAAAGCTAAAACAAACTCCGTTGTGTGTGCCAAACTGTCACTGCTTAACCAATCGATTAAATCATAACGGCAGTGAATGAATGCGCCGCCTTCTGCACCAAAACGAGCAAAGCTGACCGCAGGTACGCCAGCATTGGCAAATGGTGTGGAGTCACTTGAATATACCTGCTGTTTAACATTCATTGAAAAATTAATTTCTTTAGCTAAATGTTCAATGTAATGACATAATGATTCATCAGCAGTAACCATCGCTAAATCTCTTCCCAACACACATCCGGCAACATCGACATTGATCGTTAAAATAGAGCGATCTAAAGTATCTGCATATTTTCGAATATAGTATTTTGATCCTTCTAAACCCACTTCTTCACTGCCAAACCATAAGAAATTCATTGTACGTTTCGGTGGATTTTCTTTAAAATATCTTAATATTTCCATGATAATGACAGAACCAGCTCCATTGTCATATACTCCGGTAGAAAACGGCACACTGTCATAATGTCCGCAGAAATTAATTTCTTCATCAGGGTATTCAGTTCCTGGGATGCTGACCATTACATTATGACTGGTCCATTCCTTTTCCGTTTGGGTAAGCTTCACTTTTACTTTACCCGCTTTTTTCATGACCATTTCCTGAGCATCACGAGCTAAAATATTAAACCCCGGCAGACAACCGTATTTTTTAACGCTTTCACGCAGCTTTCTTTCTTCAAGATCACTTTCTTCTAAGGTATCTTTGATTGTTCCTTGGAAGGTAACAAAAGCTAATGCCCCTGATTTCACAATTTTTTCAAAATTCTTAATACCGGGACGGGTATTCATTAAAATAACTTTCCCTTTAACATCATGCAAATCAATATCGTTTAGATCTTCTACATATTTGAACTCAGCAACAGCTTCTTCTAAATTTCCACTGCAAGTAAACCCTGTCACGCGATAGCTTTTTTGGTAGGGTTCTACAACTTCTAAAATCACTTCTTCAACGATGTCATTTCTGACAGGAAAGGCATCTAATTTTCCTTCCAGCCCAATTGTCTTAATTTCATCAAGCAAGATTTGGGCAGCTTTTAATTCTTCTGCACTTCCGCTGGTACGAACGAAGCCAATCCTTTTTAATAAATCAAATTCTCTGTTTCCGTTAATCATTCTGTTTCCTCCATTTTCTCTAATGCTTGCTTTAAATCCTCAATCAATAGTTCACTGCCCTCTAATCCACAATGAATACGAATAATGCCTCTGCCACATCCACAGCTTTGTGCTTCATCTTCGGTTTTCATCAGCATAGGTGTACACACCAAACTTTCGAAGCCACCCCAAGAAACCCCGATTTTAAAAAGCGTTAAATGATCGACAAAAGAAACAATCTTTTCTGTTTTCTTCGTCTTTAACTCAAATGCCATCAGTCCGGTGCTGCCACTTTGTTGAGATTGAATCAACTCATATTGCGGGTGACTTTTTAACCCCGGATAATATACTTTGGATACAAGCGGATGTCCTTCTAGGAACTTCGCTACACTCAATGCTGTTTTGGCGTGTGCTTCAACACGGATGGAAAGTGTTCGCATTCCGCGAATCATCAGATATGCTGCCTGTGGATCTAGGATACCACCCATTTGTTCTCTTAAAGTATGAATGCTTTTGTAAAGCGCTTCATCGTTAGTGACAATCAGTCCGGCAATAATATCACTATGCCCGCCTAAGTATTTACTGGCGGTATGCATCACAATGTCTACGCCCATCTCGAGCGGCTTTTGAAAAAGTGGGGTACAATAAGAGTTATCAATGTAGGTTGTTATTCCCTTTTCTTTTGCGACCTTTGTGATGGCACGAATATCCTGTACGCTAAAAACCAGGGATACCGGGCTTTCTAAAATGATTAGATCGGTTTTGTCAGTTATGGCTTTTAAAACGTCTTCTGTATGACTCCCATCGACGTAAGTGACACGCATTTCCATTTTAGGCACTAAATAAGTATCAATAAAACTCGTCAGCACACTGTACGCATTTTTTACACAGACAATATGGCTGCGGCATTTTAAAACTGCCATAATAGCGGTTGTGGCAGCTGCCATTCCGGAAGCAAAAGCCATGCCATAAGTACCGTTTTCAAGAGCCGCTGCTTTCTTTTCGGCAATGAGTGTGGTAGGATTATCCACGCGTCCATAAAAAAATTGCCCTGGTTTTCTAGTTTCTACTTGATAGTATTGACTGATGTTGTCAAAAAAGTGAAGCGAACTCATATAGACAGGCGGATTGACCGCATTTAAGTATTCTTCGTGATCCTCACCATAGTGACCGGTGATCCAGCGTTCATCCTTCATTTTTAATTCTCCTTTATTCATTTTCTTCATTATAGTACATTTGCCCTGACAAAAACAATCCTTCCAGCATAATTTAAAAGTAGGGAGGCGAAGTAAATGTACAATGATGAAATGTACGATATGTATCAACGTAAAGCAGTGAATAAAGTGGGTGAGATCTATCTGTATGTAGTAGAAAAAGGGGATAACCTTTGGCAGATCGCTAAGCAGTTGAACTCTACTGTAGAATGGATCAGAGCGATAAACAACTTAGATCAAAACGGAACGATCTACCCACAGCAGCAGTTGTTAGTGCCGGTAATGGATAAACGTCCAAGACCGCCATATCGTGAAATGCCAAATCAATATGATTTATACTTTTAAATACTAAGTTCGCTTAGTATTTTTTTAATTTTTTTGTATAATCTTTTCGTAACGCTACACACTAATTGTAAAAGGAGCGAAGAAAAATGAAGAAATTACTTTTGATATTGCCATTAGTTCTTTTATGCGGATGTAAATCTGTAAAAGAAGGCGCTGATGATATGGCGGATACCATGAATAAATATAATGATGGCATCTATACAACGACTGTACAAGGATACGGCGGGCCATTTGAGATCAGCATGACGTATAAAGATGATAAAATTATGGATGTAACTGTGGGCGAAAATAACGAAACACCATCCATTGGCGGAGTTGCTGCGGAACAGATTTCAAAAAATGTTGTTGAACAAAATACAGTAGAACTGGATACTATTTCCGGAGCAACTGTGACATCAACAGCAATGTATGACGGCTTAAAAGTGATTGAAAGAAGAGCCAATAAGGAAACTGCGGATGAAGGCGGAAACTTAAATAACGGTCAGTCTTCTAACAGTGAAGGTCAGCCTACTCAACAAGACTAGTAGAAACTAGTTTTGTTTTTTTATATGGATTTATTCATAAAGAGTTTAAAATCATTAAAAAAACACAAAATGAATGATATTTTATAGAATTTTCTTATAAAAAAGAATACAATATAAAATGAGTATATTGGGGGTGTTATAATGGCAAGAATAGAATCATCCATCTTTGAAGCGTTGCCTTGGATGGATCAAGATAATTTAAATCAATCGAGCTCTTTAATTGTGATTGTGGATATGATCAAGGGATTTATGGAAGAAGGAAATATGGCAGATTCAAAGATTGCAGAGACGATTCCCGCTCATTTGCAGTTGTTTAAAGCATTGCCTTTGGCGGATCATCTTTACTTTGTGGATGCCCATTTAAAAGGCTGCCAGGAGTTTCAGTCTTTTCCTGAGCATTGTTTAATGGGCAGTCAGGAGAGTGAAATTGCAGATGAATTAAAAGAGGATAGCCTGCATTCAAAGATTATCTATAAGAATTCTACAAATGGGTTTTTAGCTCCGGACTTTATTGACCATTTAGAAGAATATATGCGTTACGAGCGTTTTATCATTACCGGCTGCTGCAGTGATATCTGTGTTTTGCAGTTTACATTAAGTCTGCAGACGTATATTCACGAACATGATTTAGATAAGCAGGTTTATGTGGTAATGGATGCCATCGACACTTATCATATTGAAGGCGTTCATGATGCCAAAAGATTTAATGAAGTGAGTTATCAGTTACTTAATGCAGCAGGAGTTCGCTTCGTAAAAATGAAAGAAGGAACAAAATAATGAATCAGATACAAGCTTGTGAGAAAAGAAATCTAACATTAGTCATGGATCTTTATGAATTAACTATGGCTTATAATTACTATAAGAATGGATTAAAAGATCGAATTGTTTATTTTGATATGTATTATCGTAAAAATCCGGATGAAGGTGGATATGTCATTTTTGCCGGTCTTGAACAGGTGATTGAATGTATCAAAGATTTACATTTTAGTAAAGGCGATATTGATTATTTAAGAAGTCTTCATTTATTTGATGAAGAATTTCTAGGGTATTTAAATGCTTTGCATTTTACCGGAAATCTTTATTCGGTCAAAGAAGGGACACCGGTTTTTCCTAATGAGCCATTGATGACAATTGAAGCCAAGATCATTGAAGCTCAATTGATTGAAACAGTGTTATTGGTAACTGTGAATCATCAATCATTAATTGCGACCAAGGCACATCGTATCGTCATGGAAGCAAAGGGGAGACCGATTATGGAATTTGGTGCTCGTCGTGCCCAAGGCTATGACGGTGCCACTTATGGAGCACGTGCGGCATACATTGGCGGTGTTGCCGGAACGGCGACAGTTTCTGCCGGAGAAGCGTTTGGAATCCCGGTTGTTGGAACCATGGCACATTCGTTCGTTCA
Source organism: Coprobacillaceae bacterium UN01-12pH3A (assembly GCA_027676805.1). Classification (GTDB taxonomy): domain Bacteria; phylum Bacillota_I; class Bacilli_A; order Erysipelotrichales; family Coprobacillaceae; genus Beduini. Next base: position 17,582 of record JAQENU010000008.1, on the reverse strand, counting down.
GCTGTTTGATACAGAATATGAGGCGTTTGCGACCTATGCCAGAACTTATCCGGATAACTGTGTCCTTTTAGTGGATACATATGATGTTTTGAAGCTAGGCGTGCCTAATGCGATTAAGGTGGCACAAGAAGTGCTGATTCCGATGGGAAAACGTTTAGCGGGTATCCGCATTGACAGCGGTGATATTGCTTATTTATCTAAAAAAGCACGAATGATGCTTGATGTTGCAGGATTACATGACTGTAAAATTACAGCTTCCAATTCTTTAGATGAATATATTATCCGATCTTTATTGAATCAAGGAGCGCAGATCGATTCATTTGGAGTAGGTGAAAACCTGATCGTATCTAAAAGTGCGCCCGTATTTGGTGGAGTGTATAAGCTAGTTGCCACAACCAAAGAAGATGGAGAGATTGTGCCTAAAATCAAAATTTCTGAAAATACGGATAAGATTACCAATCCGGGATACAAGAAAGTTTACCGTTTATTTGATAAAGAAACCAATAAGGCAATTGCCGACTTGATAGCCTCTTATGATGAGATCATCAACCCACTCGAGGATATTACGATCTATCATCAGTCAAATATATGGAAAAATAAGACGATTGAAGCTGGAACTTATGAGTATGAAGAATTACAGGTTCCTATTTTTAAAGACGGTCAGTTAGTTTATCCATTACCAACAATTAATGAAATTCGTCAGTATGCAGCCATACAGGCAGAAAAAATGTGGGATGAAATCTTCCGTTTGGAATATCCACATATCTATTATGTTGATTTAACTAAGAAATTATTAGATCAAAAGATTGAACTGTTAGAAAAAAATAAATATAAAGGAAAGAAATAATGAGTAGATTTAAAAGACAAATGGAGCGTGGGGGAATGTCTGATTATGAGAAACAGACAGCCACTGCAGCTAAAAAGAAAAAAAGTGGGAATGTGCAGGAACTAAAAAAATATGCTTCTTTATCTTGGGTGACACTGACCCCGATGAGTGTATTAAAAATGTTTGCTGCCTATATGATTGTGGCATTGCTGATTGAATCACAGCTAAGTGCTCTATATGGCACAATGGCGGCGACGATTTTATCACATGGACTGATCACCAGTCTGCTTGTCGTCCTATTATTAAATGGAAGTGACGGGAAAAAAGCAAATATAAAGGAGCTGTTTATACGATATATCATCATGGGACTGATCTTCGGATTAGGAACTGCGATTACTTCGACCTTTATATTCAAATAAAATGAATGGGGAGGGGAATTATGTTTAATATATATAAGAAATTAAGTTGGTTTTTTAAAGAGGAGAAATGGCGCTATGCTGCATTTGCGATATGCAATATTGCCGCTACATTTTTAATGACACTGCCCCCCAAATATTTAGGAAATGCTTTGGATTCCATAGGAACCGGGCAAATCACTGAGAGTTATTTTTATGCCTTGATATTCAAGATGTCAATTGTTGCCATACTTTTGTATGTTGCTTTTAATTTAAGATCACGCTTGATGTTCAATGGGAGTTATAAGCTCCAATACATATTAAGAAATCAGTTGATGGATTATTTGGAGAGAATGGATGCTCATTATTATAACGATCATGAAACCGGAGATCTGATGGCAGTTGCAACGCAAGATGTTAACAATATCTGTATGGCAACTTCTCAGATCTTAAATCAGCTGTTAACCTCGGCGTTTACGATTCTGTTTGTAGTATCACAGATGATAATTGGAGTTGATTTAAAACTAACAATTGCGGCAATATTGCCTTTGCCTTTTGCCATTGTGCTGGTTTATTTCATGTCAAAGAAGATTCGCCGTTTGTTCATCGTTTCACGTGATGCATATGGGGAATTCAACAATACCACTTTGGAATCTGTAGCGGGAGTGCAGGTTATCCGAGCTTTTGTGCAGGAAAAAAATGATATTGAAAAATTAAAGCGTTCTGCCGATGTGGCACGTGATAAAGAAAAAGTAGCATTAAAGCTGGATTCAGCCTTTGGACCTTTATTTAGGATCGTGTTTTCAGTGTCTTTAATGATTGCGATTGGTTTTGGTGTATTTTTAGTGTTTAATCGTGAAATTTCAGCGGGAGAACTGGTTTCTTTTAATCTTTATCTGTCGATGCTAAGAATGCCGATGATGGGAATCGGGCAGGTGTTAAATCGTTTGCAGCGTGCCCAAGCTTCTTATGATCGTTTTGAAGAAACGACCATGGTGGATGTACGCATTGAACAGCCTAAGAATCCAATGACACTAAAGCACATTGATTCAATCGAGTTTAATCACTATTCATTTCGTTATCCAAGCAGTGAATTCGATAGCTTGAAAGATATTTCTTTTAAGATTGAAAAAGGTCAAACGATTGGAATTATCGGTAAAACCGGAAGTGGGAAATCTACTTTAATTCAGCAGTTACTGCGTTACTATAAAAAAGGAAAAGGCGAGTTTAAAATTAATGACTACTCAGTCGATCTTTATAATTTCATTGATATTCGCCAGCACTTTGGCTATGTTCCGCAGGAGCACGTTTTATTTTCTAAAACTGTTAGAGAAAATATTAAGCTGGGACATGTAGGTGAAGTCAGCGATGAAAAAATGATGGAAGCGATTCGTCTGGCTGACTTTGAAAAAGATATTCAATATTTGCGTGATGGCTTAGATACGTTATGCGGTGAGGATGGAACGATGCTCTCCGGTGGACAGAAACAGCGTTTATCCATTGCTCGTGCTTTTATAGCTGATCCGGAGATATTAATTTTAGATGATTCTTTGTCAGCTGTAGATGGAAACACCGAAGCTAATATTATCGGGAATCTGAAGACGGCACGTAAAGAAAAAACGAATATCATCATTGCGCATCGTCTTTCTGCCATTAAGCATGCCGATCAGATTATCGTATTAGATAATGGGGAGATTATCGAACATGGCAATCATGAGCAGCTGCTGGCTGAAAAAGGCTGGTATTATGAGCAGTTTACCAACCAGTCTTTAGCGGATGGAGGTGAAGCATAATGAAAGTGTTAAAACGTGCATTTAGCTATGCCTTTCATGTGAAATTTTTAATTGTGTCTACGATCGTGCTTGTTTCTATTTTGATGGTCGTCGATATCTTGCCAACACGACTTACTCAGCAGCTTTTGGATGATTACGTATCCGGAATTGAAAAGCCTTGGTACAAAGTCGATTCGAAAGCGGAAAATGGGGTAGAAATAAATGACAGCTTCTATGTCCAGCAAAACCTTTATAAAGGGGACGCTAATATCATTGAAGAAGCATGTGTCATCGAAGTCAATAAAACACTTTATATGATTGATGGGGTCGGTCAAATTGAAAGCGGCATGCGTCAGATAGATGGAAATACTGTTACCATCGCTAATACTGATCAGACTTATACCTATCAAGCTGTGGTTTTATCAGGCAATCAGTCACGATTACTTTATGGCCCGCTGGTAAAACCGGTTATCTTTTTGTTGGTGATGCTGGGAGCTATGTATTTTTTAAACTCTATTTTAGTTTATGTCACCAATTATCTCTATTCTTTATTAGCTTTAAAGTTATCAAATTTAATGCGTTACGACATGTTTGAAAAATTGCAGCGTCTGCCAATTAACTATTTTCAAAATGAAGCAGATGGACGAATTGTTTCAAAGATCACCAATGATACAGAGACAATTAAATATTTATATAATGTTGTCATTACGATCGTCATTGAGGGATTGTTTAAATTTATTATAATTTATTTTGCAATGTATATCTTAAATCCTCAATTTGCGATCATGGTATTGTTTATTTTACCGCTGATTGTCGTTTGGATTTTGGCTTATCGCTACTACACCAATAAATATGCCACCCAGATTCGTGCACTCAATTCTCAGATCAATGCCACATTGAATGAAAATATCAAGGGCATGAAAGTGATTCAGGCGTTTAATCAGGAAAAATTCATTTATGATGAATTTGACGATCTGAATAAATCTTATTTTGATTATCGTGTCAAGCAGACCAGCTTAAATGTCAATGTCGGGGGACCGGTTTTTGGTTTATTTAGACGTGTTACTCAGATCATGGTTATTTGCTTCTTTGGATATAAAGCGGTTTACACAGGTGAATTTGCGACTTATGGGGTAATGTATGCTTTTGTTACTTATTTGGGAAATTTACTGGATCCAATCGATCTCATCATGGAAAGCATTGAAATGCTTGAAGATGCAATGGTATCCGGAACCCGTGTTTTTGAGTTTTTGGATTTACCCGAAGAAACAGTCGCTTATGATGATGAAATTCCGCCGTTTAATGGAGAAGTGGAATTTTCACATCTTGATTTTAAATACAATGAGACGGCTCCTTATGTTTTAAAAGATATTAATTTTAAAGCAGAGGCTCACCAAACGGTAGCGTTTGTAGGACATACCGGAAGCGGAAAAACAACGACAATGTCATTGTTAATGCGTTTTTATGATTATAGTGAAGGATCTATCAAAATTGATGGGCGTGAACTGAACACAATGTCAAAACAGGCATTTAGAAAACATGTGGGAATGGTGCTTCAGGATCCAATCTTATTTAAAGGAACGATCAAAAGCAATATTTCACTAAATGATGAACAGGTGACCGATCAAATGGTGCTGGATGCCATGCATGCGATCGGGGCTGATGAGATCTTAAATAAATATGAGCATGGCATTGATACCCCAATTGCAAACTTAGGAGAAAACTTATCTACCGGGGAAAGACAGCTGCTGTCTTTTGCCAGAGCCATGCTTTATGATCCGTCTATCTTAATCTTAGATGAAGCAACGGCTAATATCGATACTCAGACCGAACAGATGATACAGCGGGCATTGGCAGTCGCCAGTGAGAACCGTACAACATTTATCGTTGCCCATCGTTTAAGTACAATCAAACATGCCGATCAGATCATTGTCTTAGATGGCGGGAAAATTATTGAAATGGGAACGCATGATGAACTGATTGCTTTAGGCGGAAAATATTATCAAATGTATCTTTCTCAATCGAATGTCGCAAGTTAAAATTGACAAATCGAACAAACATGCTAAGATATAATAAATACGAAGAAGTGAACAAGTAGCTTTTTGTACATTGCATAGAGACGTTATGGCAGGTGGAAATAACGAATAGGCAGAAAGTGAATACATCATGGAGTAGAACGTTGAATGAAGTAGGCGTTGCCGGGCATGCCCGTTAAAGCAGGAGTCAAAGACTCAATGAGGCTGGTTTTGTGAAAGATCAGTAAATAAAGGTGGTAACACGAATTGCTTTCGTCCTTTAAGGATGAAAGCTTTTTTATTTGAAGGAGGAATAAATATGATCATTACCGTCGTTGGATTAGGAGTTGTAGGAGGAAGCTATGTCAAAGCACTGCATGGACTCGGCTACGATGTTTATGGAATCGATACGAACTTACATACCTTAAACAAAGCAAAAGAAGAAGGCTATATTTTAGAGGGATATCATGATGGAAAAGAAATCATCCCAAAGAGCGATCTTACGATTATTTCACTGTATCCTTCTTTAATAGAAGCATTTATCGAAGAAAATCAATTCAAGCCCGGCAGTCTGATTACCGATGCAGTAGGGGTAAAATCTTATTTTGTTGAAAAGATGGCAGCTAAATTGCCAGACAATGTGGAATTTTTGAGCGGACATCCAATGGCCGGCAGAGAGAAAAAAGGATATCAGTATTCAAGCAGTGATGTATTTAAAGGGGCCAATTATATTATTACCCCACATCCTGGCAACAGTGAAGAAGCGATTCTCATATTAAAAAAATTAGTGTATCAGATGGGCTTCAAAAATATTAAAGTCGTTTCACCTGCTCAGCATGATGAGATTATCGCCTTTACTTCTCAATTGCCCCATGTTTTGGCAGTCGCTTTAATTAACTCTGATCAGCAGAAGTTTGATACCGGAAAATTCATTGGTGATTCCTATCGTGATCTGACCCGCATCGCCAATATCAATGAGGATCTTTGGACCGAGCTTTTCTTTAAAAATAAAGAGAATCTTTTAAACTGTATCGATCATTTTGAAGAGGAGCTGCAAAAGCTTAAAAAAGCTATTTTAGAAGAAGATGAAAAGCTGATTAAAGAGCTGTTTATTCAATCTAGTGTTCGTCGTGAGCACTTAGAGAAAAAAGAAGATTAACTCAAAGCCGTTCTTTGAGTTTTTTTATTGGGAAAATGTGTTAAACCAGTTGCATTTTGTCATAATTTTTATATAATAGTTATGTTTCGTAAAAATATACAAAAAGTTTTATAATACTAAACAGGAGGACGCTTATGGATATCGGTGAGAAAATCAAACGGTTGCGAGTCAGCAATCAATTAACTTTAGAAGAGTTAGCGAATCGAAGTGAATTAACGAAAGGCTTTTTATCACAGGTTGAAAGGAATTTGACGTCTCCTTCTATTTCCACACTTGAAGATATACTGGAAGCACTGGGAACGAATTTGCGTGACTTTTTTGATGAAAAGCAAGAAGAACAGATAGTCTTTTCCAATAAGGACTTTTTTATCAATGAGCAGGACTTACATACGATTTCCTATATAGTCCCCAATGCTCAAAAGAATCAAATGGAGCCTATTTTAATTGAACTGCAAAACGGAGCACAAACAAGTCAGATTGAACCGCATGAGGGGGAGGAGTTTGGCTATGTGCTGACAGGACGGATTACCTTGCATTACGGTCATCAGGAGCTATTAATTAAAGCAGGACAGACATTTTATATTAAAGGGGATAAACCTCATTATATTTCTAATCAGCACCAGCATGTGGCTAAAGTGATATGGATCTCAACGCCACCATCATTCTAGGAGGGTTATATGAAAAAATTAATACAATTAAAGAATCTAACTAAAGAATATGGCGGACAAGTCGTATTAAAAGGAATAAATCTGGATATTCATGAAAATGAATTCTTAACATTACTAGGACCCAGTGGTTGCGGAAAGACAACCACTCTGCGTATTATCGGTGGATTCGAGGAAAAAAGTGGAGGCGATGTTTTATTTGATGATGTAGATATTTCATCATTACCGCCCTATAAAAGAGAAATCAACACCGTATTTCAAAAATATGCGTTGTTTCCTCATATGAACGTATATCAAAATATAGCGTTTGGGTTAAATCTAAAAAAGATCGATCATTCGATCGTTGAACAGAAAGTGACGAAGACTTTAAAATTAGTCGGATTATCAGGCTTTGAAAAAAGAGCGATTGATCAGCTTTCCGGGGGACAACAGCAGCGTGTTGCGATTGCGCGTGCGCTTATCAATGAACCTAAGGTCCTATTGCTGGATGAACCATTAGGGGCATTAGACTTAAAACTGCGAAAAGAAATGCAGCTGGAATTAAAGAAGATTCAAAAAGAAGTGGGAATTACGTTTATCTACGTTACCCATGATCAAGAAGAAGCCTTAACCATGTCAGATACGATTGTCATCATGAATGATGGAATGATTCAGCAGATCGGGTCACCGACAGATATCTACAATGAACCGGAAAACCGTTTTGTTGCACAGTTTATTGGGGATTCCAATATCGTTGAAGGAGTCATGCTGAAAGATTATCTTGTGAAATTTGACGGACAGGAATTTGACTGTGTCGATTATGGTTTTGATGATAATGAAGAGGTTGATGTTGTTTTACGTCCGGAAGATTTAGATATCGTTGAGTTAGGACAAGGGAAAATGTCAGGGGAAGTAGAAACCATTATTTTTAAAGGCGTTCATTATGAGATTACGGTACGTTGTGAAAAACGTCATTATTTAATTCATACAACAGATTATGTAGAAGTAGGTAAAAAAGTTGATTTAAATTTCTATCCGGAAGACATCCATGTGATGTATAAGATGGGGACTTATTAATGAAGCAATATAAGAAGCTAGTCATCCCTTATATTGGCTGGCTATTGCTTTTTACTCTTTTACCTATGCTGATGATTGCCCTTTATGCCTTTACGGATGGAACCGGCGAAGGCGGTGCGATGATGTTTTCTTTTACACTAAGCAATTTCACAAAATTCTTTGATCCGGTTTTTGTAAAAGTATTATTTAAATCTTTTGTTTTAGGTGTTATTACAACGGTAATCTGCTTAGCCTTAGGCTATCCGGTGGCGTATCTCATTTCTAAATGTAAAGAAAGAACACAGACTCTTCTGATCTTACTAATCACAATACCCACTTGGATTAATATGCTGATCAGAACTTATGCATGGATCAGTATTTTAGGAAGCAACGGGATCATCAATAATATGCTGAGTGCAGTCGGATTACCACCGGCAACTTTGCTGTATACCGATTTTGCAGTAGTGTTAGGGATGGTCTATAACTTTTTGCCATTCATGATTCTGCCTATCCATACTGCTTTGACAAAGATGGATCCTTCTTTAAATGAAGCGGCAATGGATTTAGGGGCAACCCCTTTGCAGACTTTCTGGAAAGTGACCTTCCGTTTATCCTTAAGCGGGGTATTAACTGGAATTACGATGGTGTTTTTACCTTCGATTTCAACCTTTATGATTCCTAAATTACTTGGCGGCGGTCAATACGCATTGATCGGAAACTTCATTGAACAGCAGTTCATCCAAATCGGAGATTGGAGTTTTGGTAGTGCCGTATCCATGATTCTTGCAGTCATTGTTATTTTGATGATGGCAGGAGTAAGTAAAATAGAAAAATATACAGGACAAGATCAGGAGGAGACACATAGTGATAAAAAATCGAAAATTCTCAACTAGTCTATTTGTTGGCTTATGTCTTCTTTTCCAATATTTACCAATCATTGTCATGGTTGTCTTTTCTTTCAATTCAGCGAAGTCTTTATCCAATTTCAAAGGCTTCTCATTTTACTGGTATGAAGAACTGTTTAAAAACAATGAATTAATGTCCGCTGTTTTTGTATCGGTATCGATTGCAATCATTGCGACGTTGGTGTCTACTGTCTTAGGAACCATCACAGCAATTGGCTTATCAAAGTCAAAGAAAATTGTTCGTCAGATTGTCCTGCAGTTAAATCAGCTGCCTATTTTAAATCCGGAAATTGTAACGGCGATTTCCTTAATGCTGTTTTTTGCTGCATTTAAAGTAGATAAAGGCTATATGACAATGCTTTTTGCTCATATTGCATTTTGTACACCTTTTGTCATCACCAATGTTTTGCCTAAGGTAAGACGCTTAGATCCTAATTTATCTGATGCGGCAATGGATTTAGGGGCAACTCCTTTTCAGGCGCTGACAAAAGTTATTTTGCCGCAAATCAAGCCGGCAATCTTTACAGGCGCTTTATTAGCCTTTACGATGTCGTTTGATGATTTTATCATTTCTTATTTTGTTACTGGCAATGGGGTTCAAAATATTTCTATAGCTGTCTACAATATGTCAAAACGTATCAACCCAAGCATCAATGCGTTATCTGCGATAGTTGTCTTTGTTATTTTGGGGGTATTGGCTTTATCTTATATTGTACCTGCTATCGTGAAAAAGAAGACATCGAGTAAACTGCGTAAACGTACAGCACGTATTGTCATTGCTTTAAGCTGTCTTGCATTAGTTGTTGGAGTGGCGGTAAGAGAAAGCAGCAAACCGGTACTGCGTGTTTTCAACTGGGGAGAATACGTGGATAAGTCGGTGATTAAATCTTTTGAAAAAGAATATAACTGTAAGGTTGTTTATGAAACCTTTGATTCTAATGAATCCATGTATACCAAATATACAGGAGGAAATAAGTACGATATTTTAGTTCCGTCTGATTATATGATTGAACGTCTAATTAAAGAAGAACGCATTCAAAAGCTGGATTGGTCATTAATTACCAATAAAGACAGCTTGGATACTTCGATCATGAATCAGCCGTTTGATCCAGGTAATGAATATTGGGCACCGTATTTCTATGGAAATGTCGGAATCGTCTATGATAAAACAAAAGTAGATGCAGCAGACTTAGAGCAGGGCTTCGAAATTTTACGCAATCAGAAGTATAAAGGCAACATCTACATGTATGATTCAGTTCGTGATTCATTTACAGTCGCTTTAAAGGCTTTGGGGTATTCTATGAATAGTGAGAACGATCAGGAAATCCAAGAAGCTTATCAATGGCTGGCAAATCAGAAAGAAACGATGTCGCCTGTTTATGGCGGTGACGAAATTATCGACAGCATGAAAAACAATGAAAAAGCTATGGCAATCATGTATTCCGGTGATGCTGCGGCGATTATGGCTGAAAATGAAAACATGGATTTCTATCTGCCAAAAGAAGGAACCAATGTCTGGTTTGATGGCTTCGTGATTACAAATGAATGTCAGGAAGTGACCTTGGCGCATGAATTCATCAATTATATGATTTCAGATGAAAATGCTTTATTAAATACTTTGGAAGTCGGCTATTTGACAAGCAATAAACATGCTTCTGCGATAGCTAAGGAAGAAGATTTTGAAGGCAACAATGCTTATGGAATTCGCACGGATCTGACTGGTAACGATGAAGTTTTCACTTATCAGGATAATGCGTTAAAAGAAAAATATGCGATTCTATGGACTAAAATTATTTCACAATAAAATGGGCTCAAATTTGAGCTCATTTTTTTAACTTTTTTATTGCATTTTATAAAGGCTTAGTATATAATAAAAAAGCAGTCAACAAGAGATGGTTCCATAGCCAAGTTGGTAAGGCAGAAGACTGCAACTCTTCGACCGTCGGTTCAAGTCCGGCTGGAACCTCCATTTTTATTGCCCAGGTGGCGAAATTGGTAGACGCACAGGACTTAAAATCCTGCGGACCTTAAAATCCGTGCCGGTTCGACTCCGGCCCTGGGCACCATTCTTAAGAAAAAACTTAAGAAAAAATCGAAAAAAGGCTTGCGAAGATTTGGCGATTATGGTAATATAAATAAGCGCTGAAGAGAACGCAGGGAATGCGCTAGTAGCTCAACTGGATAGAGTGCTTGACTACGGATCAAGAGGTTGTGGGTTCGATTCCTGCCTAGCGCGCCATTTCAATTCAATATAAATTTTCGGGAAGTAGCACAGCTTGGTAGTGCACCTGGTTTGGGACCAGGGGGTCGCAGGTTCGAATCCTGTCTTCCCGACCATTTAAATGGGGCCTTAGCTCAGCTGGGAGAGCGCCTGCTTTGCACGCAGGAGGTCAGGAGTTCGATCCTCCTAGGCTCCACCATTTTTAATGTAAAGACTCATTTGGCGGGGTAGCTCAGTTGGCTAGAGCAATCGGTTCATACCCGGTGGGTCGGGGGTTCGAATCCCTTCCCCGCTACCATTATTATTTTTAAAACAGGTAGACGCCTAGTAGAGGTCGATATGGACCCTTAGCTCAGTTGGTCAGAGCCACCGGCTCATAACCGGTTGGTCGTAGGTTCGAGTCCTACAGGGTCCACCAATTTCATAAAATGGTTATCCGGAGGTTTACCCAAGTCCGGCTGAAGGGATCGGTCTTGAAAACCGACAGGGGGTGGAAGCCCCGCGGGGGTTCGAATCCCTCAACCTCCGCCATTTTTAAAATTTCATATCGCGGGATGGAGCAGTCTGGTAGCTCGTCGGGCTCATAACCCGAAGGTCGTTGGTTCAAATCCTTCTCCCGCAACCATTATGGTCTGGTAGTTCAGTTGGTTAGAATGCCGCCCTGTCACGGCGGAGGTCGCGGGTTCGAGTCCCGTCCAGACCGCCATCATGGTTCCGTAGCTCAGTCGGTAGAGCAGAGGACTGAAAATCCTCGTGTCGCTGGTTCGATTCCGGCCGGAACCACCATTTAACTGTTTGTAACAGTTTTTTTTTAATAATATAATGGATACATCATTAGGTTGTATCCTTTTTTATATACAATAATTATTATGTTTTATATGAATTGAATAAATGTTATGTGTTGAAAACGAATAATAATTTTTTCTATTGTTCGTTAATGATTATTGATACCACACAATATTTAGAATATACTTATATTACCAATAAATAGGAGGAAATATATAAAAGTGTTATTAAGTGATATTGACAAAACGTTTTATTTTAGTGGATCTGGTGATAGAATTTCTAATCAAGATTTAGAAGCAATTAAAGAGTTTTAAGAAGCAGGAAATTTATTTGGAGTTTGTACTGACCGTTCAATGTCAGGAACGCAAAAGATATTAAACAATTATGGATTACATTTTGATTTTATGAGTTTTTCTAGCGGAGCTATTATTATAGATGAAAAAGGAGAATTTTAAAAAAATAAAGTTTTATCAAATGAACTTGTTTTAGCTATTTTAAATAGTATTCGTTTATATACATATGCTTTTTCCCATGCAAAAGATAATATGTTTTACTATAAGAATATTGGTGAAGATAAAATAAATGCTAATGCCAAACGTTTAAACGGTTTGGAGTATAACGGAAATATTCTATCACTCAACGGCCTTACAATTTTCTAGTGAAGAAGAATTATTAAAAGTAGCCATTTATTTAAGACAACATTTTGATATTGAAGTCAATCAAAATGAATTGAGTTTAGATATATATCCTAATGGTTGCGATAAAGGAACTGGTATTCAAGAATTGAAAAAGTTTTTAAATTTAGAAGAAGCACAGGTATATGCGATAGGAGATTCTTTTAATGATTTACCAATGTTTAATGCTGTACATTATAGTTTTACTTTCTTTAGATCGCCTCAAGAAATGCAAGGACAAGCTAACCGGTTAGTAGAAACATTAGCAGATTGTATTCATATTTTGCATAAAATGGCATAGCTATAAATTAGTCTTTGAAATTTAGGAGTTAATAATAGTTGATTAATTGGTAGTTAAATAGTTGATATTATATCGATTATTTAACTGCCAATTTTTTAGAATAGTTGCATGTCTAAATATAGCTTTTTATATTTTTTTGTTTCGGATAGATTATTATGGTTTCTTTACCATTAATTCAAATTTTATTATTTTAAATTTGACAAACTAATAGTATATTAATACTTCTTATTGAACCGTATTTTATTTATGGAATACTTAATTACAGTAAGAAGAGGTTTACATTTTTATTTTTTGACATCTTTTTAACGCAATAGATCTTGATATTATAATAAAATTTGAGAAATAAATACGTTTATTAACCTGCTTGTTTTATCTAAACAGGGAACTTGTATAATGACACTGATGATGAAAAAATGTCTCAAAAAGGAGTGAAATCAATCGGAGACACGTCAGATATAATGGGAGGAAAACATAATGAAATTTTTAGAAGAAAAATTTGTCCCTCTTGCAGCTAGAATCGGGTCACAAAGACACTTAGTTGCGATCAGGGATGCATTCGTTGTTATCATGCCAGTTACAATCGTTGGTGCGATTGCGGTATTGATCAACAACATCCAAGGTATCTTTGCAGAAAACGGGTTGAATATTGTTTCAATTCAAGAAGGATACTCAAACTTTATTAAAACAACAGGGATTCAAGACGTTATGACAGCAGTAAACAAAGGATCTATCAACATGATGGCGGTATTGTTAGTCGTAACATTAGGATATCAAATGGCAAAGGGGTTAAACGGAGATGGGATTGCCACTTCGGTTGTCGGTTTAACTTGCTATTTAGGATTAGCGCCAGCAGTGCAGACATTAACAAACAGCTACTCATGGGCTGACAAAGCAACAAACGTAGATGTGTTGACAGCAGATGTGGCCACTGGCGGATTAGCAGCGAACAAGCTGGATTCAGGCGGAATGTTTGTCGGTATGATCCTAACAATGATAGTGGCTGAAATTTTCGTAAGATTATCAAGAAATGATAAATTAAAAATCACATTGCCTGATGGAGTACCACCAGCAGTAGCAGGATCATTTTCAGTTCTGATTCCGGCCATCTTGACTGTTATTTTAGTAGTAGCAGCTGGTATTTACATTGATAAATTCTCAGGAATGGACTTATGGACAATCGTACAGAAATTCGTATCAGCACCATTAAACAGTGTAGCGGATACATTGGGAACGGCAATCTTAGTTTACTTCTTAATCAACTTCTTATGGGTATTTGGGTTACATGGGGCAAACATTGTAGGATCAGTAACAACGCCAATCTTTACACCATTATTACTTGAAAATACTCAAGCATATGAAGCAGGGAAAACAGGAACAGAAATACCCAATGTTGTTCATGGAGTAGGGGTGTTTTCTGTCATTGGCGGATCAGGATCAACAATGGGATTAATCATCGCAGTGTTAATCTTTGGTAAAGTACAAGCAGAACGTACAGTCATCGGAATCTCAATTGCACCGGGGTTATTCGAAATTAATGAACCAGTTATTTTTGGAATCCCTATCGTAATGAATCCAGTCTACATGCTGCCATTTATTGCTGGGCCTACTATTTTAGCGGCGGTATCATATATTTTGATGGATACGGGGATTATTGAGAGAGTCTGTTTATCAGCGCCTTGGGTAACACCACCGATCTTATATCAATTTTTAGCTACTGGAGGGGGAATCAAAGCCGCCATCTTTACAGCGATTGAAATTGTCGGATTGACTATTTTATGGATGCCATTTGTTATGATATCTAACAAGCAAAATGCAACAGAAGAATAATTAAAATAAGTATATAGAAACGAATATCCGTATTTAAATTGACAGTTTTTCTATTTCTAATAAGAATGAATGACTGTCAATTTTCTGCTTTTTATAGGACACTTTACATCCTGTATTTAAAATTAATATTTATTAATAAAGTATTCACTTTATATAAAAAACGACGGATATATGTAATAATTACTTACACATCAGTCGTTTTTCCTTGTATGGAACTTCTCATATTATATTATTTCCATTTTACCTTTAAACTTTGTCATGGGAATTACAAAATCCATCGTTTATTTAACTTCCTGTAATAACGTATTTAAATTCATGATTTTACAGCCTTTGCTTTCATAATAATTCAGCATTTCATCAATTTTTCTTTTATCATAACTGGTAATACAATCTGATAAAACAGTCACATCATAATTTGCTTTACGTAAGTTGTAGCAGGTGGATTTAACACATGCAACCGCGTCCGCTCCTGTAATGAAGAAATTCGTTATTTCATTTTTATGAATATAATCGGCAAAGGCTTCACTGGTTAAGGCATTTCCCTTTGATTTCGTAAATATATTGTTTGATACTATTTTTAAATCTGGGGCAAGTTCTGCACCTTGTGTGTTAGGTTTGAATGTTCTTGTACCGGCAGACAAATTTTCATGTCTGATATAAATCACCTCAAACTGATGTTCATCTGCCCAATCGACAGCTTTATTAATATTGTTGATAATCTCCTTGTAGTTCTTTGTGATGTCATTTTGAATATCGATAATGATTAAAGCATTTTTTTGTGTCATATTTTTCTCCTCACTTTACTTTTTCAGTATATCATACGATTGTTGACACCATTATGTCAGCAATATATAATTAAACAAATAAATTTTAAAAGGTGGTTATTTGATGAAAGTTGACAGGCTCATTAGCATTATTATCATTCTGCTTGATAAAGAGCGGATAAGTGCTCAACAGCTAGCAGATATGTTTGAAGTTTCACTGCGTACAATCTATCGTGACATAGACGCTATTGATAGGGCAGGGATTCCTGTTCGGGCAATATCAGGAGTAGGCGGCGGTTTTGAAATCATGCCCAAATATAAGATTGACAGACAGGTATTTTCGATTGCTGATCTTTCTACGATCTTGTTGGGACTTTCCAGTCTCTCGAATATGATGCATGATGATGAACTGAGAAATGCTCTTATAAAGGTAAAAAGCTTTATCCCTGCCGATAAAGCGAAAGATATTGAATTAAAAACAAATCAAATACATATTGATTTAAGTTCATGGATGGGAAATAGCGGGATACAAAGCTATTTAGAAACAAGTAAAATGGCATTAGAGGAGAATAGGCTGCTTTCATTTGAATATATCGCGCACCACGGAAACAAAACAGTACGAACTATTGAGCCTTATCAGCTTGTATTAAAAAACAATCATTGGTATCTGCATGGATTTTGTCATAAAAGGAGTGACTTTCGTCTTTTCAGACTCTCCCGTATGTCAAATCTCCATTTACAAGAAGAAACGTTTACCCCACGAGAACATCAAAAACCGGAGTTAGAATTTACTGATATTTTAGCTGCTATGCAGATTGAAATTAAAATTCGTATTCACAAGTCGGTATTGGATAGAGTACTTGATTATTGCTCATATGAATGTTTTTCTCCAGACGGGGATGAACATTACATTGTTTGTTTTCCTTTCGTTGAGAACGACTATCACTACGATATACTTTTAAGTTTTGGAAATAAATGCGAATGCTTAGAGCCATTGCGTATCCGTACGGAAATGCAGCGAAGGATACATGATATTGCGGAAATATACAACAGTTAACAGAGGATAAATTAGGACGATGAAGTAATTAGTTGCTTTGATCGTCTTTTTTAGTTTGATAATTTATTTATACTTTGCTCTACCAGTAAAAAGAAAGTGAAACATTCAAAGAAGAGTTAAGAGCTGCAATGGTTTAATGAAAAAACGACTTAATCAAGCCGTTAGTTATTTATACATAAGGAGATAAACACAATTAAACAATGTATAGTCAATAAAACAATAGTAAGACTAATGAAATTTTTGGAAGTTTTTAATCAATATGCTTTATTCTTGCCTTTTGAGCAGTAAGCAGGAATAAAAGACTATTATTTTATAGTGATGTTTATAATTGATTAACTGCTGAATGTTTTCTCCTTGCTTCCATTATATGAAAATCTCGCTTAACTACAATGGATGAAGAAAGGTTGATATTTTTTAATCTTATTTAATTGATAAAAGAAACACTATATGAGAAAATTCTATCCATTTAGTGAAAAGACTTTCTTTTATTTTAGCTTAATAAATGAGAAAAATTAGATATGGGATTATGTTATAATGGGAGTAGAGGAGGGATCTTGATGGATACTAATATGATCTTTGGACTGCTTTTCATCTGTTTATCGATAGTCAGCGGCTATTTATATAAGCGCTATAAAAAGAAATGGATTTTTAAGCTGTTATTATGGGTATTTTTTTATATTGGATTTTATTTGCTGTTGTCAACCTCCCTAGTCATTATTCCTTTGATATGTTATTTGGTGATCATTTACTTCCTGCGTAAAGAAGTACCTAGAGGAGAGGTGGACGAAAGAAAAAAACTGCCAATAATTGTTTGGACACTTATTGTATTTCTATTGATTTATTTAATTCCCGGTTCTAGTTATCATATAAATCGAGAAGTAACATTGGACAATGCATTAGAAAGCTTCCCAGATGTTACTCTTATGCAGGAAATAGTAGGCGAAGAAATTCCGATAAAAATGACTCAGGATGATTTTCGGGTGAATGACAGACTGATTAGTCATTCGATTATTTTTCAGCCATTAGAAGAAAATGCGATAATCGATATTCAACATGTATTTGCACAATCGAGGCATACTATTTATCAAAGCTTTGCAGATGGGGCTGATATAAAAAATAAATCATTAAAACCAAATGAATTTGATACAATCCCACCAAAGTAGACAGATGAAATAAATAA
>JAQENU010000007.1 GCA_027676805.1 Coprobacillaceae bacterium UN01-12pH3A | reverse complement strand
TTTTATTTATTTCCCATGTCTACTTGACAGGGGTTGGTTCACCTATTTGGACTTAGGGTTGTTTTTAGTTTTCAAAATTTGAATAACGAATTTGGCTATATTCGTTTGTATAATCTGCTCCTTTCGGAATATCTACATTTGTATTTTTAGGCTCTATATAAACAATACTTTTATTGGAAAATATGCATTGTCCTAATGGCTTGTAGAATAAATTGTTTTTATAATCATATATATAATTTTCTCTTGGACTGTCACCAGCACCATTAAGTCTACCAGTAAAATATAAATAATTGTTCTCAAAAGAAAGTATTTCACCTTGTGAAAGTTTAAATAAAAGATCAGCTACGTTGTTTTCTAAATCTAATTGATAAAATAAGGTGTAATTACTAGAAGTTAACTGCGTATTATTATTTATTGAGATTGTAATAATTAAATCATTTCCGTTACCAAATACACTCGAAATGTATTGCTCATTTCCTGATTGTTCCAACAATATGGTTTTTTCTTTTTTTGTAATATCATATTCAATTAATTTGGTTTTTAATGCTGTTTTGTCAATTTTTAAGTAGTATAATTTTTGATCTATTATAACGGGATATCCACTATTTTCATTTTCAATAATTTCAATTGCATCGTTTTCAATGGAATAACAAAAGGTTGCATATGTCTCTGCTTTTTTATTAAAGACATTAAAGATGATGCTGTCATTGTATAAAATACATTGACTTTGATTTGAAAATGTATAGGAATTCAATGATTCAAGTTTATTATTTTCTTTAGTAATTAAATTGTATAAATAAACTTCATTATTTCCATCTAAATAACTGTAGAGAAAATATTTTTCATTGGCAGCTATATATAATACAGTTAAATATCCCTCTGATAGATTAACATCATTTATCGTAGTATAGTCACCTGTATTTAAATCTAAATACGAGATATTTTTATCAGTTAATTCGGTATCTCGTAGTGATCCAAATAATAAATTGTTAGTATTTAATATTTTTGGTAAAAAAACTTTATCATTAGTAAACTCTACAACCTCGCTGTCTTTAAATAGACCAGACATATTTTCATAAGCTATATCTTTAATACTAAATTTTTCATTTTGTTGCAGTGATATAAGCTTATTTGATAAATTGGATTTATTAAGGGAAAATGCAAAATATAACAGTACCGATATAGTGATAGTGGTTAAGAGTAAAAATATCCCTTTCTTTTTCTTTAGGTTACCAAACATATCCTCGACCACCAGTTGCCATACTTATATCATAAATAGGATAATATCTGCCTGCTGTAAAACCATCCCAGCGTTGTCCTGTTACTGGATCTGTATATCCTGCTCCTGGATCTATATAGTAAACATAATTACCAAAATCTGAGTACCCACTAATTACACCATAATGGAATACTTCGTCACTAAGTGCACGGTGTCCATCAAGATAAAAGTAATTTCCATATTCCCAAGTATTTAACATAATGGCATTTCCATAGTTAATTCCTGCTTTAATATTGTTTTTTATCGTTGTTACATCTGAACCAGTATGCCACGTAGTCCCAAAAGGATAACCGGTAATATTTTGTAAAGTACTTCCTAGATAACTACCGAATCCAGTTCCATCAGTGGTTGTTCCAAAATATGAAGCCATTTGGTTTTGGTTTTGTCCCTTCCCCAATTGATAGGTAATCATAGAACCTGATGCTGGTCCACAATAATAAGATGTTTCCTGTGTTTGGTGGCTAACACTCACTGAATTTGAGTTGATGTTAGGATCGTTTGGATCATATTTAGTCATTGAGTTGAATTTTGGTACATCTTTAAAATCTGTTGTATCAATAGAACCATTGACTGAATTGTTATTATAATAAACTTCTTTTCCATCCTCTGTTGTTGTTACTTCAGTTTCGTTATCTGATGTACTGCTTGTAGCAGAAACATTTGAAAAATTTATACTCATAATTGAAAATAAAAGAAAGGCTGCTATAAATTTTTTCATAATTTATCCTCCATTTTATATTTATAGTATCTTTGTAGAATAATTAATTGTGCAATGGTGATACACCTCCCTAACCATATTTACATTTCTTTAAGTCTATCTAAATATTAACATAGTTTCCCATTATTTTGTTATTTGTCTGATATTTATCTAATAAGATGCAACAAGAAGTGAAAAAATATTTAAATAAAAGATAGTATTATTATGCTTTTTTTATTATATACTCTATTAAAAGTCAATAAAAAATCACCCATATAGAATGGAAGACGCAGATAGATTTATATAGAATTCTCTATCATTACTTATTTATTGTACTTTAATTTTAACATATCGAGCATTATAATACTGATGATATTTTGTTCATACACACTAATATACTATATAAATACTGTGTTTTAGGTGGAAAATGGAAAGTTCAAAGCGTACTATTACCTATGTCCGGTATGTGGTTGTTGTCAGATCGCAATTCATTATGCAGAAGGAAAAACAAAAATTATAAGGGGATTTAAGAGATAATTACCCCTTTATTAAGCATGGAAAGCTATCTAAATTTGATAGCTTTTTTCAATAAAAATGTTGGTAAATATTGATGAATAAGTAACAAATAAGTAACAAAGGGCTTGAAAGTGCCTATAAATTGACTACTTTGATTTCAGGTTGTGAAAATAAAGTGTCTTACTCATTTAATCGGCGTATACTTATTTTATAACATTCGTCATATTATAACGAAAGAGGTGGAGGTGATCGTTTGGCAAGAATAAATGAACTCAAACTTAGCAATATTCAGGAGATAAGAGAGTGCTTTTACAATATAAAAGTATGGACTAAAAATGAACTGGCTGAAAAAACCGGGCAATCTTTAGCGGGGATTACAAATATTCTTCATGATTTGATAGAAAAGAAAGAAATTGAATATATTGGAGAAGCAGAATCTACAGGAGGCAGAAAATCCAAGCAGTATATTCTTAATAAAGACTATTATCATATTGGTATGATTATTTTAAAACGTGATCAAAATAGGTATCAGTTTATCGGCAGAACGATAGATTTGATAGGGACAAACTTATATGAGGAAAAATTTGTAAGTGAGATAGGCAATTTAGAGGAATTAAACGATATAGTGGATCAAATGATGGCAAAGGATAGAAGTATCTCCCTTTTGGTTCTCAGTATACCGGGAATTTGTCAGGACGGGAAAATAGATATCTGTGATTTTGAACGGCTAAATGGCTGTCATTTAGGCAGAGCATTAAAGCAACGCTATGGATTGGACTATGTCATCGAAAATGATGTGAACAATGCCTGTATTGGATTATCTTATATGTATCCTAAGAGTCCACATCTGGCGTTTATCTACCAGCCGGCGGCAGTCTATGTGGGGTGTGGCATGATGATTGACCATAAATTATACAATGGCTTTTCACATTTTGCCGGAGAATTGCGCTATCTGCCGTTTTATACGCACTCTCAGCAGGATCAATTATTAAAAGAAAATCCGCAGTTACTGCTGACTAAGCAAATATTGACCTTATGCTGTGTATTTAATCCTGAAATAATCGGTGTTTGCAGTGATGTTGTGGAATCTGTTGAACGCTTAGACATCGACAGTGAAATACCAAAGCACCATTATCCGCAGATCGTTCAAATTAAAGAGATGAATGAAATGATTTGGAAAGGACTATACAGTATAGCGATTAAAAATTTAAAAGAGAAAAAGGGGAAGAATGATGAATAAATTTATTGATTTACACATGCACAGCATGTACAGTGATGACGGAGAGTTTACACCTGCTCAATTAGTTGACAAATGTCATGATGCCGGAATTACAATTATGGCGATTGCTGATCACAATAGTGTTAAAGCCATTGATGAGGCAAAGAAAGCCGCAGAACAATATGGTATACGTTATATTCATGCGACAGAAATTGACTGTACTTATAATGGCATCAATCTGCATGTTTTAGGATACGGAATTGATCATAAAAATCCAATATTCAATGAACTGGAGGAAAATATCCTGAAACAAGAATTATCGTGCAGTGAAGAAAAGCTAAAGCTTACAAATCAGCTAGGCTTTGAACTGGATAAGAGTCAGCTAGACGAATTAAGTGCGAATGGGGTTTATACCGGGGAAATGTTTGCGGAAGCATTGCTGAATGATCCTCGTTATCAGGATCATCCGCTACTAAAGCCTTATAGAGAAAATGGAGAAAGAAGCGATAATCCCTATGTGAATTTTTATTGGGATTACTATGCTCAAGGAAAGGCTTGCTATACGGAGGTAATATTTCCATCACTGAAGGAAACCATTAAAATTATCAATGACAATGGCGGAATTGCTGTATTGGCTCACCCGGGAAATAATTTAAAAGGACAATTTGAGGTTTTTGATGAAATGGTAAAAATGGGACTTCAAGGTGTAGAAGCATTCAGCAATTATCATGATGAAGCTACTGTAAATTACTTTCTGCAAAAGGGGAGAGAGTATCAAATGCTGATCACCTGTGGCAGTGACTATCATGGAAAAACAAAGCCGGCGATTGAACTTGGAGAAACACGCTGCATTATTGATGAACATGAGATTGAAGCACAATTGAAAGAATATCATTTGATTTAAATAGAAGAACAATTATTCAACAAAAGGTGATAGAATATATTTAATCATATATTTTTCATATAGAAGGAGAAGAAAAATGAATAGAGTCTTAAATATAAAATATTCATTGAGTCAGATTTTCTACTGTGCGGCAATCTGTGCAATGATGGGCTATGCTTCTGTTTATTTGTTGGGGGAAGGCTTTTCTAACTCACTTATCGGAATCACTTTGGCACTTAGCAGTATTGTGGCAGTTATCTTACAGCCGCTAATTGCAACGATTGCGGATAAATCTTCTACGGCAAAGATTAATCTTGTTATTCGTATCCTGTTGGCAGTGACGATCGTTTGTTCAGTTGCCGTTTATTTTATTCCGATGAATAAGCAAATTCTGGCTTTCTTTGTTATCGTTATCTTTTCACTAACGACCTCATTAATGCCATTAATCAATTCCTTTGCTTTCGTTTTTGAAAAGTTTGGCTATAAGATCAATTTTGGGGTTGCCAGAGGATTAGGGTCAGCGGCTTATGCCTTAACTTCTATTGCCTTAGGATATGTCGTAAGTGCCATAAACAGTTCAATTATCCCCTTAGCTTATGTCTTATTTAATACATTGCTTTATATTATTATTCAGTTATACACAGTGGTAGATGACAATAAAGACAGTGATAGCTCTGAAACAGAACAGAAATCACAATTATCATTTGGACAGTTTGTACACAAATATATTAAATTTATGATATTCCTGTTAGGCTTTGTTTGTATTTATTTTGCACACAGTATTATCAATAATTTCTTTATTCAGATTGTAACCAACGTAGGCGGAAACAGCAGCGACATGGGAAATGCTGTTTTTGTCGCCGCCATGCTTGAACTGCCAATCATGTTTATGTTCAACAAATTAAATGAAAAGGTAAACTGTACATTGCTTATTAAAATATCTTTAGTTTGTTTTGCCTTGAAGCATATTCTTACTTTAGTCGCAACCAATATGCCAATGATTTATATGGCACAGGTTTTACAGATGGGGGCTTATGCATTGTTCGTTCCTGCTTCTGTTTACTATGTCAATCAGATCATTGAGAAAAATGATATGGTCAAAGGACAATCTTTCCTTACAACATCAATGACTTTAGCCGGTGTGTTTGCCAGTCTTGCCGGAGGGATCCTGCTCGATATGATTGGCGTACATGAATCTTTACTGCTAGGGGCCATTGTTTCAGTTGTCGGAGTGGTCTTAGGCTTCTTAACTTTAGAAAAAGTAAAATAAATAATAAAAGGGTGAAGAAAAGTTTCTTATCGCCCTTTTATATTGTCTTTATAGATAGTATAAATCTTCGCCTAAATGCTGCAAGGCAATAGGATCCATTATCTCAAACTGACCTCTTTTAACTTTACGAATATAACCGCTTTGACAAAAATCATTCAGTGTTCGCTGTAACTGCCGATAACTGCAGCCAATCATTTCTGCCACTTGAACAAAATTGTCATGAATCATCATATGATCCTGACAGGAAATAAGGTAAGAGGCTAAACGGTTTTCTACAGGGTAATTGATAGAAATGGAAGAATTATGATTTGTATCGTAAAGCTTCTGTGAGATCGTTTGTGCCAAATAACGCATAAAATATAAATCATTTAACAAATCTTTTTCAAAACGTGTCACGGAAGTTCTTAAACAGATTACAGACTCTAAAGCATAAACATCGTTAATGACATCACGATGATTTAAAAATTCAACTTCCCCGATAACACTTATTGCATGTGAAAAAGCAGAAAGAACCGTTAATCCGTTTGATGTTGTATGGCAGGATTTAATTCGTCCGTGAAGCAATATATATAGGTACTCTAATTTTTGCCCTTGATGTAAAAGTAAATCTCCTTTATTAAACTTTACTAGGTCAAAATAGGAATAACTTTTTGGATTAAGCATCTGCATTTCCTTTAATTGGTTGATATAGAATAGTTTATCTTTCATAAAATTCACCTCTATACAATATGACATATGACCTATTTAGAATCAAGGAGTTTTGTTTATAATGCTTTTGGAGGTATCGCTATGGAACTATCTTTATCTATATTATGTGGAATTATTGTGACAGTAATGACAATTTTCAATGGTCAATTATCAGATTATTTTGGCATTTTTTTATCAACAGTCCTGATTCATCTGACGGGATTTCTGACTTTATGTATTATTATGAAAGTAAAAAGAAAGCAGATACGATTTCGCAGCCATCTGCCAATCCTGTATTATACTGGCGGAATGATAGGGGTACTTACTGTTCTTTTTAATGTGATGACAGTGAATGCGTTAGGAGTAGCTTTACTTACGGCTTTAGGACTGCTAGGTCAGATGATCACATCACTTATCTTAGAACAAAATGGCTGGCTGGGTTCACTGCAAAGAAAAATGAATCCGTTGAAGCTTATGAGCTTAGGTATTGTTGTATTGGGAATTGGGGTAATGATTCTATGATTGCATTGCTTTGTGCCTTACTGGGAGGGGTAACGATTGTATTAAGTCGTTCTGTAAATGGTTATTTATCTTTGCACTCGGATGCTTATCAGAGTACATTTTTTAATTATTTCACTGGTTTTATCACAAGCTTTGTGCTGATGCTTTTGATCGGTGTTCCTTATTTCTCAAATGCGGATATCATTCAAAGCTTTCATCATCCTTTAATGTTTATAGGCGGGGTGATTGGTGTTTTCAATGTGCTTATATTAAATATTATTGTTTCAAAAGTATCCCCGATTAAATTAACGTTAATTACTTTTATCTCTCAGCTGATGAGCGGAATCCTTTTAGATTATTGTTTCTATGGCTTATTTTCACTAAATAAATTAATAGGCTGCTTAATTGTCATGGTCGGTTTAATAATCTACCAGTTTGCTGACCAAAAACAGATAGCGACTAGTGAACTTACTCAATAAAAAACGTCTTGCCTGTTTTAAAATGGCAAGACATTTTCTTTATTTCTCTCTTTTAAAAATTGTTTTTCCTTCTTTAATCGTTTCAAGTACAGTGATATCTGCAAGGTCTTTAGGATCGGTTTCCAATGGATTTCTATCCAATATTACAAGATCGGCAAGCTTGCCTTCTTCAATGCTGCCTTTTTGGTCTTCCTCAAAGTATTGATAGGCACCATTGATGGTGATGGCTTTTAAAGCGCTGTAAATATCAATTTTTTCACAGTCTCCTATTGATTGACCATTTTTAGTTTGACGGTTTACTGCACACCAAACGGTTTTCATCATGTCTGGTGGAAGAACCGGGCTGTCCTGATGGAAAGTGAAAGGAATACCTAAATCCAATGCATCTTTTGCTGGTGAAATATGATCGGCTCTCTCTTTACCAAAGTTTTCAATATGAATATCGCCCCAATAATACGTATGAGCAACAAAGAAGCTAGGCATCATGTCTATTTTTTTCATTCTTTCCAATTGATCTTTTCTAACTAATTGGGCATGAATCATTACCGGACGATGTGGTTCCCAATTTGGATGCTTCTGCAGTACTTTTTCAAATTGGTCGATATACTGCTGGGATGCCGCATCACCGTTACAATGGGCTAAAAGCTGCTGATCTTCTGATAAAGCAGTTTCAATTAAAGTATAAAGATGTTCATCTTTAAGTGTTGGATACCCGCTATAGCCATCCTCGGCATTTTGGTAAGGGGTGCTCATCCAAGCTGTTCGTCCCTGTGGAGAACCATCTAAAAAGACCTTGTATCCACCTAATTTTAAGCGATGATGATACTGATTTACATATTCGTTTTCACGCATTAAGTCATGAGAGTGATCCAAATCAACAAAACCGACTACATCTAATTGCAGCATATCGGATTCTGCCACATATTTTAATAATTGAAACAATGGCGGGGTAACCATTCCGTCTTGTACAGTAGTGATCCCATAGCTAGCATAAATATCTTGTGCTTTTAATACAAGCTTCAACAGAGTTCCAATATCTGTCATAGGCGTATTATTGCGGAATTCCGTAAAAGCATTCTCCTCCATGTATCCGTTAGGTTCGTTAGTTCCCTCAATACGATTATATTTACCGCCATCAGGATCCTTTGTCTGATCCGTAATATGCTGGAGCTCTAAAGCCTTAGAATTTGCAATT
This sequence comes from Coprobacillaceae bacterium UN01-12pH3A, assembly GCA_027676805.1. Classification (GTDB taxonomy): domain Bacteria; phylum Bacillota_I; class Bacilli_A; order Erysipelotrichales; family Coprobacillaceae; genus Beduini. The sequence goes on along the minus strand of JAQENU010000007.1, from coordinate 153,122 downwards.
CCCATATGACCGGAAGCATGAATAACAACAATCGGAAGATCTTTTGAAATCTGATCTAATACAAATTTGTCAGGATGTCTTTTTTCCTTGAGAAAGTTATGGTCATAATTTGTACCAAAAATCCATTCTCCGTCTTTGACCGGATTCTCTTTTATAAAAGCCTTCATTTTATTGATAATATCATCAAATGAAACAGCTTCAGAAAGATCACATTGAGATAGTGAATTCGCTACACCAATAAAATGACTATGTGGATCAATAAATCCGGGCATCATTGCTTTCCCTTGAAGATCAATTATTTGTGTTCCATCCTGCTGCAATGAAAGAATAGATGAATCATCTCCAACTTTTATAATTTTGCCATCTTTAATATATACCGCAGTGGCTTTTTCGTTATGTGGGTTCATCGTTAAAATTGTACCGTTATAATAAATAGTGTTCATGAAATCCCTCCCTTATCTAATATCTATCTATATCATAACCCTTTTTCAAAAAAATTAAAATGATATCGATCATTTGTCCCCCTTTTAACAATAAAAAGTTTCTTGCGACGTTTTTACTTTTTAATTAGCGGAATATACGCTTCATAGCCTTCTTCCTTCATCTTTTCTAAAGGAATAAAACAAAGCGATGCACTGTTGATACAGTATCGGAGCCCGCCTTTTTCGATTGGACCATCGGTAAACACATGTCCTAGATGAGCATCACCAAGTCGGCTTCTTACTTCTGTACGTTCCATATTGAAAGAAGAATCTCGAAGCTCTTTAATAAGTTTGCGATCAATCGGTTTACTGAAGCTTGGCCAACCACAGCCCGAATCAAATTTATCATCAGAGATAAACAACGGTTCTCGAGTTGTAACATCTACGTAGATCCCTTTTTCAAAATGATCCCAATATTTATTCTGATAAGGTGGTTCTGTCTTGCTTTCCTGAGTAACTAAGTATTCTAATTCACTTAATTGTTGCTTTAATACTTCATCATTCGGCTTAGAAAATACAGTTTTTTCTTCTATTGCATCTTTTGCGGATTCAATCTTTTGACGGGAGATATGGCAGTAGCCATTAGGGTTCTTTTGCAGATAGTGCTGATGATACTCTTCTGCCGGATAAAAGTTGATCAAGGGTTCACACTCGACTGCCAGCGGTTTTTGGTAAAGTAATTGAAGCTGATCCAAAGCCTTTAAAATAATCTCTCGATCCTCATCATGAAGATAGTAGATCCCAGTACGATACTGACTGCCAATATCATTTCCTTGACGGTTTATTGAGACAGGATCAATCACCTCAAAATACATTTTTAATAAAAACGCCAAGCTCACTGCTTGTGGGTCATAAAGCACCTCAATGGTTTCAGCAAAGCCGCTCTCATGATGACAGACGAAATCATAAGTAGGATTTTCCATCGTTCCGTTTGCGTAGCCTGCTTTAGTGGAAATAACTCCGTTGATATTATCAAAATAAGCCTGCATTCCCCAAAAGCATCCGCCCGCTAAATAGATTCTATTCATATATATCACGCTCCTAATTTGATTATAGGAAAAGCATTCCTAAAATACTATCAATATGCTTTTATAATAATATGGTCTTAACTTCACGATTGAATGCAAGCAATCTCTACCAGTTTCTAAAAAGATTGTGGTATACTAAGAATAGAAATTATGGGGGACAAACAGATGGAACGATTAAAATGGACCAAAATAACAAGTGAAGAAAGAATTCCTAAAAATAATTCAAAACAGGATCTCAGCGGACTGCGAAGTGAGATAGAAAGTGATTATCATCGTATTATTCGCAGTGCCTCTTTTCGCCGCCTGCAGGATAAAACACAAGTCTTTCCGCTTGATAAAAGTGATTTTGTCAGAACCCGCTTAACCCATTCATTAGAAGTTGCAGCTATCGCTAAATTGATTGGAAAACAAGTCTGCACAAAAATTAAAGCTAATCATTTAGAAGCTCAGGAAGATCTGCCGGATCCTTTAAACGTGATTGAAGTATTGAACTGTTCATGCTTGCTGCATGATATTGGCAATCCTCCTTTTGGGCATTTTGGAGAAACGGCGATTCGTGATTGGTTTATACAAAACCTAGAAAAACTGACATTGAATAATAAGGTATTAAAAGAATATCTGACACCTCAGCAATATGGCGATTTAATCAATTATGAAGGAAATGCTCAGGCTTTGCGCATTGTCAGTAAACTGCATCGTTTAGTAGGCAATAATGGCATGCATCTGACATCGAGTGTCATGGATACCATCATTAAATATCCAACCAGCTCTCTTGTTAAAATGAAAGAAGATGAACTACCTAAAAAAGAAAGAAATCTGCTTAGAAAAAAGATTGGGTATTTCCAAAGTGAAGAGCGTATTTTCAATGAAATAAAAGAGAATACCGGCTGTTATGGCTGTCGTAATCCACTGGCATTTATCTTGGAAGCAGCAGATGATTTAGCTTACACCTTTGCCGATTTGGAGGATGGCTTCAATAAATCACTTTATTCTTATGAGGATCTCTTGAAAGTTATTATTGATTCAGGAGATGCGAAAGGGGCAGAAAGCCTTGAAAAAGCTTATAATGACGGTAAAAAATTAGTCGCTGAAAAAGAAAAAGGATTCGATCCTTACAAGTATGCTGTGTTTTCTTGGCTGACTTTAAAGCAGCTTTATTGTATTTCACAAACAAGCGATGCCTTTATTGATCATTATGAAGAGATTATGCAGGGAACGTTTAATAAAGAATTATTGGCAGTTTGCACACAAGCAAAATTGATTGATGGTCTTAAATGTTTTTCTTTCGATCGTATTTATAATGTCTCACCTATTTTAAAACTGGAATTGATGGGAAATGAGATATTAACCTTTTTATTAGATCGCTTCATGAATGCATTGATTGTTTATGAAACGGATTCTATTACAGAAATACAATCTAAGTATATTGATTTATTATCACGCAATTATTTAGATAATTATCATCGTAGTGTCAAAGGAATTACTGACGAAGGCGAACGTTTGTATCATCGTTTATTGCTGGGATGTGATTTTATTGCGGGAATGACAGATAGCTATGCAAAAAGTCTTTATCAGGAATTAAAAGGAATTTAAAAAGAGGTACCCAGCAATGGGTACCTTTAGTGTTTAGTAGATAAATTCAATAATCATGCAAAGAATAGGGATCGTGATTAGAGATAAAGCGGTGGATAAGAAGACAATCTGTACTGCCAGCTTGGCATCACTTTCATATTTCTCTGCCAAAATTGCCGTTGTTGTGCCAGCAGGCATTCCTGATAAAACGGTGCAGACTGCCACAGCTAAAGCCGGCAGTTTAAACAAAAAGCAAAGACCTAATACAACAGCGGGAATAATGATTAAACGTAAAAAGCTGTAATATAAAGAAAGTTTGTTCAATACGCTTTTTAAATTAATCTCTGCTAATATTCCGCCAATGACAATCATAGATAAGGCGGTAGTGCAGTTACTGGTGACCTTAATAGTTTTAGTCAGAAATAGCGGAAGCTGAATTTGTGTCAGCATTAAAAGCATTCCGATTATAACCGCAATAATGCAAGGATGAGTGATTACCTTTTTAATGACATCTTTTCCTTTGGAATCAGTAAAACAGGAAACACCGGCAGACCACATGACAATTCTTTGCGGAATACAGTAAATAGAAGCAAACAACAGTCCCGTTGAGCCATAAATACTTTCAATCAGTGGATTCCCCATAAATCCGGCATTTGAACAAATAGTTCCATACGATAATACAGGTATTTGCTTTTTATTAGCCATGGGATATAAATGTTTGCCTAACAGCTGACAAAAAACTTGAATACCTATAGAGATGATTAAAACAATAATTCCGGATTGGATTATATCCCAGTTCATCTCGATTAAAAATGAATTAATAATATTTGCAGGCAATACTACATAGATTACCAAATCCGTCAGCGATTTTCTTGCAGATGCCGGAATCATATTGATTTTACGCAAAATATAGCCAATCATCATTAATATAAACAGCTCTATTTGTAAATCTATCAGACTACTAAAATCCACCATGTCCATTCCCCCAGTATTTTTATCTTATCATAATACAAAATGAGTCTTATGAAAAGATGAAAGGAAAGAGAACTTTACTCGCTGCCAAGTTTTTCTTTTAATATTAAGAAAAAGTAGAGTAATCCAACACCTAAAAGAATATGACCTACTCCCGCAATTCCACTGATAGCGGCATTCATGGCAGAAGACAATGAGGTATTTAGGACAGTGGTGATGCCACGTACAACTAACATGATAATGGTGAGTGATAATCCGGCATTATAAAATAGTAAAAATGGTTTTATTTTTTTGCTTTTAGTTAACTTAAACTGTTTTTCTAATAATAAAACGATCAAGAAAAAGAAAAGACCCAGCATAAAAGCATGTGTATGGACTAAACCAAGAGAAGTAGTTCCGGTAAATTGGTTAAACTTAGTAAATTCGCGGTAAAAGATTCCACCGATAATGCCGATGATAGCATAGGTCGCAGATAAACGATAAAATTTTTTCATATTTTTCTCCTTTTAAATTGGTAATGATAATCATTATTAAATATTTACAGATAAAGCATATACTTCTCTTGGAGATTTGTCAAATTTCATGCTGATATGGTGAAAGTGGAAGACAAGAAGGGGTATTTTCTGCTTGTTTGTAGATCCTTTTTTGAGTATAATTAGTAGTAATTTAAAAGGGGGCTGGGAGAATGATCATTAATGGAAAAGAGATTTCTTTAAAAGTAAAAGATGAAGTTAAAGAGGAAGTGGAAAAACTTAAAGAAAACGGCAAAAGAATTCCTACTCTGGCTGTTATTTTAGTTGGACGCAATCCTGCAAGTATGACTTATGTGAAAAATAAAGAAATTGGCTGTCGTTATGTTGGAATTGGTTCAATTAAGATTGAAATGTCTGAACAAACAACACAAGAGGAATTATTGAAACAGATTTATACATTGAATGCAGATCGCTCTGTAGATGGAATCTTAGTACAGCTGCCTTTACCTGCTCATATTGATGAAACAATTGTGATTGAAGCTATCGATCCTAAAAAGGACGTTGATGGGTTTCACCCGGTGAATATTGCGAATTTATTCTTAGGCAAAGCCAGCTTATTGCCTTGTACACCTTATGGGATGATGGTGATGCTGGAAAATATAGGCTATGATTTAGAAGGAAAAGAAGTAGTCGTGGTAGGACGCAGCAATATTGTCGGAAAGCCGGTAGCATTGCTTGCCTTATCAAAAAGTGCAACAGTGACCATTGCTCATAGCCGTACTAAGCATTTAAAGGAAGTTTGCCAAAAAGCAGATGTATTGATTGCTGCGGTAGGACAAGCTAAAATGTTTGATGACAGTTATATTAAAGAGGGCGCTGTGGTATTAGACGTGGGAATGAACCGTGATGCAAATAATAAGCTGTGCGGAGATGTTGATTTTGAAAAGTGTAAGGATAAAGCTCAGGCTATTACCCCTGTTCCGGGCGGAGTCGGACCTATGACCATTGCCATGCTTTTGCATAATACGTTGAAAGCATATAAGCAGAGAGAAAATATAAATTAGGAGGTTAAAATAATGATCGATCATCAATACGGATTAAATGATATTGTAGAAATGAAAAAGCAGCATCCTTGTAAGAAATCAACAGAGTGGCAGATCATTCGCATGGGTGCTGATATTAAGATTAAATGTTTAGGCTGCGGTGCTGTGATTATGTTTAGCCGTAGAGAATTTGAAAAGAAATTAAAAAAGGTAGTAAAGCATCATGATGATTAACAGATCGCAGCGATCTGTTTTTTTGTATAATTTTAGAAAATATTTCTTGATTTGAAAAAGACTATCTCCATAAATTCAATGTACTATACTTATCATAGACGCCTGTAAATAGGCAGATAATAAAGGAGTGAGTTAAATAATGGATATCAATTATATGGTGTTTGATATAGGGGGAACCGCTATTAAGTGGGCCGTTGCCAATGAATTTGGGGATATCTTAGTAGATGGAAAAATATCTGTCCCTAATGATGCAGATGCTTTTTTTGAAGCACTGGCAAATAAAACAAATGAGTTAAAAAATTATAATCTAATGGGGATTGCAATCAGTGCACCGGGAGCAGTTAACTGTGAAACCAGCGTCATCGGTGGAAGCAGTGCAATCAAATATATCCACGGACCTAATTTTCGGCGCATCCTGAATCAAAAAACAGGGCTCAATGCTGAAATCGAAAATGATGCAAACTGTGCGGCTTTAGGAGAATGCTGGCTTGGTGCCGGTAAAGGACATCAAGATTCTGCATTCGTTGTATGTGGCACCGGAATCGGCGGAGCAGTCGTTAAAAATAAGCGCATCCATAGTGGGATTCATCAGCATGGCGGTGAATTTGGCTATTGTATTATGGATTTTGATCCTACCCAAAAAGCACCGGAAAGATTTAAAACTTGGTCACAAGTGGGATCAACGGTGGCATTAGTCAGAGAAGTCGCTAAAAGAAAACAATGCGATCTTAAAACTCTAAGTGGATTGCAAGTGTTTGAAATGGCGGCTAATCAGGATCAGGATGCGATTGAATCCATTGACCGCTTCTATTATTACATGGCAATCGGCATTTATAATATCCAATATCAGTATGATCCTGAGATCATCGTGTTGGGTGGTGCCATCAGTGAAAGAGAAGATTTCTTAACCGAAGTTGAAAAACGAATGGATGATATCATGGAATCTCTGCCAGACGCTAAAATACGACCAAAGATTGCCGTCAATCAATTTGGAAACAAAGCAAATTTATTAGGCGCTTTATATAATTATTTAAGCAGAAATCAATCTATAGATGAAGAATAGGAGAAAAGAATGAAATATATAGATATACTAAACAGTGATTTAAAAGTATCACAAATTGCTTTAGGATGTATGCGTATTGCCGGAAAGACACCTGAACAATTAGAAGAACTGATTAAAAAAGCAATGGACTTAGGTATTAACTTTTTTGATCACGCTGATATTTACGGCGGTGGAAAATCTGAAGAAGTATTCGGCGAAGTTTTGAAAAGACATCCGGACTGGCGTGAAAAAATGATTATTCAAACAAAATGTGGAATTTGCAAAGGTTACTACGATTTTTCTAAACAACATATTATTGAATCTGTCAATAAAAGTTTAGAAAGATTACAGACAGATTATGTAGACGTATTATTGCTGCATCGACCTGATGCCTTAATGGATCCAAAGGAAGTAGCGGAAGCGTTTGATGAATTGTATGAAGATAAAAAGGTAAAATATTTTGGTGTATCTAATATGACACCGTATCAAATCGAATTGATTCAAAAATATACAAAGCATAAATTATTATTTAATCAAGTTCAGTTCAATGTTGTCAATGCGGGCATGATTGATTCAGGGATCAATGCAAATATGACGAACGCTCAGTCAGTAGACCATGACGGCGGCATTTTAGATTATTGCCGTATTCATGATATTACAATTCAGCCATGGTCTATTTTACAGGCCTCATGGGAAAAAGGAACTTTCTTAGATCACCCTGACTATCAGAAATTGAATGATCTTTTAGCTGCCTTAGGAGAAAAGTACGGAGTAAATAAAAGTACGTTATCCTTAGCTTGGATATTGCGTCATCCTGCTTGTATGCAGCCAATTGCCGGAACGACTTCACCCGATCATTTAGAAGAATTATGTCAAGCGGTTAATATTGAATTAAGTCGGGAAGACTGGTACGCTCTTTATTTATCTGTAGATCGTCCACTGCCTTAGAGATAACGATGTTATCTCTATTTTTATAATGATCAAACATTTAGAATTAAAAGATACAGTTAAATTAAAAGAGCTGCTTGACATAGTGACAATGGATTTACTGGAGCGGGACATTTTTCAATGGCAATATCCATGGGATGCAACATTTTTATCAAAAGAAATAAGTCAAAACGAAGTATTTGGAATATTTAAAAATGAAGAGCTGATAGGAAGTTTTTCTATGAAAAAGATAGACAGTATCTATTACTTTTACCGTCTGGCGATTTCACCTTATTTCCAAGGAAATGGGGAAACTAAAAACATTATGGATTTCTTGAATCAACACTATCCGGATCAGACAGAAATTTATTTAGACTGCTACTATAAAAATGAAAAATTAAAGACATTGTATACTGCTTTAGGCTTTGTATATATAAAAGATTTGCCAGAAGAGGATTATTATGTTAGTGTGTTTCATTATCAGACGAAGTGGGGAGAGAAGACGCATGGAGATTCAGGAAATTGAAGTAAATAGTTTTCTAACTAAAAGCAAATCATTCGATCATGTTTTTAATCCTTATCGGGGGTGTATGCATCGATGTAAATATTGTTATGCTCATTATATGAAAGATTATACTCAGCATAAAGAAGCATGGGGAGACTATGTGGATGTGAAAAAAATTCAACGGTATCCTATCCCTAAAAGTGCAAAACGAATTATGCTTAGCTCGGTAACAGATCCTTATCAGCCAATAGAAGCAAAATATAAAGTGACACGAAATGCTTTGGAACATTTGATCGGTTTTAGCGGGACTGTTTCGATCCTGACAAAGTCGAAGCTGGTGACCCGTGATATTGATCTGTTTCAGCAGATGAACCATGTTGAGGTAGGGATGAGCATTGCTACAGTAGATGAAAAATTCAGAAGCATTATGGAAGAAGGGGCATCACCGATAAAAGAAAGAATGGAAGCATTGAAAAAAATTCATGAAACGGGCATTACCACGTATGTCTTTGTAGCTCCGATGCTGCCTAAGTTAACCAACTATAAAGAAATCATTAGAGAAAGCAAGCCGTATGTTGATTACTATATGTTTGATACTTTGCGTTTGAAAGGAGAAAATAAAACGTGGGTAATGGAAGAGATTAAAAAACACGCGCCTACGCTTCTGCCTCTCTATCATCAGATTTATAATCAAGGGAACCGACATTATTTTGAACTATTATCTAAACAAATCGAAGAATTTTGTATACAAGAAAAGGTAGAATATCAAATATTTTTTTAATAAAATTTCTATGGCATGTTAAAACTTATGATAAGTCGTAATAGTTCGACAAAACAACTTTTATTATCCCAGATTTATGTTAAAATAGAGATATATTAAGAAAATCTAAATATTCTTAAGAATTGCTAATTATTTATATAATTGTATGTCAAATTGGGGATTTGATGATATAATGGTCTAGATATTTTAGTCGGACAGAAGGGTGAAGTTTATGGATAAGCGGGAGAAGATAATAGCGGGTATAATGGGAGCGTTGCTAGTGGGTTCCGTCTCACTGGTGGGGCTTTTATTTACAGTTGATCCTGTTGCGGTTAAACAAAGGCAATTTACTTATGAAATCCATTCCGAAATCCCCACGACAGCTGAAAATTATTTGAATGCGAATGAAAAAGTATTAGAAAATGCAGTTATTAATTTATCCGATGTTCAAATTGACCAGATTGGTATATATACGGCATATGCCGAATATGCAGGGAAACAATACCCTTTTACGATTCAGATTCGAGATACGGAAGCGCCGATTGCCTCTTTGATACAAACAAAATATGAAATAAAAGTAGGCGATACACTAATTGCTGCCGATTTAGTAAAAGACATACAGGATGCTTCTGAATACATTGTTTATTTTGATGAAGAGGACAGACCGAAAACTAAGACATTTACAGAAGTAAAAACTTATAATGATGTGTTTATTATTGTGGAGGATATTTATGGGAATCGTTCAAACAAGCTCCGTTTAAGCGTTGTAGTAAGTCAGGATAATGAGGCTCCAACCTTTAGCGGTGTGGATAATAAAGTAGTCAAATTAGGTTCTTTATTTAATGCTTTAGAGGGTGTAAGAGCTAATGACAAAACAGACGGTGATTTAACTACTTCAATCAAGGTCACTGGAATGGTAGATACGAATACAGCGGGAAGTTATACATTGACGTATACTGTATCTGATTTATCAGGAAATATCACCACTGTCAATCGTACTATTACGGTGCAAATTGATGGGGTTGATGAAGCTGACAGTGTGCAGGATGTGGCGAATGGACCTTATTTGCCAAAGGAAAAATATCGTCAGTTAGAAGGAAATTATTTAACGATCAGCCGAGCGATGTTTACAGCGACGAATCATTTGGATTTGGTGAAGCAAATGAATGATTATTTGGTGAAGTTTACTAAATATCTGCCAGCTGATGCTCCGGGTAAATATGCTAATTCTTCTTATGGAGCGATCTGTAATAATGCAGCGACGGATGAAGGCTTTGCACGCGCGTTCTTATATATGTGTCAGCAGCAAAAGATTGACTGCTATTACGTAGAGGGGACTTATAATAATATGGAAATGGTATGGAACATTGTGAAAGTGGGCGAAAACTATTATCATATTGATGTGGCTTACGAACGTATTTATGGTACTGGATTCCAATTATTATCCACAAGTGAAATGAAAGAATTGGGATATGCATTTGATGAAAGTTATTATCCGCAATGTACTAAGAAATTTTCAAATTAATTAAATCATAGAGTGATAGAAAAATTATCGTCAATCTGTTAGCGTTTTGGTCTAGCTTGTGATGAACGGTTTTGAAGCTGTCACTTTTTTATTTGTTCAATGATTTGTATACATCTAAGAAAATGTGGAGCGAATACTGCGATAATAAATACTCGGTAAGGAAAAGATCGACAGATAATTTTGGCTGAGATTTGGGATATTTTTTCTTCTAAATCATGTTAATATGATAGTGTAGAAAAAAGTATGGAGATACCTTTTTCTATTTTATTTTACTGAAAAGGGGGAAAGTATGAAAAGATGTCAAACTATATGGAAAATGGCATTAAGCATTATTGTAGGGTGTCTCTCTCTAACTTCTGTTAGTGCTTTGACGAATGGAGATAAGGGATTTGTTATGAGGGAAATAGTGGCAGGAATCATGACAAAGGCGCAGGGAAAGATTGGCAATGATGAATACTTTAATGGCAAAGGAGGGGCTGCTTATGACGATTTTAAGATCATGATTGCCGGTGCTAATAATGAATTTGTTTATTGTATAGAACCTGGCGTCGTTTCGATTGACAATAGCCAATATCAGGAAAGCAATGTGCCGCTGTTGTTTGTTAAAGCGTATAATTCGAAAACTACACCAGACAGTAAATATCTGAATGTTTCAAAATTACTGCAGTTAGTACAAAAGCAGTATCGTTATGATGATGGAACAAATGAAACGAGATTGCATTATTTAGTTATTCAAACACTGATATGGGAAGTCATGTGCGAGGAGAGAAACGAAAGCTTTAATTATATTGGATCCAAAAAGGGAACTACGGCAATTACGTATTTGCTTCAAGGGACAAATCAGCAAAATCTGAATCGCTTCAATGATCTCTATGATGAATATGAAAAGAAAATGTTCCAGCATTCGCTTATCCCATCATTTACTTCTAATCAAGTCGGAAAAGCACCTACAATTTATTTGGATCAATATGACGAAAAAACGAAAGAGTATTATACTGTTTTAGAGGATACGCAGCATGTTGTTGAACGGTTTAAATTTCATACCGATGATAAGGTACAGTTCACGATAACTGATAATAAAATGAAAATTACGTGTAAGATTCCGGATTATGATGGACGGATCAGTGGGTATAACAGCATGATTGAAGGAGACCCATTAAATCCCAAAACACAGATTATTGGGCATAGCCAAGGCAATAATCAGGCCTTAGTATCACTGTCGTCGATTGGTCAGCAAAAAGACAGTGCATTTCTAAAGGTGAGATCAGACAATTATACAGGAACATTAACGATTGATCCCAATGGTGGAATCTATAATGGCAAAAAAGAAGTAACCGTTATTCAGAAAATGGCGGGGGAAATAACAGCAATTGACCAAGTCAGCCGTTCCGGCTATAGTTTTGACCGCTGGCAGTTATTAGGTATTGGGCGCTTAGAAAATAATCAGTATACCCATAGTAAAGGGCAGGCTGTTTTAACAGCTCAATGGATAAATCATTCTCCAGTGATAACTAGTCCTATTGTAAATGACGGAGATGCCTATATTGATGGTGAGAATCTCATCATTCAATTAGGAGATAAATTTGAAGCTTTAAACTATGCGGCTGCTTATGATCAGGAGGATGGAGATATTACAGATAAATTGATTGTAGCAAATAATGAAGTCTTGTTGGATAAACATTTGAACACTATTAAAAGCGGTCAGTATAAAGTTACGTATCAAATTACGGATCTTGCCGGGGCGATTGTTCAAAAAACAATTACGGTTATTGTAAATGATCCACCTGTCATAAAAGCGACGGATCGTTATTTTTTTGTTGGGGATGAAGTAACAGATTCTTTGCTGGTTCAAGGTGTTCAGGCAACAGACCAAGAAGACGGCAATATAACGAATAAAGTAGTGATATCGAATAAGTCAATAAATGAACATCAAGAAGGAGTCGGGGAAGTTACTTTCAGTGTCACAGATCGATATCAAAAAACCGTTTACAAGAAAGTACTTATTCATTTTTTACAGCCTAAAGAGAGGGAAACGGAAAAAACAATTCGCTATATTGGAGAGGACTATTTAGGCACTTTATATCCTCAATCGAAATGGCGAATAAATGAATCTATTCACCAGCTATTGAAAGATTCTTTGGATAAAGAAGCAACCGATGAAAATAGCCTCTATATTTTTGAATGGGGCAGAGAAGAAAATAATGTATTGAAACAACAATTATTAAGTAGTGGACAAATATTGGATTTGTCTTTTTTTAATGCTTATCGCCAAAGATAGGAGAGAAACATGAAATTAGCGGTAAAATTCTCTTTTTTGTTTATTTGTATGTTTATATTTTTCATATGCTTATCGGATATTAACGGACGTCCATTTAAAATCAATGAAACTTATGGTATCAGTTATGACAGCACATATTATCCGCTTAAACAACTGGCATCACCTTATCATCAGATCACATCAAATGATCAGCTGGTGGCAGAAGTGTTAAAACAAGTGGTGCTTGGCAAACAAAGCGACTGTGATATTAAAGTGCAGATTTTAGGAGTTGATCATATTAATGGATTGCTAGATGTCAATATTATTCAAACTTATCAGCATATCAATGGGAAAGAAGAAGTGATTCAAAGTCGTCAGACAATCATAATCGAGGAGGAATTATAATGGATTTTAGTTTAAAGCAGGCATTAGGGGTTGTCGTTGTCATTGCAGTAGCGGCATTAGTTGTTGTTGCGGCTATCAGTATAACGAATACAAATAATGAGAGTGCTCAAGGAGCACAGACAAAAATGTGGGAACAAGCAATTAACGTAGTTCCAGAGGCGTAGTATGAAGTGGTTTAAAAAGAATGAGGAAATAGACTATTTTGAGAGAATTTCAAAAATTGAGGAAGAATCAGAGCCTTATATAGCCGAACCGGATGAGATTCCACAAAAGATAGAAAATATCCATGATCCAAGTTTTTTTGGAAAGATACAGTATCTGATTGACGATATTAATATTACAGATATTAATTGCAACAGCCGTTCAGTCTGGATCAATCATATCAGCAAAGGACGCTATCAATGCCATGATATTACATTAGGTAATGAAGATATAGAGAAGCTCGCCTATAAAATATCAAATGTAGAAAACAAACAATTTAATGTGGTTTCTCCTATATTAGAGGCGGATTTTAATGATTTAAGACTGCAGTTTACGCATCAGTCTTTTTCTACCAGCGGGACTTCAATGTCTATTCGTAAAACTCCCTGTATTGCAAGAATGAGTGAGGAAAAAATGACTAACCAGGAATATTGTCCTAAGGAAGTTATTCAATTGTTTAAAAACAGCGTTCAAAGTCACATGAATTTTTTTATCATTGGAATGACCGGAGACGGGAAAACGGAGTTGGCTAAGTTTTTAACTTCCTATATTCCTAATCATGAGCGTATTATTACGATTGAGGATACAGTTGAGCTGCATTTAAACCAGCTTTATCCAAGCAAAGATATTGTAGAGTTGAAGGTGAATGAAAGAGTAGATTATAATACGGCAATAAAAAGCTGTATGAGGATGCTGCCAAAGTGGATTCTGTTATCCGAGGCTAGAGGTTATGAGGTCAAAGAGTTAATTAAATCTGTTTCAACGGGGGCCAAAATAATAACTACTTTACATACTGACCATGTTCTTAATATTCCTAAACGAATATTAAACATGCTGGAAGGAAACGAATTAGCCAATGATAAGATAGAAAACATTATTTATCAGTCAGTCGATATTGGAGTCCGTGTGAAAGCAGACATTACAGATACAAAAACTTTTCGCTATATTAGCCAAATAGCTGTTTTTTGGTTAGATGTAAATAACCGTCGGCATCATAAAATGATTTATGAAGTTATTAAGCGTCATAATCAATTTTTTGTCAGTTACCATCCTTTGCCAAAGTGGATGAAAGATCGGTATGCAGAATATAATTGTCATTTTCTATGGAAAGGAGATGAGAGACTTGTTCAAAATTAATCGTTTAAAAAGCTCTATTGAGAAATTAGGATATCATTATTCCGTACTCGATTATCTGAAATCTTTAGGAATCTATAGTCTGTTATTATCAGCAGTATCTTTAGCACATAAACTTGAATGGCAATTTGCAGTATTATTAATAGTGACGGTTGTCTTATTACTGCCATTTATTATTTATGCTCAATTTAGTTATACTTATGAATTTCAGCGTTTTAATGATTACTGTCTTTATTTAAAGCAGATGACTATCCAGTATAAGACACATAAGAAAATAAAGAGTGCTTTATTGCAGACTGCACAGGCTTTCAAAGAAAATACTTCAAGAATGTACAGCTGTATTTTAAAGGCAATACAGGATATTGAAGATGGGGAGGATTTTGAAACAGCATTAATGCATATTGAACGACATTATTGTAATTCATATATTTTGAAATTACATTCTTATATGGTTTTAGGAGAACAGATTGGCGGTGATAATGTTTATCAGGCTTTAAATAATGTTGATTTTGAAGATTGGCAAAGCGATGTAGTCCGATTCCAAAAGCAGAAAAATAACGTTAAAAAGACAAATATTTATTTCACGTTACTAAGTGTAAGCATTTCTTTATTTTGTCTTTATATGTTTCCGCAGGATCTTATGAAGAATCTATTTAGTCTTACGCAATTCCAGCTGATAACTTTCTTATATTTTGAAATGCTGATCATCGCATATACATTGGTGACATGTGGACTAAATGGCAAATGGATCAGTCGAAAGGAGTAAAGAATGAAATGGCTATATCAAATTAATGAAAGAAACCTTAATAGTTATTTAAAAATTTCTGATACAAGCCTGCAGCAATTTTTAAAGTGGCGCTTAATAACAGGGGCCCTATTGATATGTTTATGGATAAGCGGTTATTGGATTATTTTTAGACAGATAGTCTTTAATAAACCGGTTTTCCTTTATGGCATCCTAGGATCTTTTTTATTGGGTTATAAGCTGCCTTATTTTTATATAAGAGTTAAGGTTAAACAAAAAACTGAACAAGTATCAGCCGATTTTCCCTTATGGCTGTCTTCATTGGAAGTATTGATTATATCTAATAATATTCCCAATACATTAAAAAAGTCTTTAATAACTTGTCCGGATTCTATAAAAAAAGATTTGCGGATTTTAGTAGAGAAAATAGAAAAAGATCCAATGGAACAGCAAAACTATACTGAGTTTCTGTCACAGTATAAATTATCGGATATTAATGAACTGATGTTGGATCTGTATCAATTCAATTACTTGGATAAATCACTGATGATCAGCGAATTTGCTGTTTTACATAAACGTCTTAATGCAATAAACACGAGTCATCGTCAACATGCACAGGAACAGAACTTATTTTTTATTGGGGCGATTAATTCCATCCCCTTATTTTTATTAAGCATCTATATTTTATTGATTGCCAATATGTTGTCAAATGCACTTATGGGAGGGTAATATATGAAATTTTCTTTGGAACAGGCATTTGAACTAATAATGAATTTAATTTTATACAGTGGATTATTAACGATTGCATATCAGTGTGTTAATAATGTTCATCGGTTTTAATTATGGATTATACTTTTGAGAATTTCTGTGATTTATTGATTGCGATAGCTGTCACGATTGTGTTTATGAAAGGGATAAATATCCTGTTGTTTGGCGAAGTTGTGAAAATGATGATTGGAAGACTGATATAATGGATTTTAGTATAAAGCAGGCAAGTCAATTAGCACTCTATATCGTTTTATGCACCATATTCCTTTACAGTTTTACACAATTTCTAATACAGATGAATAATCGTCCTATGTTAGCAGCAAATGAGTTTATAACACCGGATATTCAATATTCCGCTATTTCAATCAATGCAGATAAGATTGCATTAAAATTAAATGAAGATTACGATCTTAAAACTTTTGTAACGGCAACAGATGAAATTGAAGGGGATATTTCAAAAAAGGTAGAGATTTATGACAACATTAACATTAAAGAAAAAGGTTATTATAAAGTGCGTTTTGCAGTAAAAAACAGTTATGGACAATGGGCTGACAAAATTGTAGATGTGAGGGTAGATGAATGAAAATATCAGTAGAATGGATTGTAGACAGCTTGCTAATCACTTTTTTTATTGTATTGGTTATGGGACTGTTCAATATAGCCTCGCAGATTAATAATGCTTATAACTATCATCATTATATGATAGCACAAATATCGCAAAGTCATTTTGATCAGGGAATTATGGAAGCGATGGCAAATTCAGAGCAATATCGTATCACGTATACAGATTGTACAATAGATCATGATTTAGAATTTTATCCTCAAGAGCAGCTCTATCAAGTGGAAACAGAATATACACTTAAATTACCGATCATAGGATATCAGACAACAAACAAAATCATCAGTTATGCTCGTTAATAATTCTTTTGACAATTTGATAGTTTCGTGTTTTGATATTAAAGAAGTGGAGGACTTAACATGAACTATAAACTGATTGCATTAGATTTAGATGGAACACTAAAAACCAGTCAGAATACAATTTCTGAAAAAACAAGGGAAGCATTGATTCAATGTCAAGAGTTAGGAATTAAAGTTGTATTAGCATCTGGGCGCCCTACACCTGGACTGCGTCACGAGGCATTGGCGTTAGAATTAGAAAAATATGAAGGTTATTTATTATCCTTCAACGGTGCAAAGGTCAATGATTATAAAACAGGTGAGATCATTTATGAAAAAGCATTGACAGTTACTCAAGCTAAAGAAATGATTCAGCGAGCAAAAGACTATCATTTAGCAGCTATGTCTTATTTGGATCAGGATTTAATTTCTGATCAGTCAGATAACAGCTATGTAATAGGAGAAGCAAAATTAAATGATATGGGACTACGTCAAATTGATGATTTAACAACATTTATTGATTTCCCGGTAAATAAAGTATTATTAGCAGCAGATCCTGACTATGTAGCCGGTATTTTAGATGAATTTAAAGCTCCTTATGATGGACAGTTAAGCATTTATCGCTCTGCACCATTCTATATTGAAATTATGGCCCAAAACATTGATAAAGCAGCTTCTTTAGATTGTTTAGTCAAGCATTTAGGTATTAAGCGTGAAGAAGTTATTGCCTTTGGTGATGGTTATAATGATTTATCAATGGTCGAATATGCGGGTGTAGGTGTAGCGATGGGAAATGCTGTTGAAGGTGTAAAGGAAAAAGCAGATAAAGTGACACTTAGCAATGATGAAGATGGCATTGCCTATATGTTGAGCCAATTGATTGATGGAGTTGAATTCTAATGAGTTTGCCTAGAGATATTAATATTTTAGTCAGCATGTTGAATATGATGCTAAGAGATGATGATATGTCGTTAGAAACTATCATCGAAACAAAAAATGAAAGTTATGAAGAAATTCTGGGTATCTTAATGGATAATGGGTATGAATATCAGGAAGAAATCAATCAAATCAAAGCAAAATAGAGTCTGAATCAATGGATTTTAGACTCTTTTTTTAATAAAGGTATTGTGCTATACTATTAAAAAATGAGGGGGATATCTTATGCTTAAATTAGATAATTTTAAGGAAGCAAAAAATAGATTAGATCCGGTTCTTGTCAAGACATCATTAATTTATAGTGAACCGTTTTCTAATGAAAGTGATAATGAAGTATATATTAAACCAGAAAACTTGCAGCGTACAGGATCTTTTAAACTAAGGGGAGCATATAATAAAATCTCGAAAATGGATCCGGACCTTAAGAAAAAGGGATTAATTGCATCTTCTGCGGGAAATCATGCCCAAGGGGTTGCCTATGCAGCGCATCAGGCAAATGTGGAAGCGACGATTGTCATGCCGGCCCATACTCCATTGATTAAGGTCGAAGCTACGACTTCACATGGAGCTAATGTTGTATTGCATGGAGAAGTATATGACGAAGCTTATGGAAAGGCTTGTGAGTTACAAAAAGAATACGGTTATACCTTTGTTCATCCTTTTGATGATGAGGATGTTATTGAGGGGCAAGGTACTATTGCTTTGGAAATTCTAGAGGAATTACCAGAGACCGATATTATTTTAGTTCCAGTAGGCGGAGGCGGATTAATTTCGGGTATTGCCTGTGCAGCAAAACAAATGAATCCCAATGTGAAAATTATAGGGGTAGAACCAGATGGGGCGGCTAGTGCATTAGCGGCAATTGAACAGGATGAGGTTGTTACTTTAAAAGATGCAGTGACAATAGCGGATGGGACAGCTGTAAAAAGAATAGGGGATATTCCTTTTCAATATATCCGAGAATACGTTGATGAAATTGTGACAGTATCGGATTATGATTTAATGAAAGCTTTTCTAGTTCTAATTGAAAAGCATAAATTAATTGCGGAAAACTCAGGAATTCTTTCACTAGCTGCGTTAAAGAAGCTTAACGTTAAAAATAAAAAAGTCGTTTGTTTGATCAGCGGCGGAAATATCGATGTGAAGAACATATCTTCAATGATCAATAAAGGTTTAGTAGCCAGAGGCAGAATTTTCACTTTTACTGTGGAATTACCCGATATTCCAGGACAATTAGCAAAAGTTTCTAATTTATTGGCATCTTTAAATGCTAATGTGATTAGTCTTGAACATAATCAGTTCATTAATCTTCCTCGTTTCTCCGAAGTGGAATTGCGTGTGACATGTGAAACGAATGGTGAAAAACATATTAAGCAGATTATTGATGGATTTAAAGAGAATGGATTGGAAATTAAGACAGTAAATCAAGATTAAGCAGGGATTCCTGCTTTTTTAATGGATCGTGACTTTTCTTTAATTTATTGTTGCATATTTGGTACAATTCTACTATAATGTATAAGAATAAGAAAGGAATGAGGAGAATGAAGTATTTATTAGATCATGCATCAGCATTTAATTTAAAAAAACACTGCTGTTTTCCTCATTTTTTATAGTTCATTTTATAGACATATCATTTTATTTGATATGTTTTTTTGTGAATTAAATATAAGAAAATGGAGGACAAATTATGCCAAAGAGAGAAGACATTAATACCGTATTAGTTATTGGTTCAGGACCGATTATTATTGGACAGGCCTGTGAGTTTGATTATTCAGGTACACAAGCTTGTAAAGCTTTAAGAAGCTTAGGTTATAAGATCGTTTTAGTTAATTCAAATCCTGCAACGATCATGACAGATCCTGAGATTGCCGATGTAACGTATATTGAGCCTTTAAATTTGGAAAGGGTAACCCAAATTATTGAAAAAGAAAGACCCGATGCATTGCTGCCAAACTTAGGTGGACAATCCGCGTTGAACCTCTGTTCAGAATTAAATGAAGCAGGTGTACTGGAAAAATACAATGTACAAGTATTAGGAGTACAAGTTGATGCTATCGAAAGAGGCGAAGATCGTTTGGAATTTAAAAAGGCGATGAACGAATTACATATTGAAATGGCAAGAAGCGAAGTTGCTAATACTGTTGATGAAGCATTAGCCATTGCTGAAACATTAGGGTATCCGGTTGTTGTTAGACCTGCGTATACAATGGGGGGAGCCGGAGGCGGACTCGTTTACAATGTTGAAGAATTGAAAACAGTTGTATCTCGTGGATTACAGGCTAGCTTAGTTCACCAATGTTTGATTGAAGAATCTATCTTAGGATGGGAAGAATTAGAGGTAGAAGTAGTAAGAGATGCCAACAATAATATGATTACAGTATGTTTCATTGAAAATATCGATCCATTAGGAGTTCATACCGGAGATTCATTCTGTAGTGCACCAATGCTGACGATTTCTCAAGAAGTACAGGATCGTTTAAAAGATCAAGCATTTAGAATCGTTGAATCAATCGGTGTTATTGGGGGAACAAATGTTCAGTTTGCACATGATCCAGTTACTGATCGTATTGTAGTTATTGAAATTAATCCAAGAACTTCACGTTCAAGTGCATTGGCATCAAAAGCAACAGGCTTCCCAATTGCTTTAATCTCTGCTATGTTGGCAGCAGGTTTAACATTAGAAGATATTCCATGTGGAAAATATGGGACTTTAGATAAATATGTGCCAGATGGTGAATATGTGGTTATTAAGTTTGCAAGATGGGCTTTTGAAAAATTCAAAGGTGCAGAAGATAAGCTAGGAACACAAATGAAAGCTGTTGGGGAAGTAATGAGTATTGGTAAAACATACAAAGAAGCTTTCCAAAAAGCAATTCGTTCATTAGAAATCGGAAGATATGGGTTAGGTTATGCAAAAGATTTCAACGACTTATCTAAAGAAGAACTATTACAGATGTTAGCTACTCCGACAAGCGAAAGACAATTTATTATGTATGAAGCCTTAAGAAAAGGTGCTACTGTTGAAGAATTATTTGAATTAACTCAAATTAAGCATTATTTCATTGAACAAATGAAAGAATTAGTAGAGGAAGAAGAAGCAATCAAAGCTTATAAAGGAAAATCTTTACCTGTAGATGTATTAAAACAGGCAAAGCAGGATGGTTTCTCAGATAAATATTTGAGCCAAATTTTAGATGTTAAAGAAGAAGAAATCAGAAATGAAAGATTATCTAATGATATTAAGCAGGCATGGCTTCCGGTTCATGTAAGCGGAACAAAAGACAGTTCTTATTATTATTCTACATATAATAGTGCAGATGAAAGTCATATTCATCATGGAAAACAAAAAGTAATGATCTTAGGCGGTGGACCAAACAGAATAGGTCAGGGAATTGAATTTGACTATTGCTGTGTTCATGCGACATTAGCTTTAAAGAAACTGGGATTTGAAACAATTATTGTTAACTGTAACCCAGAAACAGTTTCAACCGACTATGATACATCAGATCGTTTATATTTTGAACCATTAACATTAGAAGATGTATTAAGTATTCATGACAATGAAAAACCGGTAGGAGTTATTGCTCAGTTTGGGGGACAAACACCACTTAATTTAGCAGCTCAGCTGAAAGAAAATGGGGTTAATATTTTAGGAACAACTCCTGAAACGATCGATATGGCAGAAGATCGTGATTTATTTAATGCAATGATGGAAAAACTTGAAATTCCAATGCCAGAATCAGGAATGGCAGTAAACGTTGATGAAGCTTTGGAAATCGCGAAAAGAATTCATTATCCATTAATGGTAAGACCATCTTATGTATTAGGCGGACGTGGAATGGAAGTTGTGTATGATGATGAAAGCTTAACTCAATATATGAAAGCGGCTGTAGGGGTTACACCTGACCGTCCGATATTGATTGACCGTTTCTTAAACAATGCCATGGAATGTGAAGCAGATGCTATCAGCGATGGAGAAAACGTATTTGTTCCGGCAGTTATGGAACATATTGAATTAGCCGGAATTCATTCTGGGGATTCAGCGTGTATCTTGCCGTCTAAACATATTCCAATGCGTCATTTAGAAACCATTAAAGAATATACAAAGAAGATTGCAAAAGAAATGGATGTTCGTGGATTAATGAACATGCAATATGCGATTGCAGACGATAAAGTTTATGTGTTAGAAGCAAATCCAAGAGCATCAAGAACCGTACCGTTAGTATCTAAGGTATGCAATATCAACATGGTAAGAATTGCTACTGACATTATCACTAGAGAATTAACAGGCAGAGTTTCTCCGGTACCAGAATTAAAAGAGAAAAAGATACCACATATCGGTGTAAAACAGGCAGTATTCCCATTCAATATGTTCCCGGAAGTAGACCCAATCTTAGGACCAGAAATGAGATCAACGGGTGAGGTATTAGGATTAGGCGGATCATACGGTGCAGCTTACTACAAAGCCGCAGAAGGGGCTAAGACAATCTTGCCAACTGAAGGGAAAATTCTGATCAGCGTTAATGATTTAGACAAACCGCAAGTAGTTGATCTTGCAAAAGGATATTATGATGCAGGATTTACATTAGTTGCTACAGGACATACTTATGATCTAATCTCTAAAAATGGAATCCCGGTTGAAAAAATCAAGAAGATCCATGAAGGCAGACCAAATATTATGGATGCGTTAACAAATGGAGAATTAGCGATGATTATCAATACTCCGCATGGAAAACAAAGTGCAGATGATGATAGTTATATTCGTAAAAATGCTATTAAAATGAGAATACCTTATGTAACAAATATTGCTGCAGCAAAAGCTTCATTAGAAGGTATCATGGAAATGAAAATTCATGGCAGTCATGAAGTAAAATCATTACAGGAATATCATTTATCAATCAAATAAATTCAATAATGCTTAAAGGAAAATCCTTTAGGCATTATTTTTTATCCTTAAGTTCAAATTCTGAAAAACAATATAGATAGAAAAATACAATAGTATAATAAAATAGAACTTTAAAGGAGGATATTGGGAATGCTAGTCACGGGAAAAAATGGGATGGTTTCATCGGCACATTGGCTGATTAGTGAAACCGGAATAAAAGTATTGCGTAATGGAGGAAATGCTATTGATGCCAGCATTGCAATGGCTTTAAGTGCCGGTGTTGTTTTGCCGGATATGTGCGGTATTGGTGGTGATGCTTTTATGTTGTATTACCATAAACAAACAAAGAAACTCTATGCAGTCAACGGAAGTGGAGAAATACCAAAACGCTATGATATTAAAACACCGATACAACAGCATGGCATGACTTCGGTCACAGTTCCGGGATGTGTCAGTGTATTGTTTACTGCTTTAGATCAATGGGGAACACAGCCATTTGAAGAGCTGTCAGCAGATGCGATCAAATATGCGCGAGAAGGTATTTATGTTCCGAGTAAAGTGGAAAGACATATGAATACAGACCTTACGGAATTAAAAAAATATAATGCCGCAAATTTGTATCTAAATAATGGGTTACCTAAGACGTCAAAAGATAAAATTGTCAATGAGGATTATGCAAAGAGCTTAGAATATTTAAATAAGCATGGAAACGACGGTTTTTATAAAGGAAAGCTTGCTAAAAGGATCGTACATTACAGTAAGGCACATGGTGGATATTTTGAATTAGATGATTTTAGTCAATATAAATGTGAGATTGTTGAACCAATAAAAACTAATTATCGTGGATATGATGTTTTCCAGACACCGCCCGTATCTCAAGGATATGTTCATTTGCAGGAACTTGCAATCTTAAATCAAATTAGTATGGAAGCATTAACTCCGACACAAAAACTTCATGTGCAAATCGAAGCAAAAAAATTAGCTTTTCATCATCGTGAAATTACTTTAAATAATATTGAAGAAGAATTATCCGAACAACGTTCAAAGGAATTAGCTCTTCACATTGATTTAAACAAGGCGAATAATGAGATTGATGATCCCTATGTACAAAATAATGGGCATACCACTTCTTTTGTAGTAGTAGATCAATGGGGAAACGCCTGTTCGTTTATTTTAAGTATTGCCGGTACTTGGGGAAGTATGGAGGTTGTTGATGGGACTGGAATCCTTTTAAATAATCGTGCAGGAGTTGGATTAAACACGCGACTTGGGCATCCAAACTGTATTGAAACACGAAAGAAAGCTGTTCACACATTAAATACCTGGATGATCTTTGATCAAGGGAAGTTAAAATATGTTGGAAATACCCCTGGAGGGGATTATCAGGTTATGTGGAATATGCAGATGGTGAGCAATTTAATCGATGAAAAGAAAAATGTTTTTGAGACTGTAGATTCTATTAAATGGCGTGCAAATTATAAAAATGGAAAACACCAGATAGAAATAGAGGAAAATATTTCCGAGGAAATAGTGGAAGGACTCAAAAAAATGGGACATGATATCGTCTTGATTCCCAAATATAGTGCTAGCGGAGCAAGTGAAATTATCCAAATATTTAATGACCATTTAGAAGGAGGCTGTGACCCGCGCTGTGATGGACAGGCAATTCCTGTTTATAAATTTTAAAATAGTTATCTTTTTAAAGGATAAATTGATATAATTATAGTAGCAAGGGGGGAAAACAATGACAACATTTTACGTAGGAAGCTATGGTAAGCAAAAAGGTATTTATGCTTGCAGCATTGATGAGGCAGGACAGTTAGAATTAAAAAATAAAATTGAAACAATGGATTTTGCTTCGTATATGATAAAAGAAGATCAGTATTTATATGTTGCATATAAAAATGCGACTAAAAAACCTAATGGAGGAGGAATAGGCAGCTTTGAAGTAGTGGGAGATACTTTAAAGGAACTGAGCCATTGTAGTTCTCATGGGCGATCATATACACATCTTTGTTTAGATCCAAATCAAAACTATATTTATGCGGCTAACTACCATATTGGGACAACCGTAGCTTATCGATTAGAAGACCATAAAGTAGTAGAAAAAACATGTGTTGTGTATCATCGTGGGATGGGTCCGGATTTATTTAAACGCCAAACACAGCCGCATCCTCATTATGTAGGAATTACACCAGAGAAAAAGTACTTATATAGTGTAGACCTAGGCAGTGATAAAATCGTACTGTATCATTATGAGGAAGGAAAGATTGTAGAAAACGAAGATCTTACTATTAATGTATTGCCAGGCAGCGGACCTCGTCATATGATTTTTTCAGGAAACGGAGAACATGCCTATTTAGTGAATGAAATTGCTAATAACATTATGGTGTTTGACTGTGGCAGTGACGGTATTATTTTAAGACAAAAAATTTCCTGTCTGCCTCATGGGTTTAATAAAGCAAGCTCAGCTGCCGCTATCCGCATGAGTGAAGATGAAAAGTATTTGTTTGTATCAAACCGTGGACATAATTCTATTGCTATGTATAAAATAAGTGGAGATACAGGTAAAATCGGTTTGATTGGCTTTTATGAGGTGGGAGAAAATCCCCGTGATTTTAATGTGATTGGAAAATATTTAGTCGTTGCAAGTCAAAATGATAACCGTTTAGAAGTATTGGAAATCGGGAATGATGAATTGATCCGCCTAGATCAACAACTCTCTATTCCGGAACCTGTTTGTGTATGTAAGTAGCTATTTGATAGCTGCTTTTTATTGACAAAAGAAAAAGAAATCGCTAGAATAATTATGTTTTCAATGAGGTGACATACAAGTGAAAACAAAAAACTGAAAGGGGCGAATCGATTGAGATTTAATACGAAATTAATTGCTCAAAATGCGATTATAGCTTGTATTTATACAGTTTTTACACTTGCAATTGCACCACTAGCCTATTCTGAAATTCAATTTAGATTATCAGAGATTATCGTTTTTCTCGCTTTTTATAATAAGAAATATATACCGGGTCTAATTATTGGATGTTTTATTGCGAATATTCCTTCTACTCTAGGATGGTTCGATATGGTTTTTGGAACATTCAGTACTTTTTTGGTCTGCATTGCCATGTATAAAATGAAAAATAAATATTTAGCTGCATTTGTAGGAGCATTGATTACAGGTGGAATCATTGGGTTTGAATTACATTTAGCGTTTGGAATTCCATTTATTATGAATGCGATTTATGTATGGATTGGAGAACTGGCAGTTTTATTAATTGGTGCTGTCTTGTTTGGCTCTCTATCTAAAAACAAGAAATTTATGGATTTTATCACAAAATAAAAACTTAGCAGAACTCTCTTATTATTAGAGAATTTTTGACTAAGTTTTTTTTATTCACCTTCGTAATAATCAGCTTGATCTTCTTCTTTATAAAATTGGCTAGAAACATTATGTTGAATAATCCCGATTTTCTGAGAATGAGGATAATGTATAACATCGGGAGAGTGTGTTGTGTCAAAATCAACATAGGTAAGATTCTGAGAAGATGAACTGTTGAATAACTGATGTCCTCCTTCTTTACCGGAAGGACAAACTACGATATCTCCGGCTTTGATCGGAGAAGTACCATCTTCGGTAATTAATAATCCTTCCCCGCTGATGATATAAAAAGCTTCGGTATTAAAATCATGATAATGAATCGGGTAATTATATTTTTGTGGTGGTATTTCATAAAAACAGATATATGCCTGTGAAAAATCTTTTCTTGGGGTTACCTCATATTTATAATATTCATAAGGCTCATGTTCATCTTTATGATGAGCAACGAGCTTTTTTTGACTGGTAATAATAATTTCTGCCATTAATATTCCTCCTTTTCGTTATTGGTGTTGATGTATTTTTGGATATGCGAATCTGGATAACCCAGCAAATGTCCGAATTCATAAGCAATACTTTCCCTAACTTCCTGATAAAGATCATTCGCAATCGCTTTTTCCTTTTTTATTTTTAGCTCTTTGTATTTTTCAATAATATATTCATCGCGATAAAAAATAATATTATATGTAGATAGATTTAATGATGCTGCAAATAAATCTGTGATCAAAGGATCATTGTCTAAGTAATAATAGTTGCCATATTGTTTTGTTATTTGTTTGACGAAAGGAATATATATATCACGTTCCTGTCGTGTTTTAAAGGGATGCGCCAAAGCCATTGGCTTTAAACCAGCCTTTACCATCTCATTAAAACAATCCATAATACCACATTGATAAGAAAACGAATCTATTTCATGCATATGCTTCACCTCTTTAAAATTATAGCATAAGTTTAATAATATGAAACTATTTGTTTAATATATTTAAAAATATATTGACAAGAAATTTCAAAATAGATATACTGGTTTCGTGATAACAAGAAGCTATTTCATACATCACACTAATTTTGGAGAACGCATGACTGCGCTCGATAAGAACATACGAAATAAGTTATTTCTTATTTTTGACCACACGACAGTGTTAAAGGCCAACGGACAGCCGGGTCAAAAGCCGATTTTAGACAGGTGTAAACTTGTGACTATACTAAGTATTAATGCTTGGATTAGATCAAGAGATGAAATGGTGAAACTATTATTTTCAGCTATCTTAATCGCAGGCATTGCCTGCGTTTTTATATTATACAGTGGAGGAACCGTTATGGATGGAAAATTAAAATTATATGGCTTCAATAATCTGACTAAGACGTTAAGTTTTAACATATATGATGTATGCTACGCCAAAACCAGACGGGAACAGCTTGATTATATTAAATACATTGACGAACAATATAACTCTGAAAGATTGACCAATATACTTTGTCAAGTTACAGAAATGATTGGGGCAAAAGTATTGAGCATTTCCAAACAGGACTACGAGCCTCAGGGAGCTAGTGTGACCCTCATGATTTCTGAAGAATTTAAGATCAATAATAACGGCAGTGGGGAAAGTGTAGTCGGGCATTTAGATAAATCTCATGTCACGGTACATACGTATCCTGAATATCATCCCGAAACTTCCATTGCCACTTTTAGAGTAGATATTGATGTATCGACATGCGGAGAGATTACACCCCTTGATACATTGGATTATCTCATTCAAAGCTTTGATTCAGATATTATTACTATTGACTATCGAGTACGTGGATTTACTCGTGATCTTAATGGCAAAAAATGCTTTATTGATCATGATATTACCTCTATTCAGGATTATATTGATGAGAAGATAAAAAGAAAATATGATGCAGTTGATGTAAATGTTTACCAATCCAATATCTTCCATTCCAGACTTCTGATCAAAGATATTATCTTACAAAACTATTTGTTTAAAATAGATACTTATGAACTGACTCCGGAGGAACGATTGCAGATTACACAAAATTTAAGAAAAGAAATGATAGAAATTTACAGTGGGAGAAATATATATGATTAAAGATCAAAGCCGTGCTCCTATTTATGAAGCATTAAATGAATATAAACGTAATCGCATTGTCTCATTCGATGTACCTGGGCATAAACAGGGCAGAGGAAATAAGCGCTTAGCGGAGTTTTTAGGACAAGCCTGTCTGGATGTCGATGTCAATTCAATGAAACCGCTCGATAATCTCTGTCATCCAACCGGTGTCATTAAAGAAGCTGAGGAGTTAGCGGCAGAGGCTTTTGGTGCAGCTCATGCTTTCTTCATGGTGAATGGTACGTCCAGTGCTGTTCAGGCAATGATCATGTCGGTTTGTAAGCGTGGGGATAAAATTATTATGCCTCGCAATGTGCATCGCAGTGCAATCAACGCATTGATTATTACCGGGGCAATCCCTGTTTATGTGAATCCGGGAATGTCTAAAGAGATTGGAATTTCGCTAGGGATGAAAATCGCTGATTTAGAAGCCGCAATTAAAAAACATCCTGATGCTAAGGCGATTCTTGTGAATAATCCGACCTATTATGGAATTTGTTCAGACTTAAAAAGGATTGTTGCTTTAGGACATCAAGCAGGAATGAAGGTTTTAGCCGATGAGGCTCACGGAACACATCTATATTTCGGTGAAAATCTTCCTATCAATGCGATGGCAGCGGGAGCGGATATGGCAGCTGTTAGTACACATAAAACCGGAGGAAGCCTGACACAAAGCTCATTGCTGCTTTTAGGCAAAGCCATGAATGCGGACTACGTAAGACAGGTGATTAACCTGACACAAACAACTTCAGGATCTTATTTGCTGATGTCTTCAGTGGATATTGCTAGAAGTGAATTAGCAATTCACGGAAAAGAAATTTTTAAAAAGGTAGTAGACATGGCAGACTATGCACGACAGGAAATCAATAAAATACCAGGACTTTATGCTTTTGGCCGAGAATTATGCAATAGCGATGACCTTTATGATTTTGATGTGACGAAGCTTTCCATTCATACACGCCAAATGGGGTTAGCCGGAATCGAAGTATATGATCTGTTAAGAGATGATTTTGATATACAAATAGAATTTGGCGATATTGGGAATATTTTAGCTATTATTTCAGTAGGAGATCGTCCCTTCGAGATTGAGCGGCTGATCGCAGCTTTAGCCGAAATCAGCCGCACTGCTTCAAAAGATCCAAGTGGTCTTTATGATCATGAATATATTGATCCGGAAGTTATCTATTCTCCTCAAATTGCATTTTATGCAAACAAGAAAGCTGTGGAGATTGATAAAACGGAAGGAATGGTATGTGCAGAATTTGTAATGTGTTATCCCCCTGGAATTCCGATTCTAGCCCCGGGAGAAAAAATTACCAAGGATATTTTAGAATATATAGATTTCGCTAAAGAAAAGGGCTGTGTATTAACCGGGACAGAGGATATGGATTTAAATTATTTGAATATAGTGGAGGTGGAGTAATGGAACTATGGTACAGCGAGAAACATACAGATGACGTTAAATTATCTATTCGTGTTGATGAACATCTTTATAGTAAACAAAGTGAATTTCAGCGAATTGATATCTTGAAAACCTATGAATTTGGAAAAATTCTGACATTGGATGGAGTTGTCATGCTGACCGAAAAAGATGAATTTATTTATCATGAGATGATTACCCATGTGCCGATGGCGGTCAATCCGGAGATAAAGAAAGTCCTTGTTATTGGGGCTGGCGATGGGGGAACAGTAAATCAATTGATTCGTTATTCTTCAATTGAAAAAATTGATGTCGTAGAGATCGATCGGTTAGTGGTGGAAGTTTGCCGACAATATTTTTCCATAGCCAAAAGCTTCGATGATCCAAGAGTGACTATTTTTTATGAGGATGGATTAAAATTCGTTAGAACTGTCAATAATGAATATGACTTAATCATTGTCGATTCTACTGACCCCTTCGGCCCGGGTGAGGGTTTGTTTACAAAAGAGTTTTACGGAAACTGCTATAAGGCATTAAAAGATAATGGTATATTAATTAATCAGCATGAAAGTCCTTATTACAGTGAAGATGCTTTGGCAATGATGCGGGCGCATCGTAAGATCGCTTCAACATTTCAAGTAGCAAAGGTTTATCAGGCACATATCCCCAGCTATCCATCCGGTCATTGGCTGTTTGGATTTGCGAGCAAAGGATTTGATCCTCAAACAGATGTATCATCTTGGAATAAACTTAACTTAAAAACAAAATATTATAATACAGAGTTACATGATGGCTGTTTTAAATTGCCAAACTATGTACTGGATATGTTAGAGAAACATTAGGAGGAAGAAAGATGGCAAAAAAAGCTTTAATTATCGGCGCTGGTGGCGTTGCAGGGGTAGTGATTCATAAGTGCTGTCAGCATAGTGATGTGTTTGGAGAGATTATGATTGCAAGCCGTACAAAATCAAAATGCGATGCATATAAAGAAGCATTGAAAGATAAAACAAACACAATTATTCACACTGCTCAGGTGGATGCAGATAAAGTGGAAGAATTGGTAAATTTAATGAATACATTTAAACCGGATATCTGTATCAATGTAGCGCTGCCTTATCAGGATTTAACAATCATGGATGCCTGTTTAGAATGCAAAGTAGATTATTTAGACACTGCAAATTATGAACCGTTAGATACAGCAAAGTTTGAGTATAAATGGCAGTGGGCATATAAACAAAAGTTTGAAGAGGCCGGATTAACAGCAGTGCTGGGATGTGGATTCGATCCCGGTGTGACAGGTGTATTTAGTGCTTATGCCTTAAAACACGAGTTTGATGAAATTCATTATATTGATATTTTAGACTGTAATGGCGGAGATCATGGATATCCTTTTGCAACTAACTTTAACCCGGAAATTAATATTCGTGAAGTGAGCGCAAACGGGAGCTACTGGGAAGATGGCAAATGGGTAGAAACAAAGCCAATGGAAATTAAAAGAGAGTATGATTTTGCACAAGTAGGTAAAAAGGATATGTATTTATTACATCATGAAGAATTGGAATCTTTGGGAATTAATATTCCGGGAATTAAAAGAATTCGTTTCTTTATGACTTTTGGAGAGAGTTATCTGACACATTTAAAGTGTTTGGAAAATGTGGGCATGACTTCAATTGAGCCTATTGAATTTGAAGGAAAACAAATTGTGCCATTGCAGTTTTTAAAAGCTGTACTGCCGGATCCAGCGAGCCTAGGTCCAAGAACAATAGGTAAAACCAATATAGGATGTATATTTAGTGGTGTAAAAGATGGAAAACAAAAAACTTATTATTTATATAATGTATGCGATCATCAAGCCTGCTATAAAGAGGTGGGATCACAGGCCGTTTCCTATACAACAGGAGTACCGGCAATGATCGGGGCGATGATGGTATTGACTGAAAAATGGAAAAAGCCGGGAGTGTTTAATGTTGAAGAATTCGATCCTGATCCATTCATGGAACAATTAAATGTATGTGGATTACCATGGCAGGAATCTTTTAATCCGGTATTGGTAGACTAAAATGATCGATTTTAATCAATACATGACACCATCTTACATCATTGATGAAAATAAATTAATATCTAATCTTAAAATTCTTGCAAGTATTAAAGAACGCACCGGATGCCATATATTATTAGCGGCAAAAGCCTTCTCGATGTACAGTGTATTCCCATTAATCGGAAAATATCTTGACGGAATCACAGCCAGTGGAATCAATGAGGCACGTCTTGGGTATGAAGAAATGGGAAAACAGGTACATATCTTTTCACCTGCGTATATTCCACAGGATTTTGATGCTATTTTACACTATTGTGATCATATTGTCTTTAATTCATTTAATCAGTGGGAAATGTATAAGGATAAAGTGGGTCATGCTTCTAAAAAGATAAGCTGCGGATTACGCATTAACCCTGAATATTCAGAACAAGACCATGGGATCTATGATCCCTGTGCAAGTCATTCACGCTTAGGAATTACGCTTGAACAGTTCCAAAAAGGTCAGCTACAAGGCATTGAAGGGCTGCATTTCCATTCCCTTTGTGAACAGAATTCAGATGCTTTGTGGCGTACATTACAAATTATTGATCAGCATTATGAGCCGTATTTAAAGAAAATGAAATGGATTAATTTTGGCGGTGGTCATCATATTACAAAAGAAGGATATGATGTTGAGACACTTATTAAAAGCATTCGATTTATGCAGGAAAAATATGGTTTAGATGTATACTTGGAACCCGGAGAAGCGGTAGCTCTTGATGCAGGATATTTAGTTTCATCAGTCCTTGATTTTAATGTCAACGGAGTGATTAACTGTATCTTAGATACTTCAGCTGCATGTCATATGCCGGATGTATTAGAGATGCCTTATCGTCCGCGTATCATTGGCAGTGATTTACCGGAAGTCTTACCTTATAGTTATTTATTGGGTGGACCGACATGCTTAGCCAGTGATGTTATTGGGGAATATTCCTTTAATCAGCCGTTGAAAATCGGTCAGCGTATCGTTTTTGAAGACATGGCAATCTATACTATGGTTAAAAATAATACATTTAATGGGATAAATTTACCAAGTATTTATTTACATAAAGTAAATGGAGAAGATGTTTTGATTAGAGAATTTGGCTATGATGATTTTAAGTCAAGATTGTAACAGGTGCAATGCATCTGTTTTTCTATACGAAAATTTTGTAGGATAAGTATAGGAGGTGCTCTATGGCAAAATATCCGACTCAATTTCAAGGTGATTTTAAAGAAGTGATTGAATGTCTAAAGCAAGAGATTATGGCGGGAAGTTTTACAGCTTCATTGGAAGAAGAAAGCTATATACACTTGAATGGCGTGGATTGTGCAGTCTTAGTCTTTGAACGTTACAGTTATACCGGCAGCAATCGCGTAAGCTTGAATATTACGATTTTAGCCGATCAAACAGACGTGCATATTATCGGTATTGCAGCGGGCGGAAGTCAGGGCATGATCTTTAAGTTCAATAGATTTGGTGAAGAAGCATTTTTAGAAAAACTACAGGAGGCGATAGAACGTTACCTGAATAAGACTTCCTATTAGCGAAGTCTTTTTTTGCCGTCAATTTATCTAGGCAACAGGGGAAATGAAGTTTATAATAGAGGTAGTAAGATCGATTATAGATATCAAGGAGGACAGAAAATGAAATTTGATTATCAATGGGTAAAAGACCCAGAATGTTTTGAAATCAATCGTGAGAAAGCACATTCAGACCACAGCTATTATGCAAGTTCACAAGAAATGCTGATGGATGAAAGCAGTTTTAAGCACAGTTTAAATGGGGTATGGAAATTCCACTATGCAAAGAACTACAAAGAAACGATTCGTGATTTTGAACAAAAGGATTATGATTGCAAAGACTGGGATAATATCAAAGTACCTGGACATATCCAAATGCAAGGATACGATAAACCCATGTATGTTAATCAAATGTATCCATGGTCAGGCAGAGAAGGGATTAAACCTGGAGAAATTCCAGAACATTTTAATCCGGTTGGCAGTTATGTAAAATATTTCAGTGTGCCTGAAAAAATGAAAGATCAAAAGCTGTATATTTGTTTTCATGGTGTTGAAACAGCTTTTGCATTATGGCTTAATGGTGAGTTTGTAGGCTATAGTGAAGATAGTTTTACACCCTCAACTTTCTTTTTAAGTCCCTATTTAGAAGAAGGAGAAAATAAGTTAGCAGTTCAAGTCTTTAAATACAGCAGCGGAAGCTGGCTGGAGGATCAGGATTTCTGGCGTTTCTCAGGTATTTTCAGAGATGTTGAACTTTACAGCATTCCCTCAACACATATTAAAGATTTATTTGTAAAAACGGTAATGGAAGAACCTTTCGATGAAGCTAATATTGAAATAGAATTAAAAGTTAAAGGGAAGATTGAACATTGTGTTATTCAAAGTGAACTATTAGATCCCGATGGGACAGAAGTATTAAAACAGGATTTTGAAATAACCGAAAAGAATCCGTTATTAAGTATCCCAGTCGAATCACCACTATTATGGAGTGCAGAGTATCCTCATCTATATACCTTAATTTTAACGGTTCTTTATAAAGGAGAAGTAAAAGAGGTTATTTATCAGCGTGTAGGGTTCAGAAAGTTTGAAATGAAAGATGGTTTAATGTGCATCAACGGCGAACGCATTGTATTTAACGGAGTTAACCGTCATGAATTTAGTGCTAAATCTGGGCGCGCTATTACCAAAGAAGAAATTTTGGAAGATATTCTGATTATTAAGCAAAACAATATGAATGCAGTGCGTACTTCCCATTACCCGAATAATTCTTATTTCTATAAGCTCTGCGATGAATATGGATTGTATGTAATCGATGAGACGAACTTAGAAACACATGGCACATGGACAGATTTTTATGATAAAGATATTATTTTGCCAGATGACAAACTAGAATGGGAAGCAAATTTAATTGACCGTGCCAACTCGATGTTCCAACGTGATAAAAATCACCCAAGTATTTTGATTTGGTCATGCGGAAATGAATCCTATGGTGGAAAAGATATCTTTATGATGTCGGAATTCTTTAGAGAACGTGATGATACAAGGCTTGTTCATTATGAGGGAATTGCTTGGGATCGCCGCTATCCAAATACAAGTGACATGGAAAGTCAGATGTATACTCCAGCAGATGAAGTTGAGAAATTTATTAAAGAACATCCGGAAAAGCCATTCATCTTATGTGAATATGCCCATGCTATGGGAAATTCTAACGGAGCAATGCATAAATATACAGACCTAGTCAAAAAATATCCGCAATACCAAGGTGGTTTTATTTGGGATTTTGCGGATCAGGCAATCTATACACTAGACCGTTATAATAATGAGTTTTATGCTTATGGCGGAGATTTCGGTGAAAGACCAAGTGATTATGATTTTTGTGGAAATGGAATTGTTTTTGCAGACCGTCAGTTAACGCCTAAAATGCAGGAAGTTAAATATAATTATCAAAGCATTGATACAATGATTACAGATGAAAATATTACGATTACGAATCATTATTTATTCACAAATCTTGATGAATTTGTCACTACTATTATGATTCTGCGTAATGGTGTAGAAATTGAATCAGAAGAGATGATCCTAAATGTAATGCCTCATGATTCAATCACAATTAAAAATCCATTTACGCCTTTAGATGAACAAAATGAATATTGTGTACAGGTAGTCTATACGACAATGGAAGATACATTATATAGCGATAGCGGACATATTGTGGCACAGCAAGAATATATTTATCCATATCAACCTGTACAGACTTTGTCAAATAAAAAAATCCGTATAGCTGATGATTTTGCTAATGTGGGAGTTATCGGAGAAGACTTCCGTATTATATTCTCTAAGATCCATGGTGGAATTGTCGAATATAATTATCTTGGTAAATCATTGATTAAAGAAGTACCGAAACCTAATTTCTATCGTGCCTCTACTCAAAATGATACAGGAAATAAATACGGATTCCGTTATGGACAATGGTTTAGTGCCAGTTTGTACCAAAAAGCTATATTCCAAAAAGCAGTGCTAAATGAAGATAGCTCAAGTGTTGAGATTATTTATCATCATATCTTACCGGGAAATATGGAAACTGAGATGGAAGTTACTTATTTAGTAGATGGCAATGGTAAAGTGGATGTCACTTTAGATTATCAGCCTTCCGCTGAACAAATTGAAATGCCAGAATTTGGAATGCTGTTTAAATTACCGCTGGATTTTGAAAACGTTGAATTTTATGGGGAAGGCCCTATGGAGAACCATATTGATCGTCAGCAGGGAACAATGCTGGGAATTTATCAATATACCATTTATGAAAATTTAACGCCATATTTAATGCCACAGGAATGTGGAAACAGAACAGGCGTTCGATATGTGGATATCTATAATAAAGATGAAATCGGATTACATTTCAGCTTTATTGATGATGCTTTTGAGTTTTCTGCGATTCCATATACACCAATTGAGATGGAAAGTGCGCGTCATCCTTTTGAATTGCCATTACCATATCAAAGTGTAGTGCGTATCAATCAAATTCAGATGGGAGTTGCTGGAGATAATACATGGGGAGCCAAAACTCATGATGAATATTTATTATCCAACCAAAAACACTATGTATTTAAGTTTAGCTTCAATGGCCATATTCGCTAATTTATAAAACAAAAAACTACCTTTTAGACTTCCGTTGATGATAAAGTCAAACCTAAAGGTAGTTTTTATTATTAACAATGTTTAATATATTCTTACATATTTTTCATTTAGCTATTGTTTTGACATAATAAAATACATCTCTTAATTCAATTTAATAAATTATGA
Source organism: Coprobacillaceae bacterium UN01-12pH3A (assembly GCA_027676805.1). GTDB lineage: Bacteria > Bacillota_I > Bacilli_A > Erysipelotrichales > Coprobacillaceae > Beduini. Next base: position 116,544 of record JAQENU010000007.1, on the reverse strand, counting down.
GATGTATTTTAGTTTATGGTTATTCTTTAGTTTTAGAGGTTCTTTCTAACATATCCGTATAAGAGAACAAACATCCGCAGTAATTTTGACGATATAAGCCGTATTGACTTGCCATATCTACAGATTTTTTATAGCCATTGTTCTTTTTAAAGTCAGCATATAAGAAGTGGGTTTTATCTTGAGGCTTAGATTCTCCAATCTGATTAATCCATTGACTATTTTTATGTGGAGATACACTTAGGACTGTAGTCCAATAATCAAAATGGTGTGAAGAAGCATAGCGATAAGCAGAGTCCATTCTCAGGCTATAACATAAATAACAGCGTTTACCGCCTTCTTTTTCTTCTTTTAATGGACTCAAATGATTTAAAAACTCAAGTGGACGATAAGATTCTTCGATGACCGCGATATTTTGCGAATAATCCTGATTGAACTGTGCAATAAAATCAACTAATTCATGAAAGCGTCGTTGATATTCTTTTTCAGGATAAATGTTTGAATTGGCATACAAAATAGTAATTTCAAATTGTTCACATAATTCTCTCAAGACATTACTGCTGCAAGGTCCACAGCAAACATGCAATAATAGTGTTGGTCGAGTATCCTTGATTTTTTCTAATTCCTGTTTAAATAATAGATCAAAATTACGTTTTTCCATTATAAGATAAACATACTATCACCAAAAGAGAAGAAACGATATTCTCTTTCGATGGCTTCCTGATAAGCTTTCATAATTAAATCTTTATTTGCCAGTGCGCTAATTAACATCAATAATGTTGATTTTGGTAAATGGAAATTTGTAATCAAGGCATCAATCGCTTTAAATTCATATCCAGGATAAATAAAAATATCAGTACTTTCATTTGTCTCTTTAAATGTGTGGTATTTTGTGTAGTTGGATTCTAAAACTCTAGTTGAAGTAGTTCCAACACTGATGATCCGCTGACCGTTAGCTTTTGCCTTGTTGAGAATATCTGCACTTTCTTTAGAGATCATATAAAACTCACTGTGCATATGATGTTCTAGTACATTATCTACTTTGACAGGACGGAATGTTCCCAGCCCGACATGAAGGGTAACATCTACGATCTGAATTCCCTTTTCCAACAGCTTATTATTAATATCTTCAGTAAAGTGCAATCCTGCTGTGGGCGCTGCGGCACTCCCTTCAATTTTCGCATAAACGGTATTATAACGATCAGGGTTTTCTAAGCGTTCTTTAATATAAGGCGGTAAGGGCATGGTTCCAAGACGATCTAGAATTTCATAGAAAATCCCATCGTAGATCATTTTGAATAAACGAATGCCTTCTTCTCTGACTTCAATACATTCTGCTTTTAATGATCCGTCACCAAAAGTGATGATGGTTCCCACTTTAACAATACGAGCATTTCCTACCAGACATTCCCAAGTATTTTCATGAAGTTCTTTTAGCAGCAGCACTTCAACATGCCCATTGGTTTCTTCCTTAGTTCCGAATAAACGTGCAGGAATAACCTTTGTGTTGTTGCGTACTAAAATATCCCCTTCATTTAAATAATCAATAATATCATAAAAATGTTTATGTTCGATTTTACCGGTTTTTCGGTCTAAAACCAGTAATTTAGAGGTGTCTCTTTTTTCAAGAGGAGTTTGGGCAATTAAATGCTCAGGTAAATCAAAATCAAAATCACTTAATTTCATATTAAAACGCCCTTTCGTAAACATCACGACCATATTTATTTAAAAACTCTTCTTTAAAGTCAGCTAATCGATCTTCGCGTATCGCTTGACGTATGTTCTCACTTAATTTTAAAAGAAAACGCACATTATGAATCGATAGTAAATTCTTGCCAAATAATTCTTCCGATTTGTGTAGGTGACGTAAATATGCTTTTGTATAATTCTTACATGTATAACAGTCACATTCCGGATCAAGAGGCGTAAAATCATATTTGTACTTTTCATTATTAATATTAACACGACCGTAGCTTGTCATTAATGCACCATGACGTGCAACTCTTGTAGGTAATACGCAGTCAAACATATCAATACCACGCATCGCTCCTTCAATCAAATCAATTGGATTCCCTACGCCCATCAAATAACGGGGCTTATGATCGGGAAGCCATTTAACTGCATCATCAATCATTTTATACATAATATCTTTAGGCTCACCAACACTTGTACCGCCAATTGAATAGCCCGGGAAGTCCATTTCTACTAAAGCTTTGGCACACATTTCTCTAAGATCAGCAAATTCGCCCCCCTGAACGATTCCAAAAAGTGCTTGTTGATCACTTTTTCGATGTGCAGACTGTCCACGCTTTGCCCATCTTAACGTTCTTTCTACACTATGCTTCATATAATCGTGAGTACAGGGATAAGGGGCGCATTCATCAAATGACATAATGATATCTGCTCCTAATTTATTTTGTATCTCAATCGCTTTTTCAGGTGAAAGAAATAATTTGCTTCCATCAATAATGCTTTTAAAGGTCACACCTTCTTCTTCAATCTTTCTTGTTTTTCCTAATGAAAATACTTGAAAACCACCGCTGTCTGTTAAGATTGGACGGTCATAGTTCATAAATTTATGCAGACCGCCGGCTTGCTCAACCACATCTTCACCGGGTCTTAACCAAAGATGATACGTATTTGAAAGGATAATCCCGCTGTTCATTTCTTTTAATTGTTCAGGAGAAATTCCTTTAACAGTTGCTAAAGTGCCTACCGGCATAAAAATAGGTGTTTCTACATCACCGTGAGGAGTGTGCAGGATTCCATAACGGGCTCCCGTTTGTTTGCACACATGTTTAAGTTCATACCAAAAATTGTCCATTATATCACTCCAATTCCGTTTACCAGTGTAACACAAATTGAAGTGAAATGGTACTAAAATGTACGATGTTGCATTTTGTCGATAAGTCCGTATAATGAAATGAAAGGAGGAATTTTCGATGAAGAAATTTTTTACAGAGTTTAAAAAATTTGCTATGAGAGGCAATGTATTGGATATGGCAATTGGGGTTGTTATGGGGAGTGCCTTTACGGCAATCGTTAATTCTTTAGTCAAAGATATTTTTACACCTGTCATTTCTGCGATTACCGGGGTAGCTAATTTTGAAAATTTAAACTTTAAGCTGGGTGAAGCATTGATAAACTATGGGAATTTTTTGAATGCTATTATCAGTTTTATTATAGTCGCATTTAGTATTTTTTGTATGATGAAGGTTATTGGAAGATTGATGAAAGAAAAACAGATTCAAGAAGAGACTCCCAAGGTACCTGGAGCAACGAAAGAAGAATTGCTTCTTACTGAGATCAGGGATCTATTAAAAGAAACAAAAAACTAGACCTTATTTCCTGTTTGTGAAAACACTTTCACGTTTTAGAAATAAAATACTTAAAAATAGGGCGATTTGCCCTATAAAATGATTTCAAGTTTTATCAATTTTGATGAATAAGTAACAAAAAATTACTGTATTTTTGTCTTATTTATTTCTTCAAAAAGTTTGAATTTGAAAGTGTGGGTATAAACATCATCTGTTAGATATTGTGCTTTATGCCCCATTATTCTTTTCCTGCAAAAATCATCTACACTATATAATTTTGCTAATGTCGCAAATGTATACCGAGTATCATAAGGTGTATGTGCTAATCCTAATTTATCTACGTATGGATAAAAACATTTAGACCTAAAGCTTGCAGGTGTCTCAAATCTTTTTATATTTTTAATTACTTTAACTAAGTATGGTTTTATAAAATTATGTATAGGGATAATTTGATCTTTTCCGGCTTCTGTTTTTGATCCTGTAATAAAATAGGAAATTAATTTATCATTATCTTTTATATCTATGAATATGTTCTTTTCATCAACCTTGAATAGTTCAAGGGCTCTGCAACCAGTAAATATATATACTAGACACATTTTAGATTCAATACTATTTTCAGATGCTAGTAGGTTTATTTCTTCCAACGTAAATGGTTTGTGTTTTGCCTCTTTAATTTCTTTTTTGGAAACATTAAGATAACTTGTAAAATCTTGATCACGTTTTATATATTGGTGGATAATAGCGTATTCAAATATTTTTACACAAATTGTTTTCATGTCAAAGAGAACCTTACTTCCTACCTCTAATCTACTTTTATCTACACACTCTTGCATATCAAATAGTGTAATGGTATTAATGTGTTTCTCATGTAGGCTATATAAACGCTTAAAGGCACCATTATAGGCTCCTAAACGTGAGGGAGTTAACTTTGATAAATCGTTGTTTAATAGAATCGTATAAATATCTTCAAAAGTTGGTAAACCACTGTTATTAAAATTTGTTATAGATTGATAAAGAGATCCACCTAATTGCTGTAGGAACAAAGGCAAGTATGTATTATTTATGCTAATCACCCAAACAATTCATCAGCACGAGAAATGGCGGCATTAGAGCAAGGCTTTTTATGAGCGACATTTATCGTTTATTGGGAGAATCGTTTGAAAGTACTAACTGAATTTTTAGAACTATTCGTTACTGATACTAAACTGATACTAAAATAGTCGTTTTACATGTTATTATGTTAGTATGGTTCTTTTGAAGAGAATTACACTCCCCCTTAATTTGATTAGGTTATACAAGAAAAAGGCATAATGTATCTTTCTTTCTTTAAATGAAGTGTCACTTATTAACCGCCCTATCTTAAACATACTTGTAGCACCTTCGGATATTGTAGTATAATAGAAGAAACAAAAGAATTAAGGGAGAAAATAAATATGGAATATAATAATTATTTAAAGTATATTAAAAGTACAGTAGATGAATATCCTATGAAATTAAAGTCTCATTTAGTACGCATGTTTGAGGAAAACGCAATAATTATTAGAGATCAAAATAAGATTATGCAAGTTAGCTTTGATAATCTGGAGGTAAAGAATGTAGCTGGTCTTGATATCAAAGCACAAATAGCGACCTGTCTTGAAAGCGGTAAGAAGGCTATATCTTTATTTGAAGAATGGGAATTTTTAAAGGATTATCGCTATTCAGTTTTATTTGACATTAATGATTTTGATTCATGTATCGACAATATTCGTCAAACTAAAAGTGTGAATGAAGCTGATGCTTGCTTTGTTTTTGATGGAAATTTTAAAGATCCGGTACACTTTGAAGATGAAGATGCTCTTTATTTGAAATTTAATCTTCTTTATAGTTGTTTTATCGAGAGAGCGAATGAGATGCCTATAGATTTATATTTGAAATATCCATTTTTGGTAGTTTTTCACAAAAGATACAAAATTGTGGAATTCCGCTTTGATACTTTAAAAAGAATTTTTTTAAATGATAGAAAGGACAACTTTCTATACTCAAGGCTAATTGATCAAATGATTGCTTATTTATCTATAACTTATAACTGTGTCTTGGAAAATATTGATTTAAGTTTTTTGGTTCAACTGTTTCAGGAAAACACTAATCCAGCTGTTAAATTGATTCATCAATCTATGAGGCTTAGAGATGGTGGTGAAGCAGAATTAGGAGTAGGAAATAATGAAAAATTTAGAATTCCATTAATTGACGATTTAAAATTATTAATGTATGATTTTGAAAAAGATTTGGATATAGTTCCTGATTTAAAAAATGCTTTAAATGAATTTTTAAATGAAATTATAAATAATTCTGATTACCCATTTATACGATTTTTATTAATTGGGAAGAATTTAAGCCATGATAATAAAGTAAATATTACATTTAATTATAATTCAAGACAATATTCATTGATACAACATATGTTTAGTCAAAGCCTTATAGGAATGGAGAGAATGAACGATGTTACAGAATACATTATCAAAAGTAGAGGGAATAGCGAAAGATGAACTACTACAGGGAACCAGTAAAGATAAGCTTATAAAAGTGTTTGAAAGTTATAGAAATGGGATGTGGGTATATCCAGGAGTGATCATACGCAAATTAGGTATTAATCCAAAATTAGTCTATGAATTATTAATAGATTTAGATAAAATTGGTGTTTTAAAACTTTATTACGAATTGTACTGCAGTCAGTGCCATAGATCGATGGGATTAGTAACAGCGTTTAAAGATATTCCTGACACGTTTATGTGTGATTGTTGTGAGGAAGAATTAAATGGGATAGAAAATATTCTTATTATTTTTAAGGTGATTAGAGATGACTGAATTAGAAAGAAATGCTTCGAAACTAACCAGCTTATTAGAAAAAGTAGGAGAAGAATCTTCTTATCAAGCTTTATGTAAAATGAAAGATGAAGATAAGATTGTTTATAAAGATAAGTTGGACTATTTTAAATCAGTAAATGAAAATGAATCTAATAAAAATATTAGAGGAAAAGCATTAGAAGATCTTGTCAACTTTTTGTTAGAAGTATCAGGTGGACTTTTCGAGGTGAAATGTAATGTTAGAACAAATACGAATGAGTTAGATCAAATAATAAAAATTTCTTCAAAAGGAAAATGGTTATATGCTCATAAATATTTAAATGAGCGCTTAGGCATGTTTATTGGGGAATGTAAAAATTATAATAAAAAAGTTAGTGTTACATATGTAGGTAAGTTTTGTAGCCTTTTACAGACATCTGATATAAAGTTAGGAATAATGTTTTCTTATCACGGAGTTTCTGGTTCTGGGTGGAAAGACGGTAATGGATTAATTAAGAAGTTCTATATGTGTAAAGAAAAAGAACCAGAACGTATTTGCATTATAGAATTCACATATGATGATTTTGAGAAGATATTAAATGGTAATAATTTACTGCAACTTATTGATGATAAGATAGATGCTTTGAGGTTTGATACCTCACTTAATAATTTGATATCTAAGCATCCAGCGGAAGATGAAATGAAAAATATGAAGACAGAATAAAAATATATTAGAGCACTTTCGAGTGCTTTTTATTTTGCACGAAAGAATCCTATCAAGGATTCTTTTCTTTTTAAGGCGATACAACAATCTATAAAGGTACAAAATGTAAGAACACTCAACTAAAATGCCCCAATCTACTGTTTTATAATTTTTCAATTATCCATATGTTATTTCTCCTATTGAATAAATCAAGTTGTATCCTCTAAAAAGGAATGTTTATGTAGCAAGATATGTAACATTTAAATAAATTTACAAAACGACGAAAATGTTTCAAATCTATAAGCCTTACATAGCTAATAACATTGATCTCTTTACTCCCTTTGGACTAAGTGTTTTTGCTAATGGTATTGATCAAAATAAGACCATTGACTTAATTTATGATAGTTTAAAAAATGAATTTGATTCGGAACAAACAAAGTTTTATGCTTTACCCAGAGAGGTGGAAGATGGCAAAGGACCAATTACTGAAATAAATCCGACATTACGAATTACAGAGTACATGGCCTCCATTCTTTTTAATGATAATGTGAGTATTAATATTGAAGAGGAGGATCAAGAAAAATTGAACAAATCCTTAGAGCGTAATCGATTTAATCAGAAATTTATGGGTTACAAACAGCTTTAAATCTTTTTTCAGAGAATTGCGGGTTAGGATCGGATAGATTCATTTTTAAAGACGGTAAAGTCTATACAAATAGTGATCAAGTTATCTCAACTCAATCTAAACTATATAAAATATAAAGGATTATGAAAAGCTGTTGAAATACAGCATGATCGAGTTGGTAAAAGCTATTTTCTATGTGATGAATGGTTCTGAATATATAGAAGATATCACTACTGATTTTGATGATTCTATTATAGATGATTCAGAAAAGATAAGACAACAGGCACTTTTAGAATTTAATAATAATTTAATTGATGATATTAAATATTACATGGATGTTTATAAAATGACTGAAAATCAGGCAATTAAATTTAGAGTCAGATGAAAAAGCGTACTCTTCAAGACGAACAAGAAGAAGATCCACCTGATGAATTAATTGACGTGGCAAAAAGATTTGCTACTTACTTCACCATATCCGGTTCTCTTGAATGGTATTTAAATATGTTATCTGAGATGCTTTAAACAATGATGCAATTAAAATTATTGCTAAATATTCGAAGGTTTCAGAAAAAGAAATAATAGTTATGTTAAAAAGGAAAAGCTAGGAAACTTCAATAAAGATGATATCAATTTGACTTATCAGAGGGGATTATCTAGTTTGAGATATGAGGACTTGATTGAGAGTATTACCTTAAATCGTATGTTTAAAGAGAGCTTTAAACAATTGAATAAATCATTTTGGTTAATTCAAACGAAAGCAATAGAAAGCCAAAAACATGCATATAAGGATGTTTTAAATAAAACTTATATTGATGTATCATGTGGGATATATAGTTATAATGAAGCTATTAAACGTGGTATTAAAAGTATGGCTCAAAAAGGACTAAAAGGTGCTACATATGATGGGACAATAATTTCATACTCAATAGAAGCAACAGTTAGGCGTAACACGCTGACAGCCACACATCAAATAACTAATCGTACATTACTAACTGCAGCCAACGAATTAGAGTGTAACTATATAAATATTTATTCTCATATTGGGGCAAGGGTAAATGATACTAATCCAATTGTAAATCATGCTGGATGGCAAGGAAAACAATAGCAATTAGAAGGAGAATCAAAAGAATATCCTAATTTAGTTAAAAGCACTGGTTATGGGAATATATTAGGGCTAGGCGGTGTAAATTGCCGATATCGAATGTTTTTGTTTTTTCCGAGTATCTCGATTCCATATGCCAAAACATATGATGAGAAAGAAAATAGAGAATACTATGAAAACACTCAGAGATTAAGAGATATGGAAAGATCGTTAAGATCATATAAAAACAGAAAAACTGTTTGAATGTAATAGGAACCAAATATGATATAAGAAAAATTAAACAGTAAGATTGCAATTAAATCGAAAGAAATAGATTCCTTCTGTCTAACACATGATTTAATTTGTGACTATTCTAGAGAGCGGGTGGAATAATGGGAAGACGGATAAAGTAAAGATGTTCTTAGGCACTATATGTAATGCCTTTTTTGGTTTCTTTGGTTTATTAGCTATTCCAATTTTATTATTGGTATGATGTAACTTGATCAATTGGTTTACCGGGTTAGGAGAAAGTTACAGCAAAGGCAATAAAATAACAAGTCAAAAGAGCTTTTTAGGAATTGTAAAGAAAATAACTATGTACGTCCTAATTTTTGTAGGGTGTGCCTTGGATATGTCAGTTGTCTATATTTTAGTGAATATGAACTTAGGTATAAATGTTCCACCAGTCATTAGCTGTTTTGTGGCTGTATGGTTAGTGCTAAACGAACTAATTAGTATTACAGAAAACTGTGAAGAAATTGGAGTGAGTATTCCTTTCTTATCTCCTACTGTAAAGATGTTAAGAGGAAAAATTGAGGAAGCTGCTAAGTAGAAGAAAAAGAAAGTGGAGGTATTTAAAATGAGAGGTATTGATATTAGCGAACATCAAGGACATATTAATTTAGAAGCGTTGAAAGATCAAATTGACTTTGTTATTATTCGTGCTGGCTATGCCGATGTAATTGATCCATTGTTTGAAAAAAATTATGCAGAGTGTAAGTGTTTAGGCATTCCCTGTGGGACTTATTGGTATAGTAATGCATTAGATGTAGGAGAAGCAATTAATGAAGCTAGAGTGTGTCTAAACGTAATTTCTTATAAACAATTTGAATATCCTATTTATTTAGATATGGAAGATGCGGATCATTACAAAACAAATCATGGTTTTAATTTTAGCTTAGTTTAAGCTATTTTAGAACAATTCTGCCAAATCATTAATTATGTAGGAATCTATGCTTCAAAAAGTTGGTTTGATTCACATTTAGCCGGATTAGATCAGTTTGATAAATGGATTGCTGAATGGGGAACGAATGATGGAACAATTCAAAGAGACTATTCAGAGGTTAGTGGTGTAGGTATGTTACAATATACTTCTGTAGCAAGACTAAATGGTTATGGTGGCAACTTAGATGCAAATATTGCATATAACGACTTCATGACTCTGATTAAAGAGAATAGATTAAATGGTTATGGCGATGGGGCGCAAGAGCCTGTACAGGCACCGACACCACAGACATTAAAGCACCATGTTGGAGAATATGTTTATTTCGGAAGCTGCTACGCTTCATCTACAGCTAAAGTTGGTTGGCAGCCTAATGGAGAAGCCTTGGTACCGGATATTAAAGAGGGAACGATCACAGCTATTTATGAAGGAACCAATAACCCCTATCTGATTAATGAGGGTATGTGCTTTGTGAATGACGGTGACATTCGAGAAGGTACTTCTAATCCGGATCGACAATATGTTGTTCAAGGTGGAGATACTTTATGGGATATTGCAGCACAACAGCTAGGAGATCCAACACGTTACAAAGATATTATGTCTTGGAATTCTTTAAGCAACGATGTAATTTATCCGGGACAAGTCTTAGTTATTAAGGGGTAGAGTATGGAAAACTTGCCTGAAGTAATACTGGTTAGTAATGCAAAGTGTATAGATGGCACACCCGTTAGTTTCGATTGCTTTCTAAAAGCTGTTTATATAACAAAAATGAAAAACCACACCTGTGTAATAAAGTGCGGGGACTGGGAGCAAGAGATTAATTTAGATCAAATAAGAGAATATGTAAAAGAGTAAAGTAACACCCTAGGTCCTTGGCTGGACTTAGGGTTGTTTTTTGTTTTATAAATATTTTATATCTTCTACAACTTCGTCTTTTTGTATATTTATGTATTTTAACATATAGGCAGAAGGGTAAAATTCTATTTCTTTATCGTTTACCATGCATTTTTTATATGATTTATTATAACCATAAATAATAATCGTTTTTTCATCATTTTTAATATACTCATAATTATGAAGTTCATCCACTTGATTGGTAGATGATACCATATCTTTTATATAGAATCTTTCAGGATCTTTTGATTTCTCAGATAATGAAAAAATAAGATTATCATTGTTATCTACGTATAATTTTGCTATATCCGTATTTGTTAGTTCAACTTGCTTTACTAAATGAATAGCATCTGTTATTTGATAGTTATTTCTTATCAATTCCAACTCTTTATTATAATCATTTTTGGCATAGGTATATTTATATAATTCTCTATACTCATTAATTATTAAACAACCACCAAGTACACATAAACCCGAAACTATAAGAATAATGAATTTTTTAGCCAAGGAAAATTACACTGCTTGAAATAGTCCAGTAATTACTATTTCCGCCTACACCAATTGATGGAGAAGTAGGACTACCAGAAAAAGATAAGTTTAATTGTGAATAATTATGTACATAACAACTAGTAGCTTTTTTCTCTGTCATATTGAAGCCATAATTAAGACCTTTTGTATCTAAGGCTATAGTTCTATCAACAAGTAATAAATCTCCTTCTTTTACAAGTTGCACACTATAAATGGTATTTCTGTCTCCATCAAAAACTTTATCACTATAACGATAGTCACCATTAACTCGTGAATCAGTACACATAAACCCTTCAGGCATATACAAAGAAATTGCATCAGGAGTATAAAATAATCTTACTTTATTATCAAGACCTGGGGCTAAATCATACCATTGACCGACTGTTCCAGCAGCATATTGCCCGGTAGCAGGATTTTGCTGGGCAACAGTGTATAAAGTAAACTTTCCACCATGATAAGTTGTTCCATTTCCCACGATACGCGAATTAATATTTTGCATTTCTGTTTTTGATAGTGGATAAACGTCCGTACCACCTTGAACCTCTATTTCTTTGAGATAAACCGTAGAATATCCAATGTACATATTTTCAGATGAATTTCCTTCAGAAAGTGATCTTTTAAGATATTTATTCAGTTCGGGTGAAGTTTCTAAAATAGTCAGTAGTCTGTCTTCTTCAATTGCTGTATTAGTGGTACGACTTTTAGAGTTAACTACAATTTCATCGTTCTCTTCGACATATTCTAATGAAAGATTTTCTAAATTAATTTGACCTTCTTCGATATAAAAATCATTATCTTGACTTTCTTGAGCATTAATAGCATGAGTATTTACGCAAAACAGTGAAAATGTCATCACTGTAGCGCAAAATAGTTTTGAAAAACTATTTTTTTTCATTTTTATTCCCTCTCTTTTATATAGACTTTCAAATAAACATTTCAGCGCTTGAAATATACCTTAAGGTTATTTTAAGAGTAACATATGATATTTATGATAACAATAAATCTAAAAATATTGCAACAAAATTTTAGAAATATAGTAAATAGAAACATGACGTGTTTATACACATCAACCTATTTACAAATAATGTGTTTAAGATTAATATTGTTCTTATACATAGTAGAAGGTGCAAAAATGATTTTTAAATGTAAGTGTGGAGAAAATGTTAGTACATATGATGTGTTCTACGAGGAGAATGGAAAGTTTAAGGCGTATTATTACCAGTGTCCGGTATGTGGGTGCTGCCAAATAGTTGTACACTACGCAGACGGGAAGACTAAAATTATAAAGGGATTTAAGAGATAACTGTCCCTTTTTAAGCATGAAAAGCTATCAAATTTAGATAGCTTTTTTCATTGAAAATATGGAAAAATATTCATGAATAAGTAACAAATAAGTAACAAAGTGCTTGAAAGTGCCTATAAATTGGTTAATAATATTTCACGCTTTGAAAAAAAGATTATTTCCTTACATAAACGCGCTATTATCGCATTAATAGGGGGATAATCATATGAAGAAGAAAAAGAAGCGAGAGCCGTTATCAAGAGATGCGAAAATCTTATTGATGGTTGGAATCTTATTCCTATCGGGAATGACGATTGCGGCAACATTTGTCAATGTATATTTGATACGTTTAACGGATAATATGGGATTGATGATTCTGCAAAATGTTTCCAATTATATTGCATTATTAGGGTCGTTTTTGTTTGGAACATATTATGTTAAAAAAGGATCTATTCTTACCTTGCTGAAAGTTGGAATTGTATCATCTATTATCTACTACAGTCTTATTTTGCTGCTGCAGGCTGAGGCAAGCAAGTATTTGATCTATTTGGGGATTTTTAATGGCATTGGAATGGGAATGTATTACTTTGCCTTTAATATCCTAGTAGGAAAATTTACCGGAGAAAAACATCGTGCCACATTCTTTAGTTATCAAACCTCATTTAGCTATATTTTTGGAGTAGTTGCACCTATGATTTCCGGGGCGATTATAGTGCGTTACAGTGAATTAACGGGTTACTATATCTTATTTGCATTTAGTGTCATTGTTTATATCTTGGCTATTATCATTTCCTGTTTGCTTAAAAATGTTAAGTTTGATGAAGAGTATCATGTTTTACCTATTTTGAAATTAAAGCATAATAAATACTGGGATGCAAATCGCTATTATAATTTTAGTTTTGGATTAAGAGAAGCGATTTATGGACAAATATTTATGGTCTTTGCCTATATCATATTAAATAATGAACAGATCATCGGAAATCTGAACTCGGCAATGTCATTAATTGGTGTGTTAAGTTCGATTTTTATCGCAAGTAAATTTACTTTAGAAAATCAAAAGAAATATCATTTATGGGCATCAATTATTTATTTAATTTCTATTGGAACTTTGGCTATTGTGGCTAAGCCATGGAGCTTGATTATGTGTTTTATCCTAAATGGTGTTATCCTATGCTGGAACTCTGTTATCTTCCAAACCATGAAGTATCAGCTTTCTTCTAGGGCGAAAGATGGATTCAATGATGGCGATTACATCATTGCCTGCGAATTTCCTACAGCAGCAGGAAGAATTTCCGGACTTCTTATTTTCTATGGACTGAATTATTTCTGTGGAGGATTTAATTTATATCGTGGCTTATTGCTGGCGGTATCGTTTGGTTTACTGATCGATCATTTTGTTATTGATCGTAAACTTCATTGGATGGAGGATGAAATTATTAGGGAGACTCCACAAAAATCATAACTGTGTCATGTATAATGAATCCTGCTGGTTAAACGATTAACGGGCAGGGTTTTTGCTGTAAAGTTGGAATGAAGATGAAACGAATGATCAAGAGCAATCTGCTATAATGTATATGGTGATGTTATGGAACAAGTTGAACATATAGCGGCGTATCTTTATAATCATTATCGCACTCTTTACGGGCAGACTATGGATGAGCTGAAACTACATAAACTATTATATCTATTACAGCGTGAAGCTTTAAACGTTTATCATCAGCCTATATTTGAGGAATCTCTGCTGGGCTGGGTGCATGGACCGGTATCTTTGGAAGTAAGAAGCATATTTTATCGTATAGAAGATTTTTCGATCCCGGTTTCGCTTCAAACAAAAATGCTGATAGATAGTGTGCTAAAGCAATATGGGAATCGCCAGTCTATAGATTTATGTCGTTTAACACATCAGGAAATTTCTTGGAAAAATTCAAGAAAAGCAATGCGTAAAAACGAAATAGGGACAAAACCATTAAAGATGAGTGATATAGTGAAGGATGCCCAAAAGATAAAACCGTTTGATACAGATTGGGGTTGCTTCTTTGAAGAACATGCAGATGTGGAGAGGTAAAATTGTCATTACCTTATTTCCTTATTATAATGTGCAAAATCATCATTATGCTTATAAAGCCAGACCGGCTTTAATTATGGCAAGTTACCCTTTATCGGATGAGGAATTTCTAGTGTTGCCAATTGCAACGCTGAAACGCAGAGAATTTTATTCACCTCAATTTGATTATTGTTTATCTTGGGAGCTGTGTCATCAATTAGGGCTGCATGAACAATGCTTTATACGCTGTCATAAACAGACCACCATTAATAAGGCAATGATTGGGCAGATTTTAGGGGACTTAAAACAAGTAGATGCTCATGTGTATAAAGAAGTTATACAATTAATGAGGGAGTACGATACAATTAAATTAAAGTTGTAGTATAATGGGAGCAAGGAGGTTTGTTTATGGCATTATTAGAAGCAAAAACAAAATTAGGGACATATGTGGGAGTTCAGGATGATCACCCACAGTATACAGTATTTAAGGGGATTGCATATGCGAAGGCACCGGTTGGAAGTTTACGCTGGAAAAAACCGCAGCCACTTGATGCGTTTCAAGGGGTATATACAGCGGATACCTTTAGTCCGATTAGTGTTCAGCCTAGACATGAATTAGGTTCATTTTACCAAAAAGAATTTTTTGAACACCAAGAAGCTATGTCAGAGGATAGCCTGTATTTGAATATTTGGACACCGGCGGCAACAAAAGAAGAAAAATTGCCTGTTTTACTTTGGATTCATGGAGGAGCATATACAGGTGGATATGGTCATGAAATTGAATTTGATGGAGCGAAGTTTTGTTCGAGAAAGGTCATTTTAGTTACAATTAATTATCGCTTGGGAGTGATGGGATTCTTATCTCATCCATGGCTTCAAGAGGAAAATGAAAGAGGAAATTTTGGAATTTATGACCAAATAGCGGCTATTCAATTTGTCCATGAACACATTGAAGCTTTTGGTGGAGACGCTAATAATATTACAATCATGGGGCAATCGGCAGGAAGTCGAAGTGTCCAAATCATTTGTTCAACAGATAAGACAAAAGGACTCTTTTCTAAAGCTATTATGCAAAGTGCCGCTGGAACAAATAGTATCTGTCAGGAGATCACTCAGGAAAAGCAGGCTGATATCATGAAAGAGGTTATTGCCGGATTGGGATACAAGGATTTAGCACAATTAAGAGCCGCACCATATAAAGTGCTTATTCATGACATTCATCAATATCTGGCAGACCATCAAATCAATCCATTAGAACTGCTGGGACCAAACATCGATGGAGAATTACTGATAGAGGAATGCGACAAGATTTTATCCAAAGCAGCTTTCCACGATATTCCTTATATGATTGGCTGTACGAAAGATGAACTGTTTTCCAAAGAAACAGCACATGCGATTCTTGAATCCACAAAAGGATTCGCAAAATTACAGAGTCAGCTGCATGATGCACCGGTTTATGTGTATTCATTTGAAAAGGAATTGCCAGGTGATCAAGCGGGAGCATTCCATTCAGGCGAGTTATGGTATGAATTTGGAACTTTGAAAAGATGCTGGAGACCATTTACACCTGGAGATTATGAATTATCAGATAAAATGAATTGCTATTTCAGTGAGTTTGTTAAAAAAGGGGATCCTAACCATTTTGATCTGCCGATTTGGCATAAATGGACAAGTGTTGAGCAGTGGATTCAATGCTTAGATGAAGTTATTAAATCTAAGAAAATCTAGTGAAAAATAATTATTATTTGCGTTTTATTGCTTTTGGTAGGATGCACTAAGCAAAAGAGCTGCAATTTAAGTGATATTATTGAATATAAAATGTGGAATTTCATATCACAGAGGATGGTGTGACTGAAATTATCTTTCATGACAAAATAACACTTGATGTCGATATAAAAGTGGAGAATTGATCAAAAGAAATGATTTCTTGTGACAGTTCCTTATGGAAGTTGGAAATCGATGGGAAGAGATATGAAAATATTATTTTAGGTGAGAAGAATTTTTCAGTTAAAGTTAGAGAAAGCAAAACAGTCACGCTGTCCTATGAAATACTAGATACGAAGAAGCAAAATATCTTGTAGAAGGTGGTTCAAAATTTAAAATAAAGTTAGCTGATGAAAAGCAATCTTAAAAATTGTTATCCATCATTAAAATCACGTAAATCCGGAGTAAATATTCCGGATTTTAATATTTATATAGTTATAGTGTATATGAAATTATGGGGAAAAGTGTTATTTTTTAATATTTATAATTCTAAATCTATATTTCTTTTATTTTCTGGTCATACTTATTAGGGTGATAAAAATGAAAGAATCTTATTGGCAGCAAAAAACAAAAATTAAAAAGTTTCCAGCATTAGATCATGATATCGAGACTGATGTTCTAATTATTGGCGGTGGATTGACGGGGCTTATGTGTGCATACTTTTTAAAGGACAGTCAGTATCATATTACACTGGTAGAAGGAGATGAGATTGGATCGCATTCTTCCTCTCATATGACAGGAAAAATCTCCTATTTCCATCCGAGTGTTTTAAAAAATATTAAGCAGTCTTTTAATGAATTGACAGCACTGCGATATTTTAAATCAAATTTAGAAGCCTATATTTCCTTAGTTGAAATCATAGAGAAAAATAATATTCAGTGTGACTTTAGTGTGAATCCGCATTATTTCTATTCTGTTGATAAACCACAGGATTTAAAAACAGTTTGTGATATGCTTGAAGGAAGTATTTCCACCATGGAGTTTACAACCAATCAAATTAAGATGTTCCCATTAGGTACCTTTGATCCAGTAAAATATATGAAGGGAATCGTAGAAACATTAGATAATGTTAATATCTATGAACATACAAAAGTGCTTAATCATACCAAGATTCAGCATAAGCATGTTTTAAAATCTGGACAACATCGCATTACCGCTAAATATGTAGTGGTAGCGACACGCTATCCTATCTTTAATTTTCCTAGTATGTATTTTTTGAAAATGCATCAGGTTCGTTCGGCACTTTTTTTAACGCCGCAAAGAGATCGTCGAATTGTTTTATGTGAAGATGATGATATCTACAGCCGTCGCAATATCGATCATTATAATTTGCATGTGACAAATGAACGACTTGTAGGGGATAAAGAAAAACCGTTGCGAGTCTATGATAAAATTCAAACATGGCATAATCAAGACTGTATCAGTCATGACGGTTTACCGATGATTGGGTATTATGATAAAGGTGATCCTACAATGTTTGTCGCAACTGGTTACAATAAGTGGGGTATTACTATGAGTCATGTTGCAGGAAAATTAATTAGCGAATTAATATTGAACAAGGAAAGTGAATATCAAGATTTGTATGAACCGCATCGTTTTAAACCAATAACCAGTGCATCTGCTTTTTCAAGATTAGCATTAAGAACAATGAAAGCGGAAATTGTAGACCGTATTGTTTTAAAGAAAGTTGATATTGAAAATATGGATAATCATAGTGGGACAGTGACAGATTTAAATGATACAATGGTTGCCGTCTATAAAGAAAATGGACATTATTATGGATTTGTTCCTGTATGCAGTCATTTAGGATGTATATTAAAATATAATTCTTCAGAACACACATTTGAATGTCCGTGCCATGGTTCACGTTTTGACTACACGGGTAAAGTATTGGATGGTCCGGCTATTGAATCGATTGAATCTACTATTGTGACAAGTGAAGATGAGGACAATGAAAAAGAGCTATGACTTTTGTCATAACTCTTTTTGAACATTTCATCTAATGGTTGATCATCAGTTAGTTAACTATGAGTTAGAATTTTCTCTAAAACTCCGTTGTACGATCCATATTAGATAATTTGTTCCACCGTTCAATCTTAACTTTGTGGACGTTGTGTTTGGGGTAAATAGGTTAAGATTAACAATGCTCAAAGGATTTGCCCTTCTTTTTATTATTACATCATTGAAGAACTTCTTCCTCTTTCTACTTACATAATAGTCATACATGATTGGAAATACAATCGTTTTTCTATGTTTAAAAAAGCCTATTCTTTTAATGGAAATATATGATATAATAAAATATATAAGTGGTGAAAACCACTTTTTCGTTTTCTTTACATAAATGTACAAAGCTGCCGTATATTTATAATGGAGGTGCTGATATGAGCCGTTATAAAGTTGATTTACCCTATCCGCCAATTCAGATCAATGGTGTTTATCCTGAATATGGTTATATGCTTTTATCAAATATAGGAAGCAGTAATTCTGAAGTAAATGCAGTAAGTTTGTACACATATAATAAAATTATTACAAGCCCGGGATTTAAGGAAATATCAGATACATTTCACGCAATCAGTATTGTCGAAATGCATCATTTAGATATTTTTAGTCAATTTTGTCTGCTGGAGGGTGTTGATCCCCGCTGGTGGTCATGCGATCAAGGCAATTTTGAATATTGGTCACCGCAATTTCATGCATATCCAAAGGAATTAAGCTGTTTATTAAAATATGCAATTCAAGGAGAACAAGATGCCATAAAAAAATATCAGCAGCAGGCAGCTATTATTTGTGATGAAAATATAGTAAAGATGTTGGAAAGAATTATTTTAGATGAGCAGCATCATGTTGAATTACTAAATAATTTACTATGTAAATACTGTGGATAAAGATAGGCACCAAATCAAAGCAGCAAACATATGGTATACAAGGGGGAATTGCTTTGAACTCTTTTGATATTTTAAAAGTTTTATATTATGATACGCCACAGGTTTATGCTTCTATTTCAGGAAATGGGATTACCGGCATGATGACAGCATATAAATATCTTGATGGGGCTTTGATCATGGTTGAGGTGTCCGGGTTGCCGCAGACAAGCTGCAATCAGGGAATCCATGCTTTACACATTCATGCTGGAGATAGTTGTACCGGAGATAAAGAAGATCCTTATAAAAATTCAGGCAGTCATTTTTCTTTAAATGACTGTCCGCACCCTTACCATACCGGAGATTTACCACCTTTGTTTTCAAATCAGGGGTACGCTTGGATGTGTGTGTATACCGATAAGTTTTCTCCGGATCAAATCGTTAATCGAACGATCATCATTCATGATAAGGTGGATGATTTTACCAGTCAGCCAGCAGGAAATGCGGGCAAGAAGATTGCATGTGGTGTTATAAAGGTTTTAGCTAGTTAAGAATGGGGGCAGCTCATTCTTTTCTTTTATAAGAAAGTAGTTGGTTTTTGCTTGTCGGAATTGTTATAATGGATATGTTAGGTGGGATAAAATGATAAAGATGTGTAAAATATGGATTGCGATTGGGTTGATTATCGCGATAGCTGGGTGCAGTCAGAAAAAAGAATTAAAATTAAAGCAGGATGTATTTAAAGCGGAATTGGGAACTGCGTTAAGTACTGATTTAAAAGATTATTTAGATACAGAAAATATAACGCAAGATGAACTGGAAAAAATGGAATTGGTTGTAGATATTCCGGATCAGTCTAAAATGGTGAAAGACGAATTATCTTTTGTTAAGACTGGAGAATATTCTGCTAAAATTCTTTATAACAAAGAAGAACTTACTTTTAAGATTGTGATTGAAGATACCATCAAGCCGGAATTAGATGGACCGGATCAACTAGAACTGACTCAGGGAGAAGAATTAGCAACAGAGAATTTATTTACAGCAAAAGATTTAAATGAATTAGAAGAAATAAAATATGATCTCTCTCTTATTAATAAAGACGAACCTGGGGATTATTCGATGGTAGTATCTGTAAGGGATATTGCCGGAAACGAAACACAAAAGACAGTAAGTGTAACAGTGATCGAAAAGAAAACAGATGAACAAGAAGCAACGGCGTCCTCTGATACGCCAGAGTTAGGAAGCAATACTGCAACAAGCAATTCAAATGCAGGGTCAACATCAAATGTTGAAAACCAGACCCCTCCCCAAGATGTTCAGCAGTCTTTAGCTGCAAGTCTTAGTGCTTCAAATAATACAACACAATTACTTACGGTTGTTGGAACCGGAGGATCGTATGCTGATTTTGCTTTACATGAAAAACGCAACGGAGTTTGGGTTGAGGTTCTTCAATGCAGTGCGCGTGTCGGTGTGAATGGCATTGGTCCAACAACAGAATGGTCAAGAACAACACCAAATGGCGTCTTTAGTCTAGGAATGAATTTTGGCTTGAATGGAAATCCGGGTGCAACATACGGTTACACTCAGGCAAACAGCAACCATTATTGGGTGGATGATGTAAACTCAAAATACTATAATCAATTTGTAGATATC
Source organism: Coprobacillaceae bacterium UN01-12pH3A (assembly GCA_027676805.1). Lineage (GTDB taxonomy): Bacteria > Bacillota_I > Bacilli_A > Erysipelotrichales > Coprobacillaceae > Beduini. The sequence continues at coordinate 95,747 of JAQENU010000007.1, read as the reverse complement.
ACACAAACTGCTTCCGATTGGAGCAGTGCGGAGCATATTGTTGAATTTCCGGGATATTATAATTACTGTGTAAATATTAACTATAATCCGAATTGTACTCCTGGAGTAGGGTCCGCTATTTTTATCCACTGTGATATAGGAAGTTATACATATGGATGTGTGGCAATACCGGAAAGTGTCCTTGCTAGTGTAATGCAGCGATTGCAGTCAGATGCATTGATTGCCATCTATCCATCATATAATGCTTTATATTAAACATGCTTCGGCATGTTTTTTTGTCAAAAATGTGCTGTAATAAAATCAAAAAAGAGCCACAAATTACCAATTCAATTTTGTATAATATAATTATATGGAGGATGACTTATGAACGAATGGTGGAAAAATGAAGTTGCTTATCAGATCTATCCAAGAAGTTTTAAGGATACTAATCATGATGGAATCGGTGACATTAAAGGAATTACAGAAAAACTGGATTATTTAGAAAATTTAGGGGTGACATTGCTGTGGCTGTGTCCTATCTATAAATCCCCAATGGATGATAATGGTTACGATATTTCCGATTATTATGACATTAACCCGGAATTTGGAACGATGCAGGATTTAGAAGAGTTAATTCAAGAAGCTAAAAAGAAAAATATTAAAATTATCATGGATTTGGTAATTAACCATACCTCAGACGAACATCCTTGGTTTAAAGAAGCGATTGCGAATCCGGATAGCCCTTATCGGGATTACTATATCTTTAAATCATCAAAAGATGGTAAAGAGCCAACGAATTGGCGCAGTGTATTTGGCGGTTCAGTTTGGAAAAAAGTGGAAGGTACAGAGGATTATTATTTTCATGCTTTTTCGCAGCGTCAACCGGATTTAAATTGGGAAAATCCACAAATGCGTCAAGATTTATATAAGATGATCAATTGGTGGCTGGAAAAAGGAATTGCGGGATTTAGGGTAGATGCGATCAACTTTATAAAAAAGGATCAGCGTTATCAAGATGGACCGGTTGATGGTACCGATGGCTTATCTGCATGCTTTGCTTTTTCAAGGAACCAGTCAGGAATAGAAAAATTCTTTGAAGAAATGAAAAGAGAGACCTTTGCAAAACATAATTGTATGACAGTAGCTGAAGCGGTAGGAGTTAACTATCCTGATTTAGGAATTTTTATTGGAGATCAAGGATGCTTTTCAATGATGTTTGATTTTAATTACTCTAATTTTGATATCGGTGAAGATGAAGAATGGTTTAAAAGAAAAGCGTGGACACCTAAGGAATATCGCGAATTATTATTTACAGGTCAAAGAGAGATTCAAAAGATTGGCTGGGTTGCAAGCTTTTTAGAAAATCATGACCAGCCGCGTTCCATCGATAAGCTGATTGTTAATGAAGAAGATCGACATTATTATTCAAAAACAATGCTGGCAGGGATGTTCTTTAATTTAAGAGGAACACCATTTATCTATCAGGGTCAGGAAATTGGAATGGTCAATTTTACTCGTCAAAGCATTGATGAATTCAATGACATTGGCAGTATTGGTCAATATCAAAGAGCGATAGAAGAAGGGTACAGTAAAGAAGAAGCACTGCATTTTGTGAATTTAAGAAGTCGTGATAATACACGAACGCCAATGCATTGGGATGACAGTGAGTATGCTGGATTTTCAGACGTAAAACCATGGATTAAAATGATGGATAACTACAAAGAAATTAATGTAGCTGAACAACTAAACAATGAGCCCTCAGTTTTTCAATTCTATAAATTGATGATAGCACTTCGTAAAGCAGAATCAATCTTAGTGGAAGGTGACTTTGAAGAATTATTAGAAATGCCGGATGATGTCATTGCTTATTCACGTGTGAGCGCAGAGGGAAAGATCCGCTGTCTATGCAATTTCAGTCCAAAAACACTTAAAATCAGGGAGATTAAGGGAAATATATTATTGAACAACTATACGGACTATCAATTAGGAGAGTTGAAGCCGTTTCAATTTGTGATGATAAAATAATAAGAAAAAGATCTTGAAAATTGAGATAACTCCAAAAAGCTAGATGAAAAGCGAACGGATTGGAGTCAAATCAAATATTTAAGATCTTTTTTGCTGGTTAAATTCCTCTTTGGTCATGGAGTAGCAGCAGCTATCAATGACTCCTTTATCAAAATGAATAAGGGCATGGCGCATGGTTCCTTCATAAGTAAAGCCACATTTTTCAATAACTCTTTTTGACTGCTGATTAAATGGGTAATGATAAACTGAAATAAGTTCTAATGATAGATCATTAAAAGCATAGTCGAGTACAGCATCTACAGCTTCTTTCATCAGTCCTTTCCCCCAGTATTGATCATCTAAAATATAACCAATCATACGGCAATTAGGATTCTTGCGATGTTCATCAGGATGCAGTCCAATAGAACCGATGACACGATGAGACTGTTTATCTGTAATTGCCCAAACCTCTTGACCTTTAATAAAGCTGTCTAAAATTTGCTGTGTGGTCGCAATGCAGGTATGAGCGGGCCAGCCAGCAGCAGGACCAATATTAGGTTTTGATGCATAGGCAAAAAAATCATTTAAATCACTTTGTTGCCAATCTCTCAGCACTAATCGTGTTGTTTCTAAAAGTTTCATATACACATCTCCTTGTCATTAATTGTAACATAGTCACGTATAAAATAAAGAGCATTGAATAAACTTTTGTGTGTTGTTTAAAGCCGGGATAAAAGGTTAATAATTTAAAAGTAATTTCATACAATAGAAAGAGAAAGTAGGTGTACTATGTTAACTAAGTTTAGTGAAAAAGCACAAAAGATCATTGTGATAGCTGAAAGTGTTGCGTTTGATTTGGGACATGCAAACGTAGGCAGCGAGCATCTGCTATTATCGATTATGAAAATGAAAGATAATGCAATGTATCCCTTACTGGAAAAGTATCAGATTACGGAGCAGAAATTGCAGGATGACATCATTCGCTTGTTTGGAACCAATGACATGCAGCCCTTTTATATGGAATATACAAATATTGTTCGTGTTATCTTAGATAAGGCGATTAAAGAATCACATCAGCGTGGTGAAAAAAAGGTAAGCGTGGAATGTCTATGCTTGGGGCTTTTAAGCGTAGAAGACAGTGTGGCAATAGAATTGCTGAAAAAGTATGATGTCGATATTGAAGAAGTAAAAGAGGAATTGGAAGAAATGACAAAGACAGAAAATGAGCTTGATCAAATTAATGAATTAATCAATATCAATAAACGAGTAAAAGCTCAAAATACTTTCGTCATCGGTCGGGATAAAGAACTTCATCAGTTAATAGAAGTCCTCAGTCGTAAAGAAAAGAATAATGCAATCATTGTTGGAAAAGCGGGAGTTGGAAAGACAGCTTTAGTAGAAAAACTGGCTATTGAAATTAATAATGGAAATGTACCGGAAGCCTTAAAAGAATGTACGCTCTACGAATTAGATCTTGTCAGTGTTGTAGCAGGAACAAAATATCGTGGTGAATTTGAAGAAAAGTTTAAGAAGATCATACGTAAAGTATGCAATGATCCTCATTGCATTATTTTTATCGACGAAATCCATAATATTATAGGTGCCGGTGGTGCAGAAGGAGCGATTGATGCTTCGAATATTATCAAGCCTTATATTGCAAGAAGACAGTTTACCTGTATCGGTGCTACTACACAAGATGAGTACTACAAGTATTTTGAAAAAGATGAAGCTTTAAACCGTCGTTTCCAGTATGTTCATTTAGATCCGACAACACTTGCTGAAACAACGGCGATCATTGAGGGATTAAAAGAATCCTTTGAAAAATTTCATCAGGTAAAGCTAGAGGACAGTTTAATTCCATATCTGGTTGAAAATGCCTCACGTCATTTTCATAATCGTTTTATGCCGGATAGTGCTATAGATCTTTTAGATTTAATTTTAGTAAGAGCGAAGATGAATAAGAGTGAAAGTATCGATAAGCATGATGTGGATAAAATGGTTGAAGAGCTGACCAATATGAAAGCCCACAGCAATCGATTACAGTACTTAAAAGGACAGTTGCTCAAGTATATTAAAGGGCAGGACGAAGCAATCGAAACAATCATTCAGCAACTCTCTTTGGTTGAAAGTGGATTATATGAAGATGGACAGCCTAAATGGGTTTCTTTATTTGTGGGACCTACCGGTGTAGGTAAGACAGAGATTGCAAAACTGTTGGCAAAGTATTATTTAGATGATGAACATCATTTTATCAAATTAGATATGTCTGAATACAAGGAATCCAGCAGCGTAAGCAAGATCATCGGAGCAAGTCCCGGATATATCGGATATGATGAGCAGTCATTGCTAGTGAAGCATATGAGCAGCCATCCGCGAAGCGTAATCTTATTAGATGAAATTGAAAAAGCGCATCGTGACGTATTAAATCTTTTCTTATCTGTTTTTGATGAAGGGGTTTTAAAAGATCAACGTGGAAAAACCATTGATTTTAAAGAATGTATTATTATTATGACTTCAAATGCCGGCTGTGACGCTTTGAAAGATTCTATTGGTTTTAAAAAGGATAAGAAAAAGAATAACATTATCGATTCTATTTTCCCTAAAGAATGGCTGAACCGTATTGATCAGGTTATTTATTTTGATCCAATCAGTGAAGATGCGGCTCGACAGATTGCAGATATGCAGATTGAAACCTACAATAAGCAATTAAATATGGATATCCAGTATGAAAGTAACAAATTAAATGAGCTGCTACCTAAAGAGGAGATTCAAAAGTATGGAGCAAGGGCAATAAAGCGCGCTGTGAAACAATATATGTATAAGCAGATATTAAACAACACCCATGTGTGATATAATACACATGGGTGATTTTTATGAACTATAGTGTAGTAATACCTTGTGCAGGTATGGGAAAAAGAATGGGCTTAGGCTATAATAAGCTTCTTTACAAAATGGATGGACAAAAGACAGTCATCGAAAAAACTGTTGGTATTTTTACCGCAGATGAGTGTTGTGTTCAAATTATTTTAGTGATTAGTCCACAAGATCAAAAAGAATTTATAGAGTTATTTCATTCCACAAAAAAAGTAGAATGGTGCCTAGGCGGAAAAGAAAGACAAGACAGTGTGTATCAGGGATTATTGCGAGTTAAATCGGATTATGTGATGATTCATGACGGGGCTCGCCCTTATTTAACAAAAGATTGTATTGATCGATTGTTAGCAGCCTTAGAACGATATGAGGCTTGTTTATTGATGGTATCGGCAAAAGATACGATCAAAATAGTGGATGAAGATGGTTTTGTGAGAGAAACACCAAATCGTGCAAGCCTCATGCATGCACAAACCCCACAGGCATTTAAAACAGAAATCATTAAAGAAGCTTACCATTTGGCAAAAAAACAGCAGATTTTAGGAACGGATGATGCTTCATTAGTTGAGATGCTGACAGATGTAAAAGTAAGGATGGTTGAAGGGGACTATGGTAATATCAAAATAACAACACCGGAAGATCTTTAAGGAATTTATCAAAATAAAGTGTATAGAAAGATAGATAGCAGCAGTCAAGCCATGTTTTATAAATAACGAAAAATGTTGGAAGATTCATAGTAATTTTTGTTTACAAAGGTCTAAGGGTATGCTAAAATGATAAAGCATGTAAAAATAATTTACTGCCTGCTTATATATTAAGTATAAGCCAATAGACCATAGGGAGGTGCACAAGAGATGAATAAATACGAAATTATGTTTATCCTTCGTCCTAATTTAGAAGACGATACAAGAGCTGCATTATTAGAAAATGTGAAAAACATTTTAACTGCTAATAATGGAACTGTTGACAATGTGAACGAATGGGGAGTACGTGAATTAGCGTATGAAATCAAAGACTTCACAAGAGGTTACTATGTCATTGTTGATACAACTACTTCAGCTGCAGACGTTGCTGAGTTAGATCGTTTATCAAGAATCAATGCCAACATTTTACGTCATATGATTATTCGTAAATAAGAGGTAGAGATATGATAAATCGTGTAGTATTGGTGGGGCGTATGACAAGAGACCCTGAACTTAGAAGAACTCCTTCTGGAGCAGCTGTAACAAGCTTCTCACTTGCAATCAACCGTAATTTTTCAAGTGCTAATGGAGAACGTCAAACAGATTTTATTAACTGTGTCGTTTGGAATAAAGCAGCCGAAAATGTTGAACGTTATTGTTCGAAAGGTTCTTTAGTAGGCGTAGAAGGAAGAATTCAATCACGTCAATATGATGCTCAAGATGGTACAAAACGTACTGTTGTTGAGGTTGTGTGTGATTCTGTTCAGTTCTTAGAAACAAAGGCGGCTCGTGAAAAAGCGCAACCACAGATCGATACATCAAATCAATCATTCTATAATGTTGAGTCAAATGATTTTAGTAATGATTTTGACAATGTCAGCAATGCATTCGACATTATGGATGATGACATACAATTTTAATTAGGAAGGATGTGTAAACATGGCTTACAGAAAACAAAGAATGGGTAGAAAGAAAATTTGTTATTTCACAAAAAATAAAATTACTGAAATCGATTATAAAGATGTAGAATTATTAAAAAGATTTATTTCAGCTAATGGAAAAATTATCCCAAGACGTGTAACTGGTACAAGTGCTAAATATCAAAGAATGTTAGCAACTGCTATCAAAAGAGCTAGACAAATGGCTTTATTACCATACGTTGGTGAATAATAAAGTATCTAAACCTTGGATTTTAATCTGAGGTTTTTTTGTAATAGGGCATAAGAAAACTGTAACGTTTCTAAATGATTAAAATCATCAGGAAACATTACAGTTTTTTGTTAAACTTTTCCAGCCTCCTCCTTTAACAACTCTAAAAATTGTTCAGACTGCTTTGAAAATAAGTGGTATTTTTTCCATGCAATATTGATACCTACATCTAAGCTTGGAGAAAGAGGCTTAAAACATAATTCGCTGTGATCATCAGTGGAAACGAGATCCTGAAACGTGAATGCGTAACCGCCGCCTTCTTCAACAAGCAAAGCAATATTATTGATCAAATTATAGGTTACTCTGACATTTAATTTTCGTTGATTGCCTCCAATCCACCCAGCAATTTCATTTTTAACAATATCTTGGTCAAATAAAATAATGGATTCGTTTTTCAATAACTGAGGAGTGATATAATCGTAACTGGCTAAAGGACTGTCTTTTCTCATTAAAATTCCCAAAGTTTCTTTTACAGGGAGTCTAAAATAATCATATTTAGTGAGATCAACGGGATCTATAAAGATTCCAAAATCCAACAAACCGCTATCCAATCGATAGGCTACATCTTGGGCATTACCACTAAACAGATGAAATTGAATATGCGGATATGTGATCTGCATTTTTGATAAAACTTTCATTACTAATCGAATTCCTGGACTTTCGCCGCTGCCAATATAAATATCTCCAGAAAGCTCTTCATCTTTTTTCAACATGTCTCTTTCTGCTTTTTCGGCTAAGCTAACAATTTCCTGTGCATATTGTTTAAACAAAACGCCGTCTTTAGTTAAAGTGATTTTTCTAGTTCCTCTAATAAACAACGGTTTTTTAAATTCATTTTCCAATTCCTTTATCTGTCTTGATAATGTAGGTTGAGTAATATGCAATGATTCTGCTGCTTTTGATATGCTTTCCTCTCTAGTGATTGTTAAAAAGTATTGTAATACTCTTAATTCCATAATGTATCACCTCTTGATAATTATATTTTAATTATCCATGCTTATCAAGTATAGATAGACATAAAATATAGGTATTTGATATGGAGAAAACAACTATGTATAATGATACCGAAAAGAGAGGAGAAATTTATATGACAGCATTATCAACGTTATTTCCAGTCTTTTTTATGATCGGACTAGGTTTGCTAGCAAGAATAAAAAAATGGATTACACCTGAACAAAAAGACGGCGCCAATAACATTGTTTTTAATATTTTATTTCCTGTTATGATTTTTAATGTCCTATTTACAGCGAAAATAGAAACTTCTGCAATATGGATTATTCTATATGTATTTATCGCTTTTGGCTTAGCGATTATTCTAGGGAAAGTTTTAAGTCGCTTTACAGGCAAAAAGGTGGCTCATATTTCCCCTTATTTGCTGACCACTTGTGAGGGAGGAAATGTCGCTTTACCATTATATACCTCTATTGTTGGTTTGAGTTTTGCCAGTAATACTGTAATTTTTGATATTGCAGGAACTTTTATAGCGTTTGTGGTTATTCCGATTTTGGTAGCTAAATCAACAGCCGGAAAAACAAGTGCAAAAGAATTGATAAAAACCATTTTCACAAACTCATTTGTCATTGCCGTCAGTCTTGCCCTAATACTAAACTTTACAGGAGCCTATGCCTATTTAAGTACAACACCGTTTATTGATATTTATACTAATACGATTTCGCAGGCAACAGGGCCAATTGTCGGGACGATTCTGTTTATTATTGGTTATAATTTGAAGATTAACAAGGGAACATTAGGCTCACTCATAAAACTGCTGACTGTTAGAGTTTTGTTTTATATCTGTGTGATTGCCGGATTCTTTATTTTCTTCCCACATTTAATGGCAGATAAAATCTATAGAATCGCAGTCCTTATTTATTTTATGTGTCCAACCGGATTTGCAATACCAATGTTAGTATCCCCTCTGAATAAATCAGAAGAGGATGCAGATTTTCAAGCCGCCTTTATATCATTATTCATGATTGTTACTCTAATTGTATATACATTCATTGTTGTCTTTGTCTATTAAATGATTTGTTAAATAAAGTAAATATTTTAAATCGGACAGAAGCAATATCAGATAGATCATTGTACAGGCTCAAATAACTTTGTATACACTTAACTCTTGTAGAAACAGGAGTTTTTTTATTTTCGAATTTCTTTTAAAATTCCAATTAATTTAAGTAAATAATAAATTAGCAGAGAATAAAATACTAAAGATATTACGGTGATAATTACAAATTATGATAAAAAACAGTGGTCAAAAGGCTATAATTATATTAAAATGATATGAAAAACAATAGATATACGATAAATATTTTAAAATATGCAAATCAGGTGAGAAAATGAGACAGAAAAAAACAAGAAAAATCGTAGAAGGGGCGGCTATTTCCGCTATTTTTGGAACCCTCTTTTTAATTGATATGTACAGTGGGGGATTGTTTGGTTATTATTTGTATTTTATACTGCCGACCTTAATTGTCTGGTATGGATATAAATATGAACTGAAGGATTCACTGACATTAAGCATAGCGATTTTCTTTATTACGTTATTTGTTGCATCACCGCTCAGCCTTTATTATGCGGTATCGGCACTATTGGCAGGGATTGTGATTGGCTATTGTGTAAAAAAGAAAGTCAATGCTACGACTTTGTTTTTAGTCACAACCACGATAACATTACTCTCTAATATATTGATGTATACGCTGTTTTCAAAGCTGTTTGAAATGGACTTGATCAGTGAAGCAACCTCAATTTATCATATGGTAGAAGGTTTTATGCCATCAGGCAGTATGATCGCTCTTGATGTATTTTTACAATTTGTTCCATTAGTCATCTTCTTTATGGGGATTATTGAAGCCTATGTCATGATTCTTTTGATGATGCTCATTTTACCAAGGCTGAAAGTGCCATTTTCATTCCGCTTTAATTTTTTGTTGATGCAATTTCCTAAGGGCTTTGGCATTATAAGTCTATTTATTATCGGACTGAACTATTTTATAGAGGGTGGCTTACTCCTTCATTATTTAGATGTTATTTTAAAAACAATCCTGATTGTTCAGGGCGCATCTCTTGTTGGGCTCTATTTTACTCTTCATAAAAAGATTGTTTTTTACTTCTTGTCAATGCTTTTAGTGATTATTCCTTATGTCTGGTATATCTATGGAATCCTTGGTTTTATTGACATAATGATTGGTATAAAGAAAAAATTACTGTATAATAAACATAAGCAGTAAAAGGTGGTGATTGAATTGTCAAAAACATTATTTAAGTATAGAAACGCTGTGATGTTTATCTTATTAGTTGAGTTTATTATTGTGGTTTCTATAAGTGCTTTAACGACATCCAGTTTCATATTAGCCTTAAGTTTATATATCTTTGTTAAAAACAGCATTATGATTGCGATCTTGTATTTACTGTGCCGACAATTTGACCAGGAACAGGTGGATATTTCAACAGTTTTAGGTGAAGATGTTGGAAATGCTTGTATCTTTGGTGGAATTGGGTTAATCATGTATGATGAGAATCGTAATATTATGTGGACGAGTGAACTTTTAAAAGAGTTAGGCATGGACTTAGTTGGACAGAAATTATTAGAGTGGCAGCCAGGATTAGAAATCTTGTTTGAAGAAGAATCTGTGAAAATGATTGAGGCAAACAAGCGTCGTTTTGAAGTTTTCAATAATGCCAGTTCACGTGTACTCTATTTGCGTGATGTAACAGATTTTAATGGATTAAGTGAATCTTATCATAATGAGCGAGCAGTGTTTGGATATTTATCAATTGATAATTACGATGATACGATCGCAAGTGTCGATGAACAAAAAATGGCGATGATCCAATCCGCAGTTCGTAATGATATATCTAAATGGGCAAGTGATTACGGTATTGTATTGCGTCGTTTTAAATCAGATGGCTATATTTTAGTTTTTAATGAACAAATTTATGATTCATTAGTACACAATAAATTTGATATTTTGGAATTAATTAAAGAAGAAGCCGACAAACTAGGCGTAGTATTGACATTAAGTATGGGAATTGCAAGAAAATACGATTCCTTAAAAGAATTGGAAGAAATGTCAGGATCTGCTTTGAATCTTGCTTTTTCACGTGGCGGAGATCAAGTCGTCATTAAGTCAATGGATGAACAGATTCGCTTCTTTGGCGGAAACAGTGAAGCCTCTTCTAAGAATAATAAAGTAAGAGCGCGTGTTATCGCTAAAACCTTGCGTAGTTTAATTAAATCAAGCAGCAATGTTATGATTATGGGACATAAGCAATCCGATCTTGATTCCTTTGGGGGATCTTTAGGTATGTATAAGATTGTTCAGTCTTATGGTATTCCGGCGAATATTATTATAGATGGCAGCTCATTGGAAGATAAAACCGGACGCGTGGTAACTGAAATGAAACAGCAGGAGGACTATCAAGGCGTTATAATTTCGCCGAATCGAGCGATTGAACTCACTAAGCCGACTACATTGCTTATCATAGTGGATAATCATAAACCGTCATTGGCTATTGATCATAAAGTAATTGATGTTACAAAAAATGTAGTCGTGATCGATCATCATCGTCGTGGTGAAGAATTTATTGATTCACCCGTATTAACCTATATGGAACCTACTTCATCTTCCACAGTTGAGCTAATTACAGAATTGTTTGACTATCAGGAATCGGCGATAAAGCTGACAGAAGAAGAGGCAACGATTATGTATGCGGGGATGCTGGTCGATACGAATAACTTCAGAGCTCGAGTTGGAGTGCGTACATTCCAATCGGCAACCAAACTAAAAGAACAAGGGGCGAATGTTTGTACAGCCTATGAATATCTCGAAGACGATTTTAAAGATGTGATGGCACGTATCAGCATTATGCAGACCGCTTATCGCTATCAAAACAATATTTTAATTGCCTATAATAATGAAGACACTTATGTGAGCCGTGCATTGCTGGCAAAAGTCGGAAACGAATTGCTGGCAACGGTCGGAATCGATGCAGTCTTTACATTAGGTTATATAGAAGAAGGAGAAGTCGCTATATCAGCACGTTCTTCAAGAAATATCAATGTACAGATTATTATGGAAGCACTTGGCGGCGGCGGACACTTTTCAATGGCAGCCTGCCAGCTCCATGATTATAAATTAGACGATGCTACCAATGAATTAGAGGTACAGATCAGTCAGTATTTAGAAGAAAGAGGGGAATAAAATGAGAGTAATTTTAACTCAGGATGTAAAAAAATTAGGAAAAAAAGGCGATATCGTGAAAGTTGCAGATGGTTATGGACAAAACTATTTGATCAAGAACGGTTTAGCTGTAATTGCTACAGAAACCGGAAAAGAAATCGTTGCAGCGAACAAAGAAGAGGAAAAACTTCAGGATGCATTAAATAAAAAGAATGCAGAATCTTTGAAAGAAGTAATCGAAAAGATTACTTTAGATTTTAAAGTGAAAGCCGGAGAAGGTGGACGTGTGTTTGGCGGTGTTTCCACTAAGCATATCGTGGAAAAACTTCAAAGCGAACATGATATTAAAGTAGATAAACGTAAATTCTTAGATGCCAAACCGGCTCAAAGTCTAGGAACAACGAAATATAAAGTAGAGTTATATAAAGGAGTCATTGCGGAATTAAAAGTTCATTTGACACAAGATTAATAGGGAGGGGTTAAAATGCCAAATACCTTACCTCATGATACAGATGCGGAGCGCTCCATTCTTGGTGCCATGCTGTTATCTAAGGAAGTATGTTATGAAGTGATCGGTTCACTAATGCCGGAAGACTTTTATTTGGATCGACATCGTATGATTTATGATACGATGATCGATATACATAAGAAGAATATGCCGATTGATATTACCACTTTGACCGCTCATCTTAAAGATAAGCAAATCTTAGATAAAGCGGGCGGTGTAGAATATCTTTTGGAATTAAGTGAATCGGTTCCGACAACTGCACACAGCCGTTACTACATGCGCATCTTAGAAGATAAATCAATGCTGCGTAAATTGATTAAAGAAGCGACTTCCATAATTGAAAAAGCAACAGGTGAAGTGGATGATGTCGGTGACTTTGTCGGAGAAACAGAAAAGGATTTATTATCGGTAACCCGCGATCGAAATTCAGGAGAATTTAAAAATATTAAACAGGTGGTTCAGAACGTGACTGACCGCTTGATGCTTTTAAGCAGTCAAGGAGGAGAAATATCGGGGCTAAAGACAAACTATTATGCCTTAGATAAAATCACTTCCGGTTTGCAAAAGGGAGATTTAATTATTTTAGCGGCCCGTCCTTCTGTCGGAAAGACGGCGTTTGCTTTAAATCTAGCGACCAATATTGCTTACAAGTCGAAAGAGCCAGTTGCTGTTTTCTCATTAGAAATGCCTGCTGAACAGTTAGTCAGCAGAACCATTTCTTCAATGGGCGGAATCGACAGCAATCAGATCCGAACAGGTGAAATTATTAAAACAAACTTGAATCGTTATCATGCCGCTGCTGACCGTGTGTCACAGTGTAATTTGTATATCGATGATGGAGCCGGAATTAAAATTAATGATATTATTGCGAAGTGCCGTCGTTTAAAACAAGAACATGGCTTATGCTTAATTGTGATTGACTACTTACAGTTGATTACGGGCAGCGGCAGAAGTGACAGCCGTCAGCAGGAAGTATCGGATATCTCACGTCAGCTCAAAGCATTAGCCAGAGAATTAGAAGTTCCGGTGATCGCATTATCACAGTTATCACGTTCAATTGAAAAACGTGAAGACAAGCGACCATTAATGTCCGATTTGCGTGAATCGGGAGCAATCGAGCAGGATGCCGATATTATTGCATTCCTGCATCGTGAAGATTATCAAAAGACAGAGGATGGTCAGGTTGAAAATGCCGGACCGGTTAAAATTATCATTTCTAAACACAGAAATGGGGCTTTAGGCGAAGTAGATTTATTATTTGAAAAGAATTTCAGTCGTTTCAGTAATATTGATAATCGCTATAAAGAACAAATTGAAGGAACAAAAGATTTAAGAACTTAGAGGTAAAACAGGATGTATCATCAATATAGAGAAGGATGGCTAGAAGTCATTTGCGGATGTATGTTCGCAGGTAAAACGGAAGAATTGATCCGAAGAATAAATGTCTTGAGCTATGCGAAAAAGAAGATTGTGATTTTTAAACCAAGAATTGACAACCGTTATTCAGAAAAACAAATCGTATCTCATTCAGGAACACGCATTGACTGTATCGTTGTGGACAAAGCAGTTGATATTTTAGATTATGTCAGCAAAGATCCGGAAATTGATGTTGTCGCTATTGATGAAGTACAATTTTTAGATAAAGATATCGTTGAAATCTGCGATTATTTGGCAGATCAAGGAAAACGCGTGATGGTTGCCGGATTGGATAAAGATTTTAGAGGAGAACCATTTGGAGTTATGCCGGAGTTATTAACAAGAGCAGAATTTGTAACAAAATTAACTGCTGTTTGTGCAAAATGCGGGGCGCCGGCAACACGAACACAGCGTTTGATTAATGGTGAACCGGCTTCATTTGATGATCCAATTGTGCTGGTTGGAGCTACGGATCACTATGAACCGCGCTGTCGTCATTGCCATAGCGTACCCGACAAACCTAAATTAAAAAAACTTTAAATGTTCATAAATAATTCATATAGAATTGTTATTATATGTTTGTCAAAGGACAACATAATAATAACTGTAGGAAAAACTCTCCCAAACAATTAACCTACAAAATTTCCCCATAAAAGACAACCACTCTGGTAACAGTGGTTGTCTTTTTGTATAAACAATGATTTGTATTTTTATTTAAACATTTTTTTCAAAGTTCATATTTAATTCATATTTATTGAGTATTATATTCTATGTCGAAGGACAATAATAATAATGTAGGTGCCCCTCTCCCAAAATAAGCACCTACACTAATCCCCAAGGTACTGCAATGCAGTACCTTTCCCCATTTTGTCAATTAATCATGAGAAAATCATGATTTTTTTGTTTCTAGTAGATTATATTTTGATTATTTATATATAATAGTATATAATATTAAAGATTTGGAGGTATAAACCATGAACAACATGATTGATAGATTAGAATCGATGGAGAGACGATATGAAGAGTTAAATCAGATGCTGATGGACCCTAGTATCGGAGAAGACATCAAGAAAATGACAGAAGTGACCAAAGAGCAAGCCAGCTTGCAAAATGCTTATGATTTATATCAGGAATACAAAAAAGTAACAACTGGCATTGAAGAAGCAAAAGAACTTGCAAAGGAAAATGATCCGGAAATTAAAGAAATGGCTAAAATGGAATTAGCTGAACTGGAAGAGAGATTAGTAGAAGTAGAAGAAAAACTACATTTAGAATTGATTCCAAAAGATCCAAATGATATGAAAAACGTTATTGTCGAAATTCGAGGAGCAGCAGGCGGAGATGAAGGAAATATTTTTGCCGGAGACCTTTACCGTATGTATACAAAATATGCAGAGTCTCAAGGATGGTCTATAGATTTAATGGAAGCAACAGAAGCCGAAGCGGGAGGATTTAGTAATATTTCTTTCATGGTAAAAGGGGACGGCGTTTATTCAAAGCTGAAATTTGAATCCGGGTCACATCGAGTACAGCGTGTGCCAAAGACAGAAACACAAGGAAGAATTCATACTTCAACAGCAACGGTGTTAGTGATGCCGGAAGCAGAAGAAGTCGATGTAGATATTAATCCGGGTGATTTGCGTATTGATACTTACCGTGCATCAGGAGCCGGTGGTCAGCATATCAACAAAACTGATTCAGCAGTGCGTATTACCCACTTGCCAACGGGGATTGTTGCCTCAAGTCAGGATGGACGCAGTCAGCATGATAATAAAGATAAAGCAATGAAAGCTTTAATCACAAGAATTTACGATAAGATGATTACAGAACAGGAACAAGCAATCGGCAGTGAAAGAAAAAGTAAGATCGGAACCGGAGATCGCGCAGAAAAAATCAGAACATATAACTATCCGCAAAATCGTGTGACAGATCACCGTATCGGATATTCTGTACAACAATTGGATCGTATCATGGAAGGACGCATTGATGATTTAATCACAGCGTTAGTGAATGAAGATCAGCGCTTGAAATTAGCTGGAGAAGAACAATAATGACTGTCAGGGAATTAATACGTCAAACGGAAAAACAATTGGAAGAACAAGGAAAAGACATCCAAGTAGCAAAAGTATGGTTCTATCACCTTGCTGATAAAGAACCCCATGAACTTTATCTGATGATGGATGAAGAGGTTGATGAAGCTGTTTTAACTTCCTTTCAAGATGGAATAAATGAATATTTAAAAGGAAGACCCATACAATATATCAAGGGTGTTGAAAACTTTTTTGGTCGAGATTTCATTGTGAACCAAGATGTTTTAATTCCCCGTTATGAAACTGAAGAATTAGTTGAACATATTTTATACGCTATTGATGATTATTTTGAAGATTTGGATCCTATTGATTTATGTGATGTTGGGACTGGAAGCGGAGCTATTGCAGTGTCTTTAAAATGTGAAGAACCGCGCTTAAATGTTTGGGCAACAGACATTTCTAATGAGGCATTGGAAACTGCGAAAAAGAACGCTGAAAACAATAATGCAAAGATTACGTTTATGCAAGGCGACATGGTACAGCCATTAATTGATGCAGGAATTAAAGTAGACATCTTTGTCTCTAATCCGCCTTATATTCCGGTTCAGCAGGACATCGAAAGCGTAGTGAAAGATCATGAACCCCATGTTGCCTTATTTGGCGGACAGGATGGACTTGATTTTTATCGTCAGATCTTTAATAGTGTAGAAGCCATTTTAAAAGATAAAGCTGTTTTAGCTTTTGAGATGGGATATGATCAAAAAGAAGACATGGAAAAAGAAGTTAAACATTATTTCCCTGATTATCCTTTTGAAATACTAAAAGATATCAATGGGAAAGATCGTATGCTGTTTATTTATAAAAATATCAGTAAGAAATAAGGTGATCACTTGTTTGGATTTATTCAAACCAAACGGTTGAGAATTCGACCATTGGAAGAAAGAGATATTTATCCTTTATTTGAATACCGTCATCTTGATGAGATTAAACGCTACCAGTCTTGGGATGACTATTCAATTGAAAAAGCAACCGAATTAGTCAGACGTAATAAAATGCATCCTTTTACTGGCTATTTTGATTGCGGAAACTTTGCTGTCGAATACCATGGTGAAATGATTGGCGATCTTTTTATCGGCGTGAATGTCAACAATCCGCAAAGCGTGAGTATTGGCTATACATTTCATCCAGCCTATCATCATATGGGATTTGCTCGTGAAGCGGTCAGTGCAATGATTGACTATTTATTTATGTATTATAAAAAGAATGAAATTGATGCCTATGTCATGGAAGGCAATGTGGCTTCTATGCGTTTGCTCATTTCATTAGGATTCCAGCTCATTGATTATGATGAGAAATACGGTGACTATTTTTTTAGATTACTAAAATGAATAGTCTTTTTCTTTGTTCTTTGATAAAATAGGAAGTGGAAGGTGAAAACATGGATAAACAAACAATAAAAAACTGGATAGGCGATACATCTGAACTTTTCACAAGTACCGCAGAGCTATTAGATAAAACAGCCCTCATCTTAGAAGATGAAGTGTATAATGATCAGGAGGGGAAACAGATTATAGACACGATTTACCAAGTTTTAGGAGAAAATGGAGATAAGATGCAGAAATATCTTATTCATTGTGTCTGCAGTGAACTGACTAAAAGCAGCTTAGACCCTATGAAAATTGAAAAATGGTATGATGCTTTAATAAAGGAGTAAATGAAATGTTAGAAATCAAAAACAGCAGTGTGATGAATTTTGAAAATGCTATTCGTGGAGCACGCAATCCGATGAATAGCTGGAATCGTATGGATAGTACTTATGATGAAGAGGGCCAGTACATATTAGGTCCCAATGATTTAAGTTTAGCGATGCGCTTAGCTAAAGCGGGAAGTGATCATCGTAAATATTTACGTCAGATTTTTGTTTCTGTTGATATTACGGCTCCGTTATATTGGTGGAAAGAATTCGATACATACAAGGTAGGAACTGTCGCTAATTCTACTTCAACGATGCATAAAATAGCGAGCAAGCGTTTTGCGATTGAAGATTTTTCGCATGATCATATGAACACAGAAACATTAGCCTGCTTAAATCAGATCGTTGACACTTTAGAAGCCTTGCGTCAGCAATATTTAGAAACAAAAGACAAGACAGTTTGGTACAGCATGATTCAATTGCTGCCAAGCAGCTATCAGCAAATGCGCACTTGCAGCATGAACTATGAAACACTGATCAATATTTACTATGCGCGAAAAAATCATAAATTGGCAGAATGGCATACAGTTTGTGATTGGATTGAAACGCTGCCTTATGCTAAAGAATTAATTTTAATTAAAGATGAAAAATAAGACAAAAGGACGATTATGTCCTTTTTTGCTAGGAGGAAAAGAAAATGGCAATCTGTATGAATTGTGGCAAAAAGACCGGAATGCGTAATCCTGAATATTATTTGGATTCAGATATGACTCAGGTATTATGCGGAGAATGTTATAAGAAATTGGAACATTTTCAAATTAAATCAGATGAAAATGACATTCAAAAATTTGATGAGACATTCAAGCTGATTCAAATGGAAATGGAAGAACACCAGTTTAATGATGAAACAAAGACAGCAATGATGCGCTTCTTACAGAAGCGACGAGCAAGGATTGAACGAAATATCCTTGAAGAAAAGAAAAAATATGTGGATCTAAGTGATATGAATACACATATGCTGACCACTGGATATAACTTTGAAGGGTATGAAATCAGTGGGTATGTAGGTGTGATTAGCGGACAATCTGCTTTAGGATCAGGTGCGTTGAGTGGGCTGAGTGCTTCTGCTAATAATTTTTTAGGAACAGAATCCAGTTATTTTGGCAATCGTCTGATTGAAGCGAAAGAAAGTGCGATGCGTGAATTGATTGTCAGTTCTTTGATGAAAGGCGGTAATGCTATTATAGGCATTGATTTTGACTACATTACTATTGAAGGATTAATTACCGTCATAGCCAATGGGACAAGTGTCAAAATAAAAAAGAAATAAATGACAATCCCATGTGGATTCGCTATAATAAAAAAGCCTTATAGAGTAATGGTAGTGATCAAAAGACACTAACCTTCTAAATAAAAGGCAATATAAAAGACGCATGGCATCCTGTATAGGAGCGATAGTGGAGGAAAATATGAAAAATAAAAAAATTTTTAAAATGGCTTTTTTAGCGATGATGAGCGCTGTTTTAGTTATCATGATGTTTACCCCGTTAGGGTATATTCCGTTAGGTGTATTACGCATTACCACCATGCATATCCCGGTCTTAATTACGGCGATGGTATTAGGTAAAAAAGAAGGGATGATGATGGGGGCTTTATTTGGCATCAGTTCAGTGATCATCAATACATTGCAGCCGACTTTAACTTCTTTTGTGTTCTCTCCTTTTATTAGTGTGGGAGCAGTAAACGGAAATGGATATAGCCTGATCATTGCGGTTTTACCAAGAATACTGCTGGGATGGAGCAGCGGAGTGATCTATGAACGACTTGCTTCCTATATAAATGATACCGGTCGGATCATACTCAGTGCATGTGTAGGAACATTAACGAATACGCTTTTAGTGTTAGGCGGAATTTATCTTTTCTTTGGACCTGCTTATGCAGCTGTAAGAAGCATTGAATATTCAGCTTTATTCACTGTTTTGTTGACAACGATTCTAACAAATGGGATTTTAGAGATTTTGCTGGCGGCAGTCATTTGTTTGGCAGCAGTAAAAGCATTGCAGACAAGAAAACTGAAATCATAATAATACCCCGATAGCATATTTATGCTATCGGGGCTTTGTTATTTAATAGGCACTAATTCAATATACCCTCTTGTTCCGATAGGCTCAAGCTGAATCCTTGGATTGTCATGATCCCATTGATAATGAATAATGGCAGGATCATATTTTTCAATAGCGGATTGAACCAGTTCAATGGCTTCACAGTAATCTTCTTCGTTGAACGGTTCTCCTTGAAACATCAGATATTTAGAAGCTGGCAATTCAATGATATCCAGTCCGTTTGGAATAACATCGTCATATTCTAAAGGCACTTCTGCTCCTTGAACATATTGGGATGTTTGCGGTAACTGATAACGTTCAGGAAG
The DNA here is from genome assembly GCA_027676805.1 of Coprobacillaceae bacterium UN01-12pH3A. Taxonomy (GTDB): domain Bacteria; phylum Bacillota_I; class Bacilli_A; order Erysipelotrichales; family Coprobacillaceae; genus Beduini. The sequence goes on along the minus strand of JAQENU010000007.1, from coordinate 75,743 downwards.
CCAAAGACAGACAGGTTCACCACTAATCGATTTGATGCTTTGAAGAAGTCCCCAGACATCACATCCCACTTCTTCACAATAAGACCAGTAATCATTCGCATGGATGCCTCTTTTCACTATGACTTTTCGGGCGGGCTTATCAATGACTTGAATAAAAATATTTTTTGAATTTAACATATGCATTCTCCTTTCAATATGTCTGAATTTAACGCCATAAGGGGTAAATAAGTATATAGGGACTGGATGAGCGGCATATTCGCTGGGATTACAACCGAATTCTCGCTGAAAAGCCCTCTGATAGCCATCGACACTTTTAAAACCTAAGTCAAATGCAATTTCAATAATCTTGCATGGCTTATCACGCAGTCTAAGGGCGGATTTTGACAGTCTTAGCTTACGAATATAATCTGCCGGAGACAAGCCTAATTGTTTGATGAATAAGCGCCTAGAATACCAAGGAGAAAACAAGGATGCCCTTGATAAATCGGCAGGTGTAATATTTTCTTCTAAATGTGTTTCAATGTAATCCTGCATGCGCTGCACCGCCTCAATTTGTTCCTGCATAGATATTCCTCCTTACATTTTCTATTATAAGTTCTTTCAATATTAGTCTCTCGACCATTTTAGCTAACATACCCGAGCCTTTGACTTTATTATACGTATTCAATAGATAGAAAGAAATAAAGTCTTCTATTTTCTTTTCTTTATAGTTTAAAAAAAGAGGGAATGGTCATAATCCAAATGAGGTGAGAAACATGTTTAGAAAAATATTTTGTACCTTTTTAATTGGAATGACACTGTCTAATCCGACCTCTTCTAAAACCTTCAGCATTGTCGCTAATTCAAATACAAAAGAAGATATCGCAGAGATGTATCAATATAAAAATGAAATAATCGGAAGTTATCAAGAAATGATTACCGGAGTTAGTGAAGACGAAGTCATGGAAGATCTGACCCTTCTCTATCCACAAATGAATTATGAAAATAATCAATTAGTTTTGGTTATCGGTGAAGGAAAAGGAAAGAGAATCAGCGGTGAATTAAAAAAGGATTACTGTGAGGTAGATGTAAAGCCAAAATCATTTATTGGCAGTTTGTTTGAATAGCACGATAAGTGCTTTTTTTGTTGGGTATTAATTTTGTGTTAAAATTCCCTTTTTATTCCATTTATGATATGATGTCTAAGAGGTGAAGCCGATGGAAACACAAATCAAAAAAAGAGCGGAAATAGATGATGTTGCGGCTGCTTTAAAGCAAGAAAAAGTCGTTGCTTTTCCAACGGAAACGGTCTACGGATTAGGGGTTATTTATGATTCGGCAACGGCGGTAGAACGTCTTATTGAAGCAAAGCAGAGAGATATGTCGAAACGCTTTACATTGATGTTGTCAGACAAAGAAGAGCTTGATGAGTATGTCTATGTCTCCTATCGGGATCAATTGATTATTGATAAATTTATGCCGGGAGATATTACCGTCATCCTTAACAGTAAAAAAGAAGAAGGAACGATCGGAATTCGTATACCAGATGATGCGTTTGTTCGTGAATTAATACGAAAAACAGGAAAACCATTGTTTGTTACAAGTGCGAATATTTCTCACCGACCTAGCACCACCACTACTAAAGAAGTGCTTGAACAGCTAAACGGACGCATTCCGTTTGTCGTAGAGGGAGAATGCGGCAAGCTTCAGGCTAGCAGTGTAGTGGATTTAACCACAGATGAAATTAAAATATTAAGACAAGGAAGAATCACTATCGAAATGATTGAGGAGGAACTGAAATGAAAATAGCGATTGCATGTGATCATGGCGGATATCGCCTTAAAGAAGTATTAAAAGCATCAATGATTGCTCAAGGATATGAGGTCATTGATTTTGGAACTAACAGTGAGGACAGTGTGGATTATCCAGACTATGCTTATAAAGCTGCTAAAGCAGTAGCGGATAAAGAATGTGAACGCGGTGTAGTCGTATGCGGAACCGGAATCGGGGTCAGCATCGTTGCCAATAAAGTAGATGGTATTCGCTGTGCCTTGGTACATGATCTGTTTAGTGCCAAAGCAACTCGTCAGCATAATGATACCAATATGATCGCAATGGGCGGACGTGTGATTGGTGAAGGATTAGCTTTAGAAATATTAAATACTTGGCTTCATACCGATTATGAGGGAGGACGTCACGATCAGCGTATCGAAAAAATGATGGCTATTGAAAAACAATAAAAACAAGAGAGGGGATTTAGGATGAATGATTTTAGAGATGAATTAGTATTTGAGGCAGTAGAAAAAGAATTGATGCGTCAAAGAGAAAATATTGAGTTGATCGCATCTGAAAATCTTGTATCGAAACAAATCATGGAATTAGCCGGAAGTGTATTTACAAACAAATATGCAGAAGGGTATCCGGGGAAACGTTATTACGGCGGTTGTGAAAACATGGATACCGTTGAATCTTTAGCGAAGGAAAGACTATGCCAGCTGTTTGGCTGTGAATATGCCAATGTTCAGCCCCATTCGGGAGCACAGGCAAATACTGCTGTTTACTTGGCTGTATTGAAAAATGGAGACCGTGTATTAGGAATGTCATTAGCGGACGGCGGACATTTAACCCATGGACATCCGTTAAATTTTTCAGGAATGAATTATGAATTTGAAAGCTATGGCGTAGACCGAGATACAGAAACAATCGATTATGAAGCATTCAGAGAAAAAGTCCTGACTTTCAAACCGAAATTGATCGTTGCTGGGGCAAGTGCCTACAGCCGTGAAATTGACTTTAAAAAAATGCGTGAGGCGGCAGATGAAGTCGGTGCCATGCTGATGGTGGATATTGCTCATATTGCCGCTTTAGTAGCGACAGGATACCATCAATCGCCAGTGCCTTATGCAGACTTTGTGACTTCAACGACACATAAAACCTTGCGCGGACCTCGCGGCGGTGTCATTATGTGCAAGCAAAAATATGCGGCTGCCATTGATAAAGCGGTATTCCCGGGAATGCAGGGCGGACCATTGATGCACATTATCGCAGCTAAAGCTGCCTGCTTTGGGGAGGCTTTACAGCCAAGCTTTAAAGAATACGTTAAAAATGTTGTATTGAACGCTAAAGCATTGGAAAATTCTTTAAAAGCAGAAGGCTTTAGATTAGTATCGAATGGAACAGATAATCATTTGCTGTTAGTTGATGTCAAAGCCAGCTGTGGTATCAGCGGTAAAAAAGCAGAACGTCTATTAGATGATATTCATATTACCGTTAATAAGAATGCGATACCGTTTGACACAGAAAAACCATTTAAAGCAAGTGGGATCCGTGTGGGTTCTCCGGCAATGACGACCAGAGGCTTTACTGAAGAGGATTTCATTGAAATTGGTAAGATTATAGCTTATCGTTTAAAAAATGAAGAAACCGATGAAATAAAAGCAGAATGTATTCGTCGTGTGAAAGCATTAACAGATAAATATCCTTTATACGAAGGGTTAACTTATCTTTAGAGAAAGGAGGATACTATGGCAACATTTGTTATTGAACACCCATTGATTACCCATAAATTAGCCATCATGCGCAATAAAGAAACGAAGTGTAAAGACTTCGCTGAAAATCTTAAAGAGATTGCAGCACTTGCCGCTTATGAAGTGACAAAAGATCTGCCGACAAAAATTGTAGAAGTAGAAACACCATTAATGTCAACAACAACCAAAATGTTGGCTAAAGATGTAATATTGGTGCCTATTTTAAGAGCCGGACTTGGCTTTTTAGATGGTATGAAATCAGTTATTCCCAACGCTAAAGTAGGACACATTGTGATGAAGCGTGATGAAGAAACTTTAGAAGCTAAGGAATACTATGCTAATTTTCCTAGTTCCATTAACGAAGATATAATTATTGTTTTGGATCCAATGCTGGCGACCGGTTCAAGCTTGGCAAAAGCGTTAGACAGTATTAAACAAAAAGGAGCTAAACATATCAAATTCTTATGCTTAGTGGCAGCTCCTGAAGGTATTAAGCTGATTGAACAGCTTCACCCGGATGTGGACTTATATATCTGTGCAGTTGATGAAAAGCTCAATGAGCATGGCTATATTCTGCCGGGTCTTGGTGATGCAGGAGATCGTATTTTTGGAACAGAATAAGATTTGGAAGTATATTGTATTGGCACTGGGAATCGGCTGGGAAATATTTGGCTTTTTGATTCTTAGTGTCTTTATCGGTCTGGCAATTGACCATTATTTTGGAATTAAGCCAATTGGAATACTGTTAGGAAGTGCTTTAGGAATCGTCAGCAGTTTTAAGCATATTCTGCGATTAGGAGGGAAGTAAGTGAAGGAAGAAGAAGCCATTGTAAAAAAATCAATCCCTGTCTTTTTAGTTATTGCTGTAGTTACTGCGGGGATTGGTTTGTTATTTGGGGAAATCTCCTATGTTCTTGGACTCGCATTAGGGTATGGGATCAATTTAATCATATTTAAGATCATTACGATCACCGTTGATAACATTCTTTTATTTAGAAGCAAGATCTCGGCAATGATTGTGATGTTTAGTTATCTGATTAAAATGGTCGTCTATGGTTTTGGATTTTTTCTAGCTGTGAAACTCCCTTCAGTTTTTAACATATTTACTGTAACAATTGGCTATTTTATGATAAAATTGACTATATTCTATTATGATTATAGGATTAGAAAGCGAGGTGAGGGTATGTGAATACAATGCGTTTGATGTTAGCGGATATTCACATCATCATTCAGCCAGAACTTATATTTTCTTTGATCATCATGGCCGCAATCTGCCTTTTTTGCGTTTATGCGGGAAGAAAGATCAAAGCAGCGGATCCTTTGGAAAAGCCTAAAGGAGTCGTCTTAATTTGTGAGGTAGGTGTACGTACTGTGCAGGATTACATGGCATCTATTATGCCGGAGAAATTTGCCAAAAACTATTACCCCTATTTCGCATTGATGTTTGTGTACTTAGTGTGTGCTAATTTAAGCGGACTGATCGGATTTGATTCTCCGACATCTAATTTCTCAATCACATTAGCCATCACTTTGATTACATTTACATTAATACAATACAACGCTATCAAAAAGAAAGGTGGACTGACCTACATTAAAGAATTAGTATGGCCGCCCACTAATATTTTAGGAGCAATTTCACCGCTTATTTCATTATCTATGCGTTTATTCGGTAATATTCTAAGCGGAACCATCTTAATGGGATTGGTATACAGTTTTACCGGGTGGCTTTCATTCAAAATCATTCCGTTTAACTTTGTCGGACCAATCTTAGCCCCTGTACTGCATGTTTATTTTGATGTGTTTGCAGGGTGTATTCAAACGTTAGTGTTCGTAACACTCTCATGTATTCTGATCGCTATTGAAGCAGAAGAATAAAACAAAATAAAAAACAATATTGGAGGATTTTAAAAATGACAGACGTTGGATTAATCGCGATCGCTGCAGGGATTGCAGTATGTGCCGGATTAGGAACCGGTATCGGTGAAGGGATTGCCGCAAGTAAGGCAGTTGAAGCAGTAGGAAGAAACCCAGAAGCAGAAGGAAAGATCCGTACCATGATGATCTTAGGGATTGCCTTATCTGAAACAGTAGCAATTTACGGGTTATTGATCGCCTTCATCCTATTATTCGTTTATTAATCATTATTAATTAGAATAGGAGGAATAAGATGGATATCAATATAGCCGGAAAGTTATTCCCGAATATCACGACATTGATCGTACAGCTGTGTTCAACAGGTATCATGCTTTTAGTTTTTAAGAAATACTTATGGAGCACGATTCGTGAATATATGGCTAAGCGCGCTGAAGCGATTGAAGGAAATATTACAGAAGCTCGACAAATGAATGAACAAGCAAAAGTCTTTGTACAAGAAAGCGAGCAGCAGGCACGAGAAGCAGCCAAAGAATATCGTGCTACGATTCAAAAGGCAAAAGAAGATGCCGCTAAAGTAAAAGAAGGAATCTTAGCTGAAGCAGCACAGGAAGCTAAAATAAAGATCGAACAGGCAGATCGAGAAATTGAAGCTGAAAAGTTAAAAGCAAAAGAGGAAATGAAGCAAGAGATCATTGAGGTTGCTTTTGAAGTAGCTGAAAAAGTAATGAATAAAGAAGTAGATCAAAAAACGAATAAAGATATGGTCGATGAATTTATCGACGACTTGGTGAACTAATGGAATCCGTAGCATTGCGTTATGCTTCTTCTTTATTTGAGTTAGCTCAGGAAGAAAGAAAGATCGAACGCTATGAAGCAGATTTAGCCTTAGTGAAAAATATCATTTGCTCGGATGAAGAAGTTCTAAGCTTTTTTATGCATTATAATGTCGATAAAAAAGTAAAGAAAGAAACAATTGATAAAGCGTTTGATAATACTCTCTCTATCTATGTGCAAAACTTTATCAAATTGCTGATTGATAAAAATCGTATGGGTTCACTGCCGGAGATTATTCAGGCTTATCATTCTTTGACTAATGATTATTTAGGGATCAAAGAAGGAACGCTTTATTCAAGTATGCCGCTAGATGAACAGGAAATAAAAAAATTAGAACATGTTTTATCAATTAAGATGGATAAGAAGATTGTCTTAACACCAAAGATCGATGAAAGTCTGATTGGCGGTATTAAAGTAGTGATTGGAAATCATGTGATTGATGGAACAGTTAAAAATAAAATGGACTTATTGAAAAATGAGTTGCTTAGAAAGTAGGTGGATCGAGTGGGTCTAAGACCAGATGAAATCAGTTCAATCATAAAAGAACAAATCAAACGTTATGACGAAGTTGTTGAAACCAAAGATATCGGAAAAGTCATGACAATCGGAGACGGTGTTTCATTGATCCATGGATTAGACAATGCTATGCTGGGTGAATTGTTGGAATTCCCGCATGAAGTCTATGGGATGGTTATGAATCTTGAAGAAGATTATGTAGGTGCCGTATTGCTTGGTCAAAGTGATGAGATCAAGGAAGGCGATGAAGTAAAACGTACCGGAAAAATTATTGAGGTACCGGTCGGAGATGAAATGCTGGGACGTGTCGTTAATCCATTAGGACAAGCCATCGATGGACAAGGACCGATCTTGACAAATAAAACAAGACCAATCGAAAGAGTAGCCCCAGGGGTTATGACAAGAAAATCAGTAAGTGTGCCGCTTCAGACAGGAATCACATCGATTGATGCGATTATTCCAATTGGGCGTGGTCAGCGTGAGCTGATTATCGGAGATCGTCAAACCGGAAAAACAGCGATTGCGATCGATACGATCTTAAATCAAAAAGGTCAGGATATTTATTGTGTTTATGTTGCGATTGGACAAAAGAATTCGACAGTTGCTCAAATTGTTGAAAAACTGCGTCAGGGCGGAGCAATGGATTATACGACGATTGTATCAGCTTCTGCTTCAGAATTGGCTCCAGTGCAGTATATTGCCCCTTATGCAGGAAGTGCTATTGCGGAAGAATGGCTGGATAAAGGAAAAGATGTTTTGATCGTTTATGATGATTTATCGAAGCATGCCGTAGCTTATCGTACAGTGTCTTTATTATTAAAAAGACCACCGGGACGTGAAGCTTATCCGGGGGATGTCTTCTATTTGCATTCAAGACTGTTGGAACGTGCCTGCCGTTTAAATGACGAAATGGGTGGAGGTTCAATCACTGCTTTGCCAATCATTGAAACACAAGCCGGGGATATTTCAGCCTATATCCCAACGAATGTTATTTCGATTACGGATGGTCAGATTTTCTTGCAGCAGGATCTATTCAATGCCGGCTTCAGACCTGCCATTGATACCGGATTATCTGTATCTCGTGTAGGCTCTGCCGCACAGATCAAAGCAATGAAGCAAGTATCCGGATCGTTGAAGCTTGAATTAGCTCAGTTTGCAGAAATGCAGGCATTTGCGCAATTTGGATCAGATTTGGATAATGCGACAAAAGCCGTATTGGATCATGGACAAAAAGTACGTGAAGTATTAAAGCAGGCACAGTATTCACCACGCAGTGTAGAAACTCAGGTCATTACACTGTTTGCCTTGAAGCACGGCTTCACTAAACAAATTCCGGTAAATAAAATTAATTTATTTATGGATGAACTGTTAGAAGACATAGCAGCAAATCATGAAGACTATATCCAAGAAATCAAAGAGGCAAAAGCCATCTCACCAGAATTAGAAGCGAAGCTAAAAGAAACTATCGGAACTTTTGCGGAAAGATTCGTCAAAACCGCCGAAAAAGAAGGATAGCGCCTTATGGCTGGGATGCAGACGATCAAGCGTCGTATTCGCTCGGTCGAATCAACTAAAAAAATCACAAAAGCGATGGAATTAGTTGCCACTTCTAAATTAAGAAAAACAAGAAATCAATTAGATCAATTAAAGCCTTACTATAACACCGTTCGCTCTACTGTGGCAGAAATCCTTGAATCAAGTCAAGGTCAAAGCGACAGCCCATACTTAATGAAGAACGATGTCGAAACAACCGCTTATATCGTAATTACTTCCAGTTTAGGATTATGCGGCGGCTATAATGCCAATGTCATCAAGCTGGCGTTAGAAGAAATTAAAGCGAATGATTTAGTTTACACGATCGGAACAAAGGGTTATAGTTCATTAAAAAGAAGCTTTGCTTCTGTCAACGAGAGTTACATGCATGTGAATCAAACTTTAGATTTTAATGAAATCGTCCGTTTGGTTAACGAGCTGAAGAACTTATACTTAGAAAAGAAAATTGGTCATATTAAAATTATCTATACAGAATTTGTTAATAATCTGCGCTATGTGCCTCATGCTGTGACACTGCTGCCGGTGACTGCGGATAAGTTTGTGAAAAGCAGTCAGGCAAATAAAGAGACTTTATTTGAACCTAGTCCCGAAGCGGTATTGGAGCAGCTGATTCCGATGTATTTGCAAGCAGTTATCTATGGGTATTTGGTAGAATCCATTACCAGTGAGAACGCTTCAAGAAGAACATCGATGGAAAATGCTAACGATAATGCAGAAGAATTAATCGAAGATCTATTATTAAAATACAATCAAGCAAGACAGACAGCGATCACGAATGAAATTTCAGAAATCGTTGCCGGTGCTAATGCTCAATAAAAGGAGGCGGTATGATGTCTGAAAAAAATATTGGAAAAGTCGTTCGTGCCGTTGGACCCGTTGTCGATGTGCAATTTGAAGCAGATCATTTGCCTTTGCTTAATACTGCCATTGAGATCATGAATGGACAAGACCAACTTGTTGTTGAAGTTGCTAGCCATATCGGTGAAGATATTGTTAGATGTATTGCCATGGGTCCGACAGATGGACTCACCAGAGGAATCGATGCTCTTGATACAGGGGCGCCGATCCGAGTACCGGTTGGAGATAAAACATTGGGACGTATGTTTAATGTTTTAGGTCAGCCAATCGATGATCAGGAATTTGACAGAAATGATGTTAAGCTGATGCCGATTCATCGTCAGGCTCCCGATTATTCACAACAAAGAACGGAAACAGAAATCCTTGAAACCGGGATTAAAGTTATCGATTTGATTTGTCCCTTCATCAAAGGAGGAAAGATTGGATTATTCGGTGGTGCCGGGGTTGGCAAGACCGTATTAATTCAGGAATTCATCAACAACATTGCAACCGAACATGGAGGATTATCTGTGTTCGCAGGTGTTGGAGAACGTTCACGTGAAGGAAATGACCTTTACTATGAAATGAAAGAAAGCGGTGTTTTAAATAAAACAACCTTGGTGTTCGGACAAATGAATGAACCACCGGGATCTCGTTTAAGAGTAGCTTTAACAGGATTAACAATGGCGGAACATTTCCGTGATGAAGAGGGACAGGACGTTTTGCTGTTCATCGATAATATATTCCGTTTTACCCAAGCCGGTTCAGAAGTATCTGCCTTATTAGGACGTGTTCCTTCACAAGCCGGATATCAGCCTACTTTAGCTACAGAGATGGGACAGCTGCAGGAACGTATTACCTCAACTAAAAAGGGATCAATCACTTCTGTACAAGCCGTTTATGTGCCTGCCGATGACTTAACGGACCCGGCTCCGGCAACAACATTTGCTCACTTAGACGCTAAAGTTGTATTGGACCGTTCTATTGCGGCATTAGGAATTTACCCAGCAGTAGATCCATTGAACTCATCATCACGTGCGCTGGATCCGCTGGTTGTAGGAAAAGAACACTATGAAGTAGCTCATGGCGTTCAGCAGATCTTACAGCGTTTCCAAGAATTGCAGGATATCATTGCGATCTTAGGAATGGATGAATTAGGGGAAGAAGATAAATTAACCGTTGCCCGTGCACGACGTGTGCGTAACTATCTGTCTCAGCCATTTACTGTAGCAAGTCAGTTTACCGGAATGGACGGTAAATATGTGCATGTAGACGATACTATTAAAGGCTTCAAAGAAATCTTGGAAGGTAAGTGGGATCATTTACCCGAACAGGCTTTCCATAATGTGGGTTCAATCGAAGAAGCTGTCGCTAAAGCTGAAACATTAGAATAGAGGTGCAATGATGAGTACCTTTCATTTAAAAATCGTAACCCCCAGTGGTGTTTACGCAGAAAAAGATGTGAATATTTTAAATATTCGAACAACCGGAGGACAAATGGGAATCTTAGCCCATCATTTGCCTTTAGCCAGTGCGATTGAAATTTCGGAAATGAATTTTGTGGAAAATAATCAAAGAACTTTTTATGCAATTGGCGGTGGTTTTGTATATGTCGGAAATGATGAAACAACGATTATTGCCAACTCAATCGAAAGTCAGGAAGAAATTAACTTAGCACGTGCTACGCAGGCAAAGGAACGTGCAGAAAAACGTCTGCAGAGCAAAGACGGTGATATTATTCGTGCAGAGATCGCTTTAAGAAAGGCTTTGAACCGTATTCACGTCAAAAACTTATAAAATTATCCCGATTGGGGATAATTTTTTTATAAAACTAAAGAAAGGAGGAATAATGATGGTATATTCAATCATAAAATTAGTGACGTATATAGGAAGTGTGATGGTAAGTTTCTATGCTTTAAGTTGTATAGACTTTGCTCGTTTTCTAAAAAAGAATAAAGCAAGAGAGTTCAATACCCTCTTTATATTGATGTGCTTTGCTTTAGCTTATTTAGTAGCTTCATTTATACTCGAATTTATGACAATAAGAATCGGGTGATGATTTGAAAAAGATATTTATGAGATTAGGAGCTTTGGCTCTATTATTTGCTTGGATTAATTATTCATTATATTTAAAACCGGATAAATCCCATGCAAAAGAACCGGATATTCAGCAGTTAAACGATACAAATGATAAAACTACACTTCCCAGTGAGTATCAAGTCGAAGTGACTCAGAAAGACGGAAGCGTTCAATATTTAGCGTTAGATGATTATTTAGTCGGCGTAGTTGCCGGAGAGATGCCTTTATCATTTGAAGATGAAGCTTTAAAAGCACAAACAGTTGCCAGCCGTACCTTTGCTTTTTCAAGAGGCTTAAAGGTTGATACAACGACTAACACACAAGTCTATTTAACTGTTGAGCAGATGAAGAATAACTGGAAAGATGAATTTGATCAAAAATATGAACGATTAAAAAATATTGTAAGTTCTACTCATAATGTAGTGATGAAATATAATAATAATTATATCTCTGCTTTGTTTTTTTCAAGTTCAAACGGTAAAACAGAAAATAGTGAAGATTATTTTGCTTCCAGCAGTGTTCCTTACTTACGTTCTGTAGACAGCACTTGGGAATTATCGATATGTCCCAACATCGAACGTACCAGTAGTTTTACACCTGAACAAATGAAAGCAGCTTTTAATCAGGATATCGAAGATATTCATATCGTCTCTCATTATGACAGCGGACGTGTAAAAGAGGTCAGTGTTAATAATCAAATTTACAGTGGCAGAGAAGTAAGAGAATTATTGAATTTAGCGTCAACGGATTTTAAAATTAATTATGACGGCAATCAGTATATATTTGATACCGTTGGATTCGGACACGGTGTAGGAATGAGTCAGTATGGTGCCAACGGAATGGCAATGAATGGCTATAGCTATGAGGAAATTTTAGCTTACTATTATCAAAACGTGGAAATTTGTAAATTGTAGAATAAATTTATTCATAATGGAAATACTGTTTATGAGGTGAAATTATGAATAAAAAAACATATAAAATTGGTTTATTGTTTTGTTTATCTGTCTTTGTTTTCTTAACGGGATTGGTGGTATATGAAAAGTTTAATGAAAATAACCAGGATATCCCCGTTGTTTCCATGAATCCTACACCAACGGAAACAGAAACAAAAACAGAGGAAAAAATCGCTAAACCATATGCAGGTGAAGTACAAGTAGCAAGAAGTTTCTATGACCAAAGCGACGATGCTGAAAAACAAGGAAAATCTTTAGTGCTATTTGAAGGTGTTTATCGTCCTAATCAAGGTGCCGATTTTACAAGCAATAATAAAGCATTTGAAGTATTAGCTAGTTTAAGCGGAACCGTAACAAGTAAAAAAGAAGATCCAATCTTCGGATTATGTGTATCCATTGAAAGTGATAATGGTGTAACAATCACTTATCAAAGCATGTCTGAAGTTTCTGTAGAACTTAACGCTAAAGTAAAACAAGGCGATGTGTTAGGAAAAACCGGAGAAAACCTTTACGAAGCAGATCTTGGCAATCATTTACACATGATTGTTGAAAAGAATGGGAATGTTTTAAACCCGGAAAAATGCTTCGAAAAGACAACGAAAGAATTATAGGCGATTTAAGAGTTAGAATTCGTTTCTAACTTTTTTTATTTTCTTATTCATGAATATAAATTTAGTCCTTATCTATACTAATAGTGGCAGGCAATTCGAAAAGAAACAAAAAAATAATAAAAAGTTTATGAGTTTTTATTATTCTTATTGCTAGATTATTAGATATAGTATATGATATAATACTGTAGAAATAGGTTCATAGGAGGAAAAAATCATGGGATTTTCAAAAGAAATTGGTATCGATTTAGGTACTGCAAATATATTAATCTATGTTAAAGGCGAAGGAATCGTCGTTAATGAACCTTCAGTTGTAGCGATGGATGCTGAAACACATAAAGCATTGGCAGTTGGAGCTGAAGCAAAAGAAATGTTAGGAAAAACACCGGGTCGTGTACAAGCCATTCGTCCTTTAAAAGACGGTGTTATCGCAGATTTTCAGGTAACTGAAATCCTTATTACACATTTTATCAATAAATTAAATTTAAAAGGTGTTTTTTCAAGACCGACTATCTTGATCTGCTGTCCTTCTAATATTACTTCTATTGAAAAAAGTGCAATTAAAGACGTAGCTGAACGCTGCGGTGCTAAACGTGTATTTATTGAAGAAGAACCAAAAGTAGCGGCTATCGGAGCAGGCTTGGATATTTCAAGACCGGCTGGACATATGGTGATTGATATCGGTGGGGGAACAACCGATGTTGCTGTCTTATCTTTAGGAGATATCGTAACAAGTACATCATTGAAAATTGCGGGTGACCGTATGGATGAAGAAATTATTCATTACTTGAAAGATAAATATAAATTATTGATCGGTGATCGTACTGCCGAACAAATCAAAATTGAAATCGGAACAGCTGTAAGAGGTGGAAGAGAAGATAAAGTCATGGAAGTTAGAGGACGTGACTTGGTAACCGGACTTCCTCATACTGTAGAAATCAGTGCAGATGAAACTGAACTGGCATTAAGAGAAAACTGCAATACAATCGTTGCTGCCGCTAAATCAGTATTGGAAAAAACACCGCCTGAATTAGCAGCGGATATTGTGAGCCGTGGTATTTTCTTAACGGGTGGTGGAGCATTGCTTCATGGACTGGATGCTTTATTAGAAAAAGAATTAAATGTGCCTGTATTTGTTGCAGACAATGCTTTGGATTGTGTTGCTGAAGGATGCGGCGTTATGCTAAATAATTTACATTACGTAAAATAAGCTGTAAGGGGGGAGACTTCCCCTTTTTTTATTTTCGATTATTTCACATTGTTCAGTTTAAAATATATGGTATAATGACATACAGTAGGAGGCATGAGAATGAAAATTGAAATCATATTATCATTTATAGTAGCAATGATCCTCAGTGCACTCCTCGTTCCTATTGTAAAGATCGTAGGAGACAAGCTCAATATCATTGCTTTACAAAATGAAAGAACTATCCATAACGGTCGAATCGTAAGAATTGGCGGTTATGCTATATATATCAGTTTTATCGTTTGTGCTTATATATTTTTAAAAACCGATGTACAGATCAATTCGATCTTATTTTCAAGCTTTCTTGTCTTTATGATCGGACTGTATGATGATATTCATGATGTCAGTCCCAAAGTTAAATTATTTGTAGAAATTATTGCGGCTTCCATTATTATTTTTTATGGAAAGATCATGCTGAGAGGAATCACAATTCCTTATCTTCCGGGTGATATTTGTGAATGGATTTCTATTGGAATTACCTATTTATGGATCATTGGCATTACCAATGCGATCAATCTGATCGATGGATTGGACGGACTATCCTCTGGGATATCGACAATCGTACTTGTAACGTTATCACTTACGAGTTTACATTTCGGGAGAACCGATATTGCTGCGCTTTCACTATTGCTGGCGGGAGCAACAGTTGGTTTTCTCTTCTATAATTTCAATCCTGCCTCTATTTTTATGGGAGATAACGGTGCCTTGTTTTTAGGCTTTATGATCTCTGTTATTTCTTTGTTAGGGTTTGGATACAAAAGTTCGGCATTCTTTACGTTAGGAGCACCAATCATTGTCTTAGCCGTTCCGATTATGGATACGATCATGGCGATTCTAAGACGTAAACTAAGGAAGAAAAAATTCTCTGATGCAGACCGTGAACATTTGCATCATCAGTTAATGTTTAACTTAAACCTAGGACAAAAAAAGAGTGTTTTAATATTATACGGAGCGACGGTTTTATTTTCACTTTCATCTTATATCTATCTATTTGACAAGAAAGCCGCGATTGCTTTATTCGTTCTATTAGTCGTTGCATTCGAGTTATTTGTAGAGTATACACAGATGATTAGTCGTCGCTATCGTCCATTATTAACGATTATTAATCTCTTTGTCCATAGTGATAAATTACCGGTTTTAAGTGAGCCGGAACCCGATGTTCATACTTTAAAGGAACTATCTACACAAATCAATGAAGAAAATAAGCAGCAGATCGATTATTATCGTCGGCGTGCCAGAGCATATGAAAGGACCAAACGAATCATGAAAAAAGATAAAAAGTCAAAATTAAAATTGCAGATATTTATTGTTTCCATCTTAAGTGTATGTATTGTATTTGGCGTAGTGGCGGTGATGTACCTTAAAAATCAAGGAGAAAGCAACCCGCCTTCTGTTCCCCAGCCGGTGGATGATGGCTTAAATTATACGTTATCAACCAATGCAACGGATAAAATGGCAGAAATTTTTGGACAGCTGGAAGCAGCGAATCAATCAGGCGATCAGGAAAAAGAAATGACTTATGCAGCTGCTTATTTTGCTACTGATTTCTTTACTTGGTCAAATAAGACGAAACGTGAAGACATTGGCGGACTAAACTATGTTTGGCCCGATTCACGTCAAGACTTTGCCTCATTTGCTTTGCGTGACTATTATGCAAACTTTACCGATTATGCCAATAAGTATGGAATCAGCTTGCTTCCGGAAGTAGATAACTATGTAATCAACGGTGTTTCAGAATCAGAATTTCGCTTAGAAAGTGAAGAGGATAAAGATAAGCCATGTTTTGATATCAGCATTGATATTACTTATAAACAAGTGAGCGGAGGTATGCCAACTTCTTCATTAAAGAGTTCAATGGTGATTACTGTCGTAAAAGATACGGAATTGTATTATGTTGTCGGAATCGATTATAAAGAAGCTTAATCGCTTCTTTTTTTGCCCTTTAAATGGTTGAAATTTAAAAATAGATATGGTATTATGACAATGCTAGTAAATCAGAAAATTCACATGAGTTTTAATTAGTATTTAGGAGGATCGATCATGTTAGATATATTAATGGTAGTCGTATGTATTGGAATTATTGTATTATCTCTATTACAAAGCGGTAAATCTGAGGGAATCGTCAGCGCTTTGACCGGACAAAGTTCGGCATTATTCGCACAAACTAAAGAAAGAGGATCAGAGTTAGTTTTAACACGATTAACAGTTGGATTCGGTATTGCTTTCTTTGTGTTGGCAGTATTAATCCAAATGGGGTAAACAATAGGACAATGCAGTCCTATTTTTTTTTGAAGGAGGGATGTTATGGAAAAGCAAATATTAGACTGGTTAGCAGCAGATGATTATTTAGGAATGGATGTAGATGAATTAGCTACAGCATTGGGATTTGATACAACCGATAAATTTAAAGAGCTGGTAAAATGCTTAGTAAAGCTGGAAGATGAAAAGGCTATCGTCAGGGGAATTGGCGATCGCTACTTTTTACCTGATCGTACAGGTATTGTGATTGGAACAGTTCAATTAAATCCGCGTGGGTTTGGATTTATTCGAGTGGGAGATGATCTTGATGATGTCTATGTGGGGGAGAAGAACCTGCATGGGGCTTTAAATAATGATAAGGTTAAGATTAAGATTGATGGAAAACAAAGTGGTTCTTCTTTGGAAGGAGAAGTCATTGAAATAATTGAAAGAGGTCAAAAACAGGTTGTTGGGTTAGTGAAGCAGATTCAGGGAAAATTCTATGTGTCTGTCGATGACCACAAATTTGGTTCATTAGTTCTGCTAAGCGGAAACCGCAAGGGGGCAATGGAAGGACACAAAGTTGTTGCGAAAATCACAAGCTTTGAACAACCGATTATGGGAGAAGTCGTACAGATTTTAGGACATCGCAATGATCCCGGAGTAGATATTCTTTCCGTTGTAGCACGCTATGATTTAGCGACTGAGTTTAATGAAGAGGTCATGGCAGAATTAGAAAGCATTCCGGATGTTGTGGCGGCAGAAGATAAAGAAGGTCGTGTCGATCTGCGTGATGAATTAATTGTGACTATCGATGGCGATGATGCAAAGGACTTAGATGATGCGATCAGCTTGAAACGACTGAAAAATGGAAACTATCAATTAGGAGTACATATTGCAGATGTATCTCACTATGTAAAAGAAGGAAGTCAGATTGATAAAGAAGCAGTCAGCAGAGGAACTTCGGTATATTTAGTTGACCGAGTTATCCCAATGCTTCCACATAAGCTTTCTAACGGAATCTGTTCGTTAAATCCGCATGTTGATCGATTGACGATATCTTGTATCATGGAAATCAATTCATCAGGGGATGTCGTTGACCACCAGATCTTGCCAACGATGATTCATTCTACAGAAAGAATGACTTATAATAATGTGAATAAAATATTAGATGGGGATAAAGCGACAACGAAACGTTATGAAGATATTCATAAGTTATTCTTCCAAATGGAGAAACTGGCGATTATCTTAAGAAGTAAACGCAGCAAAAAAGGCGCTATTGACTTTGATGTTGATGAGGCAAAAGTTATTGTCGACAAAAAAGGAAAACCAACAGATGTAGTATTAAGAACGCGAGGAATCAGTGAACGAATTATTGAGGAGTTTATGCTGGTTGCGAATGAAACTGTAGCGGAACATTTCTTCTGGCTGCAAGTGCCATTTATTTACCGTGTTCATGAACATCCTAAGAAAAAGAAATTATTGAATTTTGCTACGATTGCCAGCGTTCTAGGCTATAAGATTAAAGGCTCTTTGGATCATGTTTATCCAAGAGAATTAAGCTCATTGATTGAATCGGCAAAAGGTAAACCGGAGCATAGTGTTATTTCAACCTTGCTGTTAAGATGTATGCAGAAGGCACGCTATGATGCTCAATGTTTAGGGCATTATGGACTCGCTGATGAATATTATACACATTTTACTTCACCAATTCGACGTTATCCGGATTTATTAGTACACCGTCTTATCAGAAATTATGTATTTGAACAAAAATTAGATGGTCAGACAATTCAGCACTTTAGTGAAGTTGTCCCGCAGTTAGCGGAAAGTTCATCAAACTGCGAAATTGATGCAGTAAACTGCGAACGTGATGTAATGGATATGAAAATGGCAGAATATATGCAAAGTCGCATCGGTCAGGAATATGACGGAATTGTATCTTCGGTAACTGCTTTTGGATTGTTTGTAGAACTGCCTAATACAATTGACGGCTTGGTGCATATTTCTACATTGAAGGATGATTACTATCATTATGACGCTCAATATTTACAGTTAGTAGGAGAAAGAACCGGGAATACTTACCGTATGTCAGACCGTGTACGTATCAAAGTTATCAGTGCCTCAAAGCTGGACGGTCAGATTGATTTTGAAATCATTGACAGCAAGAAGAAAAAACGTAAACTTAAAGAAGAACCTGTTCATCACAGAAAAGGTGATAAAAAAAGAACAGCTACTTCACGAAATTTATTTTCTCGTTCAAAGCGGCCAGCTAATAAGGGGCGAAGCAGGAGGGGATCTAAATGAAAATCTTAGCCCAAAATAAAAAAGCTTATCATGATTATTTCATTGAAGATACTTTTGAAGCGGGCATTGTTTTACAGGGGACAGAAATTAAATCTGTTCGCAAGGGAAGTGCTAATTTAAAGGATAGTTTCATTCGTATCAAGAATGATGAAGCCTTTTTAGAAAATATGCATATTGCTCCTTATGAACAGGGAAATATATTTAACCATGAGCCACTTCGTACTCGAAAGCTTCTGCTGCATAAAAAAGAAATTCTTAAATTAGCAAAAGAGGTCAAAGAGGGCGGGTATACGATTGTTCCTACTAAGCTTTATTTTGATAAGGGAAGTAAAGTGAAAGTGGAAATTGCTCTGGCAAAAGGAAAGAAATTATTTGATAAACGTCAATCGCTAAAAGAAAAAGATGCGAAAAGAGACATTGAAAAAGCTTTAAAGAACATTTATTGATTTCGTTTCAATGAATGTGCTATAATTCATATGCGGTTATCCGCATATCTGGGGTCGTCTTGGATTCGACAGGGACAAGTCTGACTTTAGCTGCAGTCGGCGGCACACGTTACGTGCACAAACAAATAACTGGAAACAGAACAAATTATTCATTTGCCTAATTAAGTCGACATAGACTTTGGCATGCTACTGTTGGATTTACTCATAGTTCGGCAGCTAGTATCATAACTTATGAGTTAAGAAAAAGGATTGCCTAGCTCCTTTTTACGAAAACTAATAGGCTCGCTAAGTGAAAGATTGCTTATTGATCGTAGCTTAGTTAAACTCATTCAATAAGATAAACTGTAGACGCTTTAGAGGGACTGTTTTTGGACGGGGGTTCGATTCCCCCCGGCTCCACCTGAGCCATTAAATGATTGATGGTTGAGGTGAAGGCGAAAGGGAAAAAGAAAAAGGATTAATTTATAATCCTTTTTTTGTATATAAGAAAGGAGCAAAATAAAATGTTGAAAAATAAACTTGGTATAGATAATTCAGCAGAGCTTGCACGCAAAGAAGAACAGATTAGCAAGGCAAAAGCAGTGGATCTATTTGAAAATGAATTACTTAAAACTTTTGAAGTTGGTACTTTTAAAGGCTTGGCACAAATACACCATTATTTATTTAGTGACATTTATGATTATGCTGGAAAAATGAGAGATGTCAATATTGCTAAAGGTGGATTTCGTTTTGCTCCTGTTATGTATTTAGGAGCAGCTTTAAAAAATATTGATGAGATGCCACAATCTAATTTTGATGAGATAATTGAAAAATATGTAGAAATGAATATAGCACATCCATTTCGAGAAGGCAATGGGCGTAGTACAAGAATTTGGTTAGACTGTATTTTAAAAAAAGAATTAAAATGTGTTATTGATTGGAATGAAGTTGATAAAGAGGATTATTTATTGGCTATGGAGAGAAGTCCAATAAAAGATGTGGAAATTAAGGTTTTATTAAAGAACGCGTTAACAGATAAGATTGCTGATCGAGAAGTATATATGAAGGGAATTGATGCTAGTTATTATTATGAGGGATATAATATTTATAAGTCAGAAAATTTAAAAAGATAGAGTTATCTTTTTAAACTGATGAAATAAAAGGGATAACTATGTACTAATATTTGAAAATTGCGTGTTAAACCCAAATAAAAGTGCCAAGTTGGATGTCATCGAAAAAAAGCCGATAAATAAAGGCTTATTAGATGATTTGTCCAACTTTTTAATTTACCGATTCACCATGGATGTCATCAGTGTTTTACAAAAATGAGCGATTTTTGGGTGCTGATATTCAAAGAACTGTGCCAAGTTGGATGTCACCATGGTATCTAAGTTTAGGAAATTATGCTATGATGGATATAAAGATAAACTGGAATTTGAAAACCACCGTTTCATAAGTGGTTACTGCCCCTCATAGGGCGTTAATAAAATCCTCCAAAACACTTGAAAACAAAGGATTTATTGCAATGTGTTCGCCTTATCCCTTTATACGATTTCACACAAGTTTACTCTTTCCCTGATTGCTCATAAGGGCAAATTCAAGGGCAAGAAAATCTCATAACAAGATATAACAAAGTGTGGCAATCGGGGAACTGTGATATATGTGCGAATATATTATACTGGAGGATTTCAATATGGACAAGTACATTTATGACGAAAATAATGGGCTATGGTATGAACTACAAGGAGATTACTATATTCCGTGTCTTACCTTACCAGCCGAAAAAGAAAACAATCCTATCGGCATATGGGGGCAACGGCATAAACGCTATCTGAAAGAGTATAGAAAGGCAACCTACACCACGCTACTTACAAACGGCAATCTGAACAGCTATCTTGCCAATATTGATGGGCAAGCAGAGGAAATGTTTTCTCGATTGGTAAAGCAGATGGCGGAGCGTGAAGGCGTGACGGAACAGCTAAAAGCAGATAAGCAGCTTGGATGGGTGCAAAGGATAAATAACATTCGCAGCAGAGCGATAGAAACCGTAATAACCGATTTGATTTACAACTAACAAACAGCAGCGGCAGGAGAAATTCCTCGCCGCTGCTTTTACACTAAAGCCCCTGTGCCGTAAACATTCCTGCAATTTCCTCTGCCGATTCCTGCATACCCCGTTGAAACCACACTTCAATCCAGCCATACAGCGTGTAGGCGACATACGCTCTTGCATATGCTTCTATCTTTGAATGTTCGGGCTTCGGCCCGCAAAGACCGATAACAACATCTTTCAAAAGATAGATGAGATTTCGTTCATTTAACAGGCTATAAAATTCCCGATGTTTTTCAAAATGCGAAAACAGCAGACCAAGTAATTCATTTAATGGTCTGTTTTCCTTTTTATCCGCTTCGCCTGCCCATTCCTTGAATATTTCTTTGATATATCTTCGTAGAATATCCTCTTTACTTTCAAAGTTCCGATAAAACGAAGCTCTGCCTATCATAGCAAGATCGCACAATTCACTGATGGATATATCCTCGATAGATTTGTCCCGCAGTAGTTTTATTAGTGCGTCCGTAATATGCTCTATGACATAAGCGTTTCTCGCTTCATTGCTGAACGGTGATACATTTTTCGAGGTTTGTCTCATTTTTCCGCCTCCTATTGACATTAAAAAAAACGATGATACAATAATATCAGCAAAACAGATGTATCATCGTTATGATAGCACGCTGTAAAAGAAAAGTCAATAGTAAACGGCAGAAGGGAATCAAAGAAATGACACTTACGCAAAAACGGTTGATTATCTTACTGGTAATCGTTATTGTCGCCATCGTTTTAGGGCGGCTGGCAGTTCGGGGGGTTATGAACCTCCTGCTTGGAGGAACAATGTTCGGAGGTAATTTCCTATGAGAAGTGAAAAAAAGAAGGGCAAAGGCATGTTTGTATTTATCTGTATATTGGCATTCATTGTTTCTTTCGGAATTGGAGTCGTATCAAAATTTGCGATTAAGCCGTCATGGGCAAAAGAATATTCCGTTCAAATGACGGATGAAATCGGAAAGGTTTATAAAGACATTGCCTACGGAGATGGAGACGCAAATAAGTTTGACCTGTATGTTCCCACAAACGGCGGTAAGGAAAGCTACGGTTTGGTGGTTTATCTTCATGCAGGCGGATTTACATCGGGAGACAAATCGGGCGATGCTGAAATGCTTGCGTGGCTGTGTTCCAAAGGCTATGTTGCGGCGGGAATCAACTATACGCTACGCACCGATGACAACGATAAAAGCGTATATTCTCAGTCAAAGGAAATCAAAGAAGCTATGCCGAAGGTCGTTGCAGCGGCGGAAAGGCTCGGATACCATATTGACAGCATGGCAATATCGGGAGGTTCGGCAGGCGGTACACTCGCTATGCTCTATGCTTACAGAAATGCGGCGGATTCCCCTGTCCCCGTAAAAATGATGTTTGAGGCAGTCGGCCCGTCGAGCTTTTACCGAAGCGACTGGGGTGTGTACGGACTTGATCGGGACACTGACGAGAGCCGAAAGGCGGCGGCAGGATTATTCAGTGTTATGCTGGGAACGGAGATAGATGTAAGTATTCTTGATACGCCGGAATATGATGAAATCATTAAACCGATTTCCGCATTTATGTGGATTGATGAAAACAGCGTACCCAGCGTGATTGCCTACGGCGCTCACGACCGTGTGTGTCCGTTTAAGAGTGCTGCACATTTGGTAAATGCTCTGAAAGAAAGCGGTGTAGATTATCAATATTTTGAAATGCCCCATTCGGGACACGGACTGCAAAATGATGATAAGATATACGAGCAGTACATGAACGCTGTCGAGGAATATCTTGACAGATATATGCCAGTGGGATGAATGGGGGGGTATAATGAAAGTTCTGTTAAAAATTCTAAAGATAATAGGCATCATTATTTTGATTATCATAGCGGCTCTTGTAATCTTGTATTTATGGGCAGACAATGCTCCCACCGTACATAAAGGGTACAATGAGAAAATTGAAACCGGTGGAGAGATAGAGAGCAAATATCTGCAAATCGGAAGCTACGAAACTTCAAAGGAAACAGTCAAAGCGGAAGACCCAATCAAAAAATACACGATTTATTATCCGAGTGAGCTTGAAACGACCGATAAACAGTATCCGTTGATACTTGTGGTAAATGGCACAGGGTTCAAAGCGACAAAATATGAGCCTGTATTTGAGCAATTAGCTTCTTGGGGATTTATTGTCATCGGAACGCAGGACAAAGGGACAGGCAAAGGTGAAACGACAATAAAAACGCTTAACTATTTGCTCGGAGAGAATGAAAACAGAGATAGCATTTTCTATGGTAAAATTGATGTGGAGAATATAGGCATTACAGGATTTTCTCAGGGTGGGGCTGCAACTCTGCGGACTATCACTATGTTTGAGGAAAGTCATTATTTCAAAACTGCGGTGCCGCTATCTCCCGTAAGTGAAAAAACCGCTGAACAGACAACAGACTATCCTTATGATTCTGCAAAGGTGAATTGCCCTATTCTAATGCTTGCAGGAACCAGCGGTGATTTTGAAACGGAAATCGTTATACCAATAGCTGAAATGAATAAGATGTACGATAAAATCACTTCTCCCAAAGTTATGGCAAGAAGAGTTGGTATGACACATGACGATATGATGTATAAAGCAGGCGGCTATGTAACCGCATGGTTTATGTGGCAGCTTCAGGGCGATGAAGAAGCGGCAAAAGCGTTTGTTGGGGGAAATCCAGAAATTATGAATAATGAGATGTATCAAGACCAGAGAAGTGATTTCCATGAATAAAGAAAAAGGTTATGATTTTACAGAATGGATAATCTGCCCCATCTGTGGCAGAAAAACGCACAATAAAATACGGGAGGATACCATTCTAAAAAACTTTCCTCTCTACTGCCCGAAATGTAGGCAGGAAACGCTCATCAGCGCAAAGGGTTTGCAGATAACTGTCATTCAAAAGAAGGAACGCTAATTAACTATGTAAGCCGCCGATTATGGGTAACACCATAGCGGCGGTTTTTCTATGCCTATCGGCTGTCTCTGTCAAAGGATTTCTTTTGTGGCTTCTGCTGTCTGCCTTGCTCCTGTAACTGCCTAAGCCTGTTTCGGACACTTACTTTTTCGGGCGGTTTGGGCGGTCTGCTCTTTTCCTTGACCTGTCGCTCCCACTCGGCAAGGCTGCGGTTGTATTGTTCCACAACGGCTTCAGCTTCTCTGTAGGTTGCCATAAACGCCTGCACATCGGGATAACCGTCCTCTTTGAGCGTATTGGGAAGTTTATCCAGCCTTTCGGATATTTCCTGCTCCGTCTGCTTTATCTGCTCATCAAGAGCTTTTCGCTCTTTGCCTTTGAAAACGCCCTTTATTTCGGAAAGCTGTTCTTTTAACTTGGGGACTTTCTCCTGCAAGCTACGGATTGTCCTTGCCTCGTCCTGCACCCGTATCATCAAATCCTGCATCGTGCGGAACTCTGCCATATCAATACTGAGCGTTGGCTTGGGCGGCATACCGTGTTCACGGACAAGGTTTTGCAGAAATTCCTTTGCTTTGCTCACGATACTGCGGAACAGATTAGGCAGCCAGCCGCTTTTGCGGATAGACTGGCTTACTTTGTCGTGTATCTCAGCTTGTTTGATTTCCAGTATCTTTGTCTCATCAATCCCCGATATGAGTGCCATATCCGCCGTCCTGTTCCATTCCTGTCTTGCGGCATTGTCGGCTTTGATTTCTTCCTCTCTCGGATTGCGCTTGCCGATTTTCTTTGTTGGAAGATACACGCTGTTTTTATCGAATACCTTTAATTGCTGTTCGGGGTCGGAAATGTGGCGGTTAATAAGGTCTGTATAAACTTCTTTTACCTCCCGAAGAAAAGGCTCGCTCTTGAAACGGTCATCCTTTACGGTGAACAAGTGGCTTTCGTAAACCTCTCCCTTTTTGATGATGGTACAGCCCTCTCGTATTTTACCGTCCTCGTTTGTGATTTCCTTTTTAGTGCGTACCCGCTTGCCTGTTTCATCAAAGAAAACGCTTCGGGTGGCAATCTTGATTTCGGGTTCGGCAAGCAGCTTCCTTTCGCTGAAAATCAGATGGATGTGGTAATTGGTCTTGCGCTTGTTATGGTGCAACGCCGATACACATTCCACACCGTACCGCTTGTGAAATTCCTCGGTGAAATCTTCAAGTACCTGCTGCGGCTCATACTGCGTATAGACTTCATGCAGGGCAATAATCAGTTCCCTTGCTTCAATACATTTTCCCTCTGCGCCGCTTCGCTTAAATTCCTGCTGGCTCTCCCTTGCGAGATTGTTCCAAAATTCATTATCGGCGGTGCGGTAGGTGGCATAAAGGTTTTCCTGTCTTGCATGGCTTGTAATATAGGAAATCCGTCCTTTGACATTCGGCAGCTTCGACATCTGTATGAAGCTGTGTCTTGCCATACTCTAACCTTTCTTAGAAATATATCGTTCTCATTTTGCAACCGTCCTGACGGTTACCGCTGTTTCGGCGGCGTTAGCAGGCGGGACAGCCAGCTCCCCGCAGGGGCGAAATACCCAGAGTACAAATCGAAGATTTGTGCGAGGGGTGTATTTCGCTCTCAAACGCCGAGGGCTTAAAGAACAGTTACTCCACCTTGCGTACATCGTTCTGACTGAGCAGATTCCTGCCCTGATTGGCGGTCATAAAACGCTCCAGCGTATCCCTGCGGATAATCGCCTTGCGTCCGACCTTTAAGACAGGCAGCTTGCCCCAGTCCACCAGCTTCCGCATGGTATTTCTGCCGATACCCGTACATTCGGCGGCTTCCTCAATGGTTAAGCCCATTTTAATGTTGTTCATTCAATCCTCTCCTTTCAAAAGAACTCATTTTGCAACCTTGCATTCCTTATTATACTTATTTTGCTATGTCTTGTCAACCCGTTTTGCAACCTATTAAAAATATTTTTAGATTTTATCAAGAAAATAGTTGCAAAATAAGTTTTTGCGTGCTATACTTATATTCGACAGGAGGTGAAAACCTTGAAAGAAGAAATTACATTCACCGCAAAACAAGTCGGCGAACGGGTAAAGGAACGCCGAACAGAGTTGAATCTCACAATGCCCGAACTCGGCAAGCGTATCGGCGTGAACAAATCCACCATTCAACGGTATGAAGCGGACGGTGTTGACCCAAAGCGCACCATGATCATCAACGGGCTGGCGGAAGCGTTGCTTACCACTCCCGAATGGCTGACAGGACTTTCCGAAGAAAAGGAATATGACAGCAGAACGCTCTGCTCCAAAGAGATGGAGGAGCATATCAAAAAGTATCTGGATACAGTTTCCTCTGCCGTAAAGGGCGAGCCGCACCAGCAGCTTTTGACAACTTTTCTTTGCAAGATGATTGACCTGTATTCTGTGCTTTGCCACCATTTTGCTGACGCTATGGCGGAGGTTGACCGTGTGGCGGAGGACGAGGGGCTGAAACAGTCGCTCAAACGCTATGCGATTGAATCGGGCGCAATTACCGAGCGTGTTTACCGCAAAGAGATGGAACTGCCTGTCGAAGATATGAAGCGTTTTTTGGACGGAATTTTACATATCTACGATGAGGGACGCACAAAGGTTTCTATGGGCGACCTTTTCGGGATAGTAGCGGAAGCCGAAGCAAGGCTTACCGAAAAAGAAAATTCCGTGGCACCTTGACAATTAAAAATGCCGATTGAAACCAATCGGCACAAGTGACGCTATTACTTTACGCACACCATAGTCATAAGTCCCGATTGCCACGGATAGAAAGGAGAATTTTTATCTATGGCAAAAGGTTCTGTAAGAAAGAAAGGCAAAAAGTGGTACGGACGCTTTTATATCGAAGATGAAAGCGGTCGGAAAATTCAACGGGAGTTTGCGGGAACGGAGAGCAAAGCCGAAACGGAAGCCATGCTCCGTAAGGCGATGGAGGACTACGAGGAAAAGAAATTCGTGGCAAAATCCGAAAACGCCACGGTGGGCAGCTTACTGGATATGTGGGTGGAGGAAGAATTAAAGCCCGGCAGTCTCAGCAACGGAACGGTCATGGCATATCAAGGAACAGTCAACCGTATCAAGCAGTACCCTATCGGCAACCGAAAGCTGAAAACCGTCACCGCCGACCATTTACAGGCGTATATGGACTTCCTCAGCTTCGGCGGGACAAATCCCGACGGTACAACCGCAAAAGCACTCAGCAAAGGGTACTTACGGTTATTCTCGGCAGTCCTGCAAGGGGCGTTCCGCTTTGCGGTATTCCCGAAGCGGCTGATTTCCTTTAATCCTATGCAGTATGTAGTATGGCGGGGCAAGAAAGAGGATTATGACCTGTTCTCAGACGAGGATGGGGAAACGGCTTCCACGCCCACACTCAGCCATGAGCAGTATTTGAAGCTGGAGGAATTTCTGAAAAAGAAAGACAATCCCGCTTTGCTGCCCATTCAGATTGCTTACTACACGGGGCTTCGCATTGGCGAAGTCTGCGGCTTGACTTGGCAGGACATTAACCTTGACAAGCAGTATCTTACGGTGCGCCGCAGTATGCGCTACAACGGGGCAAGGCACAAGACCGAGATAGGGGCGACAAAGCGGAAGAAAGTCCGCACCGTGGACTTCTGCGACACGCTGGCGGCAATCCTCAGAGCAGCAAAAACCGAACAGCACAAAAACCGCTTTCAGTACGGGGAACTTTACAACCTCAACTACTATGTCGAGGTCAAAGAGAAAGACCGTACTTACTACGAGGTTTACAGCCTGCCGAGGACAGAAGAAACGCCCGAAAGCTACAAGGAAATATCCTTTGTCTGCCTCAGACCTGACGGGGCGTATGAATCGCCGAGTACGGTAGGGATTATGTGTAGGACGGCAAGCAAAAAGGTTGAGGGATTAGAGGATTTCCATTTCCATATGCTCCGACACACATTCACAAGCAATCTGCTCTCTAACGGAGCAGCACCAAAGGATGTGCAGGAGCTACTCGGACACGCCGATGTAAGTACCACGATGAACATTTACGCTCACGCTACAAGGGAAGCGAAGCGTACTTCTGCAAGACTGCTGGATAAGGTAGTCGGTGGAGAATAAAAATTTGCCCTTGTTTCGGCTCGTAAGGGCAAAAACAAGGGCAGATACATAAGGTTGGAACACAAAACAGGCGAAACGCCTTGAAAATACGGCGTTTTCAGAGGGTTTAATAGATAAATTAGAATTTGTGGAGGTATTTTATGTTTAATGAAATATGCATATATGAGGCAAAACTGACCAAGCTAGATGAAATTGAAGAACTGATGAGGGAAGTAGCGGAATTTTACTTGGAGCAAGATGGTGTTATTGATGTACACTATATAAAACGTACTCACCGACAAAAAGATTTCAATGCAGTTAAAGAGGGAGAATTACCTATTCGTCTTACAAGAAATGTAGGTAAGGTAACATATGTCTTGTATTGGGTGATGGAAAATGAAGCAGTTCATGCAAGAGTTGGAAAACTTGGCATAGAAAAATTCTATAAACGTTGGAACAGGTGTTTAACCACAATGCCCAAAATAATCTTGGGTGAGAATATTGTTTGATTTACAAATTTCAGTTTTGTAAGTAAAAACATGATTCGCTATGAGTCATGCTTTTTTTGAGTTATCTATGTTAACTTAAATTGAAATATATTACAAGAATAGACTTTACATAGATAATAAGACTATAATGAAATAAAGAAGGCTGATTCAGATATCAAAGTTGAGGATAAGGATAAGGAATCAAAGGGACAAAAATATAAAGCAGATAATGAGAATAATGATATCTCCAATGTAGATGATGAGAAAGAAGAGCTCAGAAACAAAAAGTACGAGCAGCAATATCTCAACATTTAAGAATGAAAGTAAAAATTTATAAAGTACATCAGGAAAAGATGAAAGAAGCGATAAGCAAGATAAACCAAGCTCAGGTACATCAAATACAGCTAAACCAAGTGAGGCTACTAAGCTAACAACGCCTGTTGAAACTTCACCACCTACTAATCGACAGGCAAAGGCAGATCAAGTACTCGCCCAAATCAATGCATATAGACAACAAAATGGAAAAGAGCTATTTATAAATTCAATTTACCTAAAAGACAGATATGATACACATGTATTGCCATTAAAGTTTTCTTAACTGAGCAACTTATTCGATTAAGAAGAAAGAATACTCTAATTACAACAGTTCTTTTGAGGGATGCGTGTAATTTCTATACATCCGTTCTGACACTATATATCTAATGTAGCGAATATGTAATAGTATTCGTTTTTTATTTAATCCCATCCTATCAAACAACTTGATCTGTTTTTAATTTCAATTGTTGATATAAAGTTTCTATGATAAAATCTAAATAGAAAGAGTCTTAAAAATCAGAGGTTATAGAGGTGAATATAAATGACATGTATAGAAATTGCTAAAAAAGAAGAAGCTGAACAATGTGGAGAGATTCTTGAAAGTGGAAGAAAATTTCAACAAAAGCAAGGTTTTGTTCAGTGGACAGACAATTACCCTAATATTGATACCGTCTTTGAAGATATAGAAAATCAAACTGGGTATGTGATTAAAATTGACGGAAAGATTGCAGGATATATGTGTATTAATTTTTCAGGAGAACCCGCTTATGACAACATTAAAGGATCATGGAATGCCAAACAGGAGTATGCAGTTGTTCATCGTATGGCTTTTAATAGTGAATTTATCGGCATTGGCTTAGCAGATACAGCGTTTAGACTGATTGAACAAGTTTGTCTTGATAGAGGAGTTCCTTATATCCGCATTGATACTGATTTTCCTAATAAGCGAATGCAGCATATTCTTGAAAAAAATGGTTTTGTTAGATGCGGTGTCATTGTTTTCCAAGGCAGTGAAAAAATCGCTTATGATAAATTGCTTTAATATAGTAGAAATATGTCAGAAGATCAAAATATATTATAGGGAGGGTTAAATATGTTGAATTTACTAAGTATAAATATGGTAATAAGCATGGCAATAACAGCACTGCTATTCGTCATTTTGTATTTTATTATAAAGTTAGCAGTTAAAACAGGAGTAAAAGAAGCCTATCAGGAGTTAAAAGACGACGGAAATTTAAAATAGAAAAACAAAGAAATAAACAAAAATTTATATAACGTTAGCCATATTTCTATTATATTGTTGTTCATATTTTAAAATGTTTTGTGACAGTACTCAATAAATGTGTTAGCCTTTAAAGTTATCCAATCTAGTAAGAAACAGGATAACTGAGTTTATCATTCTTACATAAGATATAAAAATAGAAAAGGAGATCAAAAAATGGAAATAACAAAAGAAATATTAAACAGTATTTTAGATGCTTATATTTATGAAATCGTTTTTGTCGATCGAGAACATATTGTTCGCTATATGAATAAAACAGCTAAACAGAGATATGGCGATCGTGTTCAAATAGGAAACAGTCTTTTTAATTGTCATAATCAAAATTCAAAGATTAAGATTGAAGAATTTTTAAAACGTGCAGATGCAGGTGAAGAGGAAATGTTTGAACTTCTTAATAGCAAGACTGGTGAAAGAGAATTCTTTGTGCCGGTAAGAGATACGGATGGTAAGGTGATAGGCTATTTTGAAAGACATGAAATGCCATGGAGTCAAGATGAACCGGAACTGCCTGTATTTGAATATTGGAAACACCGACAATAAAAGCATATAAAACACTTCATAATTAATTGTGAATTAAAGAGGAAAAATAATGGGAATTAAGAATTATTTAATTGAAGGGGTTTCCTGTACAGGGAAAACAACAGTTTGTGATGAACTGATAAAACGTGGTTACCATGCAATTCATGGAGATCGTGAATTAGCCTATCAGGGCGATCCTGAAACCGGATTGCCAACGGATGGTCTGACACATGAACATCATATATGGGACATTGAAAAGGTAAAATCTTTAGTAGCCAATCAAGACGAAACGATAACCTTCTTTTGTGGAGGGTCTAGAAACTTTTTCAAGTTTATTGAGCTATTCAATGAAGTATTCATCCTTGATATTGATCTTGAAACTTTAAAACATAGATTAGATCAACGTCCTAAAGATGAATGGGGGTCAAAACCTTCGGAAAGAGAACTGGTGATAAGGCTGCATCAAACAAGAGAAGATTTACCCGAAAAGGGAATCATTATTGATGCCACTCAGCCAATTGAGAAAGTTGTGGATGAAATTACTCGTCAAATTAAAATATAACTGAATATAGTTAATAAGATGTTGATTGTATCTTGATTCTTTTGAAAATAGGCCTAGGATACTTTTATTTTGTAAAAAGAAAAGACTATCCAATAGGATAATCCCATCTTAGAATCCATAATAACTCGATATCTTTAAAATACCATAGGTTTTACATTCTATGTACAACAGTTGATTGCCAGTGTCCCCTTTAATATCTTTGGTAGGCTTCAAATAAGTATTATGTGTGCCATAATTCGTGGGACTTTCTTCAAAGTCAGTGGTATAAGCATCAAGCGGATGCCCCATCAATGCAATCGGTAGTCTGATCTAAAAAACATTAATAACGCAATAAGGGGAATGATAAATCCTTTCTTTTTGAGAATAGTATAAAGCATCCAACCCATTCCAATGATAGCCATAATACATAGGCATCAAGCTAAAGTGAGTTCCATTTTTCTCCCACCTATCTTTACTTTTATTATAACACTATTTAAGATCATAGCAATCTTATAGCTAATATACCAAGATTGTAAAAGGAGATAAGATTGTAAATAAGGAAAATCTATAGTAGAATTAAATAAAGAAGATACATTGAATAATGAATAAGGAGGGAAGTATTATGAACTATTGTGAAAAATGCTATCATCTAAGTGATTTTGAAGAATGCAGCTGCTGCGGTAATAAACAATTAAGAGAAATAACGGATCAAGATATATGTTTTCTCATAGAAAAACAAACAATTTGGGCAGAGATGTTGAAAGAAAAACTAGATAATGCACAAATTCCCTATGAATGTGTCGGCGGTATGGGGGCTGCAATGGCAATAAAAGCAGGACCGTATCTGGAGAATTACCAGTTCTATGTACGTTATGCTTATTATCCTAAAGCAAAAAATATTATAGATGAAATGTTCTCGCAGGATCAAACTGCTGAATAATAACCAAATAAGTAGGACTAACCGAGGATCAATTGCGGTTAGTTTTTTATATCTAAAACTGAACCCATACATATTATAAAAATATAATAATATAGATTTTCTATTAGTCATTAAATAATATTTAGGTGCTTATCGTAAACATACTTTTTTATATAGGAAGAAGCTTAAAACGGGTCTTTTAATTTATTTTTACTGGTTTTATTGAATCAAATGAAAATTAATTGTAAAATTAAAATAATAAGAGTTAAGTTCACCTATCTTTATACAGTTAATAATGTATCAATGAATTTCTTGGCATTTTCATTATCAAAAAGATTAAACCCGTTTTAAAATAATATTTAAATGAAGGAGAAAAAAATGATTGTACTTAGAGAAATGACGATTGACGATTTAGCGTTGTTTAAAAAGTGGCTCTATTTACCCCATGTAGCAACATGGTATCATGAACCACTAGATTGGATTGAGGAAGTAGAAAAACAGAATGATGAATATTGCTGGCTTCATCATTTTATTGTGGAAGATAATGGAAAACCGATAGGCTTTTGTCAGTATTATGCCTGTCAAGACAGTGGAGAATCATGGGGCGGATATACCAAACTAGGCGGAACATATAGTGTTGACTATCTAATTGGAAATGAGAACTATCTCAAAAAGGGATTTGGCAAACAAATTCTTCAAGCACTAATTGATAAAGTTAAATCCCATTCTGATGCCAAAAGAATCGTTGTAGAGCCGGAACCGGAAAACATGGCTTCTTGTGGATTGTTAGTGGCATGTGGTTTTGATTTTGATCAAAATAGTGGAATCTATGTTAAAAAACTATAAAATGTTTAATTTATATCTAGCTAAAAGAGTCTACTGCTAATGAATGCTTTTTTACTGATGATTCCATTCTTTTTTATACGCTTTGGCTTAATGCAGATGGTTAATAAAGAGGCATTGCCACGTGCATCCCTTTTTGCACCGCTTCAAGGAAAAGAAAGAACGGCCTACCTTGTTTATCAGTTATCCAATATTTTCATCCTTCTTTATCCGCTTTTCTTAAAGATTCAAGTACATCACTATACATTTTTATTAGGTTTCATCCTTTATATTTTAGGAATGGTTATTCTTGTTTTATCCACCATAGCTTTTGCTAAGCCTGACTCTAACGGACTAAATCGACAAGGGATTTATCGCTATTCCCGTAATCCGATGTATGTAGGTTATTTCTTGTATTTTCTAGGGAGTGCCATCATCACCCGTTCTATTTTATTCATCTTAGCAGTACTCCTATTTCAAATTTGTGCACACTGGATTATTCTTTCCGAAGAAAGATGGTGTCTTAGTAGATTCAATGAGGACTATGTGGAGTATATGCGGCATGTCAGGCGCTACTTTTAAATTACTTTAATATATAATTATAGATAATGATATGATTGATTTTTAACTACTGAATTTGATTTAGTAGTTTTTTTATATAAAATTCTATAATTTAACGACCTTTTCCCATGCTTTTTATGTATGATACACTATTCTATATAGGTATTTTATTATATTAAACTCTGCTGATATAATAGAGCTTGCAATACAACGCAGTTCATATCTGTAAGATATTTTAAATAAGAATCAGGAGGGAAATATATGAATCACAATTTAAAGTTAAAAATTGCATTGCTGTCTTGCTGTTTTGTCACAGCATCAACAAATGCGATTGCGGGAAATATCCCGGAAATGGCAAAACCCTTTTCTTCTACTCCGCTTTATATCATTGAATTAATCACAACGATTCCATCATTATTTCAAATGCTGGCTATTATGTTTGGAAGATTTATCGCTAAAAAGATAGGCTATAAAAACAATATCCTTTTGGGAATTATCTTATGCGGCATCGGGGGTATTATCCCTATTTTCATTCAGGAAATTATGCTCATTCTGTTATCCAGAGCTGTTTTTGGAATCGGTGTAGGGTTAATTTCTTCTACATTGCTTACCTTAATTATTTCGTTTTTTGATGGGGAAACGAGAAGCACCATGATCGGAATGCAGGGAAGCATTGGTGGATTAGGAAGTTTGATTGCCACCTTTATTGCCGGACAGCTTCTAGTATTTGGTTGGAACTATTCGTTTATTACTTACTTTGTCAGCTTTATTGTACTGATTATTGTCTTTTTATTTGTACCAAATGTAAAGAATGAAGACATTCATGAGAATAAAGAAACTCATCAACATACCACTAAATCATTTAAAGATATTACCGGATTAGTTAGTCTGTCATTATTAATGTTTCTTTCTGTAGCCTTAGCGACATTGTTTGTCATTAAGTGTTCTTCTTTAGTCACACAGGCAGGGTATGGAACGGCAAAAGACGGAAGTACCATTATTATGCTGATCTCTTTAGGTTCTTTATTAAGCGGTGCGATATACGGAAAGATCTATTCAAAAATAAAAGACATGTCTTTAGTTTTATTCTATATATTATGTGCGTTGGCATTTGTTATTGGGGGAATGTTTAATCACCTCATTACAATGCTGATTGCAGGATTTATATTAGGTTTTGGCTATATGGCATTTGTACCATTTATTCAAGAGAAAATTCATTCTGTTTATGCCC
Source organism: Coprobacillaceae bacterium UN01-12pH3A (assembly GCA_027676805.1). Classification (GTDB taxonomy): domain Bacteria; phylum Bacillota_I; class Bacilli_A; order Erysipelotrichales; family Coprobacillaceae; genus Beduini. Next base: position 40,972 of record JAQENU010000007.1, on the reverse strand, counting down.
ATTTTGGTGAGAGTGCAACCAGTGTTGTTCTTGTGTTCCAAAGTTTAGGTGCATTCTTGGCTCCATATCTTGGTAATCTGTTTAGTTATATCACAACGGATTTAAACAGTCAGTTCATTATGAGTGGGGTTGTCTTTGGAATACTGGCATTAGTCGCTTTCTTTATTAAAAGACCGATTCAAGATTAAGATTCAATGTAATATTGGATCTTTTTTGTTTGAATATACTTAGAGAATCTTAGCTAAGGAATATCTCTTATATAAATAGAATATATAACAGTAGAAGATATAAACTTAGGAGGGCTTATGTGCACAGCTATCAATGTTAAAACGCAGTTTGGCAGTATTTTCTTAGGACGTACGATGGATTTTTCTTATCCTTTAGATCCGCAGCTTTATGTCGTGCCTAGAGGCTATGAATGGAATAATCAGTTAAATACGCATACGATCAAGACAAATTATACTTTTATGGGCATTGGTCAGGATATTTCTCCGGTAACTTTTGCAGATGGCGTCAATGAGATGGGCTTTGCGGTCGCAGTTTTATATTTTCCCGGTTATGCGGTTTATGATCCGATTGACATGCAGGAGCGTCAAACTTTATCTGTCACGGCACTTGAAATGACCAAGTTTTTATTGAGCACCTGTGCAAATGTTCATCAGGCAGCGGAATTATTAAAAACAATTCGGATTGTGGGCATAGAAGATCCGGTAACACAATCGGTAGCCCCGCTTCACTGGATTATGGCAGATAAAGAGGGCGCCTGCTGTGTCATTGAAAAAACAGAAAAAGGCTTACAGGTGATGAACAATCCCATCGGGGTGCTGGCAAACAGTCCTGACTTTCTATGGCATATGACAAATTTAAGAAATTATATGAATGTAACCCCGACACAGATGGAAGCGATAAAGTGGAACGCATTTAGCTTAATGCCATTTGGTCAAGGCGCTGGGACCTTCGGCTTACCAGGAGACTATACGCCGTCATCCCGCTTTGTCAGAGCCGCCTTTATAAAAAGCCATACCATTTACTCAAATAATCAAAGTGAAGCAGTAACTGCTTGTTTTCATGTCATGGAAAGTGTGAGTATTCCTAAAGGCGTAGTCATGACTAAACGTAAAACCAGTGATTATACTCAATATACTGCGTTTATAGATTTGACAACCTCACAATACTTTTTTAAAACATATGACAATAGTGAAATTATTGCTGTCCAATTACCGCTTTATTCTCAAAATAAAGATCAAATTATTTCTTTAGGTAAACTAATCCGTCCAATAACGTTTAAGCATTGAACTTAGGAACTTGGAGCCATTAGGGTGAAGAGTTCTTTTATATTGCACATAAAATAAATAAAGGATAGAATATAAAAACAGAAGAAGGAGGGAGTTTATGGAGAATAAGACATCAGAAGAATTAAATGAAGCAGAAAAGATAATTTCTTCCACTATTAAAAACTGTGAAAAGATGCAGCCTAAATTTACAAAAGGAAGTTCACAGTATTCCTTATTGGAAAACAGAATAAAAGCGCTGTATATCGCAAAAGCCTTAGTCAGACAGGAGAATCTTTCTGTTTATACACTAGAAGAACTTCGTCAGGCACTGCCTCCCATCCTTTCTATTATTCATAAATGTGAAAAAGGACAGTCTAAGTTTGAAATGGGAACCCCTTATTATCAGCGATTTGTCCCTTTGATAAGTGCCATGTCCCTGTCATTAATGCTGCTTAAAGAAGAAATGGATAAAAGAGAGTTATTAATTTCTTTATAATCTTATTATACTTGTATAAAAACTGATATACTAAGAACAGGAGGTGGGAGTATGGCTATTAATATAAAAGCCCTTTTGGCAAATGGATTGCTGGAACTTTGTGAAGAAATGCCGCTGGATTCGATTACCATCAAACAATTATTGAATAAAACAGAAGTCAGCCGACAGACATTTTATAATCATTTCAAGGATAAAAATGACCTGATTCAATATATTTATTTAGAAAAGATCATACCTCGCTACAACAATGCCAATACTGAGATTGATTTTTATGAGTCCCTCTTGGATACCTTTAAAAGAATGAAAAAATATCATGTCTTTATGAAACAAGCCTGTTTGATGGAGGATCAGAATTGTTTAAGAGATTATATTTTTGATCACTGCAAACAATTTGACTTAGAGTGGCATCAGCATCTTTATGGAGAAAAGCCAATGCCTGAGGCACTTCGCTTTGCAACCGAATACCATGCGACGGCTTCCAGCAGTATGACGCTTTCTTGGATATTATCAGATATGCCTGCCAGTTGTGAAGAAATGGCATCACTGATTACGAAAATGCGCGGAATCGGCATGGAAAAACTGTTTGCCGATGCCAAAACAGGATATAATCCTTATCAAAAGAATGAATAGGTTGACAATTTAAATAAAATGTCAATTTATAGACAACATAAAAATATTTGTAAATTGCGCCCTCTTTCTTTATACAGTAAAATGAAATTGTATAGAAAAGGAGGGCTTTTATTTATGGAAATAAAAAGAAGTGAACATGGACAGGCAATGCCTAAAGAAGTAATAAAAGTAAGTGATGAAGCTTTTTTGCCGATTCGTAAAACTGAAATACGTTGGCTTGGCAGTGCCAGCATTATGATCAACAGCCGTGGTACGACACTGATGATTGATCCTTTACTGGAAGGATTTGATATACCGCTGCTTTTTGAAATGCCAATTTTGCCGCAGGCGGTTCCTCATTTAGAAGCGGTACTGATTACACATATTGATAATGACCATTTCAGCAGACTGACATGCACGGATTTAAAGTCTGTTTGTGACGCTTACCATGCCCCTTATTATGTGGCAGAAGTGATGAAAGATGAGAACATTAACGGAATCGGACATACTATTCATGATACTTTTAGGGTAAATAATATTAATGTCACATTAACTCCGGCAAGACATAACTGGCAAAACGACTCCGCAAAATATCAGTACAGAGAATGGAAAGAGGAAGATTACTGTGGGTATTGGCTGGATACGATAGATGGAACGATATGGCTGCCAGGAGATTCCAAACTCATGGAAGAACATTTGAAAATGCCGGCTCCGGATATTATATTGTTTGATTTCAGTGATAATGACTGGCATATTACATTCGATGGTGCTGTCTTATTAGCTAATACTTATCCACATGCAGATTTGATCTGTATTCATTGGGGAAGCGTTGATGCCCCGGATATGTCACCTTTTAACGGAGATCCTGAATCCTTGAAGGATAAAGTCATTCACCCAGAACGTATACGTGTCTTAGCACCGGGAGAACCCTTTACTTTGACTAAGAAACAGGTGAAAGAATGAAAAAGACGCTTTATTTAATGCGGCATGGAGAAACCATGTTTAATGTGCAGCACCGCATTCAAGGCTGGTGTGATTCTCCTTTGACAAAAAACGGTATTCAACAGGCGATAGCAGCGGGGCAGTATTTTAAAGATCAGACCATTGTCTTTGACCATGCCTACTGTTCAACCAGTGAGCGCTGCAGTGATACTTTAGAGCATATCACCGATTTGCCTTATACGCGACTGAAAGGATTAAAAGAGATGTTTTATGGTGAACTGGAAGGAGAAAGCGAACGTCTAAACTGTCAGACCCCTAAAGAATGTGAAACCTATTATTTGCAGTTTGGCGGGGAGTCCTCAAATACAGTAAGGGATCGAATGGTGGAAACTCTAACTGCCATAATGGAAAAAGAAGATCACAGCTCTGTCTTAGCTGTTTCACACAGCGGTGCCTGCTTTAATTTTTTAAGAGCAATCCAAGATCCTATGGAAGAATTAAAAAAAGGCTTTGGCAACTGCTGTATCTTTGTTTATGAATTTACAGACCATCAGTTTTATTTAAAAGAAGTGATCAGACAACATCATTAGGAGGCAATGAATATGGAATACGTTAAATTGGGAAATACTGGATTAGATGTATCAAAAATATGTTTAGGCTGTATGAGTTTTGGTGATCCGAAAAAATGGATTCACAGCTGGGTATTAGGGGAAGATGACTCAAGAAGGATTATTAAAAAAGCATTGGATTTAGGCATCAATTTCTTTGACACTGCGAATGTCTATGGATTAGGCAGCAGCGAAGAAATCTTAGGGAAAGCATTAAAAGACTATGCTGTTAGAGAGGAAATCGTTATTGCCACGAAAGTGAGCGGAAGGATGCATGATGGACCAAATGGTTCGGGACTTTCAAGAAAATCAATTCTTCATGAAGTTGAACAGTCGCTTCAACGTTTACAGACAGATTATATTGATTTACTGTATATTCATCGCTGGGACTATCAGACACCGATCGAAGAAACAATGTGTGCTCTCAATGACTTAGTCCGATCAGGTAAAGTTCATTATATCGGGGCTTCCAGCATGTATGCCTGGCAATTTCAAAAGGCACAATATACAGCAGAAAAGAACGGCTGGACGAAATTCTCAGTCATGCAGGGACATTATAATTTACTGTACCGTGAAGAAGAACGAGAAATGAATCCCTTATGTTTGGATATGGGAGTCGCTTTAGTACCATACAGTCCTCTTGCTGCCGGACGTCTGACAAGAGATTGGGACAGTGAATCGAAACGCGCACAGGAAGATCAAGTAGCTAAACAAAAATACGATACCACAGAAACACAGGATAAACTGATCGTACAAAGAGTAGCGGAAATCGCAGAAAAACATCATGCAACGCGTTCGCAGATTGCGGTTGCATGGCTTTGGTACAAAGGGGTGACTGCACCGATCGTAGGAATTACAAAAGAGAAATATTTAGATGATTTTATCGGTGCCTTAGATATCACGTTGAGTAAAGAAGATATTGCATTACTCGAAGAATTTTATCTTCCTCATTCTATTGTGGGACATCAGTAATAACTAAAATGGCTGTATATACAGCTGTTTTTTTATGTCTTTTTTAGCTTATTCATGTCCGTTAAAATAAATTTATGTTAGAGTAAAACATGTAAGTTTAAAATGAGGTGAAGACAATGAAAATTATAGTATGTTTAGACGATCAAAACGGAATGATGTTCAATCATAGGAGACAGAGTCAGGATCGCATGGTCAAAGAAGATATCCTGCACCTGCCCTTACCTATTGTGATGAATGCCTATTCTTATAAAATGTTTGAAAAAGAAGCTTTTGCCAAAACGATTATTGTAAATGATGATCTCCCTGTTTTGAAAGAGGCTTGCTATCAGTTTATTGAAGATCTGGATGTAAAGCCTTATGAAGATCAAATCACAGAAATCATTGTTTATTCTTGGAATCGGAACTATCCCAGCGATTTAAAATGGACAATAGATTTATCCGATAAACAATGGCAGAAAATCTCTGAAACAGAATTTCAGGGAAGTTCACATGACTGTATTACCAAAAAGGTGTATATCAGAAACGAGGCTCTGACACATGGTGTTTAAAAAACTACTGCTCGTTTTTGCCATTACGATCAGTTTATTTGGCTGTTCTTTGGCACCGGCAAAAGAAATCGTTAATTTAGCTGATCTTCCGGAATTTAGCGGCAACCCCTATGTTGTTGTGAATGACAATATCCCGGATTTTGAAGAAAGTGATAAAACCACCAATTCATTTGAGCAATACAGTGATCTTGATGTATTGGGGAGGTGCGGTGTTGCTTATGCGAATGTTTCAAAAGAAGTGATGCCTGTTGAAAGCCGTGGTTCCATTGGACAGGTAAAACCATCCGGCTGGCAGACTGTAAAATATGATCAGATTAATGGGAAATATCTCTATAACCGATGTCATTTAATTGGGTTTCAGCTGACCGGAGAAAACGCAAATGAGAAAAATCTGATTACAGGTACAAGATATATGAATACAGAAGGCATGCTTCCTTTTGAAAATATGGTTGCTGACTACATCAAAGAAACAGACAATCATGTATTATATCGAGTGACCCCTATTTATGATGGCAATCATTTAGTAGCGAGTGGAGTTTTGATGGAAGCTGAATCCGTCGAAGATAACGGCGAGGGCATTCAGTATTGTGTCTATGTATATAATGTTCAGCCGGGCATAACGATTGATTATTCTAACGGAGACAGCCATTCAAATGATGAAACTGACACGAAAGAGGTGGTAGGTTCAGAAATCCGTGGAAATAAAAAATCAAAAATCTACCATTGTCCGGGACAAGCGGCCTATGAAAGTATGAAAGATTCAAAAAATCTGATTGTATTTAATAATGAAGAAGAAGCAATCGAAGCCGGATATCGAAAAGCAAAACAATAAATATAAAAATATTTTATAGATAATACATAGATAGCTGTTATAATGGAGGAAATAAACTAGGGGGAGAAAACAATGAAATATACATGTGCCTACTGTCAAAAGCATAGCTGTCATAAAAATGATTTAGAAAATGCGCCGAAGAACTGTCCGTCATTAGACGAAGAACAAAAAGAAATCGTTAAGCTGTATCAAGAAAAAGAAAATTATGACATAGCGAAAGCTTCTTCTAAAATTGTAATGGATGATTATGGTAGTAAAACCCGACTGAAAGAAATGATTGATTTTGCTCATGAGATGGGGTATCAGAAGATCGGTCTGGCATTTTGTGTGGGGCTATCTAAAGAAGCGGACGTGTTTAATCGTATTTTGGTCAAGAATGGGTTTGATGTCGATTCTTTAATCTGCAAGCTTGGCAGTGTCTCTCGAAAAGAAATTGGCATTACGGATTGTGATGTTCCGATGTGCAATCCGATTGCTCAGGCTAAATACTTAAATGATCAGAAAACAGATTTTAATATTGTACTAGGGCTTTGCGTAGGGCATGATACATTGTTTTTTAAATATTCAGAGGCGCCGGTCAGTGTGTTTGCGGTAAAAGATCGTGTACTTGCGCATAATCCGTTAGGGGCTGTTTATTTAGCGGACAGTTATTATGAAGATAAATTTTAGTGCAGAGTAAAGGAGAATATGTATGTTTAGAGAAATGCGCCGTAAAAATCAGCTTTTATCATTAGAAGAAACGATTTCTATTCTTGAACAAGAGACATCGGGAACTTTAGCGGTTCTAGGTGATGACGGGTATCCTTATGCAGTACCTTTGAGTTATGTCTATGAAGATTCTAAGATTTATTTTCACTGTGCTAAGACAGGGCATAAGATGGAGGCTATAATAAATAATGATAAAGTCTCTTTCTGTATTATTGCTCAAGATCAGATCATTCCGGAAGAATACACAACCTATTATCGAAGTGTTATCGTATTTGGAAAAGCACGTCTCTTAGAAAATGAAGAAAAGCGTCATGCGGTTGAACTGTTAGCTAAAAAATATTCACCGGAAGATGAAGCAGGACGTGCAAAAGAAATTGAAGAATCATTTAATCGTGTAGTCATGGTTGAAATCACCATTGAACATATGACAGGCAAAGCCGCTCTTGAGCTTGTTAAAAAGAGTAAATAGAATGGCAGATAATAAGATTCCTGTCATTTCAACTAGGCGCTGTCTTATTCGTCCGTTTCAACAGTCTGATATTTTTACTTTTATGGAGTATCGTAATAATGAACAATGGATGTGCTATCAGGGATTTAAAGGGCTGACCTATGAGCAGTACTGCCAAATATTATTAAAGCCGACAGTGCTGGAGGAAGGAGTTCAACTCGCCATTATTAATCAGAAAGAAACAAGATTGATTGGGGATCTTTATTTGAAAAAAGAAGCGGACAAGCTCTGGCTGGGATACACCATACACCCGCTTTATCAGCGTCAGGGATATATTTATGAGGTGGTCCAAGGAATTATAAAATGGGCTTTACAACAAGATATTTCGTTTTTAAAAGCAGGTATTCTGCCTGAGAATATGGCAAGTAGAAACCTCCTTATAAAATTAGGCTTCAATCTTATCACAAGAGAAGAAGAGGAAGACATTTACAGTTTACCATTATAAGCTGCTTATCCTAAGGAAAGGCAGTTTTTTTAACCGCTTTCATAAAAGCGCTAGTAAAATGTCGATAAATAAAATATAATGTAAAAAGAATAATGACTATAGACAAGGGGGAAAGGAACGCATATGGAACATAAATGTAAGATCACAGTAATAAAAAAAGAATGCTATCAAGATTTACAGGCACAATACTTAGCAGATCCCAAAGCAGGGGCATGTTCGCTGTTTGAAGTAGGACAGGAGTTTATTTTAGAAAGAAACAGCGAACGTGATGATTTTTGGCATATGATGGATGGAAAGTTTTGCGCCGAGGCATGGGATGCAATCAGCCGTTATGTCTATACTGCTTTGCAGGGAGGCTCGATTATGAATGGCTGGACCAACGATGAAAAAATGATGATTGCCTGTTGCAATGATGGAACACGACCGGTCGTCTTTAAAATTGAACGCATTGATGTTAAGGAATAGAAAGGAGACTATGATGAATTGTCGCTTATATTCATTATATCTATGTGTAAAAGATATGAAGCGTGCTATTGCGTTTTATAAAGACTTCTTTGAAAAATCACCATTGATAGAAGATGAAATCTATAGTGTATTCGATCTCAATGGTTTTCGCTTCGGATTATTTGCTTATCAGAAAATGGGAGAAAATCATGAATTTGGAAGTAATTGTCTGCCGAGTTTAGAAGTAGAAAGTTTAGATGTTCTTCAAAATAAATTAAAGAATTTAGAAATATGCTTTCCCCTTACCAAAATAAAAAATAATTGGGTTGTGGAGTTTATTGACAGTGAAGGGAATCACATTGAACTGACAGCTCCAATTAATATGGAGTAGGAGAGCAAAACGGGAGAAAAAGTATGTTTAATTTTCAAGTAGATCTAACAAAAGATAAAATATTTAAAGCTTTACTGTTGTTTGCAATACCGATTTTTATCTCAAATATATTCCAGCAGTTTTATAATACGATGGATACAATGATCGTTGGTAATGTTTTAGGGGATACCTCATTAGCGGCGATTGGTGCCTGTACAGCAGTGTATGAACTGTTAATTGGTTTTGCCTTGGGAGTGGGAAACGGTTTAAGTATCGTTGTAGCAAGAAGCTACGGAGCTAAGGATAAAGTGCTGTTAAAACGTTCTGTTGCCGGATCCATTGTGATCGGAATAGCATTAACCATTATTATTATGATTATTTCTCAATTGGGATTATATCCCTTGCTGCAATTATTGGATACTCCGCAAAATATCATTCAGGAATCTTATTCTTACATTTCAATGATTACTTTATTCGTAGGAGTCATGTTTGCTTATAACTTGTGCGCCGGGTTATTGCGTGCAATTGGAAATAGTTTCATGCCGTTAGTTTTCCTGATTATCTCTTCAGTCGTTAATATTGGATTAGATTTAGTGTTTATTACCCAATTTAATATGGGAATCCAGGGAGCGGCGATCGCAACCGTTATTGCCCAGGGAATTTCCGCAGTTTTATGTATTGTGTATATGTGGAAGAAAACTCCGATTTTGATTCCGCAAAAAGAACATTTTAAATTTGACAAAGCGTTATATCAGGAATTGGCCGGTCAAGGATTTTCTATGGGATTCATGATGGCGATTGTTTCATCAGGAACCGTTATCCTGCAAAAAGCAATCAATGGCTTTGGCTATCTTACCATTGCCGGACATACAACCGCTAGAAAGATCAATGCTTTTTGTATCATGCCTTGTGCTACCATCGCTGCTTCTTTATCTACATTTGTTTCACAAAATAAAGGCGCCGATAACCGTGATCGTATCATTGAGGGTGTAAAAACCGGATTTAAGATTTCGATTGCTTGGGGTATCATCGCAACAGTTGTCCTATTCTTTTTAGCCAGACCGCTGGTTACATTGCTTTCAGGTTCAAGTGAAGCTGTTGTACTAGATAACGGTTCTCGCTATTTAATGATTAATGCCCCATTTTATGCCGTACTGGGAATTCTTTTAATACTGAGAAACTCATTACAGGGCTTAGGGAAAAAAGTAGTGCCATTGATTTCCAGTGTCATTGAATTTATTGGTAAAGTAGTGTTTGCTTGGTTATGTATTCCGGCATTGGGATACTTTGGCGTTATTATCTGTGAACCGGTAATTTGGTGTTTAATGTGTGTTCAATTATTATATTCATTCTTTAAGAATCCTTATATTCGAGGAATGCAATCATAAAAAAGAGGCAGTACCTAATGGTATTGCCTTTAGTCTTCTATATTTATGAGATTACTGCAGTATTGAATCTCACCTGCTAAGAGCTGAGATTTTGATCTCAACTCTTATTTTTTTATTATATAGTTGTATAGTTTTTCGGATCGATTAAAGACGCTGCTTCCTGATCACAGATCACTGTAAAGTTAGGGTGCATTTTTAAAATAGTTACAGGGACATCCTGATTAATAGGTTCATCTAAAAATCTTTTAAAAATCTCTGCTTTTTCTTTACCGTTAACAATCATCACTAAATGTTTAACACGCATTAAACTCTTTGGTCCCATTGTTAGTGAATAAGGCTGACGTGGTCGATCTGCATAGCTGGGATTCACTGCTTGTTTATCTTTAAAATCAATGCAGTAGGTATAACTGTCAAATGGTGTACAGCGAGGACAATTCCCACAGAAATGTCCATCATAGCCAAGACCGATAACCATCACATCAATGCCACCGGCTTTCTTAATTTCATTATCATAATTTTGCCAGTTATCTAAATCCATGATATGAATACGTTCATCCGGAATATGTGCTTCTTTAAAGAATAGATTCTGCATATCATTCCAGTTAGGACCATGAGGTTCGTCAGTATACGGATTTTCATCAAATAGATAGTATTCAATATCTTTAAATTTATCCTGATCTTTGACATAAGGGATCATCATATTATACATTGTTTTAGGTGAACGACCGGAAGTTAACGAAATATTGACACGCTTATCCTGCATCATTGCCCCTAGTAAAATAAACATGGCACTTTCACTCATTTTTTGTTCATTTTCTTCAATTATTAGTTTCATACCTTTTCTCCTTTTATATAAAGCGCTTACAACTAGAGTATACTGTTTTTTACGACAATGGTCAACATCTCTTCTTTTTATCATAAGTTTCGGCATTTATAATTCATTATGAAGATGCTTATAAATAAAAAAGTAGAGATAAACAGGTCAATATTTATCTTTTCCAATGTAATAAAAACGAGTATAATGAGAATATATTGAATAATGAAAGCTACATACGTAACTTAATTGATAAATGAGATTTAAAGAATGGAGATAAAGAATGATTAAGAATAAAGAAGAAGTCATTGCCTTTGCAACCTATATTATGCATACCTTTTTCACAGATAATAATGTAGAGCCGTTAATTAATGCGATGAGTGATGACATTGTATGGATGGGCTCTGGAAGAACACAGATTGCCGAGGGCAAAGAAAATGTCGCTCGTCACTTTATTGAGGGGAAAGAGGATTTATCGCCTTGTCAATTTAGTGAGGAACACTATGAGGTGACTTTATTAGGAGAGAATGATGCGATCTGTCAGGGACATGGCTATATGGATACACTTCCGGACAATGAGGTCAGAATCCATGAATTTCAGCGTGTGACTTTTGTTTTTCATAAAGAGAACGATACGTTTAAAATCAAGCATTTACATCATTCGATTGCCTATGAAGCAATGGAGGATGAGAAACTGTTTCCTGTTCAATATGGTAAACAGCGTTATCAAACTTTGCAGAATGAATTAACAAAAAGAGATAATCAGATTGAATTAATGCTGTCACAGCTTCCGGGCGGAACAACGATTTGCTCGTTAGATGAAAGCCTAACCACTAAATGGATTTCCCAAAGCGGTTGTGAATTATTGGGGTTTGAAAATGAGAAAGAATTCTGGAAAGAAACCGGCGGAGATACTACAAAAGTGATTTATCCTGGTGATGTTCCTAAAATCAAAAAAGAACTTGCACGGTGTATTGGTGAAAAAAAGACCTTTATGCTTGAATATCGTTTAGTAAGAGCTGATGGAAGACTGACATGGATCGTTAATATCGGTAAAATTATACAGAACGAGCATGGCGAAGAGGAAGTCTATTGTTTTCTTAGTGATATCAGTGAACGTAAAGAAATGGAATTACTGTATAAAAAAGCGGATTTAGATGCTAAACGTCAGGCGGCGTTTATGATGGAATTATTTAATACATTGCCATGCGGAATCGTTCAATTTACAGTTGATGATGCTCATTTATTATTGATGACAAACCGTTACGGCTGGGAAGTTTATGGCTATGAGGAAGAAGAGTTTCACAGAACCATTAAAAGTCCTTTGCAGTTTGTTTTAAAAGAAGATCAGGATCATATTATGACATTGCTTGCCAGCCTTGAACTTAACGGTGAGTTAGTCCAATATGAACGAAAAACATATAAAAAGGATGGCAGTGAGATTTGGATTTCAGTATTGATGAAACGTTTGATCAACATGGATGGAAAAGATGTCATTCAGGCAATTTATACAGATATTACAGAACAGAAAGAAATGCAGCTGGAGATTGAAAAAAGCAGAAGAGTAGAAACAGAATCTTTGCGTGCCGCCATCGATATTGCCTATCCGCTTATTTATAATCTTAATTTAAGTCAGGACAGCTACATCTTATTGAGTAACCGCATAGAAAAAGGACTGCCCGAAAGTGGTTTATATGATAAGATGTTTGATAGTTATTTGCAGCGAGTGCATAAGGATTATCAAGAAGCCTATATAGAAAACTTTAAGAGAGAAAACATGCTCAGACGCTTTGCCGCAGGAGAAAAAGAAATTTATATGGATTTATTGCAGTTAGGGGTAGATAAAAGCTATCACTGGCAGTCTGCTCATGTTATTCATGTGGATGATCCTTACCAAGAGTCACAATTAGCTATCTTGCTGATAAAAGAGATGGATGAGCAAAAGGCAGAGCAATTGCGGCAAGAACAGCTGCTGCGTGATGCTTTAGCCAGAGCGAATGCCGCCAATGAGGCAAAAAGCAATTTCCTATCTTCGATGAGTCACGATATCCGAACACCAATGAACGCTATTATCGGTATGGCAACGATTGGTCAGATGAAACGTTATGACAGTGAGAATGTTAAACATTGTTTTGAAAAGATTGATGCATCAAGCCGTTATCTTCTGGCATTAATCAATGATATTTTGGATATGTCTAAGATTGAACAGGGCAAAATGAATATTAATCCGGTTGAATTTAATCTGATTGAGGTGACTCAGGAAATTAACAGCATTATCGTTCCCCAGGCGTATGAAAAAGAAATTAACTATGAAATGCATATCATGGAGCCAATCGCACATGACTACGTTGGCGATGTCCTGCATCTGCGTCAGATTATTATGAATTTATTGAGTAATGCCCTCAAATTTACTCCGGTTTCCGGTGATATTACCGTTACTATCAGTGATGAATATCATCGCAATGGATATGCATATTTGAAATTCTCTGTCAAAGATAACGGTATTGGCATCTCTAAAGAGTTTATGCAGAAATTATTTCAGCCCTTCGAACAGGAATATGCGGATTCCGCAAGAAATAAAGTAGGAAGCGGATTAGGCTTATCAATTGTTTATAATTTGGTTCATTTAATGGAAGGACATATCGAAGTAAAGAGTGAAAAAGATATGGGGACAGAATTCATTGTGACGATCCCAATGAAACTTATCTTTATCAATCGAGAAGAGGAAGAACGTCATCGTCAAAAATCACTGCTGAAGGATTTAAGTGTTTTAATTGTGGATGATGACGCTGTTATTGGGGAACAAGCCAGCCTGATCCTAGGAGATATTGGCGCTAAGTGCGTATGGTCGGATTCCGGGTATAAAGCAATAGAGGAAGTTAAAATAAGCCTTGAAAATAAATCTCCGTTTGATGTTGCCATGATTGACTGGAAAATGCCTGATATGGATGGATTGGAAACTACCAGAAGAATCCGTCAGCTAGTGGGTCCGGATACGATGATTATTATCATTTCTGCCTATGACTGGAGCAGTATTCAGCAAGAAGCAATTGAAGCGGGAGCAAATACGTTTATCACCAAACCGTTATATACGGAAAATATCTGTGATACACTAGAAAACTTATATTCAGAATTTGAATATCAAACAGAAAATCAAGTGAACTATAATATTGATGGAAAAAGAATTTTACTGGTTGAGGATAATGAACTGAATATGGAGATTGCCAAAGAATTGCTGGAAATGCAGGGATTGATTGTTGATACGGCAGGCAATGGATTAGAAGCAGTAGAGAGGGTTAAGGATCAGGATGGACAAGCTTATTATGCGGTATTAATGGATATTCGTATGCCTATTATGGATGGTCTTGAAGCTGCTAGAAGAATCCGGCAATTACCGGGATTAAAAGGGAGTCTGCCTATTTTAGCCATGAGTGCCAACGCTTTTGATGAAGATAAAAAGATCGCTCAGGAAGCAGGCATGAACGGTTATTTAGTTAAACCGGTCAATGCAATGGATCTTTATCAGGCATTAAGCGAACTACAGAAAAAAGAATCTACTATAGATTAAGCTAAAAGAGCTATTTCACAAATAATAGCTTTTTTTAATCGTTATTCGATGAATCATAGCTTGACTCTGATATGATGGAATAGTTTATACTAACAGTGAGCTCAAGAGGAGGACCTCCATATGTTAAAGATATCAGACTTTTCGAAACTATCAAGAATCAGCATTCGTATGCTAAGATTTTATGATGAAAAAGATATTTTAAAACCGGTCATCGTGAAAGAGAATGGGTATCGTTATTATGAACCGACCCAATTGATCATTGCTTCACGCATTCAGTATTTACGATATTTAGGGTTCAGTACAGATAAGATTAAAAGCATCTTATCCATCTTCCAAAACAGTGCTGAAATAACAGAATATCTCAACAGTCAGCTTAATGAATTAGAAATTGAGCGCAATAAATTAAACGAAAAGATCAATGCTCTTTCACTGACGATTCAAAAAATCAATCAGGAGGAAATTATGATGAATTATCAGGTAGAAATTAAAGAGATTCCAGCAAAGTACATGATGTGTAAAAGAGCGATCATTCCATCTTATGAAAAAGAAGGCTTGCTGTGGCAAGGAATGAATAATGAGTTAAAATAATGTCAGCTGAATGTAGAAATGGCAGAAAACGGGATGGTGATGGCAGTTTTCTATGATCCAGGCTACAAGGAAAAGGACGTTGATGTAGAAATAAGAGTGGAAGTAAACGGGGATTATAAAGATACAGAAAATATCAGGTTCAGAAAAATTGATCCGGTGAAGGTCGCTTCTGTGACTTTTACAGGCGGATATGAACACATCACGGAAATTTCATATCATATTGCCACTTGGATTACCGAGCATGACTATGAAATCTGTGGACCTGATTTCTCTATTTATCATGTGGGATATGCACAGACAGATAATCCGAATGAATTTGTCACCGAAATCTGTTACCCAATTAAATAAAACGAATAGGCCAAATATAATTTTGGTCTTTTTTAACTTGACAGCTACTTGTCAGGTTTTAACTGTTATAATGGATAGTAAGGAGGCAGCCTTGTAATACAACAAAGCCTTCATGTTTGTTTACAGCACTTAGAGGACACCTTGAAAAAGAGGCATGGCTGGTTGTGCTATGTAAACAAAAGAAATAGACAGGAGGGATGAGGATGTCAAAAAAAGAACCGGCACCTAATGAATTGAATACATTGCTAGGGGATCATTTATTTACTGTATGGCAGGAAGTGTGCAGACAAGTCGAAGAGAAGTATGATATGGAGCAGATCTGGAATACTGGCGGAAAAAAATGGGACTATGAATATAAATGGCGTCGTGGCGGCAAAACATTATGTGCATTGTATGCAAAAGATCATTCTATTGGCTTTATGGTTATCTTTGGTAAAGCTGAACGTGAGAAGTTTGAAGCAGAACCGGAAAATTATTCATCCGCAGTTTTAAAGGTGTATGAGGAAAGTGTTACGTATCATGATGGTAAATGGATGATGTTTGAATTGACAGATCTTTCTTTGATGGAAGACCTATTGAAGCTACTGCGAATCAAACGCCGTCCCAATAAGAAATAAAGCGGAAAAGAGATGAATGGAATGAATTGTCCAAAATGTGGGAAAGAAATGAAGACCGGCTATTTACAGACAGATAAAATTATGGCATTTAATCAGCACATACATAAATTATCTTTGCATCCCAAGGATGAAGATGACTTGCTGATTGTGAATAATATGATCAGCGGAGCTAATTTTAAAGGGGCTCTCTGCAAAGACTGCGGACTTATTGTTTTTGATTATACCCAAGCGAATGTTAAAGAATAGATGAAGCCACAAATTATTGTTTGCTTCATCTTTTTTATAATTTATATAAAGGGTCCTTGTTTATTGTCATCAATAATCGCAATACCGGTATTTGTGAATTTGAACAGCGATCCTAATAAACAATATGGGGATTTTGATAATTTTTCCTATACAGCAAAATCAGATGGCTAGCCAAGATAGGTTTATCGCATATGGAAAACAAAAGAAAGAGTGTAAAATAAACAAGATAGTAATACCGGTGAGATGTTTAATTCTATTTAGTTTAGTAGAAATCATCCCAGTGTAAGCGATATAAATTAAATAAACAATGAATGCAAGAAATGAGAGAACAGTAATCAGCATTCGTGTTTTTTGTTTATTCATCATACAAGCCACTCCCATTATTCTAAACATTATCTATTAAATAACTATTCAAACCTTATGAACACGAAAAATACCATAAAGAAATACTATCGAGCAATATAAAAAAGAGAAGTGATTTCACTTCTTATAAAAATCTAGCTTTTTAATACACATCATTGGATAGGAAATTAATTTATAGTTGCATTTTTCCATCATCATACCAGGATTCAGTAAAGCCTAACGAATCTAATATTTTATTTGAGTCAATTGTTTTAATATCTTTTTTCAGATTCTTTATTCGTTTATATAGTGCATTGTGTAGCTCTATATATTGGTTTTTATCCAAAAAACACCTCATTATAATAAATACATCAAAAATACTTTGTCTTGGTGCATTAGGCATTAAGTTATGTTGTGAATGAAGCTCTTTAATATAGAGTGTATTTTGCTTGCAAGTGTAGCCCAATACTCTATTATTATGAGCTACTAAATTTCTGATTTCTAATAAGTTATCTAAATATGAAATTATGTGTTTCACTTGCAATTTTATATCATTTCTTCCTAAGCTATTGTTTAACAATAAACTAAATTCTTTAGCTACTTTATTTTGTTCCTGTATTTTCATACATTTATAGAATAATACTATTTGACCAAAAGACATATAATTGGAAATAACCCAAAGAGGAACGCCTTTATGTACTTTTATATAATGTTTAATTGAGTTGCTCATGGGATTATAAGAATATTTTTTTATGATATTTGAAATTGATGAAATTAAGGGAGCTACTTTTAATATATTATTACTATTAAAGTTATTAGCATAGAGATATGGATACGCATTATCTTGGTGTGCTTCGGAGAAGTAATACGCAATAATAGATTTTAGACGTTTTTCTATTTCAATGATGTATTTAAAAAATATATTTTTTATCTCTTTATCAAAATAATGAACACATGTTAGCTCATCAAAATTAGTACCATCTATAAAAATATCACCATGATCAATAAAAAATTTTCCATAACAATTTACAACATTATAATAGTTATTAGTTAAAAGAAACTGTTTAGCATCATCTATTTTTGAAAATGTTAAATTTCTGGAACATAGAAGCTTGTATTGTTCATCAATTGTTTTAAAAGGTTTAGCCATAAGTAAATTTCCTCCAATAAACAAAAAGGACTCTCATATAGAGAGTCCTCATGCGCAGATAGGTTCACGTAGAATTCTCTACCGCTAACTTGATAAATATTATACACCATATTTTATTAAAAGTCAATAAAAAAAGAAAACTCCCATTTGTATGGGAGGCGCAGATAGGTTCACGTAGAATTCTCTATCGCTACATTTTTATTATAGTTTAATCTTAACATATTATGCATTATAATGCTCATCATATTTTGTATATATACACTAAAAATAAAAATACTATGCATTATATTAATATTGCTTTAACTAAAAATAGGTGGGAAGCAAATGTCAGCGCTAAAATTAATAACTATTTGTGACGTGTTTTATGAGGAAAAAGATTAAGTTATCAGTTTAAATATTTTTTGTTGAAAATGCTAATGAAATTTAATGAATAAGTAACAAAGTGCATGAAAGTACTTTTAAAATAGTGCGTATTTTTCTTTTATCGAAAAAATTCAATGTTCTTATTTATCCGGATTTATACTTAAAGAAAAACAAGGAGGAAAAAATATGGCATTTCCAAAAGGATTTTTATGGGGTGGCGCTACAGCTGCCAATCAATGTGAAGGGGGTTATTTAGATGGCGGAAAAGGACTGAGTATCGCTGATGTAATGACTGCCGGCAGTTTAAATAAAGAAAGAGAAAACACACTCGTCGTTAAAGCGGGTGAATATTATCCTAGTCATATCGCGATTGATATGTATCACCATTATAAGGAAGATATCGCATTGTTTGCGGAAATGGGATTTAACTGTTATCGTATGTCTATCAATTGGGCACGCATTTATCCTAACGGCGATGATGAAATTCCAAATGAAGATGGTCTTCAATTCTATGATGATCTATTTGATGAATGTTTAAAGAATGGAATTCAGCCTATCGTTACTTTATCTCACTATGAAACACCTATCGGACTGTATACAAAGTTTGGCGGATGGAAATCGAGAGAGTGTATTGATTGCTTTGTCCGCTATTGCAAAACAGTGTTTACGCGTTATAAAGGCAAAGTCAAATATTGGATGACCTTTAATGAAATCAATTGTTTAGAAATGAATTCATGGAATGGGGCAGCCATGCTGGAAGAAGATTTACAGACCAAAACTCAGGCAGCACATCATTTATTTATCGCCAGTGCATTGGCGGTCGTTGCAGGTCATGAGATTGATCCTGAAAATAAAATCGGAATGATGTACGGAGGATTATTTTCATATGCTAATTCATGTAATCCGGCAGATGTACAAGCAAATATTGATACGATGCATGCACAGCTTTTCTATTGTGATGTCATGTGTAAAGGATATTATCCAAACTATAAATTAAAACAATTAGAAAGAGAACATATCACGATTCAAAAAGAACCGGAAGATGATGAAATTTTAATGAAAGGTAAAGTAGATTATTTAGCCTACAGCTACTACATGACACTTGTTGCGGGTGAAAAAACAGAAAAAGCCGAATTAGCAAACGGAAATTTGTTTACCGGATATAAAAATCCATATCTGGAACAGTCACAATGGGGATGGCAGATCGATCCAATGGGAATCAGAATCTCAATGAATGAGTTATATGACCGCTATAATATCCCATTAATGATCGTTGAAAATGGTTTGGGTGCAGTCGATGAATTAAAAGAAGACGGAACGGTAGATGATGACTATCGTATTGACTATTTAAGAGAACATATCAAAGAGATGGAAAAAGGAATTAATATCGACGGTATTCCATTGCTTGCCTATACGCCTTGGGGATGTATTGATCTCGTGTCAGCCGGCACCGGAGAAATGAAAAAACGCTATGGATTCATTTATGTAGATCGTGATAATGAAGGTAATGGAACATTGAAACGCTATCGTAAAAAATCTTTCTACTGGTATAAACAAGTCATTGCTTCTAACGGAGCTGATTTAGATTAACTGCGTATTCTCAGATTACGTTAAGAAAAGAGGAATATCTAAATGAAATTAATAATAAGAGCGGATGATTATGGTTATACAGTGCCTTATAATATGGGAGCACTAAAAACGATTGAAGAAGGAATCACAACACATGTTGATATTATGCTGGATACACCGGGAACGGTAGATGCCTTAGAAACAATAAAGAACTATCCTTGGATTTCTGTAGGCTGGCACGATCATTTCTGGGGAGCTCCGGTAAGTGATCCTAAGCTGATTCCTTCGATGGTTAATAAAGAGGGCCGATTTAAATTCAGGAAAGATCAAGCTTTAAAGAATGAATGTGTCTTTGAAGAAGTATTATTAGAATGTCGTGCACAAATCGAAAGATGCATTCGTATTTTAGGCAGAGCACCCGATGTTGCTTTGATTCATGGAGATTCTCCATTTGAATTAGCTAAAAAACAAGTCTGCGATGAGTATGGCATTAAGTATAATTTTATGTATAAATATGATACCCATTCAAGCAAGGAATCTTATCCGTTGGAAGAATTTGAACATCTAAACATCACCATGCCAACGCAGCACAGCACTGCCTATAAACCTCAGGAAAGCAAAGACTGGAACGATCGTAAACACTATGATCCGGTACAATATTTCTTAGATGATGAAGATGGCATCTTAAAACAAGAGATCAGTATTTCAGCTTGGCATCCGGGATATTTGGATGATTATATAGTAGCTGAATCTTCTTATAAGGAAGTAAGACCTATGGATATTGCGGCACTTTGCTCACCGATTCTTAAACAGTGGATCATTGACAATCAAGTCGAGTTGATTAATCTGCGTGATGCATTATATGGAACAAACGAATATCAGAATCATTTAAAAGTGATCCATAGTCCTTTAGCGATTCAAAAATAACAGGCACAATTAACTGTGCCTTTTTATTTGGAGTGCAAAAGATTGTAGCCGATATAAATAAGCGATATAATAATAAAAGGAGGAAACTTATGGGACACTTTGGTTTTTCTTATATGGGGATTATATTTCTTTTATTACTGATGGTTCCCAATCTTATTTGGACGAAGCATCAGCCTAAAGGATATGATGCCGGTCATGAAAACAAGATTCTCGGTTTATTTGAACGGGTTGGAGAAGTTTTAGTCAGTGCTGTTGCTTTGAGCTTTTCCGATTTTAACTTTCAAGGCTGGAATTTATGGGGAATATGGCTGCTGCTGGCGTTGCTTTTTATGACCTTTTATGAGCTATGGTGGATTCGTTATTTTAGAAGTGATAAAGAACTTAAAGATATGTATTGCAGCTTTGGTATAATACCGGTAGCCGGAGCTTCTCTGCCCATTATTGCTTTTATCTTTTTAGGGATCTATGGAAGAGTGATCTGGATGATTTTATCAGTTATTATCTTAGGAATCGGTCATATCGGTATTCATTTACAGCATCAAAAAGAAATAGGGGGAAAGAAGCTATGATTATATTGATTAGCGGCAGTACGCATACAGGCAAAACAGTGCTGGCACAGCGTTTATTAGAAAAATATCATTATCCCTATCTTTCCATCGACCATCTAAAGATGGGATTGATTCGCAGCGGCTATACAACCTTAACACCTGACAGCAGTGATCAAGAACTGACAGACTATCTATGGCCAGTAGTACGGGAAATAATAAAAACAAACATTGAAAATCATCAGCATTTAATCATTGAAGGCTGCTATATTCCATTCGATTACAAAAAGGATTTTGAGCCATCTTACTTATTAAATATTCGTTTTATTTGTTTAATTTTTAGTGAAACTTATATTCATTCACATTATAATGAAATCAGCAGGTATGAAAATCAGATTGAAAAACGATGGGAACAGGAAGCCTTTAATAAACAAGAACTCATTGAAACTAATCTATATAATTTAGAGATGTGTCAGCGACATCAATGTGATTATATAATGATGAAAGATAAATATGAAATCAATTTAGAAAGGTTGTGTGAGAAATGGAGCAGAAAGTAAAAAGCACGGGTTTTCAGTATGTGATTAATGGGATATGTCTTGTGGTTTTAGCAGGTGTTTTTGGCTATCTGATTTTAAATTGGAGTCATTTGCCTAGTCAGATTCCTGCTCATTATGATGCCAGTGGAGCGATTGATCGCTGGGGGAATAAAAATGAGTTATGGCTCTGTCCGATTATTTCTTTGATCCTTTTTGTTATTTTTACCGTTATTGAGAAATATTTAATTACCTGGGAAATAAAAATGAGTAACGGCAATATAAACAGCTATCGTATCGCTAAAGATATTTTGTTGTTGGTAAAAATGATTTTAGTAATCGCATTTAGTTATATAACGATCAACTCTTCAGGCGGAAACACATTGCCAAACGCATTTACTGTCATCTTAGTCGGATCAATATTTGCGGTCGTATCAGTAGGATTGATTCTGTATATGCGTTTAAATAAGAAAGCAAACTTATAGGAGGAATATGAAATGCTTAAAAAGAACGGTGAAGAATTATTAAAAAAATTTAGTGAGACAGCTTACCCTTATGAAATTAAAAAGATTAATGATCGTATTTATCATGTGGTTGGCTTAGGCCACAGCAATTCGATAGCGATTGAAGGCAATACATCTTGGATTCTAGTAGATACATTAGATAGTGATCAGCGTGCTTTGCGAATGAAAGCAGAATTAATGAAAATTGCGGATAAACCGGTAAAAACAATTATTTTTACTCATAGTCATTATGATCACCATGGCGGAAGCGGTGCATTTAAGGACACCGTTGAAGAAATTATTGCATTTAAACCTAAAAAAACACCATTAAAATATTATAATTTATTGGATGATGTATTGCAGAAAAGAACTTTCAGACAATTTGGCTATGCTTTGAGTGATGAAGAATGCATTACACAAGGAATCGGAATCCGTGAAGGAAGAGCGGTGAACGATGGGACAGGTGTTTGCTTGGAAGCCAATGTTTTATATGACCAAGAGATTGTGGAAAGAGAGATTGATGGTGTTAAACTGCAATTGGTTTCTGCTGTCGGTGAAACGGATGATCAGCTTTTTGTCTGGCTGCCGGAAGATAAAGTGCTGTGCTGCGGAGATAATTATTATGGATGTTTTCCTAATCTCTATGCCATTAGGGGAAGCCAGTATCGTGATATTGCCGCTTGGGTGGATAGTTTAAATTTAATTTTATCTTATCCTGCTGATGTAGTCCTGCCGGGGCATACTAAAGCCATCATCGGGCACGATCAGGTTCAGGAAGTTTTAGGCAATTTTAAAGATGCGATTGAATTTATTCTGCTGGAAACATTGAAGTGTATGAATAAAGGCATGAGTGAATCAGAAACAGTAGCAGCGGTAGTTCTTCCACAAATTTGGGCTGACCTGCCATACTTAGGAGAATTCTACGGAACAGTGGAATGGTCAGTGCGTTCAGTTTACCATGGCTACTTCGGTTGGTTTGATGGTAATCCGACCCATTTAGCACAATTATCAGATGAAACGTTTGATACAAAATTGTTTTCTATAATTGGTGAAGAAAAGCTTGAATCAGAAATTCGTACAGCGTTAAAAGAAGAGAATTATCAGATGGCTGTTCAATTATGCGATATTTTACTAAATGCTAAAGTGAATATACAAAAATATAAAAAATTAAAAGCAGAAGGCTTAATGGGATTATCTAAACAGGTAACCTCTGCCAATGCACGCCATTATTATATTTGCAGTGCAAAAGAACTAATGGAATAATTTAAGGTCCTGACGGACCTTTTTGTTTAGATAATGTCATTTAATAGGGAATATGATATAATCATAAATAAAATGAGATTAGGAGTACAAAAATGGAAATAAGACCGGAATTTAAAGAAATCAAGACATTTGATGAATTCATCAAATATTATTGGTATAAAGAAGAACTGCAAAAGATCTGTAAGGATTTAGGTATCGATCATTCAGGATCAAAGGGGGATCTGAATCATAATATTGAAGCCTATTTTAATGGGCAGATAATAAAGAAAGTTAAACGTGTCAGTGTAAAAAAGAAAGATATCGAGTTAACTTTGGATACAAAGCTTTTAGAGAGCGGTTTTGCGATGAGAAATGAATATCGAGAATTTTTCGGAAAACAGGTTGGAGTGAAAAACTTCAAGTTTACAGCTGATATGGCGGCCGCCATAAAGAAAGTCCGTCAGGAAAAAAATAAGGACTTCACGGTAAGAGATTTAATTGACGTTTATTATGGAAAAAGTAATTATGCGGAGTATGACAGCTCAGCTTGTCAATGGAATAAGTTTTTAAAAGGCTTTTGTCAGGATGAGAGAAATAATATTTATAAGGATAAATTAAAAGCAGCCGCAGCTTTATGGAAACAAGTACGCCTTTCAACCCTGGACAAGGTCTATGATTATTCGATGGTTGATATTTATCGTGATGTTTTGGAAGAATTTCGTACAAAGGAATAATTCATCGTGAAAAGCACACAGAATGATTTGAAAAAAAGAGGGTATATCAATGATGAGGAACTCCAAAATTATCAGGATATTCCTCATGCTGTAATGGTTTCATGGATAAACAATTCCGATCCTGTAAAACGAAGTATTGCGGCACATTATCTTGATGCAGCGCTTAAAGAAGAAATAATTTTACTGATTGATCAGCTAAAAAAAGAAAAATGTCTTTATACAAGAATAGCGATCTGTGAGAAGCTTCAGACCGGCAATACTTTAACGGCTTCTTTAATGGTAAAAGAACTCGGAAAGATCGGACATAATCAATATCATGTCTTGCCGAAAAGAAGTTCCGCAAAAAAATCGTATCCTTTGCCTAGAGACATAATCGCCCGTTATTTAGGAAAAATGGATACAGCGGTTTTTCCTATTTTATTAGAGGTATTAGATACAAAAGATGTAAGTCAAATCAGTGAGGTGTTGGATGCGATCGGATTTATGGCATTTTACTCTCCTTTTCTTGCGACTAAGAAGAACGCTGAAAAGATTTATACCATCTTTGATCGGTATAAGGATAACCCATTATTAATTTGGAAAGGCTTAACCTGCTTATCCGCTTTTCCACTTGAAGAAACAAAATTGATCTTGCAAAGCTATGCCTGTCAATCCGATGTTTTAGGATTGGAAGCACAGCGCTCATTACATTTATTGATGAAATAAAAAAATTCCTAAAGTGTGAAGTGACTCCTATAAGTCAGACGAAAAATCTAACGGATTGGAGGGAGTTCATTTAGCATAGGAATCTTTTTTTACCAGTTTGCCATATTCATATCATCTTCAATGGTCTTATTTATAATATCTTGATAATGGTCTAATTTTTTAGTCATATAATCCAGTCTCAAACGTGCTTCTTCAAAATCGATTTCAGCAATCTCTTTTTGTCTTTTTAATATCTCATATCTTCTTTTTATGGTTTGATCTCCTTCTAAGCATAAGCGGACATATTCTTTAATCGCTTCAATTGACATGCCGGAATTACGTAAATGTTTAACGCCAATAAACCAATTCAGGCACGCATCATCAAAGATGCGATTATTATTTTTATCGCGTTTAACCGGTGGAATCAACCCTTGATCGCTGTAAAAGCGAACAGTATGCTCTGTAATATGCAGTTTGGTGGCAATCTCTTTGACCGTGTACATAAATTTTTCTCCTTTTTTATAAAAAGTACTTGCCCTCGTGTTACACGAAGGTGATACATTAATTCTAACAGATATTGCATAGATAAGCAATTCCTGTATAAATAGATAGGAGGAAATAAAATGAATCAAACTAAATTATGGACGAAAGATTATTTATGTGTTTTATTCACTACATTCTTTGCAGCGGTAACCCATAATATCTTTATCTCCATTTTTCCTTTATATGTTGTTGAAATAGGAGGAAATAATGCCTTAGCCGGAGCAATGATTACCGGATTGGTGGTGGCCAGCACAATTACTCGTTTAATCTGCGGATCTTTGCTTGATCGTTATGGACGACGTAAAATGTTGATTGTCGGAGGCTTTTTATTTGCATTAAATACGATAGCATATAATTTTGTCAGTGATATTCCAGGATTGTTCATGCTACGTATCTTGAATGGAATCAGTCAGGGTATTTATTTTGGAGCAGCAAGTACAATGGTGGCAGATATCGTTCCAGAAGAGCGTTTGGTAGATGGAATTGGATATTTTGGGATTGCCGGGAGTTTAGCAGCGGCTTTTGCACCTATGATTGGTTTAGAGATTTTTCAAAATCTAGGGGCTTCTAACCTGTTTTTATTTGTCTCATTCTTTGCAACGATAGGGGCATTGTTTACACTTTGGATCAAATCAGATTTTATAGCGGCACCTGTTGCTGAAGGTGAAGAAAAACATGGATTTAAAGTACCAAAACTTTCCATGCTGATTGAATTTAGTGTGTTGGTACCGGCTATTATTTCATTCTTTATTACGTTTGGAAACAGTTCAGTAGCGAATTTCCTAGCTACCTGCGGGATAGAAAGAGGCATCACCAGCATTAGCTTATTTTTTATGGTAAACAGTATTTCAATGATTATTATTCGTTTATTTACCGGAAGGCTGACCAATCGCTATGGGTTGTCCCGCTTGATTTTTATCGGAGCCGTTTTGGTTGGTACTGGTTTTGTAATGATTGCTTTTGCATATGATACGTTTATGATTATTGGAGCCGGTATTCTTTGTGGTATAGGGATGGGAATCACAACCCCGCTATTAAATGCTATGATTTTTAAGATCGCCAGTCCTCAAAGAAAAGGAGTTGCCAACTCAACCTTTGCCTTATTTGGTGATATTGGAAACGGAATTGGGGCGACTGTCTGGGGTACTTTATCGCAGTATAGCGGATATACGATCACTTATCTCGTCTCTGCAATCTGTATCGTCATTGCCATCATTATTCATTTGTTTACATTAATTCCAAAAATAAAGTTGAATCCACAGTATGACAGATAGAATTTCGATTCTATCTTTTTATTTACTAACAAAAAATTAACTTTTCATATTCATAGCTCAGTAGTAAAATAGGATTAGAAAGTAATGATATGGGATGAAAATGGAAATAGTAAGGATTAATCAACGAGATGATTTGATAGTCAATGAATTAATGTCTATATGGGAAAATTCTGTGCGGGCAACACATTTATTTTTAAAAGAAGAGGATATTTTAAGAATAGCGCAGTTTGTTCCGCAGGCATTAACTCAGATTCCGGTTTTGATAGCTGCAAAGAAAGCGGGAAAGCTTGTTGGATTTATGGGGATTGACCAAGGCAGTTTGGAAATGCTGTTTATTTTAGATAAGGAACGTGGACTGGGCATTGGAAAAAGCCTGTTGGAATATGCGATCTCGAATGAACAAGTGAACTGCTTAAGTGTAAATGAACAAAATCCACAGGCTAGAGAATTTTATGAGTATATGGGATTTGCTGTTGAGAAAAGAAGCGAACATGATGATCAGGGAAATCCTTTTCCTTTGCTTTATATGCGCTATAAAAGAAAAGAGGGATAAAGATGAAGTCCAAGAAAACACTGATGTTTTCTATCGCTTTAATGATTGTGGCATTAGTATTGATGCTGTTTGGCATTTATTTTGGTAAGCTGTCAGATACCGCCATCAGGATTGTTGGCATAACGGTTTTATTAGATTTAGTGATGATTGTGTTTAATTATATGAGCATTAAAAAAATGAAATAAAGGAGATATATATATGAGAGGGGTTTATTCATCTATTACAGATATTCGCAGAAAGATTTTTACTGAAATAGCGAGAATGGCGTATAATGGAAATTATCATGACTTAGAAGAAATACCATATAAGATTATTCCGGGAGAAATTGGAACCTATCGCGGCAGTGTCTTTTTGGAAAGAGCAATTGTCGGGGAACGTTTACGTTTAGCGATGGGATTGCCATTAAGGCCAATTGACCAGCATGCTCCTTTAACAACGGGAGTAAGTGAAAGTATTGTGGCAGAGAAATATTATGAACCGCCGCTCATCAATATTATTAAATTTGCTTGTCACGCCTGTCCTGATAATCAGGTAACGGTCACCAATGCCTGTCAAGGCTGTTTAGCTCGTTCATGCAAAGAAGTGTGTCCTAAAAACGCTATTCGTATTGTTGATGGAAAAAGTGTGATTGATCAGGAAAAATGTATTAAGTGCGGTCTTTGCATGAAGGCATGTTCGTATGACGCGATTATTAAGCTACAGCGCCCTTGTGCGAAAGCCTGCGGCATGGATGCGATAAAAACAGATGCGAACGGGCATGCGGATATCGATTATGATAAATGTGTTTCATGTGGTATGTGTTTAGTAAATTGTCCGTTTGGTGCTATCAGTGATAAAGGACAAATCTTTCAGCTGATTACTTCAATTAAAAACGGAGATAAGGTAATTGCGGCTGTTGCTCCGGCATTTGTTGGACAATTCGGACCAAAAGTCACGCCTGAAAAGTTAAAAGGAGCGATGCGTCAGTTAGGCTTTGCCGATGTGGTAGAGGTAGCTGTAGGCGCCGATTTATGTACCTTAGATGAAGCAGAAGACTTTTTAGAAAAAGTACCGGCTAAGCAGCCCTTTATGGCGACATCTTGCTGTCCTGCTTGGTCCGTGATGGCAAAAAAGCTGTTTCCTGAATTCAAACCTTATATTTCGATGGCATTAACACCAATGGTATTAACCGCAAGAATGATTAAAAAAGATCATCCGGACTGTAAAGTTGTATTTGTGGGTCCATGTGCAGCAAAGAAGCTGGAAGCCTCACGTAAATCGGTGAGAAGCGATGTCGATTTTGTATTAACTTTTGAAGAGATTATGGGCATGTTTGAAGCAAAGGACATTCATTTAGATCAATTGGCAGAACAAGATCCGTTTACTAAAGCAACGGCGGCTGGTCGTGGCTTTGCGGTGAGCGGAGGTGTTGCTCAGGCGGTGGTCGATTGTATTCATAAGACCCATCCCGATCGTGAAGTCAAGGTGCATGCTGAAGAGAGTTTACAGAACTGCCGTAAAATGCTTAAAGATGCAAAGGCGGGGAAATATGATGGCTACTTGCTTGAGGGAATGGCATGTCCCGGTGGCTGTGTTGCCGGAGCGGGGACACTGCAATCCATCGTTCGTTCAACAACGGCTGTAAATAAATTCAAAAATACAACAGAAGCTAAAAATGCGGCAGACAGCGAATATGCCGAACGTCTGCACGAATTATTAGAAAAATAGATCCAAACCTCCTTATAAACCATTATGTTTATAAGGATTTTTTTATTTTTCAGAATTTAAGTATTGACTTGGAGTTAACTCCAAAAGGTATCCTTTAATTAGGAAGAGCATAATGCTCTGACAAAAAACTTAATTGGGGGTATTATGGAAGAAAAATTATGGACAAAAAAATATATACTGGCAGTCAGTATTTTATTTGGCATTTGTTTATGTTCAAATATTGTTCTATCAGTATTAACCATCTTCGCAAAAAATCTAACTGGTTTGGATACTTATGCGGGATTAATGACATCCGTCTTTACAATTGCAGCCTTATCAGTACGCTTTATTGCGGGGGTACTGCTGGATAAATTTAACTGCAAACGGGTTATATTAAGTGGAATCAGTCTGATGATCATTGCTTCTTTTTTATTTATTCGCTGTGATCATATTACATCAGCATTGATCTATCGAGCTATTCAGGGCATCGGATTTGGTATCGCTTCAACCGGAGCAAGCACCTATGTGACAAAAATTTGTCATCCTAAGCGTCTTTTAGAGGGAGTGAGTTATGCCGCTATAGCCAATTCGTTAACCGGAGTTATCGGTCCTTCTCTTGTTTATGCATTGATAGGAAAACATTACGATCAGTTTCAGTTATTGTTTATTGTTGCTGCCATTATCGCTATTGGTACTTTCCTATTAATGCTTCTAGGAAAAGATGCGCATCAGCAGACAATCACAAGTATAGCAGCAGAAGAAAAGAATGAAAAAATGAAATGGAATGTTTTGTGTTTACCGGTACTGATCCTATTTTTAAATTCACTAACTCAAAGCGCAATCATTTCTTTTGTTTCTTTATATGCCATAAGTTTAGGCTTTGTCGGAGCCGGGTCTTTCTTTTCAGTCAATGCAATTGGGATGATTGCATCGCGTTTTGTAATGAATCCGTTAGTAAAAAAGTTTGGTCAGTTTAGAATGATTTTGATTAACTCTGCTGTCTTTTTTATCAGTATTTTTCTATTGTCAAAAGTGACAGCAATGTGGCAGATGCTTGTCATTGCCTTGCCGGCAGGCTTTTCGATTGGAGCTATTTCACCCATCATTAATACATTTATGATTCAAAACATGCCAGTTAATAAAAGCGGAATTGCCAATGCTCTCTATTATAGCTCAATGGATATTGGCTATGCGATTGGATCTATAATATGGGGAATAGTAGCGACAATGACAGGATATGCTGATGTTTTCTTTATTGGAGCATTGATTCAGATTGTTTGTGTTGTATTTAGTGCGATACAGCGAAAAGTATTTAAATTTAGATAGGAGGAAATAAAGATGTCTAAAACATTAGTTGCTTATTTTTCCCATTCCGGGAATTCACAAGTGATTGCCAAAGAGTTTGCGGAAGTGTTAAATGGAGACTTATTTGAAATAAAAGCGAGGCATGTATATTCAAATCATTATAATACGGTAGTTGAGGAAGCGAAACGAGAATTAAATGCAAAAGCCAGACCGGCATTGCTCCATCCGCTTCCAGATCTAAAGGAATATGAGACGATTGTCATAGGATATCCTAATTGGTGGGGGACCATGCCAATGCCTTGCTTTACATTTTTGGAGAGCGCAGATTTTAGCTATAAGACGATTATTCCTTTTTGTACACATGAAGGAAGCGGCATGGGAAGAAGTGAGCAAGATATTCAAAGTCTATGCTCTTTAGCTCAGGTGTTAAAAGGTCTGGCTATCCGCGGATCAGCTGTACAGAAGGCCCAGCAGAGCATTGTAAATTATTTAAAAGAAAATCAATTAATTTAGGAGAAAATTATGAAAGCTATTATTTTATCATCAAGCCCGAGAAGAAAGGGCAACAGTGAAATTTTATGTGAACAATTCGCAAAAGGGGCAAAAGAGGCAGGGCATGAAGTGGAAATGGTTAATTTGAATGACTATCACATTGGATTTTGTCTTGCCTGTGAATATTGCCGTCATCACGATCATGTCTGCGTATTGAAGGATGATGCAAATCAGATCATTGAGAAAATAATTGAAGCAGACGTTTTTGTAATGGCAACTCCGGTCTATTTTTATAGTTTATCCGGACAGCTGAAAACATTGATTGACCGCATGTTTGCTAGAGAATATGAAATTCGTGATAGTAAGAAGCATAAAAAAGCTTATCTGATTATAACAAGCGGTTCACCGGATATTAAACAAATGACAGGTTCAATTGAAAGCTTCAGAGGATTTATTCAAGTATTGCGTAAAGTGGAAGAAGGTGGGATTATTTACGGCTTAGGCGCTTTCCATAAAGGCGACGCTTTAGAACATCCAGCTTTTAAAGAAGCGTATGAAATGGGAAAAATGATATGAAAAGGCCCTTGTCGATTGACAAGGGCTATTTAAGTACCTCATAAAACTGATTCATTTTTTTTATAATTTGTTTCACTTCCTGTTCGCATTGTGAAGAATAGGTTGGGTCACAATTGAAATGATTATTAAAGATATGAATCAGTTCATGGATCGTGGATTTCCTTTGCTGCTGTAAAGCCAGCTTCTGATTGATAAAAACATTATATTCATACCCATCGTAATAGCAAAAACCGCGCACTTTACTGGTTAATTGCTGATTATAACGAATCACAATATTATGGTTATAGCAAAATTCCTCAAATTCATTCATATTAAACCTCCTGATGAAAACCTCTGAGGTTATTATATAATGTTAATTTGGGAAATACTTATTTCAGGCATTTCTGTTTTCTTATACCGTCGATCAAAATTAACACGGGTTCTAAATCTTCCGGACTCAAATCTTTAGCTGAGTCGAACAATAATTTAAGATTGTCATTTTCCACGATATGCTTGTATGTTTCCAATAAGTCCGGATTATTAGCAAAATATTCGAGGTTAGCGGTATGGTCTCCGTATAGTTCCAAGTTATTTAGATGATCATGATAGCTATTTTTAATCATTGTTTTTCCTAGCAAATAGTTCATATCAACATTGAAAAAATCAGCAATCATTTCTAAAGTCTCATAATTAGGTTCACGCTTTCCACTCTCATACATTCCTATCGCACTATTTGAAATAGAGAGTTCTTCAGCTAATTCTCTTTGAGAATACCCATGCTCCTCACGAAGATTTTTTAACACCATAGAAAACTTTCTCATTATATCACACCCAATCTGATTAATAGTTTATCACAAAACGTGGTTTCTGGCAATATGTTGCTCACAAACCGTGTTGACTTTTATAAAACAAAGGGCTATTATCATATTTATAAAGTAATATTAGGAGGTGAGCAAAATGAAATATGAAGTGACTAAGAAGAATTTAGAGTCATTCAACGTTAAACAAAATAAATTAAGTGAAAAGGCTTTTGTTTTCTATAATAATATAAAAATAGTGAATAGTATCTTATAAAATGGCTTTTGCTCACATAATGTGTGCTAAATTAATAATAAAAGGAGAAACAACGTGGAAAAGGAAATACGAAATAAAGTGAAAGATAAATTAAATAGTGTTAGAAATCTTACCAGCGAACTCACTATTCAAAAGGACAAGTATCAAGAAATATGTGAAGCATTGGAACAAATAAAATCAGTTCAATACGGAGATTATCCAGCTGCTTCGAAAACAAATCAGGATATCATGCTAGCTCGGTTAATGCGTAAAGAAAATGAATATGCAAAGCTGATCGAGACGAGTGAACTGTTGAATAAAGAAAAAGAACAACTTACCCATTATTTAAAGCAGTTAAAAAATCAGCGAAACTACAGAGTGATGTGGCATCGTTACATTTTATTGCTCTCTTATAAAGAAATAGCAGAACGTTTAGATTTACAAACGCAGACAATCAAGAATATTATTAATCGTTCCATTACTGAATTAGCTGAAATTGAAGTAGGTAAACCTACAAGTAGTTAGAAGTATAAATGAGTATTAAAGAGTACCGATAAGTATTCTTTCCCTATGATATTATTACAATGCGATGAAGAAGTTAAAGAAAATCATCTAAATAAACCTAATATTTTAATTGTTCATCGCACTATCTTATGGTCCGGACCATATAGAAAATGTTTTATTATCAAAATCATTCTTTAAAATAAACGCAGACATTCGTGGAAGATGTTCCAACAGCTATTCTTATAGCAACACGCAGTTTATTTAATAGATTGATTGGATATGCAATTCTAAAATTAAAAAAAGCACTCTATACTAGCACGTCTTCTGGAATTGTCTCTTTAAGGTTTTATTTCAATCAGCTGTGAGGTAAACCTTAATTGATAATAATCATTAAAAATATTAGGTATTCATTAAGTTTAAAGGAGGAATTTGGATGATTGATCAAGAATTATCAATTCTGGCTGATGTTTCTTCTATGCTTAGACAACATATTGAAAATATCTCTATTATAGAGGAATTTATGGAAGGACTGCCATCAGATTATCCATGTGTGTATGTATATCAAAGCTCAAATGTCATTAATGAAAAATACCGTACTTTTGATACCATGGAAAATGTAGTAACAGAAGTCTATACATGTGAAATTTTTTCAAACTTGAACATAGGAAGAAAACAGCAGATTAAAGAAATTACAGACTGCATCAATGTTGTTATGGAGGGCTATGGTTATGTAAGAACTTACAATGAGCCGACTGTTACAAAAGATAAGTCTGTATCAAAGAAAGTAGTAAAATATACAAAAGAAAATTTAACTGGAGGACAATAATTATGGGAATCGCATTAAGCACAGCAGGAGTAAAAGTAGGATATGTTGTTGAAACAACAAGCGGAACAAGACCGGTTACTGGATATAAATCTATTCCGGATTTAAAAGGAACACCAGAGTTAAATCCATCACCCAATGCATTAGATGCTACCACTTTAGCACAAACTGAATTTAAAACGTATGTTAAAGGGTTAAAAGATTTAGGTGGAGCCTTGGCTTTTACAGCAAACTTTACTGAAGAATTAATGACAGAATGGAATGGTTTAGTTACAGCATATCAAGCAGCTAAAGCAGAGGGTAAAGCAGTTTGGTTCTGTATTCAACATCCAGATTTAACAAAAGCAGCCTATTTTACAGGAGAACCATCTGAAATGGGATTACCGAGTGCAGGGGTAGATGCCATTTTTGAAACAAATGTTTATGTAACACCTACAAGTGCACCCATTTGGGAAGCAAAACCAACTGCAGCAGAATAATTAGGAGGAGAAAAAATGGCGAAGAAAATAGTTTTCACTTATAACGATACGGAATATGTTTTAGAATATACAAGAAAAGCGATTGAACGAATGGAAGCAGATGGGTTTGTTGTGGATGAAATCGCGAAAAAACCAATGACGATGCTTCCAAAGATGTTTAAATATGCCTTTTTAGCAAATCATTCTGAGCTTTCTATTTCTAAAATTGAAGAAATTTTATCTCTTTTTACTGATAAAGCGGGAATGATTGAACAACTATCAGTTATGTATGGTGAAGCGGTGAACACGCTATTTGGAGAGCCAGTAAAAAACGCCATTCAGTGGAAGAAAGTCGCTTAAAAGACACTTCCACTGAGAAATTAAGTTTAACGGAAGCATTTTATAAGATGTTTCCGTTTTATCTTTATATTGGTATGACGTATGAACAATACTGGAATGAAAATGTGTGTTTAACTAATTATTACAGAGAGGCCTATGAAATAAAATGTGAGCATTTGAATCAAGAAAAATGGCTGCAAGGTATGTATATTTATGATGCAATTAGTACCTCTCTGTATAACATGTTTGGTCGCAGTAAGGGAAGGACACCGAGAAACTATGCGGAAAAGCCTTACGATATCTATAAAAAGGATGATACGACAAAACAGGAAGAATTGGAAAGGGAAAGATCAAAGGTGTGGCTCATCAATTTTGTGAATGCCTATCAAAATGATGAAACCATTCTTTAAATATAATAAAAAGGAGGTGCAGGAATGGAAGATTATAATGAAATAAATAGTAGCCTAAACAATGTGGAGAAATCAATGAGCAATGTTAATAATTCACTTACTGTATTGACCAAGCAAACTAATCAATTTGCATTATCAATTAAAAATTTATCTGTCCAATGTATAAATTTAAATAAGCAAATCGTGAGCATTAATCTATCGGCTATGAATAAACTTAGTAATTCAATGCAAAGCCTATCACAAATCAGTTTGTCTAACACTAATGGTCAATTAGTAAGCTTAAATAATCATTTATTTTCAATTAGTAAATATGGACCAATTTCATTTCAAATTGATGTACATATCGAAGGTATAAATCAAATTACAGACATTATTTCGCAAATAAGTACGAATATAAATGGGCTGACAGGAAGCTTTTCAACAGTTTGGCAGGAAATCACTATAGGAAAAGAGACATTAGTTGAAATTGGATATACTTTGGAAGATGTCTATTTAAAGATGCAGACTACAAGTACCAGTGCAAAAGATTTATCTAAATCTGTTAATATGTCATCTAGTACAGAATCGATGAATTTATTTAGCGCCGCGACAAGTAGTTTTGATTTAGTATGGGGAACCTTTAAAAAAGGGTTAGATATTACTAGCGAAATTTCAAAAACAGGTAGTTCTATTAATAGTTTGTATAAAGGTTTAACTGATCTTAGTACTCATGGTGGAATGCTATCTGGAGTGTTTTCAGGATTAGCCAATGCAGTTGGACTTTTAGCAAATCCGGTTGTAGCTGTTGGGGTCGGGATAGGCGCTCTAGCATTAGGAACCATATATTTTTATACCCAAAATAATTTATCTAATGCAAGCTTGGAAAAAGAATTAAAGTTACTAAAAAATAAAAAAGAGGCATTAGAAGAAACGGCTAAATCGTTGAATGAGAGCAATAATCAAGCAAAGATAATAGCAGAAAATGCTATCGTTCCATATGATAAAGTTTCAATGTATGTTCAAAAATTAAAAGACATGACAGGAGAGGATGGTCTTGTAAGCGAAATTAAGAAAGCTCAGTATTATGTAGAGAGTATTAACTCCATTTTACCTAACAGTGTGCAATTAACAGAAGCTGGAAATATAGTTTGGCTGAAAAATGCAGAGGCTATCAAAGAAAACATTGACTTGTTAAAACAAAAAGCTACTATTGAAGCATATGAAGAGGATTATATTGCTAGTATGCGTCAACGTACGCAACTACAAGCAGAATTAACGTCTGCACAGAATGCTTATAATGTTGAAAGTGAAAAATGTCATGTTCTCAAAAAACAATTATACGATGACTTACTTAATGAAGGTAAGGAGCAATCAAAGTATACAGCTGCACTTCATGATTCTGAATTAAAGCTTAATGCCAGAAAAGAGATTCTTGATGCTACAAAGGAAATGTGGGCAGCTAATCAAGAAAGTATTCAAAATTATGAGACTCAAATAAACGCTTTAGATGGAACAACTGAAACTTTTATTGCTAAGGTATTAGAAGAATATGGTGTCTGGGAAAATGAACATAGCTACACTATTGATTCTTTGGCAACCGGATTAATAGATTTAGATGATAAACTTAACGAAAGCGGAATACGCTATCAAGAAATGACAACTTTTGAAATCGAGGCGAGTAAAGTTGCTAGAGAACAGATTTTAAATGATTTAATAGAAAAGTCAACTGCTTTTGGATACAGTTATGATGAGATGATTAATACTTTAAGTGAAAAAGGTGTTTTTCTAAATGATTTAGAGAGTAGACAATTAAGAAATGGTGTTAAAAAAGCACAAGAGGAATGGCGTAATAAAGAAATCGAACAAATAAAAAGTAATAATAGCTCATTACTTGAAAATGAAGTGTACGGAAATCTGTTATTAAGGCAGACAGGACTTAATTTGGAAAGTTATGTTGCGCTGTTTAAAGAAAATGGAAATAATGCAGGCTTGGGATTAATGGTAGATTTAGCAGCTGCATTACAAGAAAATGGTGGTGAAGTTGATGATAATGTAAAAACCATTTTATATAAAATTGGAAAGCAAGTGGATACATTTGATCCTACTGCAGAAATTGATGTTGAGACCAATCAGCCTGCTCTCGATAGTGCCGTCGAAGCAATTTCAAATTCATTTGGTAATATGAGGTTTGGAATTACTTCTACAGTTAAAACGCTTGGTGAGCGATTGGTGGGAAGTCTAAATATAGAAAAATATGCTGTTGGCGGCTTCCCACAAATTGGTGAGATGTTCATTGCTCGTGAAAGCGGACCGGAGCTGGTTGGGCGAATCAATGGGAAAACTGCAGTAGCTAATAACGACCAAATCGTGGCTGGAATTGAAGGTGGAGTTTATAGTGGCGTTGCTAAAGCGATGGCAGCTTTTGGAAACAACAATGGAAGTAAAACAATTACAATAATCAGTCAGATTGATGGAAAAGTTGTTGCTAAATCTGTTTATGATGAACATAATCGGCAAGTGATACAAACAGGGCAAAGTCCGTTATTAATTTAGAAAGGGGAGATAGAATATGTCAGTAATTAAAATTAATGGGGTGGATTTCTCCCCATCTACATTAGAATATCAGCGTTATGATATAGAAAGCAGTGACGGTTCTGGAATGAATGCGGATGCAGAAACGATTCGTGAACGCATTGCAGTTAAAGTAAAATTAGCGTGTACATTTCCACCTATGCATGACCATCAGATTAGTTCATTGCTTCAAGCGGTAGACCCGTTATTTTTTGAACTGGAATATCCAGATGCATTTATAGGATCCAGAAAAAAGATTCAAGCCTATGTAAGTGACCGATCAATGCCATTATATATGTTTGATGATTCACAGAAAGAATGGCTTTGGGAAGGAATTTCAATGACTTTCATTGAAAAATAGGTGATCATAATGTTAGATTATAACGAAAGATATGACAAAGATGACCGTTTGATTAAAACTCGTGTGGTTATTGATGGTAATGAGATTGATAAGAAATATATTAAAAGCTTCACAATAAATGAAATTTTTAATAGTACAGATAATTTAACTTTTGGCAATTTTTGCACCAATACTTTTGAATTAGAAATGTTTAAAAATGACATATTCTTAGAGGAACGCTCTAAAGTTGAATTATTTATGAAGGTTGATGAAACGGAAGAGACACCATTAGGTGTCTTCTTTATTAATGAGATTGAAATTTCAGAAAGAATGATTAAGGTTAGTGGATATGATCATTCCGCCTTGTTAACAAACAAGTATCAGCCAAATGTTCATTTTCCGACAACCTTGAGTGAAGTATTAACAGATATTTGTGAACAAAATAATTTGCAAATTTCTAAACGTATGGAGTTATCTGAAATTGAAATAGATGGGTATTTAGATAATAAAGATATAGATGCAAAAACGATGATCGGTTATTTAGCAGGACTGACTGGAAAAAATGCTAGAATTGATCCCTATGGGTCCCTTATGTTTAATTGGTATGAAGAAACTCAAAGAAATATATTGCGTAAAGTTCAATATTTAGATGGATTAGTTATGACCTCTGATAAAATAACTATTCATTCAGTGACTTGTCAGGTAGGTGATCAGGAACTGTCAAGTGGAGAAGGTCTTGGTATCACTATTGAAAATCCATTTATGACACAGACTATTTTAGATAATATAGTAGACTCAATGGCTAATTTTAGCTACAATCCGTGTATATTGGAATTTAGAGGAAATCCTACTCTGGAATTAGGCGATATAGTAAACGTAGAAACAACCCCTAACACTTATATTAGAGCACTTTTAACAAAAAGGGAGACTAAATACAGTGGCGGGCTAAGGACCACGTTGACATCAATTGGCAACAGTGAACTAAAAGCTAGTGTGAGTAAAAGTCCAACAGAAATAAAAATGAAAAAACTATACAATGTCTTACAAGAAAGCTTTAAACAAAGTACAGAAACAATTTTAGGGCATAATGGTGGTTATTTTACTATTGATACTGATGTTGAAGGTAAACCATCAGGCTGGTCAATCATGGATACTCCAGAACTTAATGAAACCACACGTTTATGGAAAATGACAATGGGTGGATTTGCTTTTTCTAATAATGGTGGAAAAACCTTTAGTAATATAGCGATTGATATGGATGGCAATATTAGTGGAAATGCCTTATCTATTGGCGTCATTCAGGGTGAGTTTTTTGACATTGATTTAAACAATGGAACGATTAGAATGGGGAAAAGAGATGAGCACGGTGAAATAAAAACACCAGATTTTTATATTGATCATATGGGTGTAATCATCTTTAATGCCATTAAGGATTTAGAAGAAAAGGTAGATAGTATCGATGTAAATACCATTTCGGTGAATATAGAATCCAATGCCTCAGTCTTAAACTCTAAAAATAGCTTTGTTACACTCTTGGCAAAGGTAACAAAAGATGGAGAAGATATTGGCAAGAGTTTAACTGATATTAATTTTTCTTGGTTCAGAATCAGTGATGATAAAGAAGCGGATATAGAATGGAATACTAAACAATTAAAACAACCTTCTATTAATGTGGGATACAACGATGTAGACTATTATGCAAATTTTTATTGTAAAGTAACTACGACTTTCGGAGTGTTTATCAGTAACTATTTAACGATTACGGATGAAACAGATATTTCTAATCTGCAAGTCTATATAAATGCTAATCAGCCCAATTATCAGGGATTTGATAATAACCAATATAGTCCCGATTGGTCTAGTACGAATCATCTTGTTTTAACACCTGTTATTTTAGATAATTATCTTCAAGTACCATTATCAAAGTGCCAAGTAACATGGCAAAAGATTAATGGTGAATTAGATGAAACAGAAATAGTACAAGATGGTATTTTAACAGTAACTACTAATAAGCTGGATAGTACCACAAGGAGCATTGGCTATATTGTTTCAGTAAAATATCGTTATTCTTCTTTGTCTAAAACGATAGAATTCACCAACTATCAAAATAAAGAAGAAAAACAATTAGATGGAATTACTTATTATACATGGGTCTATTATGCAGATAATAATCATGGTGACGGAATCAGTCAGGATCCAACAAATAAGTTATATATCGGTATTGCTAATATGCAGACAAAAAAAGAGCCGCCATATACAACGGATGAGGATGGAAATAAGATTTATTCTGATTTATCTGCATTCGAATGGACAAAAATGATTGATTATCATTCGGTAATTGTACAAGATGGAGAACCGACAGATACTTCTTGCTTTTGGTTGGACAGTAGTACAAATCAATTAAAAAAATATTATGCTTTTCTTAAAGCATGGGCACCTATAAACGATGAGACTCCACTGCGTGATACTGCTGATAGCGTCTTTGTTACGACAGAAAAAAGCAATAGTGCAAATTTTACTATATTAAGTGATGCAATTAATTCTACTGTAAAAAATGTGGAAAGAGTGGAATCCGATCTGGGATCACAAATGTCTGAGGTCTCATCAAAAATAGAACAGAACGCAAATGATATTCAATTCAGTATTGAAAAAATCAATGAAATTACTTCAGAATTAACGACTGATGAACCATTAATGAATGAAATGAAAACCTATTTTAAATTTGATGAGCAAGGACTTCACATTAGTAAATCAGATAATAGCTTCGAAATGATTTTGTCCGATACAGAGCTAGGATTTTACGATGGAAAGACACGTGTTGCTTATATTAGCAATAAACGGCTTTATATTGAACAGGTTGTGGTTGTGCAAAGTCTGCAAATTGGGGATTATATTTTACGATATGATAATGATATTGGTTTTGTTTTACAGTAGGAAGGCAATTTGCCTTCCTTTAATCTTTTAAAGAAGGGGGAAATAAAATGAGTTATTGGATAAGTCCAAATATATATACAACGTCACAAAGTACCACAGAAAACTATTCTGTCGTTCGTGTCGATCTCTACTTTGATCGTGACAGCGGTGGTGCTTGGAATAACTATACAACCTATGGCTATATCATTGTCGATGGTCAGCGTCAGGACTTTAGTGTCGGATCTTACGGAACC
>JAQENU010000006.1 GCA_027676805.1 Coprobacillaceae bacterium UN01-12pH3A | reverse complement strand
CCGGCAATCTGCTATTTTCGCGATCCCTCACTATCTTCGCCGTTGATATGCTTAACTTCTGTGTTCGAGATGGTTACAGGTGTGTCCATATCCCCATCATCACCGGATTCCTCTGAGCTCTCACTCAAAACTGGATAATAAGTTCTTTCTTCTTCTAGGTTAAGTTCTCGACCTATTAGTATCAGTCCGCTCCATATATCACTATACTTCCACTCCTGACCTATCTACCTTATCGTCTTTAAGGGGTCTTCCAACTTGCGTCCGGAAGTCTCATCTTGAAGGGGATTTCACGCTTAGATGCCTTCAGCGTTTATTCCTGCCACACTTAGCTACCCAGCTGTGCCACTGGCGTGACAACTGGTCCACCATTGGTGTGTCCATCCCGGTCCTCTCGTACTAAGGACAGCTCTTCTCAAACTTCCTGCGCCCACGACAGATAGGGACCGAACTGTCTCACGACGTTCTGAACCCAGCTCGCGTACCGCTTTAATGGGCGAACAGCCCAACCCTTGGAACCGACTTCAGCTCCAGGATGCGATGAGCCGACATCGAGGTGCCAAACCTCCCCGTCGATGTGAACTCTTGGGGGAGATCAGCCTGTTATCCCCAGGGTAGCTTTTATCCGTTGAGCGACGGCCCTTCCATTCGGTACCGCCGGATCACTAAGCCCGACTTTCGTCCCTGCTCGACTTGTCTGTCTCGCAGTCAAACACCCTTTTGCCTTTGCACTCTGCGCTTGATTTCCATCCAAGCTGAGGGTATCTTTGGGCGCCTCCGTTACTCTTTGGGAGGCGACCGCCCCAGTCAAACTGCCCACCTGACACTGTCCCGTTGCTTGCTTCAAAGCATCCGGTTAGAACCCCAATCAAGGAAGGGTAGTATCCCAACGTCGACTCCTCACACACTGGCGTGCATGTCTCTTTGTCTCCTACCTATTCTGTACATCCTTCATCAAAGTCCAATATCAAGCTACAGTAAAGCTCCATGGGGTCTTTCCGTCTAGTCGCGGGTAACCTGCATCTTCACAGGTACTAAGATTTCACCGAGTCTACAGCCGAGACAGCGCCCAAATCGTTACGCCTTTCGTGCGGGTCAGAACTTACCTGACAAGGAATTTCGCTACCTTAGGACCGTTATAGTTACGGCCGCCGTTTACTGGGGCTTCAATTCATTGCTTC
This sequence comes from Coprobacillaceae bacterium UN01-12pH3A, assembly GCA_027676805.1. GTDB lineage: Bacteria > Bacillota_I > Bacilli_A > Erysipelotrichales > Coprobacillaceae > Beduini. The sequence continues at coordinate 255,779 of JAQENU010000006.1, read as the reverse complement.
GCTCTTGCAAGCTTACAACTCCTCTTAACCTTCCAGCACCGGGCAGGCGTCACCCCATATACTTCGCCTTGCGGCTTCGCATAGAGCTGTGTTTTTGATAAACAGTCGCTTGGGCCGTTTTACTGCGGCTTATTTCCATAAGCACTCCTTCTCCCGAAGTTACGGAGTCATTTTGCAGAGTTCCTTGGCCATAGTTCTCTCGCTCACCTTAGGATTCTCTCCTCACCCATGTGTGTCCATTATCGGTACGGGCTAATAAAAATTTTGTTAGAAGCTTTTCTTGGAAGCTTGCTTCGACAGCTTCTGTACTCAGGTCGCCCCTTTCCATACGCTTCACGCCTTCTCCTTTAGGTATGCGCATTTTTCTTCATACCAGATATCTCGCTTGCTCCGGCTCTTCCATCCGCCGGACCTGTCTAGCCTTCTCCGTCACTCCATCACTCTTTATTAGGTACAGGAATCTCCACCTGTTGTCCATCGACTACGCCTTTCGGCCTCGCCTTAGGTCCCGACTTACCCAGAGCGGACGAACCTTCCTCTGGAAACCTTGGGTTTTCGGTGCGTGGGATTCTCACCCACGTTCCGCTACTCACACCGGCATTCTCTCTTCTATCCTCTCCACATGTCCTTCCGATCATGCTTCTCCGATGATAGAACGCTCCCCTACCACTCACATTCATCATGTAAATCCATAGCTTCGGTATATTGCTTAGCCCCGGTAAATTTTCGGCGCAGAGTCATTCGACTAGTGAGCTGTTACGCACTCTTTAAAGGGTGGCTGCTTCTGAGCCAACCTCCTAGTTGTCTGGACATCTCCACATCCTTTTCCACTTAGCAATAATTTTGGGACCTTAGCTGATGGTCTGGGCTGTTTCCCTTTTGACAATGGACCTTATCACCCACTGTCTGACTGCCAGGTATGTTTTCGTGACATTCGGAGTTTGATTATGTTCAGTACCCCGGGATGGGGCCATCACATATTCAGTGCTCTACCTTCACGCTACTTTACCCTGACGCTAGCCCTAAAGCTATTTCGGGGAGAACCAGCTATCTCCGAGTTCGTTTGGAATTTCACCCCTAGCCACAACTCATCCGCCAACGTTTCAACGGGGGTCGGTTCGGTCCTCCATCGGGTTTTACCCCAACTTCAACCTGGTCATGGCTAGATCACTCGGTTTCGGGTCTATGACATCCAACTTCTCGCCCTTTTCAGACTCGCTTTCGCTTCGGCTCCGCATCTCCTGCTTAACCTCGCTGACTATCATAACTCGCCGGTTCATTCTACAAAAGGCACGCCATCACCCCTTAACGGGCTCTGACTTCTTGTAAGCATATGGTTTCAGGTTCTCTTTCACTCCCCTCCCGGGGTTCTTTTCACCTTTCCCTCACGGTACTGGTTCACTATCGGTCACAATGGAGTATTTAGCCTTTCGAGATGGTCCTCGATCCTTCCGACAGGATTTCTCGTGTCCCGCCGTACTCAGGATCAGTCTCAGCTTCACTCTACTTCGAATACGGGGCTCTCACCCTGTCTCGCATACCTTCCCATGTATTTCTTCTGTAAAGTTTCTTGCCTTCATTGACTGTCCTATAACCCCAAGATAACTCTTGGTTTGGGCTCCTTCCCTTTCGCTCGCCACTACTCAGGAAATCATTCTTATTTTCTTCTCCTACAGGTACTTAGATGTTTCAGTTCCCTGCGTCTTGCCTCCTATGCACTATGTATTCATGCATGGATCCTATCTCTTAGATAGCGGGTTCCCCCATTCGGATATCAGCGGCTCTTGCGTGTGCTTACCACTCGCCGCTGCGTTTCGCCGTTTGCTGCGTCCTTCTTCGCCTCATTGTGCCTAGGCATCCTCCATACGCTCTTCTTTTCTTATCCTAGATTTGCTTTTGTTACTTTTTCTTAGTTTTTTCGACTATTAGGAAAGATCCTTTTATTCTCCTGATCTTTCTAATATATCTTTTTCATCTTATTATCCAGTTTTCAATGATCTCTTGTCTTCTGAGTGTCTCCACTCAAAACTGAACAGAACCTTTTTCTCCTTAGAAAGGAGGTGATCCATCCCCACGTTCCCGTAGGGATACCTTGTTACGACTTCACCCCAATCATCGATCCCACCTTAGACAGCTCTCTCCTTTCGGTTAAGCCACCGGCTTCGGGTGTTATCAACTCTCATGGTGTGACGGGCGGTGTGTACAAGGCCCGAGAACGTATTCACCGCGGCATGCTGATCCGCGATTACTAGCGATTCCATCTTCATGCAGGCGAGTTGCAGCCTGCAATCCGAACTGAGAACGGGTTTTTGAGTTTCGCTCCAAGTCGCCTCTTCGCTTCCCTTTGATCCGTCCATTGTAGCACGTGTGTAGCCCAGGTCATAAGGGGCATGATGATTTGACGTCATCCCCGCCTTCCTCCGGCTTGTCACCGGCTGTCTCGTTAGAGTCCCCATCTCAATGCTGGTAACTAACGACAAGGGTTGCGCTCGTTGCGGGACTTAACCCAACATCTCACGACACGAGCTGACGACAACCATGCACCACCTGTCTCGAGTATACCTATCCCTCTATCTCTAGAGTCTTTACTCAGATGTCAAGACCTGGTAAGGTTCTTCGCGTTGCTTCGAATTAAACCACATGCTCCACCGCTTGTGCGGGCCCCCGTCAATTCCTTTGAGTTTCATTCTTGCGAACGTACTACTCAGGCGGAGTACTTATTGCGTTAACTGCAGCACTGAGGCTTGTCCCCCCAACACTTAGTACTCATCGTTTACGGCGTGGACTACTAGGGTATCTAATCCTATTTGCTCCCCACGCTTTCGGGACTGAGCGTCAGTTACAGACCAGATCGTCGCCTTCGCCACTGGTGTTCCTCCATATATCTACGCATTTCACCGCTACACATGGAATTCCACGATCCTCTTCTGCACTCTAGCTATTTGGTTTCCATGGCTTACTGAAGTTAAGCTTCAGCCTTTTACCACAGACCTCCATTGCCGCCTGCTCCCTCTTTACGCCCAATAATTCCGGATAACGCTTGCCACCTACGTATTACCGCGGCTGCTGGCACGTAGTTAGCCGTGGCTTCCTCACAAAGTACCGTCACTCTAATACCATTCCCTGTATTAGCCGTTCTTCCTTTATAACAGAAGTTTACAACCCGAAGGCCTTCTTCCTTCACGCGGCGTTGCTCGGTCAGGGTTCCCCCCATTGCCGAAAATTCCCTACTGCTGCCTCCCGTAGGAGTCTGGGCCGTGTCTCAGTCCCAGTGTGGCCGTTCACCCTCTCAGGCCGGCTATGCATCGTCGCCTTGGTAGGCCGTTACCCCTCCAACTAGCTAATGCACCATAAGCCCATCTGTTCCCTATCCCGCAGGATATTTAACTTAGGGGAAATGCTTCCCCTAAGCCTATGCGGTCTTAGCGCATGTTTCCACGCGTTATCCCCCTGGTACAGCCAGGTTGCTTATGTCTTACTCACCCGTTCGCCACTCATCACCGAAGTGATGCGTTCGACTTGCATGTATTAGGCACGCCGCCAGCGTTCATCCTGAGCCAGGATCAAACTCTCCATGATAGTTTATTTACCATCAAAGTTGGTTCTCTTTGACTCTTTTTTGTCTTCTGACTTTTGTTTCTTTTTTTCTCAATATTTCTTTCTTTCGATCGAAATTGTTTGACGTGTTCTGTTCAGTTTTCAATGGTCTCCGCGGCCCTTGATTGGACTGCCTGTTTATATTACCACGTCTCTCCCCACTTGACAAGTCTTTTTTATTATTTTTTTATTTTTTTTGAATATTTCTATATATATAAATTAAAAAAGCCCAGATGGGCTTCTATTCATAACTATTCTGCTACTTTTTGTTCTTTGATAACTTTAGCGATAGATGCAATTACTTCTTTTTCGTCTTCACCTTCAGCAACGATTTCTACAGTTGCTTTAGTTGGAACACCTAAAGACATAACACCCATAATTGATTTTAAGTTAACTTCTTTTTCATTATAAATCAATTTAACATTGCTAGCGAATTTGCTTGCTTGATTTACTAAGATAGTTGCTGGTCTTGCATGTAACCCAACAGGATCAGATACTACAAAACTTAATTTTTCAGCCATTATATAATTCCTCCTTAATACAATTTGACTGGATATATTATATCACATTTTCAATGAAATTCTATAGGAAAAGCAAAATTTTTTTAGCGCTTTCACTTTATTTAATTTATATGATTATTTCTCACTTTTTTCGACACACTAAATAAAATTCATGAATCGTCAGTTCAAAGAACCCTCTTTGTTTAATGCACTCATCAATATAGGCATACTGGTTGATATACATATCGGAATTGGTCACCCTATCCGGCATTGCCTCTTTCAAATACGTAAATAATGCCGATAAGCTTCTGAACCCAATCTTAGCCAGCTGTTCTTTGCCATCAAGAATTGTAAAGCCATTTTGATCCAGAATTGCCTGACAGGCATATTTATTCCATTTAGTATTGGGATTAATCGGCATATAAAGCGGATTTAACTCTTTCAGATTATCTCCGCCACGCTGTTTAACTAATAATAATCCGCCCGGTTTTAAAATTCGAAGCACATCATTCTTATCAAAATTAGTATACGCAACGATATATGTATCCAGCTTTCCATCTTTAAATGGCAAGTGATTTTCTTGCGTTAAGGTTGTAACTTTGACCCCTTTATCAGCTAAACGATGCTCCGCATCGACTTTTCTAGTATCAATCACATAAGTCACATCCGGCAGATCATGGATTGAATCCGCAAATTCTCCGGCATCCATACTTGCTATTCCAAGATGATCTTCCGGTGTTAAATAAGATTCCGCTACTTCTTCAAACCCCAATCCCGGTTCTGGATAGATAATATCTTCTTTATTTTCGATCGTTTTTTCTTCATTAATCTTGTCACGAATAGCAATCGCCTTATCCACCCCATCTTTAAAACGACGCTGTGCATACTTATAATAAGTAAACTGTGATACAACATCGATAATGACAGAGACACATAATAAAGTAACAAATTCTAACAGCCATGCCATTGAAAACAAAGGCAAATCATTTGTAAACAAGAAGATCAGCAGCGCAATAAAAATGATATAACTTGTTCTTCCATAAGCAAAAGGACGGGTAAACTGTAAAAAGTAAGCAACATTGAACTGCTTGTTGGCACGTCGTCCATCCATCTCTGCAAATATAATTTTTAGTATGTTCATGATAACAATCATCATACAAATTAGTATTATTAAATATCCCATAGGCTCCACCTCACCATTTAAATGTACAACATTAGCTCTTTAAAAGCAAATAAAATACAGAAAATCCCATGTTCACCCAAGAAAAAAAGTATTAGGTTATTTCCTAATACTCCTTATACTTTCTCACGATTTGCGCGACGGCGTTCCTGATCTGTCAGTAAACGTTTACGCAAACGAATGTTTTCTGGTGTTACTTCCACTAATTCATCATCATTAATATAATCTAAGCATGATTCTAAGTTAAACTGTCTTGGTTTCTTTAAAACAACAGTAGAATCTTTAGAAGATGAACGCGTATTAGTTAAGTTTTTCCCTTTAGTAATATTTACTACCAGGTCATTATCACGGCTGTGTTCACCAACGATCATCCCTTCATAAACCTCAACACCAGGACCAATAAACATAACTCCGCGATCTTCCACACTGCCTAAAGAATAAGCGGTTGACTGTCCAGAATCGATTGAGATCAATACGCCTAATTGTCTTTCTCCAACGGCTTCACCATCTACCGGGCGATATTCCATAAAGGTATGAGAGATAATTCCATATCCTTTTGTCATTGTTAAGAAGTTTGTCATGAAACCAATCATTCCTCTTGATGGAATATGATAAGTTACTCTTGTCTGCCCGTCATGGCTTGTCATGTTTTGCATAATACCACGTCTAAATCCCAGTGATTCAATAACTGAACCGATACAGTCATCCGGTGCTTCCACCTGTACGTCTTCCCATGGCTCGCAAACTTTACCATCGATTTCTTTTAAAATAACTTTTGGGCGAGACACTTGCAGTTCATAACCTTCACGACGCATTGTTTCAATTAAAATAGATAAATGCAGTTCTCCACGTCCGCTTACGATCCACTCTTCCGAATTAGGAATTCTTTCAATCTTTAATGAAACATCTTTATTTGTTTCCTTAAATAAACGTTCTTCAATTTTGCTGGCAGTGACAAATTTTCCTTCTCTGCCGGCAAACGGAGAAGTATTTGTCCCAAATACCATTTGAATTGTAGGCTCATCTACACGTAATAATGGCAAGGCTTCTTCTTTTCCCATTGTACATACTGTTTCACCTACACCGATATCCGCTAATCCGGCAATAGCAACGATATCACCTGCTGCTGCTTCCTGAATTTCAATTCTTGATAATCCAAGGAATCCGAATAATTTCTGAATTCTAAACTGTGTGACAGACCCATCTGCTCTGACACATGATACTGTTTCATTTAATTTAATCTTACCACGTTTGATACGTCCAACCCCAATACGTCCAACGTAGTCATTATAATCTAATAAAGCAGGCTGGAATTGCAATGGTCCTTCTTCATCTACATCGGGAGCTGGAATTTCATCGATGATCATATCGAACAAATGATCCATCGTCGCTTCCTGTGTTGATAATTCTTCAGATAAACTTGATGTTCCTTGTAAAGCAGATACATAAACGGTTGGGAAATCTAACTGATCATCTTCTGCTCCTAATTCCATAAATAATTCTAAGATTTCATCGCGTACCTCACTAATTCGGACAACCGGACGGTCTACCTTATTAATAACAACGATAGGTTTAACCTTTGATTCCAATGCTTTTTTTAATACAAAACGAGTTTGAGGCATTGTTCCTTCGTATGCATCTACCACCAACAAAACCCCATCGACCATTTTCATGATACGTTCTACCTCACCGCCAAAATCGGCATGGCCCGGTGTATCCATGATATTGATATGATAATCCTTATAATTGATCGCTGTGTTTTTAGCCAGAATTGTAATTCCTCTTTCTCTTTCTAAGGCGTTACTATCCATTACTCTTTCTGCAACCTGTTCATTATTTCTAAAGGTTCCTGATTGTCTTAATAGCTGATCAACTAATGTCGTTTTTCCGTGGTCTACGTGTGCAATAATTGCAATGTTACGAATGTTACTCATCACAATACCTCTCTTTCTTAATCTTTTTTACAACTTACACATTATAACACAAATCGTGTTTCTGCAAACATTTTTTATCATTGTAAGTGCTATCACTCCTATTTTTTTATTATTTATTAAATTATAGCCCATTATTCTATACTTTTTCATATTCATAGACGAAATGCCGATACTGTTTTATAATGATTTAAGGAGGAATATTATGAAAGTAACCTATATTTTCCACAGTGGATTCATGATTGAACTTGAAAACCATGTTTTAGTATTTGATTATTACCAAAAAGAATTGCCTCATTATCCAGCAAATAAAAAAGTCTATTGCTTTGTTACTCATTTTCACCAAGATCATTTTAACCGTGATATTTTTGATTTATTTCCCAACGCAGCCTTTATCCTTTCAAAAGACACACGCATAAAAGAAACGGATTCTATTCACATTGTTAAAAAGAATGAAACTTATGAAATTGATGATTTGACGATCAAGACTTTGCGTTCGACGGATGCCGGTGTTGCTTTTTTAGTCACTGTCGAAAATAAAGTCATTTATCATGCCGGTGATCTCAACTGGTGGCATTGGGAAGGAGAACCGAAAAACTTTAATGATAATCAAGCCTATAACTTTAAAAAAGAGATGGCAAAGCTTGATGGTCTTATTATTGATGTAGCGATGCTCCCTCTTGATCCTCGTCAAGAAGAGAATGCTTGGTGGGGAATTGAAGAAATTCTAAAGCATGCCCAAATTAAATATATCCTGCCAATGCATTTTGGTGATGCCATTGAATTGATGCAGGATTATCTAAATGAAGAGCCATTAAAGAATTATCTCCAAATACAAAAGATTGAACATGAAAATCAATCTTTTGAAATCTAAAAGAATCTGCAGTTGCAGATTCTTTATTCTTTCAGCATATTATATGGACTTATTTTTCTGATACGCATCGAAACGAGCAAGGTAATGAATAGTCCAAATATGAAGATACCTGAACCGACACCTATCATCCAGCCTGTTGGAATAGCGAAACTGATTTTCATCATTCCAATCCCGCTGAATAAGACACTCAGCATGGAGTTCAATCCCACTTTTCCTAACAGACACCCAAGAATGGTTCCAAATGATATAACCGGCAAAAAAGTATAGATTGTTTCCAAAACCAACTGGCGGGTTGTATAGCCAATCGCTTTTTGAATGCCAAATTCCTGCCTTTTACGAAGCACGGTTGTTTTGACTACCATATATAAAGCAATACTTACAATCGCCACCGTAATCAGCATGATAATAAGGGCGATAATCGTGACAATATTTTGATAAACCCCCAGCATACTTTCAATTTGCAGCTGTGCGTTAGTCGTTTTAGCAATATCATTCGAATATTGATCTAAACCTTCAATGAAGTTTGCTGTATCCACTCCCTTATCTAAATAGACATAAATACATAAAGAGTGATAACTGCTGTCCAATTGTTGGATGGCTTTGCTTGTCAGCATCGCTTCATGCCCCATATAGTTAGAACCTTGACTAAACCCTGTAATCAAGTATTCAATTTCTGCGGTTCCTTTTTTAATTGTGACTGTATCCCCGATATTTTTATTCATATTTTTCGCAAGTAATCCATTGATTGCGATTTCGTTATCATATTTAGGGAATCTGCCTTTATAAACTGCCAGCTGATTATCCAAAGCACTGAAATCATCCATAATATAGCAGAAGACTTCACTGTCCTTCGTTCCGATAGAGGCTCTGACTTGATCATAATAAGCGGCTTTCCTGACTCCCTTAGTATTTTGCATGCTGGCAAGTAAGCGATCTGCCCCTGCTTCATCGATCGCATTGATTTGAACCGTGGGGACTTCTGTAGATACCATCTCTACAAATTTCGTTGATTCTACAGAAATATTATAATACATCACCATCGCAAACATTGCCGCAAAACTGACTCCCATAACAACGAACATAATCATTATATTTAACCGAATTTGATGAATAAAGTTTTTGGCGGCGAGAAGCATCGGTAGATTTCCTTTCGTTGTTTCAAGTGGAAAGGGATTATTTTTAAAGCTGTGCGTCGTAATTCCGGTGCGAATGGCTGTGATCGGCGTTAACTTGCCAATTTTTCGAGCACTTAAATAGGCCGTTAAAACAACCATGAAAGAAATACCAACGACACTTATAAACGCTGAAACAAGATCAAAGCCCTGATTCCAAACGATCCCGGTCTGCAAAGCAAACATATTAGAAATAAAAGGCAGGATCAGATAGGATACCGCTATGCCGGTCAGACTCCCCAGCAACGTCAGAATCAAAAACTGTACGATCAACGATGAAATAATCTGATAATTGCTGTAACCGATAGCTTTTTGGACTCCCATATTCCTTATTTCTTCTTCAATCGTATTGCCGATTCTAAACTTCACCATCACTAAGACAACCGCTACAATAATCATCGAGAAACCAATAATGATCATCGAACCGATGGATGATGTCATTGTACGTGCTTGTTTGACCATTAAATAAAAAGATGAATCGTGATACACATTAGAATCATGATCTTCAAGCAAAGTATTATACGTACCGACAAAATTTTCTCCCATTGTTTTATTTTCTTTTAATAGGGCATTAAAAATCGTTCCCTCTATTTTGCCGTCAAAAGACTGTGATAAATCCTGATATTCCTGAGCAGGCAGTACCACTCCCGAAATGGTGGAATTAACTGTCCCTAATATCGGTTCTTCAAAGAAGCCGGCAACTTGATATATTTTTGTCTCCTTTTCTCCGCTCATCAAGGCAATCTCCATCTCGAATGAATCGCCTAGCTGATAATTGCCTCCAGTATGAAACAGCCAAGGCAAATAGATCGGATGTTCATAAACATCAGAGGAATATTCAATATAATCAATCTGACTGATATTAGGTCGATCCTGCTGATTCATAAACACCATATTACGGGTTTGCTCGCCATCGCCATAAGCGAGTGTTGCTGTGGCAAAAAGAATATCACGTTTTTCGACCTCTACACTGCGGTCATCTTCCTGCATGGCTGTCATAAGTTCATCAACCAGCTGCTCATCCTGAGATTTTATCGCTAGAATAGCCCCCGCACTATTTAATCTATCGGCATGCTGATCATAGTTGCGGTCATAATTATGCGTGATAACTAACCCGATATTAAGAAGAACGGCGCCTACCAATACAATGACAAAAAATGAAATAGCTTGGCTTTTGCTTTTGTGAAACTGGGCTTTTACTAATTGCCAAACGGATTGCATATTACCACCCCATTTCCTTTAAAAAGGCAGTTAACTGGTCATGACGTTTTTCATCATTTGGGACGTATTCTCCCAGATTACATTCTCCCCGAATAGCACCATCCTGCAAATATAAAATACGATTTGCTCGACGGGCGGATATAACGTCATGGGTTACCATCACAATGCTTTGTCCGGATTGATTCAAATGAGTTAAGACATCCAAAACGGCTGTACTGGCATATGAATTTAATTGTCCGGTTGGCTCATCCGCAAATAAGATATCGGGCTGATTGATCAAAGCTCTGACAATGCCTGCACGCTGTGCCTCTCCACCGGAAAGCTGAGTTGGAAATTTATGATAAAGCTCTTCTTTCATTTCAACTTGCAACAACAGCTGCCGTGCTCTTTGAACCACTTCTTTCTTCTTACGGCTAACCAGCAGTCCGGCAGATAGGATATTATCCATTACACTCATATTATCCTGTAAATAGATTTGTTGGAAAACAAAGCCGCAATGATGACGGCGAAAGATCGCTAAGCGATCATCTGAATAATTGGATATCTCTTCATCTCTAAAGTGAATGCTGCCTAAAGAAGGCTTATCCATTCCCGATAAAGCATAAAGCAAAGTAGATTTACCTGCTCCGGAAGGTCCCATAATCACCGTAAAATCCCCATCATAAATATCTAAATCTAAGTTTTTTAAAATATGCTGCAATACACCGCCACTGGAAAATGTTTTACACAGTTTTTGGGTAGATATAATTTTTTTCATGTTGAATCTCCTCTCCTTGTATCTCCATCCTACCATGTAAAATTCTTAACGGTCTTTGTCCAATCCTTAATTATTTCTTAATTATGCCAATTTTAAAGCCACCTGCATAATAAAGCCGTCTGATGTTTTCTCACATTCGATTGCACCATTCATCTGCATCATAATATAGCGGCAAATATATAACCCTAATCCTGCCCCGCTTTTTTCTTCGGCATTCTTTGCCCGATAATATTTATTAAATATAAGGGATTGTTCTTCCTCGGTTACCCCTTCACCAAAATCTTTGATAGAAATAAGGAACTCATCATCGATAATTTCAAAATACACTTCCATTGCTGTGTTGGCATATTTATAAGAATTGCCAAACAGGTTATCAAATACCTGCTGTAATCGAAGTGCATCAAATAAAAGCAAGCAATCCGGTATCACGCCAATAACCGCTTTTTCTTGATAGTCTGCTGCCTGAAGCAATGTCGCTAACTCTTGACTTGAATGTTCTTTAACGGTAATAGTTAATTCCTGCAGTTCTTCCAAAGTCGCATGAAATAAATCAGAGACAAGTTCATCAATTTGATTCGCCTTTTGTTCAATGATCTGTAATTGTCCGCGTTCTTTTGGATCGTTTACCTTAATCAGCATTAATTCTAATATCGCTTTAATAGAGGAAATTGGTGTTTTAATATCATGACTCATCTTGGCAACCAATTCTTTCTTGCTTTGATTGGCTTCCTGTTCCTTTAGCCGTGCTTTTTTTAGTTCGGTTCTCATCAAATCAAAGCTCTCAGTAAAAATCCCAAAGTTATTATGACGATCCATCTCTAAGGGGAAATCTAAATCTCCACCCGCTACTCTATTAGCAAAACGCTGCAATGTACGAAAAGGCTGAATCATTCGCTTATTTATGTAATATGTATATACGATCAAGATGACACCTTCAATGATCAGTGTTCCTCCTAAAATCTGTAAAAGAAAGACAAGGTGTGAAGCTAAACGCTGAGTGCTGTCGTTATAAATTAAGATCTTTCCTACACTTTGTCCGTTTTGTTCAATATCGATAATACTGTCACGGTTTCGGATTGCCGCTTCCATAGACTGCGAGATAGACGGAGATGACGTATACACTTTTTTCCCATCATGATCAAGTAAAGTAAAGTCTAAATCGATATTCGCTGTCACTGTACATGATTGTGTCTGTATTAGTGTCTCCCACTGCTGGTTAATCTGCTGACTTAAATCATTCACCATAACATTATCGAGCGGTGTATCCTTAATGTTTCCAATAATAGTCCAGCCGATCATCCCTTCTATTAAAAGCAATCCTATAAATAAAAAGAGGATAAATTTTAATTTCATTTTTGCTCCTCCTTAAATCGATATCCAACTCCCCAGACTGTTTGAATTAACTGAGGATGATTCGGATCTTTTTCAATTTTTTCTCGTAAATGGCGTATATGTACATTTAAAGTACCATCACTTGTAATTGTATCCTGCCAAACATTTTCAAAAAGTTCTTCTTTCTTTAAGACTTTTCCTCGATTCATAACAAGATAAGCTAATAATTTGTATTCCAATGCCTTTAATTTAATTATCTCCTGCCCGACTTTTACCTCATGATTGTTAAAATTGATCATAAAATCATCAATCTCAAAAATATCTGCTGTTGTCTTTGCACTGCTGTATCGTTTTAAGACGGCTTTTACCTTAGCAAGCAAGACACTTAGCGAATAAGGCTTGGCAATATAATCATCACCGCCAATATTTAATGCCAGCAAAATATCATCATCACTGTTTCTGGCACTGATGAATAGAATAGGAACACTGATCTCTTTTCTTAACTGACGGCACAGTTCAAAGCCAGAACTTTCTTTTAAGTTAATGTCTAACAAGATTAAATCAGCTGTATGGTGCTTAAAAAAATCTAAGCAGGAAGGCGCATCAAAAACAGCTTTGCAAGTAACATTGAAAAGGTTGAAATATTCTTCTGTGCTTTGTGCCAACGGTTTTTCATCATCGACAATTAAACATTGATAATGCATGAGATCACTTCCTTTACCTTTTATTGTAGCGATTTTCCGGTTTGAAAGCAATCGTAACTAAAAATAGCTATCGGATTGATAGCTATTTTCCATATTGCCCGCAATAAATAAAGAAGACCCCAATAATAATTAATAAAAGCGCCCATACTTGCATACTGATTGTTATATTTAATATAACAATATCAAATTGATCTATAAATAATGATAAAAAACCACCGAAAAGATAAAAAATACCGCTTGTGATGGTGGAAGCATAGGAGTTCTTTCCTAATATTCCTTCCATCGTCGCAAAAAGTAAGCATCCGACTAATGCTGTTGCCAGTAAATCATTCATATAACTATTAGATATAAAGTAGTTCCAAATGATTTGCAGGCATAATTCCACTAATACGATTCCACATAGGGCAGGCGTCAATAAATTGATGGTCATTCTTAGTGTCTGCAGGTTTGATGGCTGTTTTAATTGCTGTCCTTTCATGACGATCACCCGCTTTCATCATAGCATGTCCCCCTTTAGAATAAATATGTAATCGTCCCCATAATATCGACAGAATTTATCTTTGAAAAATAAAAAAAGTGCCTATTTGGCACTATTTTTCATTATTCTTCAAAATCGTATTTAGAAAACACTTCACTCACTGGCTTAGAATGTTCAATGTTGTAAATCGTACTTGCAATTAAGTCAGCGATAGACACATGTTTTAATTTATCAAATTTCTTTTCATCTGGCAATTGAATAGTATCTGTCACGATAATTTCCTTTGCTACTGAGTTTTGCAGTCTTTCGCAGGCAGGTCCTGAGAATACAGCATGCGTGCAGGCAATGTAAACCGCTTTAGCGCCTTTATCCATTACAGCTTTAGCTCCGGCAGCAATCGTTCCGCCAGTATCAATCATATCATCAACCATGATACAGTTTCTTCCGGCAACATCACCAATGATTCCTGTGACTTCCGCTACGTTTGGTTTCGGTCTGCGTTTATCAATGATTGCCAGAGGCACATCTAAAGCATTCGCTAATTTTCTTGCTCTGTTTGCTCCGCCATGATCCGGTGAAACAACAGTAACATCTTCGATTCCCTGATCTTTGAAGTAATTGCTTAATAACGGCAACGCAGTCATGTCATCTACCGGAATATTGAAGAAGCCTTGAATTTGGGCAGCATGTAAATCTACAGTCACAACACGGTCAACACCGGCAGTTTGTAATAAGTCTGCAACTAATTTTGCTGTGATCGGCTGTCTTGCTTTTGCCTTGCGATCTTGTCTTGCATAACCAAAATATGGAATAACTGCAGTGATTTCAGCAGCTGAAGAACGTTTTAATGCATCTACACAAATTAATAGCTCCATTAAGTTTTCAGTCACCGGACATGAAGTTGATTGAATAATATAAACATGTTTACCACGTACAGATTCATTTATTTCGACTAAAATCTCCCCATCAGCAAAGTGATGAACTTTTGTATCGCAAACGTCTCCGTCTAAGATTTTTGCGATATCCCCTGCTAATTTTTGACTAGCTGATAATGCAATGAGTGTTGTTGTTTCTTTCATTTTTTTGCCCCTTATTTTCTTTCTCTTTTTTCTTTCAATACTTTAGCATATTCTTCTTTTGTCACTTGTCTTTCTCTTGCAATAGCGAACGCATCTTCCGGTACTGTTTCAGTAATCGTTGATCCTGCCGCAACGTATGCTCCGGATTCCAAAGTGACAGGTGCCACTAAGTTCGAGTTGCATCCAACAAAGACATTGTCTTTAATAATGGTCTTGAATTTATTTTTTCCATCATAATTACTGGTAATCGTTCCACAGCCGATATTCACATCTTTTCCAACTACCGCATCCCCAATATAGCTCAGATGTGCACATTTGCTGCCAACACCGAAAGTTGTATTCTTCATTTCTACAAAGTTGCCCATATGAACATTTTCTAAAATATGGCAGTCTTTTCTTAAACGTGCATAAGGACCGATATCTACCCCTGACTCAATAATGGAATCACTCAATACTGAGAATTTAATTTCGACATTGTCTTTAATAATGACATTGTCAAATTCACAGTAAGGTCCAATATGGCAATTCTGTCCGATAACTGTATTGCCTTTAATGATACATCCCGGTTCAATGATTGTATCTTGTCCAATTTCAACATCTCTGGCAATATACGTATTTTCCGGATCAAGAATCGTCACTCCGTTCAGCAGCAATTCATGGTTGACACGCAGCTGTAGTTTTTTCTGCGCTTTAGCCAATTCTACACGGTCATTGATACCGCCAACTTCATCAAAGTCGCTGATTACACAGCTTCCAACCTTCTTATTCATTTGATTTAAAATTTTCACTACATCCGTAATATAATATTCTTTTTGAGCATTATCATTTGTCACCTGTTTCAAGGCTTCAAATAATAACTGATTATCAAAACAGTAAATACCGGTATTCATTTCTGTAATTGCCAACTCTTCTGGCGTTGCATCTTTTACTTCCACAATGGCATCAACATCCCCTTGTGCATTACGCAAAATACGACCAAATGATTTTGATGTATCACAATGTGCCGTTAAAAGCGTTGCCTGATTCTTATTTTCCTGATGTGCCTGTACCAAAGCTTCTAATGTTTCTTTTCTTAATAACGGGGCATCCCCATTAATCACTAAGGTGATTCCTTCTTTGTCTTCTAGGATCGGCGCTGTCATTTTGACTGCATGTCCGGTTCCTAACTGTTCATTTTGTTCAACGTAAGACACTTCATCCTTCATGATCTTACGGATAATGTCTTTTCCATGACCAATAACAGCGATTGTTTCAGATGTTTCCATCTTTTTTAACTCATCACAGATATGTTTAATCATTGGTTTATATAACACAACATGTGCCACCTTTGGCAAACTAGATTTCATTCTTGTTCCTTTGCCGGCAGCTAATACAATTGCATAAATATTCATTGCTCCACCCCTTTTATCCGACATTATTCTACCAAAAAACCTATAAAAATAAAAGAGTATTACGGTAATACCCCCTATTTTTTCATAAAAAAGTTGCCTTCTGTGCAAATATTTTCTGTTTTCTGAAATGTTCCACAGCTAAATCCGCTAATTTTTCATCTTTTGTCAAAGCAAATACACAAGACCCACTGCCAGACATTAAAGCCGTGTCAAAGCCCATTTCTAAAAGAGTGTTTTTTATTTCACCAATCTGTGGCACAATCTTTACCGAAACACCTTCAAGTGTATTCCCCATACATGCGAGCATTTTATCATAATCGTTTTCTTGTATAGCTTCTTTTAATCCTCGGCAATCCGGATGAATTTCATTCGCTATATCCAGCATTCCAAAAGAGCGTTTCGTGGAAACTCCTTTTCTTGGCTTAATCAAAACAATGTGTTTATGAATACGGTTATCTATGAATTCCAATTTCTCACCAATTCCGGATACAAAAGCCGTTTTTTCATGAATACAAAAAGGAATATCCGCTCCTATCGTTTTTCCCAGTTCAGCCAATTCTTCATAGCTGAGTCCTAATTTAAATAAGAGATTGATGGCACGCATCACTGCCGCTCCATCGGCACTACCACCAGCTAATCCGGCTTGCATTGGAATATGTTTGTAGATATGGATGCGAATTCCTTTTTTGATATCATATCTCTCCATCATCGCTTTAGCGACTTTATACATGATATTTTTTTCATTGACCGGCATTATTGTACTATTGCTGGAAATCTCTATTCCTTCATCAATAATATTAATATAAAGAAGATCGTGCAAAGAGATAGGCGCCATAATCATTTCTAGTTCATGATAGCCATCTTCTCTTTTCCCTACTACATTTAAACCAAGATTAATCTTAGCGTGTGCTCTTATTTTCATCCCATTCATTCCCTTCTCGGATAGATGTTGCGGGCTACCCCACGTGTATCGATTCCACCGATCCCTGCAGCTTTATTATAAGTATTTTTGATGACAGTTTCAACATCGACATAATTCTTCACACTTTCATTGGCTACTTGAAAAGCTATATAGACAGGATCTAAGGCATGAATGTTCTTTCTTTGCGGTGAAGAAGCAAAATTGGCTCCTGCCGCAATCAGTAATTCATAATTGGACTGACAGCCTCCGGCAAAAATCACTAACTGATCAATATTGCTTTCATATAAACGTGCCTGTTTCACCGCCTCAATGTAGTCTCGCGTATGACTGTAAGTATCAATACTTTCACAGTTTCCATCTCTGGACATCGAATCATGACCGGTAATTACTAAGATTTGCGGCTTATGTTTTTCCAATAATTCATAAATTTGATCTTTCATTTCGCCTTCTTTTAAATAAATGCAGACTGCTCGGACCCCCAATGCTTTATACTTTTCTTCACACATCTTCAAGTATCTGGGATCCCCGTCTAAATGCAGTACTTTTCCCCTGATGACTTTATCATTTCTCAATAATGTGGATTCATCCAGCTTAGAAACAAAGTGACTTTCCTGTGCCGGTTCTAAATCATCCAGTGTACTGTCTGCCACCAAGCGGACCTCTACACCTTTTAAATAAACGACATCCTTTTGAATATCATAGATTTCAAAAACGATGTCGCGGTTATATTTTATACGTACTACTAAATCTCCTATTTTCATATGACCACCTATTTAAATATATGAAAAATATTAAATAAGGTCATACAATTCTTTAAATTGATCCAAAGATAATTGTTCTGCACGTAATTTAGGATCAATATTACAAGTCTTTAAGATATCCTTCAGCTTATCCTTATCTTGTGCAGCCTGCGATAAATTATTATAAATCGTTTTCCTTCTTTGTTTAAAGCAAGCTTGCAGAAAATGATAAAAATCAGCTAGATTCTCTTTATTCATTTCCTTAAAAGACACTGAGATAACAGCGGAATCTACATTAGGTTTCGGAATAAACACATTTGCGGTTACAGTAAATTCATATTTCACTTCACCAACACAATCCATCAGCAGACGCAGCGGACTTTTTTCTTTAGATGTCAGCTTCAAGGCGACTTCTTTTTGCATCATCCCGACAAAACAATCCAGCTTAATTGGACTGATCATGATTTTAGTTAAAAGCTCACTGGTAATATAGTAAGGCAGATTTGAGATAATAATAAAATGATCATAGCCTTTTACTTCCTCTGCCAAAGCCTGCAAATCCACAGTTAAAAAATCCTGCAGACGCACCTCAACATTGGGATATTCGCTTAAACTGTCAGCTAACACAGCAATTAATCGTTCATCAATGTCATAGGCAATAACTTTTTTTGCAGATCGTGCAATATATTCCGTCAATCCGCCGATTCCTGGTCCAATCTCCACAACACAGGTATTTTCTTTAATATGTGCACACTCTACGATATTTCTGATGATATTGAGATCTACTAAAAAATTCTGACCAAAAGATTTCTTAGCCTGCAATTTAAAACGATCCAGTATTTCCAATGTATGATTTACTTTTCCGATATCTCTCAAGCGTCTTTTCCTCCCTGAGCTATAAAATCTTGAATTTGCTGAGCGGTAATACCAACTAAATTCAGTCTTTTAAACAATGTTTTCACATTCCCATAGCCTAAATGAAAATGATCGTATATTTCTTCACGTCTTTTTTTATCACCGATGATGTCTAATTGAATAAACTCTGCCCAAGTAATGCTTTCACTATCCGGACTGAATGTTACGACATTTTCCAATGCTTCTAAAATAGCGTCCTGCGTTGCTTCGGCTATCCCTACCTTATGATGCTTGATCGCATCTTTTTTATTCACAAAAGCATGCTTGCAATGAGGAATCACTTTTGATATCTTGTCACGAATTTGTTTGCCCGGAAAATCAGGATCCGTCATCACGATAATATCGCGAGTCAAGCTTGTTGTTTTGATATATTCCAATGTTTTTTGATTCAGTCCCGATCCCCCGGTTTCAATCGTATCCACGTCTAAAAACGATTTTAATACTTGCGTATCCGTTTTTCCTTCAACAATAATGACTTCATTAATCTTCATTGATAACCCCCGCTGCTTTCTTCGCTAAATAGTCGGCTCTTTCATTATATAAATCACCGCTATGCGCTAAAACTTTAATAAACTGAATCGCTATTTTTTTTCTAAACTCTTTAATAAGCTGCTGATAACGCTGAGTTCCGACCTTATTTGCTTTCCATAATCCGTCAGCCCATTTCTGAATACCTTCATAATCATAATAGATATAGATTGCTGAATAGCCATGTTCGATCGCATAATGAATAGCGACTTCACTTCCAAATATTTCCCCGGCAACGTTGCGCATCGAAGCATACTCCGGATGATCACCTTTTCCCAGCAATTCTTTCACTACAGTCTGTCCATCTAAAAGGACACAGCCGTATCCGTATTCTTTTGTTTTAATATTGTAGCTGCCATCAACATAAGCAATCAACCCCGGCTGATCTATCGTTTTAGGCTGATCTTTAATAAATGCTTCTGCTTCTTCTTTCGTTGTGAAACTCTTATATACTGCTCCGGAAAATCCTGCCACCTGCTTTTTACAGGCTTCCCAAGTAGGATAGATTCCCGGTACTTTTCCATTTTTTACTGCATAAAATTTTGCCATATCTACACCTCATTGCCTCTATAATAGCATTTCATTATTAAAAAAACCAGTGTATTAAAAAAGAACTCTTTTGAAACGAATGCCCCTATTTGAATATCCAAACTATCGGGCACACTTCTTTTTGAGTTCTAAAATTTAATTTCAAACACATCGATTTCCGGCGGTACCATAAATCGTGCATGAATCTTTGTTGTTCCAATGCCGGTATTTACAAACAACAGAGTCTCTTCATCAATCGTATAAAATCCGTCAACATAGCGTTGAGCCAGCTCTGTGCGTATTCCCGGAATAATCGGCAGACGAATCTGTCCGCCATGACTATGCCCGGTCAAAATCAGATCTGCCGGTGTATTCACTAGAGCTTCTGCTTCATCAGGCTCATGCATCAATAATAAGTTATAATCTCCATTCAATTGATTCGCTGTCCTTTTCATTTGCGGGTCTCCCAGTAAAAAATCATCTACCCCACCAATCGCGAGTACCTTATTGTCTGCTTCTATGGACATCACTTCATTGCTTAACACAATAAATCCCGCATTTTCCATTAAATCCTGATAAATACGTTCAGCACCTCCGCCATAATCACGGTTCCCCCATACCGCAATCTTTCCATATGTCGCTTGTAGATTGGACAAGCTTTCCTGAACCTCATCTTTTTTAGGATACTGACTGTAATTATCAAAAAGATCCCCTGTAAAGATAATCAAATCCGGTTCTAAGCGATTCGTTTTTTCAACTAATTTATCTAATTGCTTTATATCGTAATGCTCTCCGACATGGGTATCGGACAGCTGAACAATCTTCATTGAGGTTTGCTGATCATTCTTTTCTATCGTATATTCATTGACAACTAATCGTTTAGGTTCCACTAAAAAGGCATATCCTATGCACAGACACCCAACCACAAACAATACAGCAAATATCTTTAATAAACGTTTGACTATCTTCATAGTTTTCTCCTTTTTGTTTAGCTTATCATTCTTTAAACACTCTATTCTAAAATAAAAAGACTCTCTAATGAAATCACGTTTGTGACATTAAACACATTAGAGAAATCTAATTTATTCTACAATACTCATTTATTTTTATCAACTAAGAACCCTTAATTATTTTGTTGCGGCAATAAATTCGTCTTTTGCTTTTTGAAGCAATTCCGGTTTTTCTAACAATTCCAGTGCCGTTAAAGCGATTCCTTCCGCCGCTTTAATTAAACCGTTTTTACCTTCAGGTGAAATGGTTGCTGCGGCCATTTCTTTTGAATGTCCGGTTACACAAGTATCCGCAATTTTAATTCTTCCTTGAATGGTTGGACATTTATAGCTTACAGCCCCAACATCGGTTGATCCGTCACCGACTTCATTAACAGGCTCAATGTCAGGAACACCCAGCTCCATATATTTATCATTTAAAATATCTGCTAGGGTGTAGTTAATCAATGTATCTTCATAAGGACATTCATAGATAGAAGTTTTGAATGTTGTTCCTGTAGCAAGGCATGCTCCTTTTGCACATTCGATTGCTTTGTCAGTAACTTCTAAAGCATATTTCATTGTCGGTGCTCTGAAATAGTATTCCATTGAGGCATAAGCCGGAATAACATTCGCTGCTGCTCCGCCATCTCTGATAATTCCATGAATAAATGTATTCTTTTCTACAAATTGTCTTAACAGGTTAATTTGTATATATGTCATTACAGCTGCATCTAAGGCAGAAGCTCCATCCTGAGGCTGACATCCATGTGCATTTTTTCCAAAGAATTCAAATTTAACAGGATTGATCGCATTTGAACGTCCGCCTAATCCGCTTGATGTTCCCGGATGCACCATTAATGCCGCATCGACATCATCGAACACTCCGGCATTTGCCATTGAAACCTTACCGCCAAAATTTTCTTCAGCCGGTGTTCCAACTACTAATACCGTTCCGCCGAATTGATCCATAACCGCTTTTAAAGCTTCTCCTGCGGCAATCCCGATTCCTGCAATCAGGTTATGCCCACACCCATGTCCGACTTCCGGCAAAGCATCATATTCACACATAAAGGCGATCTTCGGTCCCGGTTTTCCAGTCTCATACTTTCCTAAAAAGCCAGTTGGCACCACGTATCCTTTAGTTGTTTCAAATCCCGCTTTTTCTAGGTATGCAGAAAGTAATTCCATGGTTTCAAATTCTTCATTTCCGATTTCCGGATTTTCATACATACTCTTAACTAAACTCATGTAATCTTCTACTTTTGATTCTACTGAATCTTTAATAATTTGTTTGCAGTCCATTGTTTTTCTCCTTTTTTATTTTTATAAAAAGCAACCGCGGTTGCTTTTAATGATTATTCTTCAATCGCTTTAGATACCTGAGCTTTTGCTTCATTTACCCATTTATCCAAATCCCCACTAGCTCTTGCTTCTTCAATCACCTTGTTTACGACTTCAATTAATGATTTATATTCATCCCCTAATGGGAATCCGATAACGTTTGTTGAATACATTTTCTCTGGATCTAAATCAAATTCATCTTGAGGCAGCAATACTAAATCAGGGAATGTTTTTAACATTGGTTCTGCAGAAGAGCTTGCTGAAACCATGGCATCAATATCTCCTGCATTCAGGGCTAAAGCAATCGCATCTGTTGTTCCTAATTGTTGAATGTTTGCTTCTTTTGTTAATTTTGTTGCCATTTCATATTGAATAGAAGCGGCTTGGGCTCCGATTTTTAAATTAGCGGCTTTTAATTCTTCTAATGTTTTATACTTTTCTGCTGTTGCTTTGCTGACTACTAAGCCTTGATATCCATCATCTGCTTCTCTTTGATACCCAACTGAGAACTGCATCACTTTCTTTCTTTCTTCAGTTGCGGCAAATCCTGAAATCCCCATGTCTACTTGTCCGGATTGGATATTAGCAAGCACACCATCAAAGTTTGTTGCTTTAATTTCTAATTCAACACCTAATTCTTCAGCAATTGCTTTTGCTAGAGCGATATCGCTTCCGACAATTTGTTTCTGTCCTTTTTCATCTAAAATATAGAATTCTGAAGGTGGGAAATCCGGTGAAGTCCCAACTACAAGTTTCCCAGCAGCTTTAATTTCATCTAATTTATCTTTCTTTTCTCCGCTTGAACATCCGACTAATGTCACCATCATCACAACAGCCAATAATGCAGTTAATAGCTTTTTCATAGTTTTTCTCTCCTTTTTATTAGTACATCACTTTATCTAAAAATTCTTGTGTACGCTGATGTTTAGGATGATTAAAGACATCCTCCGGTTTTCCCTCTTCCAATATGATTCCTTGATCAATAAACATCACACGTGATGCGATTTCTTTCGCAAATCCCATTTCATGAGTCACAATGACGGTTGTCATTCCACTCTCTGCCAAATCTTTAATAACTAATAATACTTCTTTTACCATCTCTGGGTCTAAAGCACTGGTGGGTTCATCAAACAGCATAACATCCGGTTCCATCGCCAATGCTCTGGCAATCGCCACACGCTGTTTCTGCCCCCCTGATAACTTGTTTGGATAAACATCCTTTTTATCGACTAAGCCAACACGCTTTAACAGCTCTACCGCTTTCTTTTCTGCATCAGCTTTATTCAATCCTTTTACTTGGATGGGAGCCAACGTGATATTTTCCAAAACTGTCATATGCGGAAATAAATTAAAGTGCTGAAACACCATTCCAATGTGTTCACGTACCTTATTAATATTGAAAGATTTATCCTCTTTCGTGGTTAAATTCACACCTTTAAAGATAACTTCTCCCTTTGTCGGTTCTTCCATTAAGTTTAAGCATCGTAAGAAAGTAGATTTTCCAGATCCTGATGGACCAATGATAGCGACTACTTCACCTGTATGAATCTCTGTTGAGATTCCTTTTAATACATCTAACTTACCATAAGTTTTGTATAGATCATTTGTTTTAAGCATCTGTATTCATCTTCCTTTCTATAACTCCGATTGCTGCCGTTAATACCGAAGTTAATACAAAATATATGACTGCAATAATAATTAAAGGTTCAAATACTGAATAAGTAGAAGCCTTTACGATATTGCTTGTATACATAACATCAAATACACCAACTACCGAAACAATTGAAGATTCTTTAATCATCATAATAAATTCATTACATAGCCCGGGCAATACCACTTTTACCGCTTGTGGTATAATGATATAACGCATGGTTTGAGTACTGGTTAATCCCAATGAACGACCGGCTTCCATTTGTCCTTTATCGACTGAATCCAAGCCACCTCTTAATAATTCACAAATATAAGCCCCTGAGTTAATTCCTAAAGCCACGACCGCAGTTAAGAATACTCTTGAACCATAAGTTGGACCTAAGAAAGGCATTGCCGGAATCGCTATTCCGATCAGTGTAAATCCGTACAGCCAAATATATAACTGAAGTAAAATTGGTGTTCCACGGATAACCTGTGTATAAGCTGCTGCTACAAAGTTGAGGATTTTACTATTAGACCGTTTCATTAGAGTGGCAATCAACCCTAATACACATCCAATTACCACAGTAAGCAACGATAATACGATCGTTACGATTGTTCCCTCAATAAATGTTGGGATCCATTTTGTCATCTTGCTGAAATCGATGACAACCGCTGAAACTAAGCTAAAATCTAACATCTCTTTCTCCTCCTTTTATAAATAAAAAACGCCTCTTGAAATTAATCAAGAGACGAATATATCGCGGTACCACTCTCGTTGATATAAGTTGACCTCATATCCACTCTCGCTTGTAAGGTAAGCTTACCGAATATCCTATGAATTCAGATATTCCCCTCCAAAGTGCGCTTCGCCATCTTTCCTGTGTTAATCTCTCACCTGCATTAACTCGCTGAAACATTTCAGATAACTACTCTCTTTATCGTTGGGTTTGTTTGTATGCCCTCATTATACATTTTTAATTTAACTTGTCAACACCTATTTGCCACTTTTTATTTTTTTGTTTATTCGCATTAAATTTATGGTTCCCCTAAAATATATGCAAAAGGTTCGTATATTAGTAATGTATTTTATAAAAAACATTTATTGCTTGATTTTAAATTTAGAATAAATTGACACTTGGTATAATTTAGTTTACATTATAACTAACAAAATGAAAGGCGGATTATACTATGCTTAAAGCGGTTATTTTTGATATGGATGGTCTTATGATCGATAGTGAAAGAGTCACTTTTGACGGCTATGTGATTGAATGTAATAAACTGGGACATACCATGACAAAAGAATTTTATAAAACCTTACTCGGTAAACCTATTGCCGGAATCTATGATCAATTTCATAAAGAATTTGGAGAAGATTTTCCTATTGAGGAGGTTATTGGGAAGGTACATGCTTATATGGCGGATTTATTTGAAACAAAAGGGGTACCTGTTAAACCCGGGTTAATTGAGCTTTTAAAATATTTGAAAGAGAATAACTATAAAACAATTGTAGCGACTTCTTCTAACCGTCATCGTGTAGATGTTATTTTAGAGAATGCAAAGATCTCTTCTTATTTCGATGCTTCTATCTGTGGTGATGAAGTTTCAAAAGGAAAACCTAATCCGGAAGTATTCCTGAAGTCTTGCGAAAAACTCGGAGTCCATCCAGATGAGGCTCTAGTATTAGAAGATTCCGAAGCCGGTATTCAGGCAGCACACAGCGCTGATATTCGTGTGATCTGCATTCCTGATATGAAATATCCGGAAAAAGAATATGCTGAAATGACACATGATATTGTCGATAGCTTAAACGATGTTTTAACTTTAATAAAAGACCAAAGGCTTTAAAACAAATACGGTATGATTGCATGTCATATCGTTTTTATTATAAATATATTTTTACTATCTTACCTAACTAATTGAAAGATGATATAATTACCAAAAATTTGGTAAGGAGGGATGAATATGCATTTAATTGATTTCATGAATGAAGATATTAAAAAGAAGCTTGTTAAAAAAACGTATAAAAAGAAAGAGACTATTCTTTTTGCTGAGCAAGAAAATGAATATGTAATTCTTATGATTGACGGTATTGCAGAAGCATTCATCTTAAATGTAAAAGGAAACATCTCAACTATTCATCTTTATAAAAGTGGTAGTTTTTTTGGAGAAATGGAACAATTTAATGATGGGAAAAAACCTGTTGAAATTGTCGCTTTCACAGATTGTAATGTATATAAACTTCATAGAGATGATTTTTTAAACTGGTTAAAGGGAGATTTTGAAGCTACAAAATTTCTGATTCGAGAAATATCCAGTAAATTAGTTGTAAATGCCAAATTAATTGAAGAATTATCATCTTTAAGTGTTAAAGAACGACTTCTGAGGTGTATATCCTTACACTATTATAGAAGTGAATTAAATCTGCTTACCAAAAAACAGCTTGTTAGCGAAGTAAACGCTCCAATTAGAAGCATTAATCGTGCTATAAATGAATGTGTACAAGAACATCTGATTGTTTATGAAAACAAAAGATTTAGTGTAATTAATCAGCGAGAGGTATTAAAGAATCTTCCTACAACATAAGTATATTTTCAAAAAAGTATTGGATAATAATTATTCAATACTTTTTTATTTCGGGTCAAGTGACCTATTTTTTTTATTTCCTCATTATATAATATTCCTATGCACAATTATGCTGGATTGATAGCTAATAAAAGAAAGTGAGAGGTGTTATATTATGACTAAAACACAACAGGAAATGATAAAAAATGTATTAGAATTTTCAAAAAGAGATAGTAGGATAATAGGACTTGCAATTAGCGGTTCTTATATCACAAAATCGTTAGATGAGTATTCTGATTTGGATTTTCTGATTGTAGCAGATGATAAATCCTATGAAGAAGTTATCGAAGAGAGATTCCTTATTGTGGAACAGTTTGGAACATTAGTTTCTGCTTTTACTGGCGAACACGTTGGAGAACCTCGATTGATAATTTCCCTCTATGATTCCCCTGTTCTTCATGTTGATTTTAAGTTTACAACCTTAGATGGTTTATTAGATAGGGTTGAAGATTCAGCTATTCTCTATGAAGAAAACAACTGCATAACAGAAACTTATTCTAAAAAAGAAGCATACTTCCCAACTCCAAACTTACAGTGGATTGAAGATAGATTTTGGATTTGGGTTCATTACGCTTGTACGAAGATTGGACGTAGAGAACTATTTGAAACAATTGATTTTTTATCTTTTTTAAGACAATCAGTACTTGCCCCATTAATACAGCTCCACTTAGGAAAATTACCTCGTGGAGTTAGAAAAATTGAATTGGACGCACCCCAATATATTGAAGCATTAGAAAAGACGGTTGCTGCCCATGAATATGAAAGCTGTGTTAATGCTTTGCAGGCTACTATCAACCTGTATCTTGAGTTAAGAGAGGAATTATCACAAAGTCCTATTGTCAAAAAGGTTGAAGCTGAAAGAGTTGCATTACAGTATCTTCAAGATTTACTCAAAAATCATTTTGAAAGTAACAGTATGGAGGATAACTATGAGTGATATTTTAAGTAGAATTACAAACAAAATTGGGGATAAGAATATAGTGGATAAGTTATCAGCTCTATCAAAATCAGATTTGAACTCACTTCTATTAGAAGTGTTTGATAGACAAGCAAATACTTTAACTGCAACGGATATTCTAAAGTCATACCAGCTAAATAGATTTACTATCCCTAGCAGTATAGACCCAGAAGAATTTTATACTTTGGAATCAAAATTATTGAGAAAAGCACACAATATGGATATTAAGACGATTATGCTTTCTCCCTCTGCTCCATTAGGTAGCTGCAGCGTTTTTGGCTCCGTAGATCAATATAACGTAGTAAGTGCTCTACGAGGGACAGAAACACTTGCAGACCCCTCAAATATGTTGGCAATAATTATTGCTGATAAATTAAAAAGAAAGGAAGAAAATAATATCATACCACTCCACATGGCTACTACTGCTAGGGCAATAAGAGCGCAAAATTTTGTAGGTAACGGTTTATATTCACATTTTGGCTTATATTGTATGGTTTCATCCGGTATAGATACAGGATCTTATACTTGTGAAAAAATTTTGTTAGAAAAGCACTTAACCTATTATAAAGATCTCTTAAATGAAATAGAAAATGTTCGTTTCTCTATTATTCTACGCAAAAGAAACGGTTACAAAGATAATGACGGATTTTTCGACAGAATGGTTGAAACTATCAAACTTATTTTTCCTAATATAGAGTTATCAATTCATAATGATGATGTTGATAATAATTATTATAAAGGTATCAATTTCAAATTATCGATCAAACAAGGAAATGAAACCGTTGAGATAGCTGACGGTGGATTTGTTGACTGGACTTATCAAATGCTTGGAAATAAAAAAGAACGCTGTTTGATAAGTGGTATGGGCTTAGAAAGATTTCTTGCAGCTGTTTCATAAGAGGAGAAGAAAAACGGAACTTATAGAGTGGAATTATGCTCATATTATCGATTTAATTGAGTTTGTGAATGATAAAGAATCGTCGTGATAACTTCCCCCATCCTTATAGGAACGCTAGAGATTTTATTAGTTTTTGTTTGGCAACTCCAGATGTTAAACAACTTAGCTATGCTATTTTTTATTTAAAAAGATGAATAAATAGGTTGCTAAAAAGTTAAAAATAGCCTATATTTAAAGTAACAAAGGGGATGAGAAGATGTATAAAATTTCTTGCTAAAAAATAGGATGCACGAAGCCAAATAATGGCGATTTTCAGTGTGTCCAAGCAAGAAATTATATATCTTCTTTTTATTATGCTTAAAAAGGATTGTAATTTCTTGCAATCTTTTTTGATTATAAGGAGGACCACTTATGGCATTAATAAATATATCCCAATTAACATTTTCCTATGATTCATCATTTGACGATATTTTCCACGATGTAAGCTTTCAGATTGATACGAATTGGAAACTTGGCTTTATCGGCAGAAATGGAAGAGGAAAAACAACCTTTTTAAAGCTATTGATGGGAGAATATGAATATAAGGGAACAATCAGTGCAGATATCGAATTTGATTATTTTCCTTTTTCTATTAAAGATGATTTAACCATCAATATTATTGAAGAGATGCTACCAAACATAGAACACTGGCAGATTTACAAAGAATTTTCATTACTGGAAATTCCTGATGAAGCACTGTATCAAATGTTTTCCACATTATCAAAAGGGGAACAGACTAAAATAATGCTTGCTATCTTATTTTTAAAGGAACATCACTTTTTATTAATCGATGAACCAACCAATCATTTAGATAGGAATGGTCGTAAGATAGTCAGTGATTATTTAAACAAAAAGAATGGCTTTATTTTAATCAGTCATGACCGTACCTTTTTAGATGGCTGTATCGATCATGTATTATCCATCAACAAGGCTGATATTGAAGTGCAAAAAGGAAATTACAGTACATGGAAACAAAATAAAGACTATCAGGATCAGTATGAGCTTGATGAGAATCAGCGTTTAAAGAAAGATATTAAACGTTTAAATGAAGCGGCCAAGCGTACATCGCAATGGTCAGATGCAGTAGAAAGCACCAAAAAGGGACAGCGTATCTCTGGGTTAAGACCTGATCGCGGCTACATCGGGCATAAATCCGCTAAAATGATGAAACGTTCAAAGACCATGGAGAAAAGACGAAGCGATCAGTTAAATGAAAAAGAAAAACTGCTTAAAAATATTGAAGAAGCAGAATCACTTGCTATTCACCCATTAAAGTTTCACAGCAATCAGATGCTGTATGTCGATCATTTAAGCATTGCTTATGATCGTCCGATTATCCAAGATCTCAGCTTTAATGTTTGCGTTGGAGAAAGAGTGGCATTGATCGGTAAAAACGGCAGTGGAAAATCAAGTATTATTAAATTATTATTGGGGCAGGATATTCCGCATTCAGGCACTGTCGTCATTAAGAATCAATTAAAGATTTCGTATGTGTCACAAGATACCGCTTTTTTAAAAGGGAATTTAAAAGAATATGCTTTAAATGCCGGAATTGATGAAAGTTTATTCAAAGCGATTCTAAGAAAACTCGATTTTTCAAGAATTCAGTTCGAGAAGAATATTGAAGAATTCAGTGCGGGACAAAAGAAAAAAGTGCTTATTGCCGGCAGTCTCAGTCAGCAGGCACACTTATATATTTGGGATGAACCCCTCAATTATATCGATGTCTTATCCCGTGTTCAGATTGAAAATCTCATCTTAGAGTATCAGCCGACGATGATCTTCGTTGAACATGATGCTGCATTTACAGATAAAATAGCAACCAAACGTATTCAATTAGAATAATTTGTTTTATAATACCTCTAACGGAGGTATTTTTATGTATTTGATTAAAAATATAGAAGTCTATTCACCCGCCTATTTAGGTAAAAAAGATGTTTTAATCAGTAATAAAATTGAAATGCTTGAAGATCACATTGATAGTGATTTATTTGAGATTATTGATGGGACACATAAAAAACTAATTCCCGGATTTATCGACCAGCATGTGCATATTACCGGAGGAGGGGGAGAGGGAAGCTTCAAAACAAAAGCTCCGGAAATCACCCTTTCTAAATTAACTGCTGCAGGGATTACTACGGCGTTGGGACTTTTAGGAACCGATGGCATTAGCCGCGATGTTGAAAACCTGTTGTCTAAAGCCAAAGCACTTAAAGAAGAGGGATTAAACTGTCTGATTATCAGCGGATCATATCAGTATCCGCCCATTACCATTACCGGAGATATTAAGAAGGATGTTCAATTTATTGAGGAAGTCGTTGGCTGTAAGCTAGCATTGTCCGATCATCGCTCTAGCCATATCACTACTCAGGAATTAATTCGTTTAGCCAGTGATGTGCGTGTCAGTGCCTTATTAAGTGGCAAGCCCGGCATTGTAACTTTGCATATGGGCGATGAAAAGCAAGGATTAAGCCAAGTGTTTGAAGCCTTAGAACAGACCGATATTCCTATCACGCTGTTTCGTCCTACACACGTGACAAGAAACACTCATTTATTAGAAGAGGCTTATCAGCTGTTAAAGAAGGGGGGATATATTGATATGACAGCAAGTCCTGACCATCAGCCTACTCATGCTATCATAGAAGCTAAAACCCGTCAGCTCCCATTATCTCGCATCACGATCAGCTCCGACGGACAAGGCAGCTGGTCACATTATGATCAAGACGGACACCTCATAAAAATAGGTGTATCCAGTGTTGATTGTTTATTTAAAGAATTTCAATATATGCTGACTGCCGGATTTACGATTGAAGAGGCATTGCCATTCTTCACAGTAAATGTGGCAAGAGGATTAAATCTGAATAAAGGAATGATTGACCTTAATAAAGATGCAGATCTTATTTTGTTAGATGAGAATAATGATATAGAGGATGTGCTGATTAATGGTGTTCTTCACATTCAAAATAAGCAGTTATTAATAAAAGGGACATACGAATAAACCGGTGAATTCATCACCGGCTTTTATTATTCCTGAAAATAATCTTTAATATTATGTTCTTGATCATCAAAATAATTGATCTTCATCGCATCTTTTGCTTTCTTTAAAGTAGCATTCGCTTTAGCGTTCGCTTTATCACAGCCCTCCTGCAAGACCTTCATCACACCATCAATATCTTTTTCCAGTTCTTTTCTTCTTTGACGAATCGGGGTTAAGATCTCCTCTAAGACATTGTTTAAGAAACGCTTAATCTTTACATCTCCCAAACCACCACGCTGATAATGTGCTTTTAATTCATCTAAGTTTTTGTATTCAGGCAGATATTTTTCAAAGTATTCATCTTTACAGAAAGCATCTAAATAGATAAAGACTGTATTTCCTTCAACACTTCCCGGATCTTCTACTTTTAAATGATTAGGGTCAGTATACATGCTCATGACTTTTTTCTTTACTTCTTCCGGTGTGTCTGATAAATAAATACCGTTTCCTAAAGATTTTGACATCTTTGCTTTTCCATCAATCCCCGGCAGTCGCAGACAGACTTCATTATCCGACAACAACCCTTCCGGTTCCACTAAAACATCACCATAAATATGATTAAAGCTGCGTACAACTTCACGAGTTTGTTCGATCATTGGCATTTGGTCCTCGCCCACCGGAACACAGGTAGCTTCGAATGCTGTGATATCAGCAGCTTGAGATACCGGATAATTTAAAAAGCCTGCCGGGATGCTTGTTTCAAAGCCTCTTTGCTTAATTTCTTCTTTAATCGTTGGATTACGCTGTAATCTCGCCACAGTTACCAAGTTCAAATAATAAGCCGTTAATTCATATAAAGCCGGGATCTGTGACTGAATAAACATGGTTGTAATACTTGGATCTAACCCTACAGATAAGTAATCTAAAGCTACTTCTAAAATACTTCTTCTAATTTTTTCAGGGTTATCCGCATTATCTGTTAATGCCTGTGAATCGGCAATCATAATATAAATTTCATCAAACTCTCCTGAATTCTGTAATTCTACACGTCTTCTTAAAGAGCCAACAAAATGCCCTAAATGTAGGCGACCGGTTGGTCGATCTCCTGTTAAAATGATTTTTTTCATAATTTTCCCTCTTTCTAACAAAAAAAGTTTCTGCCCAATAGGACAAAAACTGATCCGCCACCTATTCAAACACCATCATGTCTGCTTCCAATAACGCAGGAATTGCGGCGCCACTACTCGTTTCCTTTCGTTTTGCTTCTCATCAGGCCCATTCCCTTGAACATTGATATAAGTTTCCACCAGCCACTTACTCTCTATGATCTCTCTTTCAAGCTACTCTTCCTGATTAAGCGAATTTTTTTGTTATTAAAATAATAGAACGTAAACTATTTTTTGTCAACGAAGTTAGTTAAAAAACTTTATTTTCTTAATCCCCAGATTAAGAATCAGTATAAACACACTTGGAACAATCAAATATGCCCATTGTCTTTGCAGCTGCAGATAAGGAATTGTGCTCAGCCATTGGTTTAATGCCCCATCACTTATACAGATGATGCCAATACTCAATATAATGCCTAAGCCGTTTAATATAAACGTATGCAGCATATTAAAATGACTTAATTTGCTTAACAATAGATCTACACCCAAACAAAATAAGCTGACAATCGCTAAAAGATCTAAAGCCTTCATTATTTTCTGCATATACCTAATCATTTGATCATGCTGATTTAAGGTAAAGCCTGATTGTTCCTGCAAAGTCTCCATATCCGTTGATGGCGAAAATAATAGACGATGCGTTGAGGAAGCGGGAATTTCTTTGATATAGATGACCCATTCCTTTTGCATCTGAACACTCGTAATGCCGCAGATACGGTAATCTAAAAAGTCTCTGCCAAAAAGGTCTTGATCCCTCTCTAATTGATAGAGACGAATTAAATAATCGGCTATTTCTCGGGAAATAACTACCTCATTCTCCGTCTTTGGCATTGCTCCGTTTTCCAACGCAATAGCCGAAATAAGCTGATATACAGTGATCTCCTGATCTTCTAAATGAAACAGACGTTCATCTTGATAACCAATCATTGAAGTATACTGTTGTTTTAAATCCTCAATATCTGCAGTAGGTTCAATATCAACCTGATTATAATGATAATACCACGCGGCTTTATTATAATTTTCAATAGTGCCATTTACTATTAAAGAAGTACAAAAATAAAGACAGGTAATCCATATAGACACAATAAAAGTATATAAGATGTATTTAAAAAGGTTAGTCGAATGCATAGCTTCATCTCCTAACCTTTATTATAGCGATATTCGATTAATTGTCCAAACTATTCTTTTTGTAGACAAATTTAAATACAACAAGTGAAATAATCATCCATGCTGCGATGACCGCAATGGAGAACATTCCTTTTCCGGTCATTAAATCGCCTGCACTTTCGATGCTTTGCAGCCACATCATTGATTGTGTTGGAATAAACTGTGTAACCTTGCTGATGGATTCTGACATCATCCCAAAAATAGGTGCCATAAACAACAGCATGACCGGAGTTGAATAATATCCTGTTGCCATCTGATCTTTAGAAATCAAACCAATCACTGCCCCAAACATCAAAGCAGATAATGATGTAACAAAGATCACAAACATAGTCCATGGGAATAATGAAATATCTACTCCGCAAATAAAATACACTAATACATTAACGCCTAAGAACATAACAATGCCTAATACTAATTTTGCTACCATGAATTCTACTGCCGATACATTAGAAAGCATCAATGTACGCAGGGTATTTTTTTCTTTTTCTTCTGCAATGCTCATTGCCACTATTGAAATAGGGACAACCCCCATATTTAAGATCGTACATAAGTTAAAAACATACATTCCTGCTTCATCGGGCATTTCCATAATATGCGTATAAAGGAAAGCAAAAGCGATTGGCAGCAACAGCATGAAGGCTACATTAGGATTACGAAACAAGTTTTTAATATCTTTAATAAATAACGCTTTTATTTTATATCCGGCGATTTTCATTATGCTGCCTCCTTTGTTAATTCTAAGAAAATATCTTCGATTGTCGGTTCGATCGTATGCAAGGTGATTAATTCATCATTTTTTGAAAGCTCCGCTAATTTAAGCAATGCTTCTGATGATTTATCTAATTCTACTTTACCGTTTTCTTTAAATACAGCCACCATTTTATCTTTAGCGTATTTCACTTTTAATTCTTCCGGGCTTCCGGACTCGATCACATGTCCTTTATTTAAGAAAGCGATACGATCACATAATTGATCTGCTTCTTCCATTCGGTGTGTAGTTAAGAAAATTGTTGTTCCTTCTCTGTTTAATTCCAACAGCATCTGATGAATCTCTTTCGTTGTTGAAGGGTCTAAAGCCGCTGTTGGTTCATCCAAGAATAATAATTTCGGTTTATGCAAAACAGCCTGAACGATCAGTGCTCTTTGTGTCATTCCTCTTGATAAGCTTTTCATCTTTTTATTACGGTCTTCATAAAGTCCAACACGTTTTAATAATTCATCGATTCGCGCATGATCCACTCTGCGAATGTCCGCAAAGAATTTTATATTGTCATATAGGCTAAAACGTTCATAGGCCCCGCTGTTGTCACTTAATATTCCTATTTTTTCAAATGTATCCTGTGATACATGATCAATTTCTTCACCAAACAGTTCAATCATCCCGCTGTCTGCTTTTAATTGCTTTGTCAACAGTTTAATTGTTGTTGTTTTACCAGCACCACTGGGACCTAAAAAACCAAAAATTTCATTTTCAAAAACTTCAAAGCTTAATTGGTCCAATGCTTTTTTTCCATCAAAAGATATACTGACATCTTTCATGATTAATTCATTTTTCATAATATCCCCCCTGTTTAAATCATCTTACACACTTTTATAGTATTTTACCACTAATTTAGGTCGAACGGAGCCTGGAAACTGCTGAAAGGAGCCCTAAAAATCATAGAGCTCCCTTAATTCATCAATTCTTCCTTTAGATAATGGAACATGTTTATCTTCCATATTTTTCAATTTAAGCGAATAGGAGTTCTTTGTCCACCTCTTCACTTCTTCTACTTTCTGCATGTTGACTAGGTAAGAACGATGGCATCGATAAAATCCGAATCGCTTTAGTTTTCCTTCCAATTCATCTAAGGTATACTGACAAGGAAACATGCTGTCACGCACACAAATAATTGTTTTAGAATTTTGTGCCTCAATATAACTGATGTCCTCCGGATCAAATAAAAATACTTTGTCTTCAACCTTTGCACTGATCTTCGTGTAGACCATCGGTTCCTGACGCAGCAAGTCAAAATAATCATCTGTATAGATTTTTTGCAGCTGTCCTTGAAATAAAGTATAAGGATTCCCAGGTAAAAGCAAAGTTGATTTTAAGGATAAAGAAGTCGTAATCAATTTTATCTGCTGTTTTAAAGTATTTGTCCATCTTAATACAATATTAAAACTAGCTTCATCAAGATCAGTCAGCGGCTCTTGGATATACATAACTTTAGGATCACGAAGCAGTTCTCTGGCAATCGCAATTCTTCTTTTCTGTGAATGCGTTAATTGGTGGCATCGTAAATTCATTAATTCTTGCAGTTCCATGATATCGATAATATCCTGATACCGTTTTATTTGATTAAGGCGGCTAAAAAGCTTAAGATATTCTTTTACTTTCAAGCGATCATAAAGATATATATCTCTTGTGACGATACCGATCTGTTTCCATGTCTGTAAATATTGCAAAATTTGGTCACTGCTTTTACTATCACATTCAATATTGATAATTATGCCTTCTATTTGCATTTGCTCACTGATATTTTCTAAATAGTTCATTCCTTTATCCTCTAATATTTCTATTTTGACTTTAACATAATTCTATTCTATTGCCAACCGGAATGAAAATATTTCAAGTACACTTTTCATTATTTCATAATCCGATGAACGATTTTTATGCTATAGTGGAATAAGAGTATTTAGCAGGGAGAGAGAATAACATGAATAACATAATGAAAAAGACAGTACTATATTTATTGGGTGCCTTTATCAGTTTATTTTTATTAGTGAGAATCGAAGGAATCCTGATTTATTTAACACAGCTTTATGATAAGCTTGTTCATAATCATGTGTATCTTTGGATGGCTGAAGATACAATCATTATTCAAAATAGAATTATAATTCTTTTAATCATCTATTTTATCTATCGTTCTTTTTTTGCTAAGAATAAGAAATAAGATAAGAAAAATTTACTTAATTAAAATTCAATATAAAAAGGAGGGCCTAATCCTCCTTTTTAAGTGATTTAAATGCCGTTGACAACATCAGTTTAATACGGTTAAGCTGATTGACCTCAGAAACTCCGGGATCATAATCAATCGCTACAATATTACTCTTTGGATAAGTCGCTCTTAATGCTTTAATAACCCCCTTACCCGTAACATGGTTTGGCAAGCATCCAAACGGCTGCATACAAACAATATTAGGAGCACCGGTTTCAATTAACTCAATCATTTCCGCAGTCAGGAACCAGCCTTCACCCGTCTGATTTCCTACTGAAACAACCTTATTTGCCTTTTCGGCCAAATCATCGATATGCCCCGGTTCATCAAAACGTTTTGAGTCTCTTAAAGCCTTGCGCATATCTTTACGCATAAATTCAATAGCTTTAATGCCAAGATTTGAATAACGCTTCGATTTCTTATCCGTTTCTAAATACTGATGATTGAAATTATTGCTGTAGAAGCAATACATGAAGAAATCAATCAGATCCGGCATTACAGCTTCCGCACCTTCACTTTCTACAATATCAACAATATGATTATTTGCTTCTTCAGAGAACTTAACCAAAATTTCTCCCACAAGACCAACTCTAGGCTTCTTTATGTCTAATAATGGCAGTTCATCAAAGTCTTTTACGATGGCATATATATTTTTCTTAAATCTGCGATAGCTAAGATCATCGATATTCTGTTTTATTTTCGTTACCCATTTTTCATATAAAGCGTTCGCTGAGCCTTTTTCTTTTTCATATGGTCGCACACGATAAAGCACACGCATCAATAAGTCTCCATAGACTGCCGCGAAAGCAATACCTTTAGCTAGCTTATAGGTAATCTTGAATCCGGGGTTGCTTTCCAAACCGCTGACATTTAAAGAAATGACAGGGACTTGTGACATTCCGGCATCTTTTAAGGCTTTACGAATAAAAGCAATATAATTCGTTGCACGGCATCCGCCACCCGTTTGTGTCATAATTAATGCTGTTTTATTTGGATCATAGTGACCGCTCTTTAAAGCATTCATCATCTGTCCGATTGTTAAGATACTTGGATAACACGCATCGTTATTGACATAACGCAATCCTTCTTCTATGTCTTTCTTCCCTTCCTCCGGAAGAACAACTAAATTATAGCCAGCATTTCTTGCTGCCGGTTCAATAAATTGAAAATGAATAGGCGACATCTGCGGACATAGGATGGTATAGTTTTCTCTCATCTCTTTGGTAAATGATACTGGATTTGTCACATAGCTTGTTTTAGGTTTATCGATTGGCTTTTGACGGCGCTCATCCATCGTTGCTTTTAAAGAACGAATACGAATGCGGATTGCGCCTAAATTGCTTCCTTCATCAATCTTAATCAAAGTATATATCTTATTTTTCGCTTTTAAGATCTCTTGTACCTGATCCGCAGTTACTGCATCTAAGCCACAGCCAAATGAAGTTAACTGAATCAGTTCCAAATCTTTATGCGTGGTAACAAACGCTGCAGCATTATATAAACGAGTATGATACATCCATTGATCGACAACTCTTAACGGTCTTTCAACGGCGTGCTGGCTGGATACCATTTCTTCGGTTAAAACAGCTAATCCCTCGGCTGTAATCAGATCCGCTAATCCATGATTTATTTCCGGGTCGATATGATAAGGGCGTCCAGCTAAGACAATCCCCTGACAATGATGTTTTTCCATATAATCCAAGATGAGCTGACCTTCGTTATAAATATCATCTTTATAATGATCTAGTTCGCTATAAGCAAGCTCAATGGCTTTATGTAAATAATCTTCTGATATATGATATTCTTTTAAAGCTTCCTTCATTGTATCAAAGACTTTTTGCTTATCATTTAACGTTATAAAAGGCTGAATATATTTTACTTGTTTAATGGACTCCACATTATTTTTCACTACTTCCGGATAAGACTGAACGATCGGACAGTTATAGTGATTGTTACTATTCTGATCTTCTTTTCTTTCATAGATGACACTTGGATAGAAAATCGCGTTAACCCCTCGCTTAATCAAACTCTCAATATGCCCGTGAACCAATTTTGCCGGATAGCAAACTGATTCAGAAGGGATTGTTTCCATTCCCATCTCATAGATTTTCTTGGAAGACCTCGGAGATAAGACGACTCTGAATCCCAGAGAGGTAAAAAATGTATGCCAAAATGGATAATTATCATACATATTTAAGACTCTTGGTATTCCGATTGTTCCTCTTGGCGCCACACTTGGCAATAATGACTGGTAATCAAAGACACGACGATATTTATAATCAAATCCGTTTGGCATATCATGCACTTTTAACGGTAAATTAGCACCACGTTCACAGCGATTCCCCGAAACAAATTCACGACCATCATTAAATGTAGTAATCGTTAAGGCACAATTGTTAGTACACTTACTGCAATGTCTGAATGTTTTCGCATATGCTAAATGTTCCAGCTCTCTTGGTGAAAGCAATGAAGTTATAGCTTGATCCTGACAGGTATCTCTTGCCATCAGGGCAATCCCAAAAGCTCCCATTAATCCGGAAATAGTAGGTCGGAAAGGTATTACACCGGTTTCTTTTTCAAACGCTCTTAAAATCGCTTCATTATAGAAAGTTCCTCCTTGAACAATGACATTCTTGCCCATGCTCTCCGGACTTCTTAATTTTATGACCTTATATAAAGCATTTTTAATGACAGAGTAAGATAATCCGGCAGAAATATCAGCAATGCTGGCCCCTTCTTTTTGGGCTTGCTTTACTTTTGAATTCATAAAGACAGTACAGCGGCTTCCTAAATCAATCGGATGTTTTGCCAGTAAAGCTTCTTTAGCAAAGTCTTCAACAGACATGTTTAATGAACTGGCGAAAGTTTCAATAAAAGAACCACATCCCGATGAGCAGGCTTCATTTAGCAGAATTTCTTCAATAGCACCATCTTTGATCTTGATCGCTTTCATATCCTGACCACCGATATCAATAATAAAATCGACATTTGGCATAAAATATTGTGCGGCTTTAAAATGAGCAATTGTTTCTACTTCACCTAGATCTACTTTTAAGGCAGCTTTGATTAGAGATTCGCCATACCCCGTAACCCCTGCTTTCCTGATGGTGACATCAGACGGCAGACGTTCATAGATTTCCATCATAATTTTTCTGACTAATTCCAAAGGACTTCCGTTATTGCTTCCATAGTAAGTATATAAAAGTTCTGCCTGATCGCTGATTAATACAATTTTTGAGGTTGTTGACCCAACATCTATACCTAAATAAGCATCACCGCTGTAAGTTTCCAGCATACGTTGTTCGACTTGATTTTGATTGTGAGCATTTCTAAACGCATTCAACTCATCTTTGTCTTTAAATAAAACCGGTAAAATATCATTTTGATCGATTTCGAGATGCTTCATTGTATTTAAACGTTCATACATTTGTGAAAGCATCAGCTCTGCTTTCGCATCACAAGCATGAATAGAGGCTCCCATCGCCACAAATAGTTGCGGATCATCAGGAAAAATAACGTGTTCCTCTGTTAATCCTAAAGTTTCAATAAAACGTTCTCTTAGACTTGATAAGAAATACAACGGTCCTCCCAAAAAGGCTACCATACCGCGAATAGGTTTTCCACAAGCTAATCCACTGATTGTTTGATTTACTACTGCCTGAAAGATAGAAGCGGCAATATCCTCTTTTGCTGCCCCTTCATTGATAAGCGGCTGAACATCCGTTTTAGCGAATACTCCGCAGCGTGATGCAATCGGATAAATGGTTTCATGATGTTTTGCCAGTTCATTCAATCCCGCAGCATCAGTCTGCAATAGGCTTGCCATCTGATCAATAAATGCCCCTGTTCCCCCGGCACAGCTTCCATTCATACGCTGTTCCAAAGTTCCTTCAAAATACGTGATCTTAGCATCCTCGCCCCCTAATTCAATGACTACATCCGTTTCCGGAATGTATTTTTCGACTGTTGACGTACAAGCGATCACTTCTTGTACAAAGTCAATATTTAAAGCTTGAGATAATGCTAATCCACCTGACCCGGTCATGGCAACTTTCATCGGCATATCCCCTAATTCGTCCATCATCTCCTTAATCATTCTTTTCAGATTTGCTTGCACATCTGAATAATGACGCTGATAAGTACGATACAGACATTCATCTGATTCATTGGTTAAATACAACTTAATAGTTGTAGATCCAATATCGATTCCCAAGAAATTCATAAATACCCCCTAAGCAATCTCTTTTAAGATCATACAGATAGAATGAATAGCAGCATATAACTCCTTCTGCTTATCTTCATCTAAGCTCTTAAATCTCTCAACGATCTTGTTTACCATTCCTGATAACTGATCATCAAGTAATTGTTTTCCATCATCAGTAATATTAAAACGAATGACACGGCGGTCTACTTCATCGATCATTCGACTGACATAACCGACATTTACTAAACTTTTTATGATAAGAGATTGTTGTTGTTTTGTAATATTTTGAATCTTCGCCAACTCATTTAGGCTGAGATCCCCTTCTACATTGAGTACGCATAACGTACGAAATTGAAGCATCGTTAATTTTGAAATTAATTTATTTTCATAAGGTTTCAAAGTTTTTTGATTAAGCACAAGAATATGAAACAGATCACTTTTTAATGTAAGATAATCCAATATACTCCCTCCTATTAGTCAACCTTTATTGACTAAATAATCATAGCACAAATTAAAATTATAAGATACAAAAAAGCTTCTTTTTTTACATTATCTCACAAATTTCGTCATTTTGATTATCTATTTCAGCAAGTTCTTTCAATTGGTTGCATTCTATTATAAAATGTAATTAAAGGAGGGATATTTTATGAAAAAGCTATTATTCAAAAAGATGGCTATACGTCTTGGTTTCGTTGTTTTTGTTTGTCTTATTTGGTATTTTACGCAGCATTCAACTTTAACCTATATTTTAACGTATCCCGTGTTTATCTGTGGTATCCTCTTTTTCGCAGCTGCTTGGTTTAGTTATCTGAACTTAGATGGCATGCAGATTAATCGATTCAGCTTTAGCCGTCAGGCAAACCAAATGGTCAATAAAATTGGGAATGATCACATTGAACAGACAACAATGATTAGCTCTACCAACAGCGAAGTAATTGCTTTTTACAGCGATATCATTGTCGGAATT
The DNA here is from genome assembly GCA_027676805.1 of Coprobacillaceae bacterium UN01-12pH3A. Lineage (GTDB taxonomy): Bacteria > Bacillota_I > Bacilli_A > Erysipelotrichales > Coprobacillaceae > Beduini. Next base: position 213,989 of record JAQENU010000006.1, on the reverse strand, counting down.
ATCTTGATTTTACCTTCTATTATTCTATCTCTTCTATAATTTATCGGGAGCAAAGCAAGGCTTGCTCCTTTTTCTTTACGATTTGTTTAAAAGTATAAAATATGTTTAGTAAATTGAGTCGATCTTTGCTATAATAAGGAATGATGTTGAAAAAAGGAGTGTGAAGAAATGAAGAAAATTGCTTTTGATAATGATAAATATGTGAAACTACAATCTAAACACATATTGGAACGAATTGGACAATTCGGAAATAAACTATATTTAGAGTTTGGCGGTAAATTATTTGATGACCATCATGCGGCTCGTGTACTGCCTGGCTTTGCTCCCGACAGTAAACTAAAAATGTTGTTGGAGATGAAAGATAAAGTAGAAGTTGTGATCGCCGTATGCGCCGGTGATATTGAAAAAAATAAAATACGCAGTGATATGGGAATTACATATGATGTAGAGGTTCTGCGTTTAATTGATGCGTTCAGAGATATTGGACTTTATGTTGGAAGCGTTGTGATTACGCAATATTCTAATCAGCCTTCTGCGGATACCTTTAAAAGTCATTTGGAACATTTAGGTATAAAAGTCTTTTTGCATTATCCTATTGTCGGTTATCCAAACAATGTGGAAATCATTGTTTCCGATGAAGGCTATGGAAAAAACGAATATATCGAAACAACAAAGCCTTTAGTTGTGGTAACTGCACCGGGTCCCGGTTCAGGAAAAATGGCGACTTGCCTGTCACAATTATACCATGATCATAAACGTGGCATTGAAGCAGGCTATGCAAAATTTGAAACCTTTCCCATCTGGAATTTACCTTTAAAACACCCTGTTAACTTAGCTTATGAAGCCGCAACAGCAGATTTAAATGATGTCAATATGATTGACCCATTCCATTTGGAAGCTTATGGAGAGACAACCGTCAACTATAATCGTGATGTTGAAATTTTTCCAGTACTGAATGCGATGTTTCAAAAGATTTTAGGTGAGAGTCCTTATAAATCACCGACGGATATGGGGGTTAACATGGTAGGATATTGCATTTGTGATGACGAAGCGGCGTGCGCTGCAAGCAATCAAGAAATTATTCGTCGTTATTATAATACAAAAGTAGAATTTAAAAAAGGACATGCGGATGAAGAAGCGATTCGAAAAATTGAAATTATCATGTCAACCACAAACATTTCAACGGATATGCGTCGTTGTGTTTCTCCTGCATTAAAGAAAGCAGAATTAACTGATGGACCGGCAGTAGCCATTGAATTGCCAGATGGTTCTATTGTAACCGGTAAAACTTCTTCTTTGTTGGGAGCAAGTTCTTCAGCTTTACTAAACGCATTGAAAAAATTAGGGAATATCAATGATGAAATCCCATTGATTTCACCAAGTATCATTGAACCTATACAGCGTTTAAAAATTAATTCATTAGGAAATAACAATCCTCGTTTACATACAGATGAAATACTCATCGCCCTAGCAATCAGTGCTACTACAAACCCTTTATCTCATTTAGCTTTACAGCAATTGGATAAATTAAAGAATTGTGAAGCACACAGTACCGTTATTTTATCACAGGTAGACATGACTACATTCCGTAAATTAAACATGAACTTAACTTGCGAAGATAAATATCAAACAAAAAAACTTTATCATCGTTAAAGAAAAAAGTCTGTACTTCAATTTGTGAAGTACAGGCTTTTTTAATCTTCATTTTTAGCGAACTGACTCTGGTATAGATTTGCATAAAATCCTTCTTTTTTCAATAGTTCATTATGTGTTCCCTGTTCAATTATTTTTCCAGCGTTCATCACCAATATCGTATCCGCATTTTTGATAGTTGATAAGCGATGAGCTACGATAAAGCTTGTCTTGCCTTTCATCATCTCATCAAAAGCGCGCTGAACACGAATTTCTGTTAAGGTATCAATCGAGCTGGTAGCTTCATCTAATATGAGCATAGGCGGATTCAGCAGCATCACTCTGGCAATTGACAATAATTGCTTTTGTCCTTGGGAAATACTGTTGCCGTCATCACTGATGATAGTATCATACCCCTGCGGCAAGCGTTTGATAAAACTATGCGCATAAGCCTTTTTAGCTGCTGCAATAATTTCTTCATCTGTAGCATCTTTTTTACCATAAGCAATATTTTCCTTGATCGTCCCGCCAAATACCCAAGTATCTTGCAGAACCATTCCATATAATCCACGTAAATGATCTCGAGGTAAAAGCATCATATCCTCATCTTGTATCTTAATGCTCCCATTGTTAATATCATAAAAACGCATCAATAGATTAATAATTGTTGTTTTTCCACAGCCGGTCGGACCCACAATCGCTATACGCTGTCCCGGCTGTACATGAATATTTAAATCAGTAATCAATGGACGGCTTGGCTGATAAGAAAAATCAACATGATCAATATCTACTTTTCCTTCACAATGCTCCAGTGTCACAGCCGGTATATGATCTGCTGACTGAGACGGCTGATCAAGGATACCAAAAATACGCTGAGCCGCAGCGACAGCACTTTGCAGTTCAGTAATGACACTGGAAATATCATTAAATGGTTTTGTATACTGATTAGCATAGGATAAGAAGCTTGACAACTGCCCAATACTGACATGACCATAGACAACGCTTAAGGCACCATAAATTCCTACCGCTGCATAAACCAAACCATTAACAAAGCGGGTGCTTGGTCCGGTAATGGCACTTAACACCTGTGCTTTTACTCCGATTTTTTGCAGACGTCCATTAATCTCTTCAAATTCCTGCTGACTGACTGATTCATAGCTAAAAGCCTTTACAAGCTTTAGCTGACCGATATATTCTTCAACAAAGCCTCCCATTTCTCCACGTACCGCTAATTGTCCGCGCAGAAACTTATATGAGAATTTCGCAATCAGTGAAGCTACCACCAAAGAGATCGGTGTCATAAAGAACACGATCATGGCTATATTAAAATTAATAGACATCATAAAGATTAACGTTCCGACAATCGTCATGATTCCTGTGAACATATTCGAAAAGCCTTGCAGAAGACCATCACTAATTAAATCAATATCTACAATAATACGGCTGATAATTTCTCCATGAGAAGTTGTATCAATATATTTTAATGGCATTTCTTCAAGTTTACTGAACAATTCTTCACGAAGATCTTTCACTGTGCGATATGAAAGCTGATTGGTACATAACTGCATAAAATAGGTTAATACTGCACTCATCACCACAACAATCGCTAGATTTCTTAATATAATCAGCAGTCCTGTAAAATCGACTAAACCTTTTCCAATTAAAAGATCTACAGCCTGACCGATAATAATTGGCGTTAACAAAGTAAAGAACACACTTCCAATGGCACCTATTAGTGCTCCAACAAAATATTTTCGATATGGCTTTACGTATTTAAGCAGTCGTTTCAATGGTTGTATATGCATTTTCTAACTCCTTACTAGATAGCTGAGATTTACAGATCTCCTCATATATCTCACAATCTTTTAATAATGATAAGTGTGTTCCTTTTCCAACGATCTGACCTTCATCTAAAACAACGATCAAATCTGCATTTCTAACTGTATTGACACGCTGTGAAACAATGATCACAGTGGTATTCTTCATATTTTTATAGATGGCTTTTCTTAAAGCCGCATCGGTCGCAAAATCTAATGCACTGGCACTGTCATCCATAATTAAGATTTCCGGATTGCCAACCATAGCACGAGCAATTGATAAACGCTGACGCTGACCACCGGATAGATTCTTTCCTCCTTGATAGATCATCGTATCTAATCCTTCTGGTAATTGATCCACAAAATCCCTAGCCTGAGCAATGTCTAATGCATGGTAGATTTCTTCATCGGTTGCATTATTTTTTCCCCACTGCATATTCTTTCTTAATGTACCCGAAAACAAAGATACCTGCTGAGGTACTACGGATACTTTCTTTCTTAATATATTAAACGCATAATCTTTGACATCAACTCCATCGATTTTTACGGTTCCTTTGGTTACATCGTAGAAACGTGAAATCATCTGGATCAAGGTTGACTTCCCAGCACCTGTCACCCCAATTATCCCAATCGTCTGATTTGGTTTGATTTTTAAATTAATATTTTGTAAGAAAGCCTCTTTTGAACGATCATAAGTAAAGTCAACATCATCAAATTCAATACGATAGTCACTTTCAACAGTTACCATTGCTTTTGGATTTTCCACTACACTGGCTTTAATATCAAAAACCTCATTGATACGTTTAGCACTAGCATTTCCTTTATTAATAATGACTAAAGTGTTTGAAAAAGCGATTAAAGCATTTAAAATTGTTGTCATATAGCTGATGAAGGCAATGATTTCTCCCTGACTCATAATTCCATTATCAATTTTGATTCCACCCTGATAGATAATCAGAATGACCGCAATATTAACAATCAGAATCGTAATAGGATTCAGCAAAGCATTTAGTTTACCCGCTTTTAAAGCAAGGTCACGCTGTTTTACCGCTGCTTCTTCAAAACGCGTTTTTTCATAATCTTGGCTAGATACAGAACGGATGACACGCACTCCTTCCAGATTTTCTCTGGTAATCAAAGATAAGCGATCAAGCATTTTCTGTACTTTCTTAAAAGCTGGCATGGTACGCGTGATAATATAATAAATACTTAACGCTATAAATATAGAAGCAATAATAAATATAATCGATAATTGAAAATTTAACCGAATGGCTAAAATCGTGGATCCGATAACTAAAAACGGTGCACGTGAAGCCATACGAATCGTCATCGCAATCGCACGTTCCACATTATTAATATCACTGGTAATACGTGTCATTAATGATGGTGTTCCAATCCTATCTATTTCTTTATGAGATAGTGATTGAATATGAGCAAATAAAGCATTGCGGATTTCCGTTCCTGTCCCCTGTGAGGTGACAGATGCAAAATACTGACAAGTCAATGAGCAGGCATATCCAACTGTAGATAAGATCACCAGCATCAACCCTTTTTGTAATACAATAGAAGCATCCCCCGTTGGAATTCCGTTATCTATAATATCTGCCATGACCAATGGAACAGCTAACTCCAAGGCAGCTTCAGCTATTTTAAAGAACGGTCCAAAGAAGGCTTGCCACTTATATTTCTTTAGATATTTAAGTAATCTAAACATAATTTTCCCCCTATCCTTCTTAAACTTCCCTAATTATAATATAAATGTTATTATATTAATAGTATATATTATATATAGTTACTATATCTTAAAAGTATGGGAGAAACCTATGGAATTGAGACAGTTACTTTACTTTAAAACGATTGTTGAAGAAGGAACGATATCGAAAGCTGCGCTTGCTTTGCACATGGCACAGCCACCGCTATCTATGCAGCTTAAAGGTTTAGAAGATGAACTGGGAGTAACACTACTAAGACGTTTACCGCGCCGTGTAGAGTTAACGCAAGAAGGACGCCTTTTTTATAAACGAACATTGCAGATTCTGGAATTATGTGAACAGACTGCCAGGGAAGTTCAGGATATAAATTATCATCAAAAAATTCATATCGGCATTACTTCTTCCAACGGAGGAATCATGCTGAATTCATGTCTTGATCCATTCAAAATCAAATACCCTGATTTAGCTTTTGAGATTCATGAAGGGAATACCTATGAAATGATTGATGAAATTAAATCACATCTTATTGATTTGGCGATTATCCGTACACCTTTTGACAGCACCGGATTGAGTTTCAAATATTTACTGCAAGAGCCGATGATCGCGATTGGCGGAAATGAATACTTAAAAGATGCTGAGCAAATAACGCTTAGTGACATGATGCCCTTCCCGCTTATTATTTATCGCCGCTATGAACGCATCATTCAGGAGGCTTGTCTGAATCAGCATTTAGTTCCTAATATTAACTGCAAAAACGATGACTGCAGAACCTCTTTATTATGGGCAAATATGCACAAAGGTATCGCCATTGTTCCGCAATCGGCATTATCGCTGTATGCCATTTCCGAGGAAATAAAAAAAGTTCCCATTTTAGAACAGGAGCTTTATACAAGTGTCGCTATTGTTTGGCGAAATGATCAGGATTTATCTTCCCTAATCAAAGAATTTATCGAAGCATTTAATCCTCTTTCACAATAATCCCTAATAAACGAGATAGACTGATTGCCTGAAACGTATCAACGATTGCTCCTTTTAGATCATTCAGTGTGATGGCAATCCCTTCAATAGTATTGGTTCTTAAGTCTACTCCGTTTAATGAGGTGAAAAAGAATTCACAGCGTGTTAAATCATTATTTTTAAATTCAATGCCTTTAACCTTCATATTATTAAAGCTTCCATAAGACAGATCATTTTCTTCAAACAATAGGTGATCTGTTTTTGTTTTGGAAAAGTTCATATAGGTCATTAAGCAATGTTCAAAACGAACATCTTTCATATAAGATTCAATAATTTCTAAACCAGTACATTTACATTCGATAAACTCACAGCGCAGTATAGAAATATTGGCTAATGTTAGATTGGCGATTTCACAATGGTCAAAATGACAGTCAACAAAACTGATGCGATGATCTTTGGCTAAGAAAAACTGCACGTTTTTAAAACGGCAGCCATCAAACTCTCTGATCCCCTCTTCATCAATAACCGTATTTTCAAAGTACCCATGGCTGACAAATCCATCATCCATTACGACTTTAATGGATTCAATGATTTCCAGCTTCGGCAAGATTTTAGGAGGATTTATTTTCATGACTCTTCAATAACCCCCATTAATTCTAATATACGATTCAGATCATCCGTATCTGTATATTTTATAGTAATGGTTTGATCTTCTACCTTTGCCTTTGTTCTGAATTTCTTGCGTAAAAGACCTTCTACATAAATAAACTCTTTGCTTTTTTCTGGTTTTTCTTTCTTTTTATTGTTTTTGCTTAATTCAATTCCACGTACAATATTCTCTACATCACGAACAGACAAATGATCTGTAATTGCGCGGTTTGCAATTTCTTCTGCTTTTTTAGGCTCTAATGTAATCAAAGGTCGTACATGCCCCATTGATAAACTGCCATCTAAAACATAGGTTTGCAATGTTGAAGGGAGCTGCAGCAGTCTCAAGGTATTCGCAATATGCGTTCTTGACTTTCCTAAGCGCGTTGCTAACTGCTCCTGTGTCAAAGACAATTTATCCATCATCATGCGATAAGCCTGAGCTTCTTCGATCGCATTCAAATTCTCTCTTTGAATATTCTCTAACAAAGCAACTTCCATCATCTGATCATCGTTGAATTCTACAATAATTGCCGGAACTTCATTTAATTCCGCAAGCTTCGCTGCTCTGAAACGTCTTTCGCCGGCAACGATCTCATATCCTTGCACAGATTCCTTTAAGATCAATGGCGTAAAGATTCCATGCTGCTTAATCGATAAAGCCAATTCATTTAACTTTTCTTCATCAAACAAACGTCTTGGCTGATAAGGGTTTGGGCGAATTTGATCCAATGTTACTGTTATTTGTGAATTCTTTGGTGTATTCTTTTCAATATCATCGATAAAAGAAGTCAAGTCTCCGCCAAAAATATCATCTAAACCTTTTCCTAAACGTTTTTTAGTTGTCGTTGTTTTCTTTTTACTTGCCACCATTTCTTACGATCACTTCCTTCGATAGATTTGCATAAGATTTTGCTCCTTCAGAAGTACGGTCATAATCATAGATACACATTCCTTCTGATGGTGCTTCTGATAATTTGATATTTCTTGGAATAAAGGTTTTATATACCTTGTCTCTGAAATATTTTCTTACTTCCTGAGATACTTCGATTCCTAAGTTAGTACGCTGATCCAGCATCGTTAACAATACGCCTTCAATAGATAAGTCCGGATTGAAGGAATCCTGAATAAATTTAATTGTGCTGAGGAGCTGAGTCAATCCTTCCAGTGCATAATATTCACATTGTACCGGAATCAACACGGAATCACTGGCTGCCAAAGCATTTCGGTTAAGCAGTCCTAAAGATGGCGGACAGTCAATAATGATAAAATCATAGTCATCTTTGACTCTTGCTAGTTTTTCTTTTAAACGCAATTCTCTTCCTGTCTTAAGCTCTGACAATTCCAAATCTGCCGTTGCAAGATCAGCACTGGCTGGAACAATCGATAAGCGAGGTACAGATGTACATAAAACAACATTCTTTACTTCCTCATCGCCTACGATAATATCATAAGATGTTCCTTTTATCTGCATACGATCAACACCGATTCCCTGAGTCGCATTTGCCTGAGGGTCAATATCGATCATCAATACTTTTTTATTCAAATAGGCTAATCCTGCTGCTAAGTTCACACTTGTTGTGGTTTTACCCACGCCACCCTTTTGGTTAGTGATGGATATGATCTTTCCCATATATTTCTTCCTTTCTGATTGCTACGCCGATTTTTTCTCCCATTTTAACTTTGACTTCAATATCCTGTGTTGAAAAATCAATAATATCCTGGTCTATTTCTATGGTGTTCTCTTTAAATAATAAGACGACGGTAGAGCCGCCAAACTCAAACCAACCTTTTATCATGCCTCTTTTAAAGGCTTCAACAGATTGGTTTTTTATTTTTCCTACCATCATTGCGCCCACTTCCATCGCAATGACTTGATCAAAATGAACAGTCTCTAATACATTGATATGGCGACTGTTAGTTTTATAAATTTTGTAGTGATAACTGGCGATTGGATTGACGGTATGTAATTTTCCTTTAATTCTATAATCAAACAGATAGCTGCCATCATCAATGAAGCAGTAGCGATGATAGTCATCGACGCTTAAACGAAAAATTAAGGCAACTCCATTTTGATACTGCTGTGCCAATTCTTTATTTTGCAGTAAATCTTCGACACTATATAAACTATCTTTAATCTTAAAGCCAGTATGCTCATCTATTTTATAATAAGTAACCTTACTATCGCAAGGGGAAATTAAATGATCGGCAATGTGATCAATAGGACGGCATTCTTCTTTGATCTCCCTTGTGAAGAACTCATTATAGCATGAATACTTTGTCGGTTTGTATTCATTCATATCAATCTTGTTGTTTTTGATAAAAGAAGGGATCAAAAACGTTGAAAAACGAGTATTTAAAAAACCACCCGCTATTTTAGATACAGTTGGTCCAATCAATGGGCGAAGTAGAAATCTGCCAAACGCATGCGAATAAAGAAATCGCATAGATCCTGTCTGATCATCAGGCAATACTTCTCCATTTCTTTTAACGATGTGATTCTTCATTCTAAATCAGCCTCATCAGCAAAATAAATTCGATCAAGGCAATAATCACCATAACGCCAAGTCCTTTTTTACCTGCTTTTCTGATTCGAATATCCAATACGAAAAGCATCGCTACAATAATCACGATGGCTCCGTATATTTGTATAAAATAGGTTCCTAAACTGTCTTTAAAAGCAAATACTAATGGAAAGATAATCGCTGATGTCGTGACCGGCATTCCCGAATAGTATTTTCTTTTATCTGTTGTCTGTTTCTGTCTTGAGCTTTCCTGCACATTAAAATACGCTAAACGAATCATTGCACAAAGAACATAAAGCAGCAAAATTAAAACAGAAAAACTATTTTTCATTCCTAAAGAATAGGCGATGACTGCCGGAAAAACACCAAAGCAAACTAAATCAGTCAGGGAATCAATCTGAATTCCAAACTCTTTTTCTTCATCATTACGTGCTTTCGTACGGGCAATCGGTCCGTCCAGCATATCACAAAAACCAGATGTCATCAGACAAATGAACGCAAAAACAGGTTTTCCTGACATCGCAAAATGAATCCCGACTACTGAGACGCAAAGACTTATATATGTTAAAATGACTGTATAGTTATAATACCCTAGCATTGTTATTCCTCCAAAATCTCCTACTATCTGACATTATAGCATAAAACACTTTGACTATTATCATTATTTTTCAAAAATGTAAGTTTTAATGGTAAAGAAAATCCACATTTTGTCGAGAAACCACAGGGATTCCTTGGTCTTGTTTACTTTTTCACACAACAATAAAAAAACAATTTCTTAATATTTTATTTACATCCCCTACATTTAATTAAAGATCCTATATTTCCATTAAAGTACCTGACATTTACTTATTTTTCAAATACAACGTTATACATCAACATTGATTTTATACGTATTAACTATATAATTTATAGATAATTTGGAATATTCTGTTATTTTGAATGAACATTTTATTGTCAGTACATACTGTGTTAAAATAAAAACAGTTATAGATAACCGGGAGGAAAAGAAAATGGCTATAAAAGATATGAAGGAAAGAATGATGACGGGAAAGCTTTATCTTCCTAATGATGAATCGATTATGAATGAACAGGCGCTGTGTTTAGAAAAACAATATGATTTTAATGCTACACGTCCTTTGCAAAAAGAATTGCGACAGGCACTCTTGAAAGACATGCTGGCAAGTATTGGGGAAAACTGTTATATTGAACCTCCGCTGCACGCAAATTGGGGAGGAAAGCGTCTGCACTTAGGAAATTATGTTTATGCAAATTTTAATCTTACGTTAGTCGATGATGTTGAAATTTATATTGATGATTATGTTATGATTGGGCCTAATGTAACGATTGCTACCGGTACACATCCGATTTTGCCGGAATTAAGAATGCAGGCTTATCAATACAATATGCCTGTTCATATTAAAAAAAATGTATGGCTTGGTGCAGGATGTATTGTATTGCCGGGTGTTACCATTGGTGAAAATACTGTGATCGGAGCGGGGAGTGTCGTTACAAAAGATATTCCTGCCAATGTAGTCGCAGCAGGTACTCCATGCCGTGTGCTTAGAGAGATCAATGATCATGATCGGCAATACTATTATAAAGACAGAAAGATTGATTTATAAAATCTATATAAGTAATCCTTCTCATATTAATAAAAAAAGTCCTATGTAAAGCATGTCATTTCTTCTTCAGAGGGTGACATGCTTTTTTGTAGTTTATTTCATTCTCTTGTATTATAAAGATGATCGTGCAAATAAAAAAAGTTAAGAAATTTGTTTCCTAACTATTTATTCTTTTTGATCTTAATGGTCATGATGTAATAATCATCCTGATCACTTTCATCCATTACCAGATCAATGCCTGTTTTATGTACCATCTCTACGGCTTGCTTTACTGTATTAATTGCCAATTTAATATGCTGCGATATTCCTCTTTTAGGGGCTTTTTTTATTGTTTGCTTCTGCTTTTTATTAATCATTTCTTCTGTTTGTTTGACATTCAATCCCTGATTAACAATTTTATTTAAGGTCTTGACTTGTGAAGACGCATCCGGCAAACTCAGCAAGGCACGGGCATGACGTTCGGTAATCTCACGATTCTTTACGGCGTCCTGTACTTTCTTAGGCAGATTCAGCAAACGCAGCTTATTGGCAATCGTTGACTGTTTCTTTCCGACTTGTCCGGCTAACGTACTTTGTGTATAACCATAGGCTTCAATCAGCTTTTGATAAGCTACTGCTTCTTCAATCGGCGTTAAGTTTTCTCTTTGAATATTTTCAATGATCGCCACTTGTGCCAGTTTTGCATCATCGTATTCTTCGACAATGCAAGGAATCGTCTGCATCATCGCTTTCTGACATGCTCTGTAACGTCTTTCTCCGGCAACGATCTCATATTGTCCTAATTCGATAGGGCGAACCACAATCGGCTGAATCAATCCGTTTTCACTAATGGATTGTGCTAGTTCGCTGATTGCTTCGCTGTCAAAATAGGTTCTAGGTTGATTGGCATTAGGAACGATATATTCCATATTAATCATTTTTAAATTTTTCTCGCTCATAGTTTTCTCCTATTTCAATGGACTTTTCTTAATCTTAGCAAACATTCGCGGATACCCCTTTGGTGTAGAGGAAGTCTTATGAATATAAATATTAATACGCTGATCATCATGATCGGGTAAAGTAAATTTTTCTATCTTTTCTACTTTTCCCCCTAATTTTTTAATAGCCTGCTGGCATTCTTTTAATTCCTGTTCTCCCTGAGCTCCTTTTAAGGTAATAAAATATCCCCCCACTTTGCATAAAGGCAGACAAAGTTCATCTAAAATATTTAATCGGGCAACCGCTCTGGCACTGACGATATCAAAGCTTTCACGATGATCCGCTGCATATTCTTCTGCTCTGGCAGCAACTGCCTCTACATCTGTTAATCCCAACTCTTTAACTAAATGGTTTAAAAAGGTAATACGCTTATTTAAAGAATCTACGATGGTAATCTTTAACTTAGGATAGACAATCTTCAAAGGAATACTCGGGAAACCCGCTCCGGCACCTATATCACATAAGCTTTCGTCATTTAAAGGATGCGTAAAAGCAAGGGTCAACGAATCATAAAAATGTTTTAAATATACATCCTCTTTTTCAGTAATATTTGTAAGATTCATTTTCTCATTCCACTCCACCAGTAATTCAAAATATCTTTCAAATTGGTTTAACTGAGTTTGAGTTAATTCAATATTATGTTTTTTTAAATGTTGAATAAATGTTTCAATATTCATATGCGTTCCTTTACTTTGAATAATTTTGTTTTAAATGAATGAGTAATACTGAAATATCTGCGGGGTTAATTCCTGAGATACGGCTTGCCTGTCCGACTGTTAATGGTCGAATTTTGGTTAATTTCTGTTTTGCTTCCAAAGCTAAATTCTTGATGTCATCATAATGGATATCTTCAGGAATTCCTTTTTCTTCCATCTTCTTTTGTTTTTCTACCTGACGTTTTGCCTTTTCGATATAACCGGCATATTTAATTTCTATATTAATGTCATTCATTTCTTCATCCGTCAGATTTGGGGCATCAATATAAGGAATTAACACTTGATAGGTCACTTCCGGACGTTGAATTAGTTCTTTAGCGCTGATTCCTTCGTTTAATCGATTAGATCCTAACTGTTCAATTACATCATTCACCTCATGTTTAGGGGTAAAACGAATTGTTTTTAAACGTTCAATCTCCTGATGAATATGTTCTTGTTTTAATAAATACTGCTGATAAGTGGCTTCACTGATTAACCCGACACGATAAGCATAGTCACGCAGACGTACATCTGCATTGTCGTGACGCAGCAATAATCGATATTCTGCACGGGATGTCAGCATTCGGTAAGGCTCCTGTGTCCCTTTGGTTACAAGATCATCAATCATAACCCCGATATAGGCTTCATCTCTTCCCAGGATAACCGGTTTTTCATTTTTAATTTTCATGACAGCATTAATTCCGGCAATTAAACCTTGTGCAGCCGCTTCTTCATAACCGCTGGTTCCGTTGATTTGTCCGGCAGTAAATAAATTCTTGATTACTTTTGTTTCTAAAGTTGGCCATAACTGAATAGGATCAATCGCATCATACTCAATAGCATAAGCATACTTTAATATCTCGCAGTTTTCCAACCCCGGAATAGTACGTATCATTTCCTCTTGAACATCATGCGGTAATGAAGTTGAAAAGCCCTGTACATAAATCGTTTCCATTGATTTCGATTCCGGTTCTAAGAAGATTTGATGCTGAGGCTTATCACTGAAACGCACAACTTTATCTTCAATCGATGGGCAGTAACGCGGTCCAATTCCCTTTACAATACCTGAATACATGCTTGAACGATGCAGATTGTCACGTATGATCGTATGGGTCGTTTCATTGGTGTAAGTTAAATAGCAGGGAGTTTGTTGTTCTATTGGAATATAGTCCGTTGTTTCAAAGCTGAAAGACAGCTTCGCATCCGTTCCCGGCTGTAAAGTGGTTTTTGAATAGTCAATACTATCCTTATGTACACGTGGAGGAGTTCCCGTCTTTAATCGCTGAATCTTAAAACCATAGTCAGCCAAACGACCTGATAAATGCAGCGATTGTCTTTGCTGATCCGGTCCGCTTGGGGTTTTAGTAGCCCCTACTAATATTTCTGATTTCAAGTAAGTTCCTGTAGTTAAAATGACGCAGACTGCTTCGATTTTTGTTCCATCCTCCAATAGAATGCCATGAACCTGATCCCCTTCGATCACCAAATCTTCCACCATTGCTTCTTTGACTTCTAAATTTTCCTGATGTGAAATGATTTCCTGCATATATTTTGGATAATCTACTTTATCTGCCTGCGCTCTTAATGACTGTACTCCCGGTCCCTTTGCCGTATTCAGCATTTTCATTTGCAGATAGGTATGATCGGCAGTTTTTCCCATTTGTCCGCCTAATGCATCAATTTCACGAACAATGATTCCTTTAGCGGGTCCCCCAATAGATGTATTGCATGGCAGACTTGCTACATTATTAAAATTAGAGGTGATCAGAAGTGTCTTTAATCCCATTCTGGCAGGTGCCAATGAGGCTTCTACACCGGCATGACCACCACCGACAACGATAATATCGTACATACTCATCCCTCCTAACTTTTACTATTATAAGCATAATTGTCCTATATTACAAATAAAATTGGTCAAAAACAAGAAAAGCTGAGTCGTCAAAACTCAGTTTTTCTGTCTTATTTTTATAATCGATTAACCGATAATTCTAAATTGGGTATCATAAGAAGTTGAACCGCTAAAGAATCGGGTTCCTTTTTCTGATCCACTAAAAATATCGATTTTTGTTCCTGTTATATCGCCACCGCGATCCAACACTACCCCATAGATAACGGGTTCTAATGAAAGGTTATGATTAGAAATTTCGATAATCGTTCCAAATGGGATCGATCTGTCTGCAGCTAACACATAATACCATCCACCATTATAGAAAACTTTGGCACTTCCCGAATTGTTTGCCCCATTACCGTTTAAGGTAACACCGGCAGCAGTAATTCCAGAACATCCGTAACAGTCACCGCCGTAAGTCGTTAAACGTCCGGTAAAGGCTCCTGATGCTGAACTTCCTTCAGCAACAACGGTTGTTTGAACAGGTGCCGTATAATTTTCAACTTGGTTTATAGTTTCTTTAACTGTTGTTTCATTGATTAATTCACGGCTGACTTCTGTCCCATTTTCTAATCGAACTTTATAAGTTTTTTCGATCAGTCCATTTTCGCCAACCTGCAAAACATCTACACTGGCCCCATCAACGTCATCACCGTTGATTTCTGTTTCAAACGGAACCTCTTCCTCTGTTTTTTCTTCAGTATAGGTCACACGTGTGATTTCAACTGTTTGGTTGTCTTCCAATAAAGTACTTGCATCAATGTTTAAGAAGTCATCGCTTCCTAAAGTAATCTCTAATTCATTTAATACATCTTGCAATGTAGCCTGTTGTACTAAATGTCCAACCGGTTCATTAGCGCCATCTTTGATCGAAATATTGATAGCGGGTGTATAATTCTCAATTTTTGTCATGGCTTCAACATGATTGAAACCAAATGCAATCGCTACATAGGCAATTGCCACTAATAATAACATCTTAATTCTCGAGTCTGTTTCCTCGATCTTTTTTACAAAATTTTTCATCTCAATTTTCCTCCTTATTTAATACCAAGCACTCTTTTGGCATTAAACGTTGTGATTCTAGCAACGTCTTCTATTTCCATGTTTCGCAGTTTTGCGATCTCCATGGCAATATACATAACATTTGCAGGCTCATTCAACTTTCCTCGGTATGGATGAGGTGTTAAATAAGGACAGTCCGTCTCGATCAACAATCTATTTAAATTTATATTTTGGGCTACTTCTTTTGGTACCCTGGCATTTTTAAATGTCACCGGTCCGGCAAGAGAGATATAAAATCCAATGTCGATAAACCTTTGTGCCATTTCATAGCTTCCGCTATAACAATGCATGATACCATAATGTTGACCTGCCTTTAGTAATTCGTAGGTATCATTCAAGGCATCCCTTGAGTGAATAACAAGAGGTACGTTATGTTTTTTAGCTAGCTCGATCTGCTTGCTAAATACTTCTTGCTGTTTGGATCTAGGGACTTCATCCCAATAATAATCCAGTCCTACTTCTCCTAATGCAATTACTTTTTCTTGAGCGAGCATCTCATCAATCTGATTCAAATCTTCATCTGTTGTCTCTTTACAATCATTTGGACCAATACCTACAGCTGCATAAATAAACGCATACTGATTGGCAATCTCGATCGCTTTGCGACTTGTCTCTAAATCGAAACCAACGACCATCATCTCGTTGACTCCATTTGCTAAAGCATGTTCGATATACGTATCGATGTCCTCATATAAAGGGCTGCTGTTCAAATGAACATGGGTATCAAAGTACATGAGCCTCACCTCGGGCAACATCATAACAAATATTCATTTCTTTGTCAAATCTCTGCCATTAAATTGCATTTTTCGCCGAATTAATCGGTTCTTTTTAACAAACCTCCTTTATCTTGTTTATACTTATATATGAGGAAAATTACTAAAATATTCTAAAATTTAAACACTTTTTATCGACAAAAAAAGAGAATCCGAGGCACCACTCAAGATGTCATCCACGCATTCTCCTAAGCTATCTACGATATAGATTTCCTTGCTGCTTTCATTGTCTTCCTTTAATGCATAAAGGTTATCAATCCCTTCAATCAGCTCAAAATCACTGTAATAATCCGCAATCATACTCACGTCACTAATTAAAATATTTTTTAATCCACATAAAACTTCAACCGATTTATCCAAACTGCTTTTCTTGGAAAAGATACAAATCGCATTTTCACTGACACTAATACTGATCACAGCATGAAAATGTTTTTTCAATTGAGCAAGAATCTGCTCTTGG
The DNA here is from genome assembly GCA_027676805.1 of Coprobacillaceae bacterium UN01-12pH3A. Taxonomy (GTDB): domain Bacteria; phylum Bacillota_I; class Bacilli_A; order Erysipelotrichales; family Coprobacillaceae; genus Beduini. Next base: position 197,220 of record JAQENU010000006.1, on the reverse strand, counting down.
TCACAATCCATAATGCGAATACATGTATATATCTGATTTTTATCCAGATCCGTTTCACTTTCATAACTCATTTCTGCAGTTGGTGTAGTAATCAACGCGTTAAAACTTCCATTTAAAGAAGATAAGATCATTTCGATCTCTTCTTTTTCAAATGGCTCATAATCAAAATACTGGTATCCTTCTTTAAATAAGATCGATCCATCTTGTCTGATCATAAAATCAGCAGTAATTCCATGTTCTGCTAACAAATGATCAATAGCTGGATCCTGCTCTTGTATAAATAATCCAAATATATGTCCTAAATCTTGAAATTCCTTGATCTTATTGGCATCCATAAAATGAATACCGGAAAGTTTATCGTTGTTGTATAAGGTATTTTCGAATTTACTTATCAGTGCTTTCATGTTAACCCTCCTATTCGACAAATAAATATTATCATGTGCAAAAAAGAACCGCAATCTAAACTCTTTGACTTAAATTTACAGCGTTCGACAAATTCCTCCATCATAACGAGCTTTTAAGCGCTTTATTACGTAGAACTTGCCGTTTTTTTGACATATCTTGTCGAATAAAAAAGAATGAAATTAATCATTCTTTAACACTTTTTTTAATGTTTCAGCAAAAATCGCATTTTGTCTCGGTATTCCGACACTTACACGTGTATACTCTTTAAATGCTCGGATAATTACTCCATAGCTTCCTAATTTGTCTACAAGCTCATCTGAAGTAAAGCCGTTTGGATAAAAATAGATAAAACTGGCATAGCTTTTTACAACATCAAATCCAGCTTCTTTCAATACCGCTGTTAAGAATTCTCTTCCTTTTGTATTATTATCTAATGATCGTTCTATATATTCATGATCTTGAATGGCAGCCACTGCTCCTGCTAGTCCAATTCGGCTAGGTCCATAGTTCCATTCAACATTGCGCATTTCCTTACATATATCTGCCAGCATGATGCCATAGCCGATACGTACCCCCGCCATACCATAGAGTTTAGAGAAAGTTCTTAATACAGCTATTTTCTTTCCTTCTTTTACATATTTAATGGCAGACTGATAATTTTTATCCCCAATCCATTCAAAATAAGCTTCATCGATTACCACAATAACGTGATCCGGCACTTTTTCCATGAAATCATCTAATTCTTGATTTGTCAGCAAGGTCCCGGTTGGATTATTTGGATTTACAATAACTGCCAGTTTTGTTTTTTCTGTCATTAATTCCAACATTGCTTCTAAATCATATCGATAATTTTTTAATGGAGCTGCAATAAACTTAGCACCATAACGATTCACCATTGCTTTATAGGAATCATAGGTGGGTTCACAGCTTACTACTTCATCGCCCGGATTCAGAAATATCTCTCCAAAGGCTGAAATGATGCCTCCCGATCCTGCAGTAATCATAATATTATCTGCCTGCACCCCATGATATTCTGCAAAAATCTGTCTAACCTCTTCCAGCTGTCCAAAAGTAAAGGGATAAAACTGAGAAATCTCTGCCGCTTCTTTCATTGCTTCAATCGCTTTAGGAGAAGGACCTAATTGATTCTCATTTGCATTTAGCTGAATAATCTCTTCTACCCCTTCTCTTACCTTCACCTTTTTCCCCCCGGGCTTATAAGCGGTAAACCCTTTTAAAGGTTCTCTTAGTAGATCTTTTATTTCCATTTTATATCCTCCTCATTTACATTGTATACACTTCGTCATGGTCATTTTATACTAGCCTATTCAAATTGTCTACTACAAATCGCATTAAAATTATATTATTAGGAAATAATATCCATATTTTTTATTAATTAGATAATTATTGTTTTTAATTATAAACATTTTTATTTATTCCTACTTCCTATCTTATGCTCAATCCCGGCAAAAGTTTTCATCTATTGCAAATTTTTTGACTTTGTCAATGGGGAATTCTATATTCAACTTATAAAGACAAATAAAGGAGGAAGTTATGAAGAAAATAGGTATCTCATTATATCCGGCATATTCTACTAAAGAAGACAATATGCGTTATTTAAAAAAGGCAGCGGAATGCAACTGCTCTTTGTTGTTTTTAGCTTTATTGGGGGTAGGGGAAGACCGACAGACTGTTATTGACCGCTATCATCCCATTACACGTTACGCTAAAGAATTAGGCTTTGAAATTATTTGTGATGTCAATCCAAGTGTATTTAAGCATTTTGGTGTTAATGCTTCCTTATTTAACGGACCGATCGATCTTAGCTTTTTTAAAGAGTTGGAGGTGGATGTTTTACGTTTAGATTTAGGAATGAATGATATGGAGGAGGCTTTTTTAACCCGTAATAAAGAGGGAATCGCAATTTGTTTAAGCGGTGCCAATGTCAATAATCATATTGGGGCTGTTTTAGCGGCTGGCGGTAACCGTGATAAATTGATTGGCTGTCATAACTATTATCCACATCGTTATACCGGTGTCGCTTTGGATTTCTTTAATCAGGGTACTGCTTTTTGGAATCAATATAACCTGCGCTGTCAGGCTTTCATCTCTTCTAACGAAGAAAATGCCTTTGGTCCATGGCCGGTTACAGAAGGCCTTCCAACCTTGGAAATGCATCGTGACCTGCCGATTGATGTTCAGCTAAAACATTATGTTTTAATGGGAACAATCAGTGATGTCATGATTGGAAACTGCTTTGCCAGTGATGAAGAATTGGAAGCTTTAAAGAATGTTAACTTAGATATGATTGATTTTAAAGTAAAATTAGTAGAAAATGCACCGGCTCATCAGGTAGAACGTTTGAAGATGAACTTATCTCGTCGCGGGGATCGCAATGACTATATCCTTCGTACATTGGAAAGCCGTTTAGCTAAGGGGCAAGTCGAACCATTTAATACTGTTGATATCAAACGTGGAGACGTTATCATCGATAATGAACTCTATGGTCAGTACTGCGGTGAAGTTCAGATCGCTTTAAAAGATATGAAAAACAGTGGAAAGACCAATGTGATCGGACATATTCGTGAAGAAGAAGTATTCTTGATCGATTATATTCAATCTAGTCAGCCATTTACATTTACTTTTATCTAAAAAAGGAGCCTCGGCTCCTTTTAGTCTATACTTTCATATCTTTCAAATAATCGTGTTGAGCATGCCATTAACAGCAGGCAGATGACAACACTATACACAATAATGGCAAACAGCGCCATTTCATTGGAAATCGCCAATGCCGCCATAACCGCAATTACTACTCCAACAACTAAAACTAATCCCTGTATCAACATCTTTAATAACGTTAATCCGGTATTCCCCAAAGATTTTCCTAGAATATTTTGACAGATAACCTGAATATAAAGCTTGATTGCCATAATGCTGACATGGGCAACAATACATAGCAGCATTTGCGGAATAGACAGTCCCATTCCGATTCCTGCCGGAATAACCATCAGTAATCCATCAACTAAAGCACGAAGATGTTCAATTAAAGTCGCATACCACATTTTTCTAAATGCCGTATCCGGTATCAGGAAGGTATAAGCATTATCGATTTCCTTACTCCATTTTGTTGCATAACCACTCATCAAAAATGAGAAATAGGCACTCAATCCGGGTAAAATAAACAAGGCAAATTCAATAGGAGGACGTTCCTGTATACTGAAATAGCATAAGACCAGTCCGGCTCCCAAGGAAAGGAGCGTTGTCCCGCCAAAGATAAAGAAACGATTCTTTTTATATTCTAATATTTGACGGTAAAAGATCGCTTTTGCATAAGCCCCTTTATAAGCAATAGAAGCTTTTTTATATTTTCTTTTACCAAAGCTGACTTCACCTTTTTTAGCTTTCTTTCTCTTTTCACTATAATCACGAGCATAATCTGAAGCTTCTTCATAATATTTTCCAGTACAAGGCATTTTAACCGCACTTATCAGCATCAGAATTGTTCCGACTGCAAATAAAATCGTACAGATCACATTGATCGGTGTTGCCCCTAGAAAAATAAGATGATACGGGGCTAAGATCCATCCGAATATAGGAATGAATAAGAATAGTTCCTGTAATGGGAAGATGGCTAAGGCATTAAAAGTATTATCTATAAAGATAAAGACATAAAGCGCATATACAGCGAATAGTGCTAAGCATCCCCAAGTTCCTTTTCTGATCCAGTCCACATGTTTTTCTGTCAAACGTTCATTTGCATAAACATTCATCATTAAGCCGGTTTCAAACAGCGGCTCAATAAGAACAACCACAATGAAGAACAAAAAAGCTTGCAAGGCTGTTGCTTCAAATATAAAGAATGCTCCAATAGAGAGTACAAGATTCATAATAATAGAAGGAACCAGCAGCTTCATAAAACGATACAGCAAAATCAATTTTGGACTGATCGGTGTATTAAACAGAAAATGCAGGTCACTCATCAAAAAGATAATCCCTTTTTTTCGTACATACATTAATATATTGGTTGGCACAGACATTAAAACGATATAAGTCAGAATAATAACCATGCCTTCTTTTGAATCTAATTTAAAATTTACTGCCATTCCGCCAAAGATAAAAATCATATAGGCAGCATACGCAATCCAAAACAATATCAGCAGTAAGGCAGAAGGCTTATGCAAGGCCTTCTTTAATTTATTGACAAATGTTGTTTTTGTAAGATAGATTAAGGCATTCATTGCTGATCACCTGTCATTTTAAAGAAAATATCTTCAATTTCCTGATCTTCAATATCTTCCTTACGGTATTGTCCGATAATTTTTCCTTTATCAATAATGACCATATCATCCCATAAGTCTTTTACCATTTCCAGCATATGGGTACTGATAATAATCGTAGCTCCCTGACTTTTTAATTCTAAAATCAATTCCTTTAATTCTTTGATTGCTTTAGGATCTAATCCGATCATCGGTTCATCAAATAAAACAACCTTAGGTTTAATCATCAAAGCACAAACAATACTGACTTTCTGCATCATCCCTTTAGATAATTCATCCCCCAGTTTATCTAACTTATCATCAAGTTCAAAACGAGTCGCCAATTCCATTGCATAATCCATATGATCCACATTATAAGCTTTATTAATAAACTCAAAATGTTCTTTTATAGTTAAGGCATCATACATGGATGGCAGTTCCGGAATATAGGCAAAACGTTTTTTTGCTTCAATATCTCTTGAATTGATATGATCTATATTAATCTTTCCGGAAAAGAATAATAACCCCGCAATACTTTTAATAATGGTAGATTTACCTGCCCCATTGGGTCCCAGTAAAATCCCAACTCTTCCTGTTGGAATCGTAAAACTGACATGATCTACCGCAAGTGTTTTTTTATAGCTTTTGGTTAAATCGATAATTTCTAACATGATAGTTCCCCCTTAATGTGAATATCTTAACATATTTAATTTGAATTTAAAATCTTTCTCATAAGATATTGCTTTATTTTAACACCTTTTTAACGGGATGCTCAAATAATGCTGGGATATATTCTATGGGTAGAGTATAATGAAAAAAACAAGAGGAGGGCCAGTCAAATGGTTAGAACGTTATAGATAGCTCAAGTTAGCCTTTTAAAATTCTAAAGAAAGCAGGTTAACTTATGAAGAGTTATAAAATCAATTTAATTTTAAACTATGTGTATGAATTTTTACTTAATTGCAATATTACGCAATTACTATGGCCGACTTATTTAATTATTCGCGGCTATTCGTTAGTAGATGTCGGCATTGCCGAAAGTATTTTCCATCTGACTTCTATGCTGTGTGAACTGCCAACCGGAATTGTCAGTGATTTATATGGTCGTCGTTTCAGTCGCTTAATGGGACGCCTTCTGTCAATTCTGTCTATTATCGTGCTGATGTATGAAACAAGTCGTTGGATGATTTATCTGTCCTTTATTATCAGTGCGCTTTCCTATAACTTAGAATCCGGAACCGACAGTGCTTATGTTTATGATCTCATGCTGGAAAATAAGGATGAAAAACGTTTTCCTAAAATACAAGGCTATCGTGAAATGGTGCTTCAAACAGCATGTTTTATTGCCATCATGATCGGTGGCAGCCTTGCTGATATATCATATTTTTTAGCCTATGGTATTTCACTTTTAATTACAATTATTTCCATCATTGTTTTACTTCAAATGAAAGAAATAAAAAATATCGGCTATCAAAAAATGAATATGTTTAAAGGGATGCTTCATCAATACCAGTCAAGCTATGCTTTATTCAAAGAAAACCATCAGATTCTTTATCTTATTTTAAGTTATTCTTTGTTCAGTGCTTCAATCACGACATGTCATTATTATTTAACGAACTACTGGAAAGAAATGGGAATGTCAATTTCACAGATTTCCTTCTTCTTTACTTTAGAAAACGTTGCCGGATTAGTAGCGGGGTTATTGGCTTATAAAATGATTCAGCGTTATTCAAAAGAAAAGATTGTCTTATATTTACCTTTATTTGTTGTAGTGGGGCTTATGGGCATTCCTTTCTTTCCGATTTCTATCGTTTCTTTAATTTTTATAGCCTTTTTTGAATCATTGCTTTATATCAGCATTACTACTTTTTTAAATCAAATTATTCCCAGTTCATCAAGAGCGACATTACTTTCCTGTATGTCAATGGTCTTCAGCATTATGATGATTATTTATTTTCCAATCATTGGCTGGATCGGGGATCACTATCATTTAAAGACCGCTTTTATCATACTTGCTGTAATATCTGCCATTGTGTATATCATCTATCAGCATATACTGCGCACCCGTTTATTAAAGAAGGACTTTTCTGAATAGGTCCTTTCTTTTGAATTTATTCTTCATTTATCTTATAGTAAATAGGGAGGAAGCTATGTATAATAAACGCTATGAATTTGATGCTGTAATTTTAAAAGTACCGGATATCGATGGTGCTTATATAGAATTTCCTTATGATGTTAAAGAGGAATTCAATAAAGGACGAGTTAAAGTCGAGGCTACTTTTGACGGTTATCCGTATTCAGGCAGCTTAGTAAGAATGAAAACACCCGGACATATCATTGGCATAAGAAAAGATATTCGCAAAGCAATCGGCAAACAACCCGGTGATGTGATACATGTGACAATAAAAGAAAGAACTTAAAAAGGCTTATGTGTGATCATAAGTCTTTTAAAATACAGCGGTATTCTTCAATTAATTTGTCTAAATTATAGTTACGGCAGTTAGCTGGGCTGGTCGATGGCAGATAAATTGATGCCATACCGGTGCTTTTAAAACAATGCTTTTTATACAATGTTGTAGCCTTTAACCCTGTAGTATAGATTTTTTGAATAGAAGTTTTCTGCAATAACTGATGGATATCATTGACTTCAACAGAGGTAATCGAATTATCATCTGCTCCTTTGATTTCACAGCTTTTTAATACATCCCATAAAGCAATATGATGTTTTTGCATCATTTCTTTTTTCTGCTGATTATTTATAGGCAGCTCCTCATTAAACAAGGCTACCATAATCTTCCAAAAACGATTCTGCGGATGTGAATAATAAAATCCTGCCTCCCTGGATTTAGGCGAAGGCATTGTTCCCAAAATTAATATTTTAGAAGAAGCATCATAAATAGGGGAGAGGGTATGTTCTACTTTTTCTAATTGATTCATTTTTATCACCTTTTTCATCATAACATCTCTTTAAAATTATTTTAAACCATATTATAATTTTAGTGGAGGTATTTTATATGAAAAAAGCAATTGTTTTATTTAAAGAAGGATTTGAAGAAGTAGAAGCCTTGACTGTTGTTGATGTTTTTCGCAGAGCAAATATGCCTTGTCTAATGATTGGGATGGATAGCAATGAAGTGACCAGCAGTCATCAGATTACCGTGAAGATGGATGCGCTATTCAATGAAGAATGTTATGAAGCGGATCTCGTTGTTCTACCCGGGGGTCTTCCCGGAGCAACAAATTTAAGAGATGATCAGCGTGTCATTGATATATTAAAGAAATTTAATGATGAGGGAAAATGGATCGGAGCTATCTGTGCCGGACCTATCTCATTGCAAAAGGCAGGAATTATTCAAGATAAAAAGTTTACTTGTGCTCCCGGATTTGAAGACCAGCTGCCAGATGGCTGCCATCAAAATACGTTGGTCGAAATAGACGGACATATCGTGACAGGGCGTGGACCGGCAGCTTCATTGGAGTTCGCTTACACATTACTGGAAAAACTAGGCGGGGACAGTGCACCGTTAAGAGAAGGAATGCAGTATAATTTTCTAACAAAATAGAGAACACATAAACGATTATAAATACTTTTAGAAGAACGATTTCTTACTTATATTCAAGATGGATTCTTGTCACCAATACAGTGATTGAATCCTATGGCTATATAATATGAATCGTTCTTTTTCTTTCTTATATGAACTATCCATGCAGAACCAATTATTCCAACATACATTAGAATATTATCAAATTAATATATCATTTTATTTTACATACATACTGTATGTATGTTATTGTGATAATAGAAATTATAAAGGAGATTATCTATGAAAAACAATGTATATCCCGTATTTATGTGTAATGATATTGAAAAAGAAGCTCAATTTTTTATGGAACAGTTTGATTTTGAAGAAGTATTCAGCAATGAATGGTACATCAGTTTGAAAGATAAGAATGGCTTTGAACTCGCTGTGATTGATAGTCAGCATGACACAATACCCAACCAATATAGAAAATCCTGTGAAGGATGCATACTTAATATAGAGGTGGATGATGTAGATGCTCTATATTCGAAAATAAAAAATAATAAGCAAATACCCCTGATATTGGATATTAAAAATGAGGATTATGGGCAGAGACACTTCATGATTGAAACACCAAGCAAAATATTAATTGATGTCATTCAAATGATTTTGCCGTCAGATGAATATATAGAAAATTATAAAGAAACGGGTGAACAAAATGGCTAAGAATAAAAAAGAACTTGCTTCTTTCCATACTACCAATAATTTAATTATGATTGCCCGTCAGCATTTCTCCGCCTATGGTTATGAAAACACATCCTTGGAAGCGATTGCTGCGGACGCAAAGATGACTAGAGGCGCAGTATATCACCACTTTAAAAATAAAAAGAATTTATTTAAAGCTGTCTTAGCTCAAGTTCAGCATGAAGTAGGGCTAAATGTAGAAAAAGAAGCAGAGACATCAGAAGATTTATGGGAACAGTTAATATTAGGGTGTGTTGGATTTGTTGAAGCAGCCACGTTGGAATCAAACAAAAGAATCTTATTAATCGAAGCTCCCAACGTTTTAGAATGGTTACAATGGAAAAAAATGGATGATGAAAACTCCGTTTTACTTTTAGAAGAACAACTTTTAACCGTTCAACAGAAAGGATTGTTAATAGACTTTGATATTCATATGATTGCTCATATGATTTCCGGTGCTTTAAATGATTTATCTATATCGCTTGCTGAATCAGACACCGTAAATAAAACGCAAATTTATGAAGCCATTGCTTATTTACTGAAAGGATTCAGAAGAGATGGGTAAGAAAGTAAAAGACTATTATGATATTGAATATGGAATTTTTTTAGCTAAAAAAATAAAATCTGTTTGTCCGGTATTTAATGAAGAACAATTTCTTTCTTTAATCACACCAACAATCGAAGTCTTAACCTTTAATGAAAGGCAGGATTTATTAGCTACAGCTTTAAAAGAAGCTATTCCCTTAGACTACACAGATACAATTCAAGTATTCGAAAAAATATTAGGTCCTGAATTAAAAGGAAGCCTTGGCATGTTTACAGAAGGGTATTGGTTATGGCCAATAGGAAGATATGTTGAGAAATTCGGCATAGAAAATTTTGAAGTCAGCACGCGTTTCAGTAAAGAATTAACCAAACGGTTCACCAGTGAGTTTTGTATGCGGCCAATTATCAATAAGTTTCCTGAGCAATCTATGCAGCTGCTTTTAGAATGGTGTCGAGATGATGATAAAAGAGTACGCCGTCTAGCAAGTGAATGTCTTCGAATTCGTTTACCATGGGCAAAGAAATTATATGTTGCTTTAGATTATTTTGATCAATACTCTGCATTGCTTACTTATTTAAAAGATGATCCTGACAAAACGATTCAAAAGAGTGTCGCTAATAATTTAAACGATCTCTATAAAGAAGATCCTGATAAATTTGAACGCATCATTTCTAACTGGCAAAAGGATACACTGACAAAAGAATGTCAATGGATCATCAAGCATGCTTCACGAACAAAAAACAAGAAAGGGCAGTGAACCTCTGTTTAAAGAGGAACACTGTTTTTTTATATGTTATGCTTTTTATACTAAATTTCTAACAGAATAAGTACATCTTTAATATACATAGTAATGAAAGCAAAAATAGATTTACCCCTTTCTTTTAAGCTACTCTTAAAAAGAGAATTTACCCATACTACATATATATAAAAACAAACAAATTCACAATATATAAAATATTATATAAACATAAATATATTTTGTTTGATTTTAAATAAACATTATGTTATATTGTATATAAAGGAGAGACAGTATGAACATAAAAGAAGTCACTTTAGCACAATTAGAGTGCGGATATATAGAAAATGAGCAGAGTTATCAATGCATACACTGTGATTTTAAAACAATAAAAGGAGAAATTTATTCTTACGAGGATCATTTTTACGATGCGAAAAAAAGAATGGAAATTCATCTTCAATACGATCATCGCGGATGCTTAATTCCTTTGCTCGAAGCTCCAAAGAAAGTAAACACTTTAACGGATAACCAAAAACAGATTATGACTTATCTCTATCAGCATAAGAGTGACCGTGAGATTGCCAAGCTGATGGGAATCAGTGAAGCTACTGTCCGCTATCAGCGCTTTTCGTTAAAAGAAAAGGCTAATCAGGCAAAAGTATTTTTAGCGATGTACCATTTATTAGAAAGTGAAAACAGGATTGATACATTTTTAGATATTCATGAGGAGGCAACAATGATGGATGAGCGTTATGTAGCTACAAAAGAAGATGAACAGAAAGTGCATCAGGATTTCTTTATTTCTCTTAACCCATTAAAATTAAAGAATCTTCCGAGAAAAGAAAAATATAAGATTATAGTATTTAAAACAATCTATGATCAATTCATTAGTGGGAAAGAATATTCAGAAACAGAAGTAAATGACATATTAAAAGAGATTTTTGATGATTATGTGACGATACGTCGCTATATGATTGAATATGGTTTCTTAAAACGTCGTGATGATGGTTCAGTCTACATGAAAAGCTAAAGGGGAGAAGTCCCCTTTTTTTCCAAATTCTGAAACTATTTTCAATTGATTAAAATAATAAAGTCCTCATTTTAACGATAGTATAATAGCACTAAACAGAAAGGTGGAGGAATTATGAGTTATCCAAAAGGTTTTTTATGGGGTGGAGCTGTTGCAGCCAATCAATGTGAAGGTGCATGGCTGGAGGATGGAAAACAACCCAATGTTACCGATGTCATGGTAGGGATTGCCAATAAAAATCCAAGTATTAAATGGAATGAAGAAACAAGTAAGTGGGAGATGGCATTAGATCCTGATAAGGTTTATTTAAGTCATGAAGCGATTGATTTTTATCATCGTTACAAAGAAGATTTAAAGCTAATGGCAGGAATGGGATTTAAAGCCTTCCGTACGTCTATTGCATGGGGACGTATTTTCCCTAATGGTGATGAAACTCAGCCAAACGAAGCTGGGCTTAAATTTTATGAAGATATGATCGATACAATGATCGAATTAGGTATGGAACCGGTTATTACATTAAGTCATTATGAAACGCCTTTACATTTATTGACTGAATATGGCGGATGGAGCAATCATCAATTAATAGATTTTTGGAAACGTTATGTGACAACTGTTTTTGAACGCTATAAAGGAAAAGTAAAATACTGGCTGACATTTAATGAAGTCAATAATATGAAACATATGCCTTTTGTTGCCAGTGCTATCCTAAGTACCAATCCAAAGGATAAAAATGATCCGATCGGATCAATTACGGAGCAGGAAAAATGGCAAGCTTATTACAATATTTGTGTTGCGAATGCTTGGACAGTAAAAATCTGTAAAGAAATTGATCCAGATGCTAAAGTGGGCTGCATGCTGACAAGTTCATGTGTTGCCACTTATCCATACAATTGTGATCCAGACAATGTTTTCGGAGCTTATGATGCACAAAGAATGTCTAATTTCTATTTTGGCGATGCTTTCTGCTTAGGGATTATTCCAGGTTACGTAAAACGTGTTTGGCGTGAACAAAACTGCGAACCAAAGATGTGTGATGATGAATTAAAATTGATCAAGGAAAATACAGTTGAGTTCTTCTCATTAAGCTATTATCGTTCATCTACTTTTGAAGGAACTGTTTCTTTAGGCGATACAGGTGGTCTTATCGGCAAAGAAAATCCATATCTAACGGGATGTTCACCGGAACCTTGGCGTTGGCCAATTGATCCGAAAGGCATTCGTTATATCTTAAATGTTCTTTATGATCGTTATCATCTTCCTTTATTCATTGTTGAAAATGGAATTGGTTTAGATGAAGCACCGGATCAGAATGGAGAGATTGATGATCCTGAAAGAATGAAATATGTTGAAGATCATTTACACTATATCCATGAAGCGATCTTAGACGGAGTGGAAGTCATGGGTTATCTCTATTGGGGACCGATTGATATTGTTTCAGCAGGTACCGGAGAAATGAGAAAACGCTATGGTTTTGTTTATGTTGACCGTCATAATGATGGAAGCGGAACAATGGAAAGAAAGATTAAAAACTCTTATTATCGTTATAAAGAGATTATTGAAACTAACGGTGAATGTCTTCTTAAAAAAGATAAATAATATAAAATTCAAAAACATTGCTTTGATTTTAAGCAATGTTTTCTTTTTATAATGGAATAATGTGATCACATTTATCAGCTACATAAGGATCATGTGTAACAATAATAATTGTTTTGCCTTCGTTGTTTAACTCTTTGAGAAGTGACATAATAATCTCTTTATTTTCTTCATCTAAAGATCCAGTCGGTTCATCCGCTAAAATGAGATTTCCTTCTTTGAGTATTGTTCTGGCGATCGCCACTCTTTGCTGTTCACCTCCGCTTAATGCACTTATTTTAGTTTTAACGTCTTTATCAATCCCAACTTTTTCTAAAGCAATATGAATCTCAGATAACTTTTCACTTTTACTTAAATTCTTAAACTCTAAACCAATCAATAGATTATTTAATATACTATCGTCATCAATTAACGCAAAATTTTGAAATAGATAATTAATATGATTGCGGATCATTTCTGTTGCCAATTTTGAATTAGGTTTAATATTGAGGTGATCATAAAAATAATAATCACCTTCATCATATTCCTCTATTAATCCGATAATATTCAGCAAGGTCGTTTTACCGCTTCCACTCCTTCCGGTAATGGCGATCATCTCTCCTTCATTAATCCTTAAATCAAAAGCATCTAAAATGATATGCTCTTTATACTTTTTTGTTAAGTTTTTAATATTAATTATTTCCATAATAATCTCCCTTAATCAATGAATTCAATGAACGCTTTTCAACAATTTTAATATTAAAGATTAAAAAGCCTATATCTACTGCAATCATTGGAATAAAAAATAAATAAACAAGCGGATTTCCCACTATATTATGAAATTGATCCATCATGGTTGGTGTTAAATAATTATATACAGTTATTAAATAAGCAATAGAAAGCATAATATCAATAATAATATATTTTATAATATAAGATTTCATAGATCGAACTAGACTGAAACCATTTAATTTCTTTATGCCAATTGTTTTTAAATTATTTTTGATGTATAGCTTTACCGATTGTATGGTGATCATCACATAAATAATAAGGACTAATACTAAAATAGGGGTATTGAATTTCAACGTTATATTAATCATTTCAATTCGATCCATAAATGGCTGTGATAAGTTACCCACTGTCATACCAATGGATTGATTGAATATTTCTTTTAATTCATTATTTACTTCTTCTAAAGTGCGGTTGTTAAGAGGAATTTTCAATCGAGAATTTATATCTGTAGCTAAAATATCTCTAACTTCAACGTCCCGCATATTTTCTACCGTAATAATATCAAATATCGGCGAATAAATATTATATTTACCATCTTCATTCATATCCATATTAAACGAAAAAAACTTATTGTTTTGTGTATCATTATATACAATAAACTTCAATTCATAATTCTCAGGCATTTGATTATAGCCTGTCATATAAACCTTCAGGATATATTCATAATTATTTTCGTCCACTTTTGAATTAGGTAACAAAATAACACGTTGATTACTTACCTGATCTACAAGAATATCATTGCCTTGCATATCCTTTAATCCTAACGTATTAAGATAATTAATATTAATCGTCGATAAATTGAAATCTATATTTGGATTAAATTCTTCAACTTCAATGTCATCACTTTCACTGATATCAAAAATATTTTTCTCATTGCCATATATATTTTGTGTCTCACATCGTCTATTATGAACATAGAAGCAACCTTGATCAAAAAGGATTTCTTGAGCTTTCTTCAAATATTCATTATTATCTGGATTTACCAATTCAAAAGGATCGCTTACATTCAAATTTATAGGGACAGCAAAATCTTGATAATCAATCCATGAAGCAATCACCTCTCTAAAACTATGTGCCCGGCTAATATTACTGAAAAGAATTCCGCTAAATACAAAACAACAAATTAAAATGATAACCCTTAAAAAATTATTTAATTTCTCTATCAAGTTTTTTCCATAATTTCCTTTTAATACTTCAGACAATGTAAATCTGGATACAATAAAATAACTAATAGAAGAAAGGATAAGGACTACAGTATATAGTAAAAAAACATTTTTTAGCATTTCTATCCAAAAGGTAATATTTGTATTTTTAATAACCAAAAACATTAGACCGAGTTCAAGCCATGTCGTAATTAGAACTGTCTTATAGATTGGTTCTAACAATTTTTTAAAGATATAAGATTTATCATATCCCATCAACTTTAACACACCGATTCTTTTTGAATCCGAACAAGTATTATAAAATACAACAATAGTAAAACAAAACAAACTTATGATAATGATGATGATCATCATTATATTTAAAGTATTCCCATTATTCATATGTATGGCTGTCGTAGTGATATCATCATCATTCAGTCCTAATTGATTCGTTAATTCGGTAAAAAATAGTTTTTCATTATTAATGTCTTTAAAACGGACTTGAAGATTATTATTTAAATTAAACGTATTCAAATAATAATCCATGGTTCCCACAACAACATGATTATCATCAAAGACATCTTTTATTTGTCCGATTTGCCTGTCATCTTCGTTAATAGATGTTGATATATAAGCCTCTTTTTCCATTGAAGTTAAAGTGATGTCGTTTCCTCTGACCTGATATGGGTGGTATTCATCATAAGTTAAATAAACACCTATATATTTTTTGGTTACTCCCTCAGTTACTATCGTGCTCTTATAAAGATTAGCTGAATACTTTTGTGCTAACGGCTGAACCACTTCATACAACATTTCATCATCAATTTTAATTTTATCACTAATAGTCAAATTGACTGTATTATCTAAAAACAGTTTATCCCACTTATTGCTGTCATTGTATTTAAACATGATAGTAAAACAACCCATACATATACTTACAATGACAAATAAAATAACCATTAGCTTATTTTTCATAATCCACCTCATAAAAATTAATTTGATAATCCGTTAAGCTTATTTATTAAATTGATTTGATCCCCTTATTTCCACATTTATTTTCTTATTATACGTTACTTTCAAATTCATCATTTAAAATAATTTTTCTCTCCATATTTAAATTCAGAATTATTTATCTATTTCAAAATTAGCATAATCCCCAAAAATATGCAATCGCTTTCAAATATTAAGCAAAAAAAGCAGAGTGACAGGTATTTATATCCTTGTTTGTTCTGCTTTTTTTATTCTGTTTAAATGTCATTTTCTTATCTCACATTAATAGTTCTATTACTCTTAATAAAACACTCAATTAATTATTATACCCTTACCAATCTTATCCTAGCAGCTGTTAATAAAATTATAATATTGTAATTTCATTTATTCAGCTGATAATCAACGATTGTCATACGATCATTTATTTTAATAGGCGTTATTTCTAAAACTCGTTTGAATCCTAATTTTTCATAAAAATGAATATTGCGTTTTTCTTCTAAAATAGTTGAAAGCAGCCAAGTATGTACAAAGGCATATTGCTTTTGTAATTCAATCATGACATTCGTTCCTAAATGCTGATCTCTAAACTCAGGCAGAATACCAAAATCATCAATTTTATATACCGTTTCTTGTTCCTTTTTTAATTTAATAATCCCAATCTCTGTATCATTATTATTAATAAAATAAATAATTGAATTTGGATTTTCTATATATCGTTTGATAGAAGCAGCACTTTCATTGGTGGGATTAATTGTATCATCATGATATCGGTCTAAGAATTCAATAAAACACTGAGTCTGTATTGAAATAACTTTATAAACATCATTCACAGTTGCTTTTATAAATGTAATCATTATTTCCTCCTAAAATAAAACTCCCCTTAGGGAGTTAGTCTACATCATAGGCAGTTAGATCATCAAATGTCTGTCTTCGTATAACTAAACGATCCTGCCCCTCATAAGTAAAGACAACAGCCGGCTTTGGCAGCTGATTATAGTTATTGCTCATTGAATAATGATAAGCTCCGGTAGAGAAAACCGCTAAAATATCCCCTGCCGCTGGCGAAGGCAGATCAATACTTTGAATGAGAATATCCCCTGATTCACAGTTTTTACCAGCAACACAAACTGTTTCGACTGGTTCTTCACTTGCTTTATTAGCGATTAATGCATCATACTTTGCCTGATACAATGCTGAACGAATATTGTCAGTCATTCCACCATCAACACTGATATATTTTTTTATTCCCGGTATCTCTTTTGAAGATCCTACTTCATAGAGTGTAATCCCGGCATTTCCGACTACAAAACGTCCTGGTTCAATTAAAACCATTGGTCTTTGCCACCCTTTATCTTCAAATCCTTTAGTAATGATTTCCATAATCTTTTCAGTGATCACTTCAAAATCCAACGGGGTATCTTCCTTTGTATAGGCAATTCCATATCCACCACCGGCATTTAATTTAGTAATGACAATTCCAAAACGATCATGAATTTCATAAGCAAATTCCACGAATTTATGCATTGCTTCTTCATATTTTGTAATGTCAAATACTTGTGATCCGATGTGGCAGTGGATTCCTTCAAATTGAATATGCTCAGCGGATAAGATCTGCTGAATGGCTTCTAAATAGGTTCCATCATGAGAAGAAAAACCAAACTTTGTATCATCTGCCGCTGTCTGGATATATTTATGTCCGCCAGCCGCAACGCCCGGTACAACACGAATTGTAGCATTAATTGTTTTTCCTAACTGACCGGCGATTTCTTCAACCAATTCAATCTCATGAAAATTATCAATGACAAAGTTTTCTACTCCATTTGAAACAGCGTATTCGATCTCACTTTTTAACTTATTATTTCCGTGGAAATATATTTTTTTAGGATCAAAGCCTGCTTTCAAAGCTATTGATATTTCTCCCGCAGATACACAGTCAATACCAATTCCATATTCTTTAGCGAGTTTATAAATTGCCACACAGCTAAATGATTTTGATGCAAATAATGGCAATGTATTTTCAAATTTATCAATCATTTTCGTTTTTAAAAGGTTCATCTGTTCACGAATATGTCCTTCTGACATCACGTATAGCGGGGTACCGTATTTCTTAGCTAGGTCTAAGCTTGAAACACCATCAATATATAATGTATTATCATGAATCGTGGCATATTTTGTTTGAATGATTTCCTGTGTCTTAATATCCATTACCATAATCTATCCTATTAATATAACGTCTTTAACGTATATAATCCTTTCTCTTTTGTTTCTAATAACTGTGCAGCATGAATCGCTCCAAGTACAAAGACTTCTTTTGATAGAGCTGTATGTTTAACTTCAACTATTTCATCATTTCCGGCAAACATGATTTCATGTTCTCCAAAAATAGTTCCGCCTCTTAGCGCCTGAATCCCAATTTCATTTTTTTCTCTGCGCTTAGAGATGCTGCTGCGATCATAAACAGGGTGCAGATGTTCAATCTCTTCATCCATTACCTCGTAAAGTAATTTTGCTGTTCCGCTTGGAGCATCGATTTTTTTATTATGATGCTTTTCCACAATCTCAATATCAAAGCCGTTTTCATAAAACTCTTTTGCTACCGCTTTTAATATTTTAGTGACCATCTGCATTCCAAATGAAGTATTATAAGATTGAAAGATAGGAATCTGATGAGATGCCTCTTCAATCTTATTTAACTGTTCATTAGTAAATCCGGTTGTCGCTAAAACCAGTTTTGTATTATTTTTTAATGCGTAAGCTAAGATATCGTCTAAATTATTCGGATGTGAAAAATCAATAATGACATCTGCTTTTTCTGTGCATTCTGCCAGCTTGGTATACATTGGATCGTCGATTTGCTGATCGAATTCATAAGAGACAACACCAATCACATCAAATGCTTCATTATTTTTAACGGCATGGTAAATCTTTTTTCCCATTAAGCCAAATCCATAAACGATTGTTTTCATCTTAATACCCCTTGCTTTCAAAAATTTCCATCGCTTTAAATAGTTTTTCCTGATTTTCTTTTGTCGTTGGAATCAAAGGCATTCTTAAATGATCACTGCATATTCCCTGATGTGCTAAAGCTGACTTCACACAAATAGGATTGACATCTAAGAATAAACCTAAACATACATCATGAAGATCATAGCTTAATTGCTGTGCCTCTGCATTCTTGCCAGCTAAAGCTAATTCGCATAACTGCTGGCATTCTTTTGGATATACATTGCTTAAAACTGAAATAACCCCTTTTCCTCCAGCAGCAATCATTGGTAAAATCAAACCATCTTCACCAGACCATACATCAAAATCAAGATCTTTTACTTTTGAAAGAAGTTCCATTGTATATGCCATGTTTCCTGTAGCATCTTTCATACCGATGATCATCGGATGCGCTGCTAACTGCAAAGCTGTATCGACGTTAATCATCAAACCCGTTCTTCCGGGAATATTATATAAAATAATTGGCAGTCCAATATTATCTGCTAAGTAAGTAAAATGCTGAACCAATCCTTGCTGACTGGTTTTATTATAATAAGGCGTTACAATCAGACATGCATCTGCTCCCATTTCCTTCGCTATTTTAGATTCTCTTAAAGCATGTGTTGTATCGTTGCTTCCGGTTCCGGCGATTACCGGTATTTTTTTATTTGCTAGTTCTACAGTAATTCTTAATAACTCATGTTCCTCATCTACAGTTAATGTTGAAGCCTCGGCTGTCGTTCCATTAACCAATAATGCCTGAACATTATTATCGATCATCTTGTTTACTAAAGTGCGAAACGCTTCATAATCTACCGATCCATCTTCATGAAATGGTGTAACTAAGGCAACGGCACTGCCCACAAATAATTCTTTCATCTATATATCTCCTTATAATTGATATTCTTTTTTAATCGCTTCTACAATTACATTTAAGTCTTTTTTATTTACTAAAAAATCAATACTTGTCAGTGAAGTTGACACCTGCAGGATATGAATATTCGCTTCAGCAAAAATATTAAATACATTTGCAGCGACACCCGGTGTATTACGCATTCCTTCTCCCTCAACCAAGACTTTAGATACCATACGATCTTGAGTAATTATGATATGTTTATATTTATCTCTAATTAATTCCAATGCTTCATCTAATGCTTTTTGTGAATCCTGATCACAAGTGATCTGCAAGTTTACTTCATCTTCCAGCATAATTTGGCTGATCATATCAATATCTACGTTTTTTGAAGCAATAATATTAAAGATATCGGCAATAAACATAGAATTTTTATGTACTTTTCCTAATTTTACTTGAATGATGTCTTCTAACACTGTAATTTTACTTATTGCTTTTTCCATCATGGAATCCTCCTTTTTTTCCTCCCAATTAAAAATGTCGCATGTGTTTCATTGCGACAAGATGATAGACCATATTGACCAATGATAGCACAACATTATCAAATATAGGATAATGACAGTCTTACAGATATTCTCTATAATCCCAGAAATCAGATTCATGCAAAAATCTGCTTCTTCGGCATTGGCTCCTATGCTTATTCTGTTTGCATCCACTAATAAGTTTAATAACACAATGCACCTCTATCAATTTTTTTCAATATAGCACACATTCCCTAAAATAACAATATGTTTCCATATATATCTTTCGATTTTCTATAAAATCCTAGATTTGTTTTCTGTTTTTAAAATAATGATAGATATCATTTCCAAACCATACTATAAAATAAAGACATAAAATACAAAAGCCGATCAAAGCAAAGCGAATACCTAAATGAATATCACGATAAACAAAAGCCAGTGTAAATGAACAGGTAAAGAAGAATCCAAAGGCTATCGCTAAAAGAGTGAGTATAATTCTTTTTATTGTTTCCATGTTATCCCTCCTAACCGGCTAAAGCAGGGCGGTCATCTACTTCCTCTAAAAACGTGAAATGAATTCCGTCATTGCTTATATAATGGGCACTGTTATAACCATAGTCACCGTTTTCACCTTGACCGACAATGAGATGTATCTGTCCATCTTTTTTATAGATACGATCTACTTGAATATACGGAGTGATGCTGTCCCCCATAAAAGATATTTCTTTTAATTCAAAGGTTATAGGGGTAAAGGTTTGACCACCATCTTCTGTTCGATAAAATGAAAGATGCTCTCGGCTATCATTATTGCGATAAGCGACATACCCGATATTATCTTCACTAAAGAAAGCATAGGTCATCACTCGCTGTTCGGGGTCCTGATAATCCACCGATTCAAAATGAATGCCGTCTGTGCTTTTCATTAAGCTGTGACTTTCTGCTGACATTGCTTTATCTGTAGAGAATAAAACATAAAATTGATTGTCTGTCTTTGATAGAAAACGTGCTCTTAGATAATAGTGGTCATTTGAGGCAACCCCGGTTGTTTCCCAACTTTTACCTTGATCATAGGAATAGATAAGACCTAAGCTTCCTTGATCGACATACAAGAATGCAGTGTAGTCCTCTTCTATGATATAGCTGCCTTCAGGAACTGTTTCCCCATAAGAATAATTAGGATCATAGGTTACTTTTTCATAATCTATCGGTACTTCAGTAAAGTTGACCCCATGATCGTAGGTAACCCATAGCTTATGATCCAAAATAGTATAATCACAATCCTTTTCAATTGCATATTGTGTCGGCTTTTTACCTTCTGTCATAATGTTAGGATCGGTTTGAATCTGATAATTGACAGGGCGCATCTCTTCTGTCGCCTGATAGCCTTTTGCTGTCTTTTCAAACTTCAATACAACCTGCTGTTTATACCATCCATCATCACTTTGCATTAAACCGCCATGATTAAAGATCAACTGCTCATTACTAGAAAACGGTAAATATGAATAGTTCACTTGAACATAACCATTTTTCTGATCTAAAAGCTCAATATTATCAATGCGAGCCTCTTTTATCTGATAAGAAAAAGGCGTCAGCCAATCTTTGAATTGTTTTGTATATTGATCAAACCAAAGTCCGGCGATATTCTCTAACCGATCATCTGTAGTTTTTACTTCAATCGCTGTTTTTTCAACGGCTTTAAAGGTCTGCCACTTGTATTGAATAAAACCAAATGTTAATAATGTAATTAAGGCGATAAATATAAATGCTGATTTTATATTCTTCATAAAGAATCCTCTTTTCAATTTCATTCATTATAATACATTTTTACTTTGAATAAAATATGAACCGTTTATTAGTTCATATCATTTGTCTATATATTTCAAACATGGTAAAGTTAAAATAAACTAACAACAATAAGGGAGACTTTGACATTATGAACATGATCACATTACTAGAAAACTATTTACAAAAAACAATCGAGCCAAACTTATTTGAGCATTGCCAAAATACTTTCGATTTTGATCAATTGAAAGTCTATTTGACTTTGCATCAGGACATTATTAATAAGTTTGAGAGTTATTCTTTATCCGGATCATGTTTATCTGTCATCAAAGAAATAACATTGCGCTATCATGAAGAAATTTATTCTATCGAATATTTATATGATAAATTTGAAAGCTTTGTCAGCAGGACGGCTGATCCTGAACAGGTTTTAGATATGCTGATTAAATCGGCTGTTGAATTGATCAGTCAGGAAGCCCCTAAATGGGAATTTATTGCTTCGTATCTGTTAGCTTTAAAACTGGATCAGCAAATCAAAGAGAATACAAAACAATATGACATTCATGATCTTTACAGTAAGCTTGAAAAATTAACTCAGATTGGTTTATATGGAGAGTATCTGTTAGAGAATTACAGCAAGGAAGAAATTCAAATATTGGAAAGTTATCTGAAGCCGGAACGTACGCAGCTATTAACTTACAGCGGATTGGAACTATTAGGCAAGCGTTATTTGATAGCCGATCATCAGCATCATGTATTAGAGAATGTACAGGAAATGTTTATGATCATTGCCATGCATATCGGAATGAATGAAAAGGATCGACTGCCTTTTGTCACGGATTTTTATGATCTGCTGAGTCAATTAAAAATTACGATGGCAACTCCTACCTTAGCCAATGCCAGAAAACCATTGCATCAGCTATCTTCATGTTTTATAGATACAGTCCCGGATTCATTGACCGGTATTTATAAAAGTGTTGATAATTTTGCTCAAATTTCTAAATATGGTGGTGGAATGGGAATGTATTTTGGTAAAGTCAGAGCTATCGGTTCTGATATTCGTGGGTTTTCCGGTTGTGCTGGAGGAGTTATTCGCTGGCTGAAATTAGTAAATGATACCGCCGTGGCCGTCGATCAATTAGGTGTACGTCAAGGAGCTGCTGCTGTCTATTTGGATGCTTGGCATAAAGATCTTCCCGAGTTTTTACAAATACGTACGAACAACGGAGATGATCGATTAAAAGCACATGATATCTTCCCAGCTGTATGCTATCCTGATTTGTTTTGGAAGATGGCAAAAGAAGATTTAAATCAAACCTGGTATCTCATGTGTCCGCATGAAATATTAATGCAAAAAGGGTATGCTTTAGAAGATTATTATGGTCAGGAATGGGAAAAGCGCTATTTCGATTGTATCCATGATCCGAAGCTTTCTAAAAGAGAGATTTTACTGAAAGATCTTGTCCGTCTGATTTTGAAATCTGCGGTAGAAACCGGAACGCCATTTACTTTTAACCGTGATACAGTGAATCATTTCAACCCCAATGCCCATCAGGGAATTATTTACTGCTCAAATCTTTGTACCGAGATTGCACAAAATATGTCTGAAACACAATTTTATGAAAAAGAGACAATCATCGTGGATGGAGAACCGATTATTGTTGAAAAGAGTAAACCGGGAGATTTTGTAGTATGCAATCTTGCTTCATTATCGTTAGGTCATCTGAATATTCAAGACGATCGTGAACTGCAAAAGACAATCTATACAACCATTCGTGCTTTAGATAATGTCATTGACTTAAATTTTTATCCGATTCCTAATGCTCAGATTACCAATCAAAAATACCGTGCGATTGGTTTAGGTGTCAGCGGCTATCACCACCTTTTAGCAAAACAGCACATTGCCTTTGAATCCGAAGATCATTTAACTTTCAGTGATCAGTTATTTGAAAAAATCAATTATTATGCGATTGAAGCCAGCTTATTATTAGCTAAAGAGAAGGGGGCTTATTCCTTATTCAAAGGCTCTGACTGGGATAATGGCAACTACTTTTTAAAACGTCAGTATACAACAGAGAAATGGAAACTATTGCAGTCACAAATACATCAGTATGGATTAAGAAATGGATATTTATTAGCGATTGCCCCAACTAGTTCCACTTCGATTATCTCCGGAACTACGGCAGCTGTCGATCCTATTATGAAGCGTTTCTTCTTAGAGGAAAAAAAGGGGAGCATGATTGCCCGTGTGGCGCCGGATTTAACGACGGAAAATTTTTGGTACTATAAATCCGCCCATTTAATCGATCAAGAATGGTTAATCCGTTCAGCCGGTATTCGTCAGCGCCATATCGATCAGTCCCAATCTGTCAATCTATATATTACAAATGAATTTACGCTTAGAAAATTATTAAACCTTTATATATCCGCTTTTGAAAACGGAGTTAAAACAATTTATTATGTCCGCAGTCAGTCCCTTGAAGTGGAAGAATGCGATTCATGCAGTGCATAGGAGGGAAAATATGCTATTGAAAAAGAAAAAACTATTTAATGAATGGGGAGATATTGAAGTAGAAAAAAGACGTTTAGTGAATGGCAATACAACCAATCTAAATGACTTTAACCATCTTAAATATCCATTTGTTTCCTCTTGGTATCGTCAAGCGATGAATAACTTTTGGATTCCTGAAGAAATCAATTTGAATCAGGATATAAAAGATTACCGTCTTTTAAGTAATGAAGAAAGAACCGCTTATAATAAGATTCTTTCCTTCCTGATTTTTTTAGACAGTATTCAAACAGCAAACCTGCCTTCTATTGGAGAGTATATCACCGCTAATGAAATTAATTTATGTTTAACGATTCATGCGTTTCAAGAAGCTGTGCATTCACAAAGCTACAGCTATATGCTGGATAGTATTTGTCTGCCAGAAGAACGCCAAGAAATTTTGTATCAATGGAAAAATGATGAACATTTATTAAATCGCAATCGCTTTATTGGAGATTTATATAATGAGTTTCAAGAAAAAAAAGATACTTATCAGTTAGTTAAAACAATGATTGCCAACTATATCTTAGAAGGCATCTACTTTTATTCCGGTTTTATGTTTTTTTATAACTTAGCGCGTAACGGAAAAATGCCGGGCTCTGTTCAGGAAATACGCTATATTAACCGTGATGAGAATACCCATTTATGGTTATTTCATCAATTAATTTTAGAAATGAAAAATGAAGAACCGGAATTATTCAGTGAAGACCATATTCAAGAGTACAGAGCGATGATTCGACAAGGAGTAGAAGAGGAGATTGCCTGGGGAAATTATGTTATTGGTGATCGCATTCCCGGGCTTACTCCTCCTATGATTACCGATTACATTAAATATTTAGGAAATTTAAGAAGCAATGCTTTAGGGTTTGGCACTTTATATGATGAAATTAAACAAGAACCTGAAGCAACTAAATGGGTAAGTCAATACAGCAATGCTAACTTAATAAAAACGGATTTCTTTGAAGCAAAATCAAGTGCTTATGCAAAATCAAGTGCTTTAGTAGATGATTTATAATATACAGCTTATTTTTATAAGCTGTTTTTCATTTAAAGATAAAAACAAACTACCGTTTTAATCAACAAAAAAAGCTGTGACAAATGATCACAACTTCCTATTATTTCTTATCTTTACGATTTAGCATGTAGGCACACATTCCCTTTAATACAAAATATTCCACTAAACAAGACAGAGAAACGACTAAACCGATAGAGGAAATAAAACTTAATGTTGAATTTCCGGTATTTAAAACGATGATAATGAAACTAACAACAAATGCAGCTAATCCTATTTTTAAATTAATTTTAGACCATTTTTGATAACGTTCAGCAATGGTTTTATTGATTTCCTGACTGTTCATTTTTTTCCTTCTTCCTTATTTACCGATACAGAAACGACTAAATAGCTCATCTAATAAATCTTCTTTTGCTTCTTCGCCTAAAATATCTTTCAAATCTTTCCAAGCATCATAAAGATCCAGTACGATAAGATCCGTTGGAATTCCCATATTCATCGCCTCAATTGCCTTTTGAACGCTTTTTTTAGCACTTTCCAACAAAGTGATATGGCGAATATTTGAGATGTAAACATCTTCTTGATGAGATACTTTTCCTAGCTGGAAGACTTTTTTTATTTCTTCTTCCAAGGCCTCTATATCTAAATTTTTGGCACTGATCTGGATGCCTTCTATATCAATATGGACACCTTGATCTTTCTTATTCACGACAATGATTCGATTCATTGATTCTGTCAGATCCAGTAATTGCTGGTCTTCTTTTTCTAATGGCTTTGATCCGTCCAATACAAGTAAAACAAGATCAGCTTTAGAAAGCATCGCCTTAGATTTTTCTACACCGATTTTTTCAACGATGTCCTCTGTATCACGAATTCCGGCTGTATCAATCATATTCAAAATAATGCCGCCAAGATTAATGCTTCCTTCCACAATATCACGGGTTGTTCCGGCAATATCTGTCACAATCGCTTTTTCTTCTTCTAATAAAGCATTTAATAAGCTTGATTTTCCAACATTGGGTTTACCAATAATGACCGTTGCAATCCCATCACGAATTAATTTTCCACTGCGGGCATTTTCTAATATTTTATTCATCTTATTCATAAAATCAGCACTTAATGGCAAGAGTGAATCGGCAGTCAATTCTTCTACTGAATCATACTCCGGATAATCAATATTGACCTCAATCTGAGTAATAATTTGAATTAAATCTTCTTTTAAATCCTTGATTAATAAAGAAATTTTCCCTTGAATCCCATTTATTGCCAAATGACTGGCTGTTTTTGTTTTTGCACTGATCAAATCCGCAATGGATTCTGCCTGAGCGAGATCAATACGACCGTTTAAATAAGCACGTTCACTAAATTCTCCCGGATTAGCTAAACGAGCCCCATATTTTACGCATGTTTCCAAGACACGATTAGTGATAAAAATACCGCCATGACAATTAATTTCAACCATGTTTTCTCCGGTAAAGGTTCTTTCACCCTGATAAACATTCACCAGCACCTCATCAATTATTTCTTCATCATCACGGATATATCCATAATGAATCGTATGGCTTTTAACTTTAGTCAAATCCTTTTTAAATATTTTCTTCATTACATCAAAGACATGAGGTCCGCTTAACCGTATGATAGAAATAGCGGCTTCATTTCTGCCTGTAGCAATGGCTGCAATTGTATCTTCTAACATGTTCATATCACTCCTTGCTTTAGATTATAACCGAATCATTTCTTTTTACAAAGTATTTTAACCTTTTATATAATTTTGCATATAAATAATATTAATAATTAATTGAATATTATTAATCCTATGATATACTATAGATAGAAGGTGATCATAAAGATTTTTATTCTCAACTCCTGTATACTGTATACTGTATATAGGAGGAATGAGAATGAAACATTACAAAATTGCGATATTAAGTGATATTCACGCTAACATTACTGCTTTGAAAGCATGCATCGAAGATCTTCAGCAGCAATCCATAGACTTACTGGTTTTTTTAGGGGACAACGTCAGTGATTATCCGCTGCCGGAAGCTACGTTTGACTATATTTATGAATTAAAGAAACAGTATTCGACTGTTTTTGTGAAAGGAAATCGTGAAGATTATTTATTAAATCCAAAAGAGCATTGGAAAGCTTCATCAAAGAATGGTTCATTATATCATACATGCCAGCATTTAAGACCGATGGATATTGAATTTATGAAAACAATGCCTCTAAATCAAAGAATTGAATTAGAAGGGACTGATCCTATTTTAATTGCTCATGGGTCACCAATGGATTGTTATCAAGGGCTTTATAAAGATGATCCCGAACTAATGAATTGGTTTGATAAATTTGAAGAAAAGCTTTTGATTGTCGGTCATACTCACGCTCCGTTTATTTTAAAACAAGGGGAGAGAATGATTATAAATCCCGGATCTGTCGGAAGCAGTGTGAATGGCGATAATCGTGCTCAATATCTTTTGTTAGAATGGAATGATTGCGAATGGGTACCGCTTCAAAAGTACATTGCTTACGATTATACCTTAGAACAACAGCGAATGATTGATAGTAAATATTATGAAGACTGTTTTTATTGGGCGGCGGCTTGTTTTAAGAATTTAGAGACCGGGGTTAATGAAGTCTTGGCTTTATTATTAAAAGCGATTGAGATTGCAGGACATGAGCAGCCTACAGAGGATGATTTTGCCAAAGCCGCTCAATTATTGGATATTTCCCCTTTACCCTAACAAATTTAAGCTAGAATCATAAGATAGAGTATCCTTTACTAATGGAAAGGATGATCTGAATGGATAGATTATTGATATTTTTTGGAAGTATTATTGCTTTGTGTGTTCTTTATTATTTATGGCTGTACTATAAACAAATGCGCATAATAAAAACAGACAGCCGCTATCAGTACTACAAGACACCAGAAGATACTCTATTATTTGACTGTAAGGACTGTCGCTGTACCGATCATTATTTAATTATTAAGACTGGAAGAAAAGCAGTACTTTGCTATGAAGATGTATTATGGATATGTCCTTATCATCATAATTTTATCGCTTCCAAAGATGTAGGACGCATGATGAAAGCTTACACTAGAAATGGAACAGAGTATAAAGTGATGTATGGTACAAATGAAGATTACAGGGATTTTGAGATATTTCTTGAAATTATCAAAGAAAAAAATCCTGACTGTATCATTGGCAGCAGTGAAGAAGATTTGCGACAATATAAACAAAAAGTAAAATATCATAAATGAGAAAGAGGAGATTATTATGTTATATTTACTTGCTTTTTTCGGAATTATTTTGTTGATTGTTTTTATTAAATATTTATATGTTCGTCATTATCAAAAAAATAAGTTAACTCATGATGTAAAGTATCGCTTTGCCAACACTTCTTCAGATAAAGAAATTTATGATTGCCCGGACTGCCGCTGTACAGATCATTATATCTATACCAAAGCAGGAATCAAACGCATTATTGCATATGAAGATATATTATGGGTGTATATTTTTAAACAGCAATTACTTACTTCACGTACTTTTGGGTTAACAATGCTTGTTTATACAGTAGATGGTAAGAATTATAAGATTATGAATTCATCCGGAACCGGTAAAAAGATCATGCGTTCATTTAATACTGTTTTGGATATTATTAAAGAAAAGAATCCCGATGTTTTGGTGGGGGAAACAGAAGAAAACAAGCAAAAATATTATTCTCAATTAAATTAGCAAGATTACATGTTGAAAATTCTTCGTTTAGAAACTACAATAATAGTTGTAATCAAAAAATACTATTATAGGAGGACGAAGTAAATGAAAAGATTACTTAGCTGTCAAGCAAGTGAAATGCTGAACATGAACGGGAAAGAATTGAAACAGGCAATCATGGCAAGTGAAGGCAGAACTGTTATTACTGAAACCGTAGTTGCAACATCTCCATTATTAGGAGGTATTACAAATGCCGAAGTAGCGGCGGCTTTTGGATCAGACATGATTTTATTAAATGGATTTGATGCTTTAAATCCTAAAATCGGAGGAATTCCCGAAACAGATGAGCCAGTGAAATTATTAAAAGAATTAACCGGACGTGTTGTGGGATGTAACTTGGAACCTGTTGATGTCAATGCAGACATGATGGAATCAAGAATTGAAATTTCAAAAGGACGTCAAGCAGTCAAAGAAACATTTATTGCTGCTGAGAAATTAGGATGTAACTTTATCTGTTTAACGGGAAATCCTGGTACTGGAGTAACTAATAAAGCAATTGCTGAAGCGATTAAAGTAGCAAAAGAAAACTTTACCGGATTAATCATTGCCGGAAAAATGCATGCAGCCGGAGTTAATGAACCTGTTGTAGATTTAAAAAGCATTGAAGAATTCATTGATGCCGGAGCAGATGTTATTTTAATGCCTGCCATTGATACAGTTCAGGGTCTTAGCGAAAAAGAAGTAGCAGATGCCTGCCGTTTAATCAAAGAAAAAGGAGCTCTTTCTTTAACAGCAATCGGAACCAGCCAAGAAGGTGCTGATGTCGATACAATCAGAGAAATCGCTCTAATCAATAAACGTGCCGGAGCTGATATTCAACATATCGGAGATGCCGGATGGTCTGGTGTTGCTATTCCGGAAAATATTATGACTTTATCTATAGCAATCAGAGGAAGACGCCATACTTATTTCAAAATGGCTCAATCTATTAAACGATAATATATAAAAAGAAAAAGCTTTGTTGGATAATCCCAGCTAAGCTTATTTTACTTTCTTGTTTTCATCATAGATGATCGTTAAGCAACGATCTCTTCCTTCACCAACACTCTGAGTTCTTACATAGTTCATTTGAGAAATGACCTGATGCATCACTTTTCTTTCATCTGCTGGCAATGGATCTAATTTCATATCAACATGTGATTTTTGAACGCTTCTGGCAAAACGCTTTGCCATCTTTTCAACTTTCTCATATCGATCTGCTTTATAATGATTAATATCAACATCTACTTCATAACGTTTCTTGAAAGTATTTTGAACGGCATTTTTAACGATCACATTAATCGCTCTTAAAATTGCTCCGGCTTTACCGATAAATAAAGGATTGTGATCTGTATTTAGATTTGCTTTAATACGATCATTTTCAAAACTCATTTCAATTTCAATCAGTGATAATTCCATATCAGTAAAGATCGTATTCAAATAGTTTCTTACAAATTCAATCACTGTATTTAAACAGTAAGCTTTAATTTCTACTTTCTTTGAAAATAAACCTTTTTTTTCAAAAGTGACTTCATAAACAAGATCAGACTGCACGCAGTTTAAATCACTGCATGCACTGTTCATTGCTTCTTCTAAAGTTTTTCCGGTATATGTTTTAATCATGATGAACACCTACTTTTTATTTTTTTTGTCTAAATAAGTTCTTGGTGTATCATCTTCTATTTTAGTCGTGTGATTATAATGGATATATAACGCTCTTAAAATAGCGATCACTGATGTTGTAATCCAATAAATTGACATTGCTGAAGCCATTACTAATGACATGTATACGATCATGACAATCATGAAGATATTCATGTATTTCATTGATTTCATTGCCGCATTAGGACGATATCCTTTTTGTTTCTTCATTAAAATCTGATTGATTTCAACTGAGAAATATTGAGTAATTCCTAATATAACAACAAGCACAATGTATGGCCATTCAGAAATATGCGACATCGGTGTTTCACCAAGGTTGAATCCTAAGAAATTGTAACTGTATAAAATTTCAATACGCTGTACTGCCTGCCACATCGCAATCATGATAGGGAACGATAAGAACGGTAGGAATGAAGCCCCCATACTAATATTGTTCTTCTTATATAAAGCTTGAAGCTCTGCAGACATTCTCATTTGACTTGCCTTATCACTTCGTCCTTTATATTTTTTCTGAATTGCTTCTTGTTTTGGTTGAATCAACTGCATTTTTTGAGCAGAAATCTGAGACTTAATCATTAACGGCAGCGTTAATAAGTTAATAATAACAGTAGCTAAGATAACCCCTAATGCAACCCCCATAAACGGTTCTACAAACAAGATAAATTTAGCGATTGGAAATACAAATAAGAAATCGAAGATTCCTGCCTGTATAGTCCATGGTGTATCACTTGTGATAGCACGACCTGGAAGTAATTGGTTATTAGCATCTAAGTTTTGCGTACATCCGGTCAGAACTACTAATATAAATACTAAAGATAAAACTTTAAGTATTTTTTTGTTTCTTGAGTTCATGTTTCCTCCTATCGATTCGATAATGTTTTCTTTTTTAATTTCATCAAATCTTGCTTATTTTCGTCAAATGTCTTGTATAAATATTGATTTCGAACAATTATCACGTAATCCATTGCATCATTCATATCAAAAATAGCATCTACCATACTTCTGACTTGACGTTTGATCTTGTTTCGAGTCACGGCATTGCCCAATTTTTTACTTACTGAAATACCGATTCGACTATGATCAAATTCGTTACTCTTAAAGTATACTACAAATTGTTTGGAAACAACACTATTCTTTTTTTTAATAATTGTCTGAAAATCTTCGTTGCGCTTAACTCGATATACTTTTTTCATTTTTTAGAAAAAAAACCACATAAATGTGGATTTTTTAATTAAGCTGATAATACTTTTCTTCCTCTTTGACGGCGACGAGCAAGCACTCTTTTACCACCAACAGTAGCCATTCTAGCTCTGAAACCGTGAGTTTTTTGATGTTTTCTTTTATTTGGTTGATATGTTCTTTTCATATATTGCACCTCCGATTTTTAAAATATTCTTTTTATACACAATAACATATGCCCATTCATTTTATACGATATTGCCCAATAAGTCAATTAAATAATAAAAATTATCTTCTATTTTTCACTACTTTTTAGTTATTCACAAAGACACAATTTTTCATAATAGAGTTATTCACAACTGTGGAAAACTCAAAAAAATATTGTTAATTCAATACTTTTCATTGTGAATAACTCTATGAACAACTAAAAATCAGCCATAGTTTTCCACATTATTCACATTTGTTCACATGTGAATTAAAAGTTATTCATAGTAAAAATAATGCAAATTTGTGGAAAACTTATATTTTACCTATATAATCGCTACTTTTTAATGTGAATAAGTATGTGGAAAAGTAATGTGAATAGATTTCTTGCTTTATTTTTTATTCACATTTTATTATACTTATAAATGTAGAAATATAGAAAGGAAGGTGAAAAAATGGATTCTTTAGATAAAATTTGGGAACAAGTCCTAGAAAGCTTTAAAATTACACTAAATGATGATAAAGCTTTTATCATTTTCCGTGATCTATCGCTTATTTCTTTACAAAACAATATTGCATTGATTACAACCAGCTCAGATCTTTATATTATGATGGCAAAAAACTATAAAACTGAGATTGAAGAGATATTAAATCGAATTGTAGAAGGGAACTATACAATTCAATTCATTAATGAACGAGAATTAATGAATAATGAACAGGAAGAAGATAAAAAACCTGAAATCGTTTTTGAAGATCGTTTGATTGAAAACTTCACATTTGATTCATTCGTAGTCGGAAGCTCGAATAAAATTGCACATTCCGCCTGCGTTGCCGTCAGTGAATCTCCGGGAAAAAGTGTTTATAATCCTTTATTTATATATGGAAACTCCGGATTAGGAAAAACACATTTAATCAATTCCGTTGGAAATCAAGTTAAAAAATATCATCCGGAATATAAAATCTTATATTTGTCTGCGGTTGATTTTGTTAATGAATATGTAGATAGCATTAAAACTGGTAATATTGATTATTTTCAAGAAAAGTACCGGCTCATGGATCTGTTATTGATTGATGACATCCAATTTTTAGTTGGGAAAGAAAAGTCAAATGAAATATTTTTCCATATCTTTAATAATATGACAAACAATAATAAGCAGATCGTCATTACCAGTGACCGTTTGCCGCAGGAATTAGATGGCTTAGAAAATCGTCTAATCAGCCGGTTCTCTTATGGGATGCGTGTTGGAATTGATACTCCTGAATTTGAAACCGCACTTGCAATTTTAAAAAAGAAGATTGAACTGCAAAGCTTTAATTCAAATATGATCGATGAAGAAGTATTAAGCTATATGGCAAGCAACTTCGCTAAAGATGTACGTGAACTAGAAGGGACACTCAATCGCTTGATCTTCGAATCAATCTTAGAAAAAGTAGATCATATTGATATGAAATTTGCCTTGAAATCCTTTAAAGATGATATTCAGGTACATCAAGTCAAGGACCAGTTAACTACTGAGACGATTATCAAAACAGTCGCTAACTTTTATAACTTAACGCCGACACAATTAATATCCAAATCAAGAACTGCCAATATCGCTTTAGCGAGACATATGGCGATGTATTTAATTCGTGATCTATTAGATGCCTCGTTTGTATCAATTGGCGAAGCATTTGGCGGACGTGATCATTCGACAGTAATGAAAGCCTGCGATAAAGTAGAAGAAAATAAAAAAACAGATCAAAATTATCAAATTGCGATCTCGGAGCTTAAAAAAATATTAATTTAGTTTACACACCTTTATCAACATTTTATTCACACTAAAAATTTAGCATTTAAGTCGATAAAATGATAATAATTTGAGTTATTCACATTATTCACAGTCCTTATTATTATTATTTAAAGACTTATATATAAAATAAATATATAAAAGAGGAGAAAAAAGATGCAATTTAGAATACAAAGAATTGAATTACTTAATGCTTTATCTAAAGTATCAAAAGCTGTTTCCAGCAAAAGTCCGTTACCAGTTTTAACGGGTATTAAATTTGAAATCATTGACGGTCGATTAATATTAACCGGTAGTGATTCAGATATTACTATTCAAACGATCATTGAAGAAAAAGAAAACATTTTAGAGATTGTTAAAGAGGGAGCTGTTGTTTTATCATCTCGCTTCATTTCTGAAATTATCAGAAAGATTGATTCTGAATTTGTTACCTTTGATATTATTGATGGTTCATTAACAAAAATTACCGGAGATAACAGTGAATTTAATTTGAACGGAATTAAATCCATTGATTATCCAAAAATAGATTTAAACAAAACCGGAGAAAACTTTAAAATCAATTCTGTCTTATTAAAGAATGTGATTGATCAAACCATTTTTGCTACCAGCGATAAAGAGGCACGTCCGACATTAACCGGAGTTAACTTTAAATCTTCTGTAGATACTATTGAATGTACTGCAACAGACAGCTATCGTTTAGCTAAAAAATATATTGATGTTGAAGATAACTTAGTTTTCAATATTACTATTCCCGGTAAAAGCTTAAATGAAATCTCTAAGATCATCGAAAAAGATGAAGTCATTGATATTTATATTACCGATCGTAAGATTTTATTCGTTTTAGATAATGTTTTTATTCAAACACGTTTAATTGATGGAACATTCCCTGACACTTCTCGTTTAATTCCAACGTCTTATGATTATGAATTAAACGCAGATAGTCGTGAATTGTTATCAGCGATTGACAGAGCATCACTATTAACCAGTGAAAGTGCGAATATTGTTAAATTAACGATGGATAAAGAAAACGTCACTATTTCATCTTCATCTCAAGAAATCGGATCTGTTGAAGAACATCTGACAAGTGCAATCTACGAAGGGGAGCCTTTAAGCATTTCATTTAGTGCTAAATATTTAACGGATGCTATTAGAGCGATTGGTTCAAATAAGATTACGATCTTCTTTACCGGGCAGATGAAACCATTTGTTGTAAAGAATAAATCTGATTTATCAATCATTCAGCTTGTGCTTCCAGTAAGAACATATTAATCTGGATCCACTTTTATACCTAATTTATCTTAACGAGTGCTTATTAAGCACTTTTTTTCATTTATACGTGTTTTTTCATCATTTTTATACTTAAGTATCAATTTTGTTTAAAATCCTTATATCGGCAAAAAATGATGATTTTTTATTGCATATGTGATATAATACCTTTGGCTTATTATGAAATTAAAAGAGGGATAATATGAAAACCATTAAAATAAGAGATGAATATATTACTTTAGGTCAAGCTTTGAAATTAGCTTCTCTTGTAAGCAGCGGTGTTGAAGCAAAAATCGTTGTGCAAGATGGATTAGTAAAAGTCAATGGGGAAACCGACAGTCGCCGCGGAAGAAAATTACGCTCTGGAGATAAAGTTGAATTTAACCATCAGTCTTTTATGGTTGAATAATGAAAATTAATTCTATTTCATTAACACATTTTCGTAATTTTGACTCTTTCCATTTAAATTTTGATCAGGATATCAATATTTTTATTGGAAAAAATGCTCAAGGTAAAACAAATCTTATTGAAAGTTTTTATGTTTTATCTCTTTGCCGTTCATTTCGCACGCATATTACCAAGCAGATGATTCAATTTGATCAGCCGTTTGCGAAGATTCAAGGAACCATTCAATCCAATCATCACCATTTAGATTTGGAGGTTATCTTAAATGATCAAAATAAGCGAGCAAAGGTCAATGGCAATGATATTATGAAAACAAGTGAATTTGTCGGCTATTTAAATGTAGTCGTATTTACACCGGATGATCTTTCTTTAGTAAAAGGGGGGCCCGGTCAGCGTCGACGCTTTATTGATTTAGAATTGAGTAAGGTATCACCCATCTATTTATTTAACTTATCAAAATATAATCGTCTGCTTAAAGAAAGAAATAAATTTCTAAAGCTGATGAAAGAAAGAAATACAAAAAGTGATCCTTATTTAGAAGTTCTAAATGAACAATTAGCTGCGCTGCAGGTAGATATTATTAAGAAAAGATTGAATTTCATTAATCAATTAACGGCTCTTTCAGAAGTCGTTTACCAAAAGATAGCAAACAATCATGAGCATATTCGTTTTAAATATAAATCGTTTATCGCTCTTGATTTTGATACTTTGTACGAAGCAATATTGAAACGATATGAACGCAATATCGAGCGCGATATTCGTTATACAATGACACAAGATGGCATTCATAAGGATGACATGAAAATATTTATAAATGATCATGATGCTTTTGATTATGCCTCACAGGGACAGCAGCGAACAATCGTGTTAGCCATTAAAATTGCCCTGCTGGAATTAATACGCAATGAAATCGGAGAATATCCGGTTTTACTGCTGGATGATGTGTTGTCAGAACTGGATGACTCTCGAAAAGAGATGCTGTTAAATCTCTTGGATCAGAAAATTCAGACTTTTATCACCACTACTTCACTGGATGATATTGATCAAAAAATATTAAAAAATGCCAGTGTATTTGTAATAGAAGAAGGAAAATTGAAGGAGGAGTAATAGATGAGCGAAGAAAAAGTAGAACATAGCTATGATGAATCGGACATTCAAGTCTTAGAAGGATTAGAAGCTGTACGTAAACGTCCGGGAATGTATATCGGATCCACTTCTACAAGAGGGCTTCACCATTTGGTTTGGGAAATCGTCGATAATGCAATCGATGAAGCATTAGCCGGGTATTGTACTGAAATCAATGTTATTTTGGAAAAAGATGATATTGTAAAAATTACAGACAATGGTCGTGGGATGCCTACCGGAATTCATGCGAAAACCGGAAAATCAACGGTTGAAACCATTTTTACTGTCTTACATGCCGGAGGTAAATTCGGTGGCGGCGGATATAAGGTATCCGGTGGACTGCATGGGGTTGGTGCCAGCGTTGTAAATGCTTTATCAGAGTGGCTGGAAGTGTACGTTCATAATTCTCGTGATGGCAAGCTTTATTATCAGAAGTTTGCGAACGGAGGAAAAGCAGTAGAAGATTTAAAAATGATCGGTGATACGGATAAGACCGGATCAGAAGTTATTTTTAAAGCAGATCCTACTATTTTTACAGAATCTACTACTTATGATTATGAAACTTTAAGAGATCGTATTCGTCAATTAGCCTTCTTAAATAAAGGGTTAAGAATTGTTTTAATCGATCGTCGTCAAGATGAAGAAAAGAAAACAGTATATTACTATGAAGGCGGAATTAAAGAATATGTCGCTTTTATCAATAAAAACAAAACCCCGATTCATGATGATATTATTTACATGGAAGATGAACAGGATGGCATTCAAATAGAAGTAGCCATGCAGTATAATGACGGATACCAGCCAAATATTTATTCTTTCTGTAATAACATCAACACCATTGAAGGGGGAACGCATGAAGAAGGGTTCCGTTTAGCCTTAACAAGGGGCATTAATAACTATGCAAAAGCAAAAGGATTAATGAAAAAAGATGATGATAATTTAACCGGTGATGATGTGCGTGAAGGACTGACTTCTATTATTTCTGTAAAGCATCCTGATCCACAGTATGAAGGACAGACAAAAACAAAGTTAGGAAATGCGGAAGTACGTCGTATTGCCAGCAATATTATTTCTTCTGAACTTGATAAATTTTTATTGGAAAATCCTGATACTGCTAAGATCGTAGTAGAAAAAGCATTGCTTGCTTCAAGAGCGAGAATGGCGGCTAAACGTGCGCGTGAAATGACACGCCGTAAAAGTGCTTTGGAAGTCAGTTCTCTTCCAGGTAAATTAGCAGACTGTACATCAAAGGATCCAACTATTTCAGAAGTATTTATCGTCGAAGGGGATTCAGCAGGTGGTTCTGCAAAATTAGGACGTGATCGTAATACGCAGGCGATCCTGCCATTACGTGGTAAAATTTTGAACGTTGAAAAGGCACGATTGGAAAGAATCTTGACTAATGCGGAAATACGTTCAATGATTACTGCATTTGGAACCGGAATCGGTGATGAATTCGATGTGTCAAAATTACGTTATCATAAAATTGTTATCATGACCGATGCCGATGTCGATGGAGGGCATATCCGTATTTTGATGCTGACATTCCTGTATCGTTATTTACGTCCACTGGTTGAACAGGGATTTGTATATGCCGCTCAGCCGCCTTTATATTTGCTAAAGCAGGGGAAAGAAGAACATTACTGTTACAGTGATGATGAACTTGACCGTTTAAAAGAAGAATTGGGACCCAATGCCCGTTATACGATTCAGCGTTACAAAGGTCTTGGAGAGATGGATGCCGAACAGCTTTGGGAGACAACCATGGATCCTGAACGCCGTGTTTTACTTCAGATCACTGTAGATGATGCGATGGAAGCTGATTTAATATTTGATATGCTAATGGGTGAAAAAGTGGAACCTAGACGTGAATTCATTCAAGAAAATGCGAAGTATGCAACAAATCTTGATGTATAAGGAAAGGAACAATTATGGAAGAAAGAGGAATAAAGCAAACTAAATTAACACAAGAAATGAAACGTTCATTCTTGGAATACTCAATGTCCGTTATTGTCGCTAGAGCTTTGCCCGATGTACGTGATGGGTTAAAACCAGTACAAAGACGTATTGTATACGGAATGAATGAATTAGGTGCTTATTGTGATAAACCATATAAGAAATCTGCCCGTATCGTAGGGGAAGTTATGGGGAAATACCATCCTCATGGAGACTCTTCTATCTATGATGCCTTAGTTAGAATGGCACAGGATTTCTCATATCGCTATATGTTAGTTGATGGACATGGAAACTTTGGATCAATCGATGGAGATGGTGCTGCCGCTCAGCGTTATACTGAAGCAAGAATGTCAAAATTATCTATGGAAATGGTTCGTGATATCAATAAAGATACGATTAACTTTATAGCCAACTATGATGGCGAGGAACAGGAACCGGAAGTATTGCCGGCAAGATTTCCTAATCTAATTGTTAATGGATCTACCGGAATCGCGGTTGGGATGGCAACCAATATTCCCCCACATAATTTAGGGGAAGCGATTGATGCAGTTTTGGCAGTCGCTAAAAATCCTGATATTACTGTTACAGAATTGATGGAAGACTATCTGCATGGACCGGATTTTCCAACCGGAGCTTATATTTTAGGTAAATCTGCCATTAAAAAAGCTTATGAAACCGGAAACGGTCTTGTTATTATGCGTGCTAAAACTGATATTGTTGAAAGCAGTAACGGAAAAAAATCAATTATTGTTAATGAATTGCCTTATCAGGTGAATAAAGCACGATTAATTGAAAAGATCGCTGAACATGTAAGAGAAAAAAGAATCGAAGGGATAACGGATCTTCGTGATGAATCGAATCGTGAAGGAATCCGTGTCGTTATTGAATTAAGAAAAGATGTTCAGCCTGAGGTTTTATTGAATCAGTTATATAAACTGACAGCATTACAAACAACATTTGGTGTTAATATGATTGCTTTGGTTAACAATGAACCTAAAACCTTGGGAATCAAAGACATTATCACAAACTATTTAGAACACCAAGAAGAAGTTATTCGCCGCAGAACTCAATTTGAATTAAGAAAAGCACAGGAAAGAGCTCATATCTTAGAAGGATTAAAGATTGCTTTAGATAATATTGATGCGATTATTAATTTAATTCGCAGTTCAAGAACGACTGAAGATATTCAAGGACGTCTAATGAGCGAATTTGGTTTATCGGATAAACAAGCAAAAGCCATTCGTGAAATGCAGTTGCAGCGTTTAGCCGGTTTGGAAAGAGAAAAAATCTTAAACGAATACCAGCATTTATTAGAAGTAATTGCAGATTTACAAGATATTCTAAATAATATTGAAAGAATTATTGCGATTATCGAAACAGAATTATTAGAAATCAGAGATAAATACAGTGATCCTAGAAGAACAGAAATTATTCAAGGAACATTTGATTTAGAAGATGAAGATTTGATTCCAGTAGAAGATATCATTATTTCTTTAACAACAAATGGTTACGTTAAACGTCAGCCGGTAGATACCTATAAAACTCAAAACAGAGGAGGACGTGGTATCAAAGGAATGGCAACGAATAATGATGATGTGGTTGATCAGATGATTAACATGGGAACTCATGACGACCTGTTATTCTTTACAAACTTTGGTAAAGTATATCGTTTAAGAGGATATCAGATTCCTGAATTTGGACGTACAGCTAAAGGATTGCCAGTCATTAATCTATTGAATCTTGATAAAGATGAATCAATTAAATCCATGATCAGCATTTCAAGAGAACATTTCAAAGAAGAAAACTTCACTGAAAGCTATTTATTCTTTGCTACTAAAAAAGGATTAGTAAAACGTGTCAGTGTAGAAGAATTTGAAAATATTCGTCAATCTGGTAAAATTGCTATTACATTAAAAGAAGATGATGAATTAGTAACAGTTAAAATGACAAGCGGACAAGATGAAATTTTAATTGCATCTTCTAATGGTAAATTGGTTCGCTTCGATGAAAGTGGTGTACGACCAATGGGACGTACAGCTTCCGGAGTAAAAGGGATTAATACGGATGGCGGCTATGTTGTTGGTATGACAACAGATAAAGAAGGACAATATATCATGGTAGTCACAGAAAAGGGATATGGAAAAATGTCTCCAATCGATGAATATCGTAAATCTAATCGTGGTGGTAAAGGGGTCAAAACTTTGAATGCCACAGAAAAGAATGGTAATATTGTTTCATTAAGAGCAGTTAACGGAGATGAAGATCTTTTGATTATTACAGATGCAGGTATTATTATCCGTCTACCAATGGATCAGGTTAAAACAGCCGGACGTAATACTCAGGGAGTTCGTTTAATTAAAGTTGCTGACGGATCTAAGGTTTCAACTGTTGAGGTTGTTGAAAAAGCTGAAGCTGAGGATGAAGAGGAAATAATAGAAGAATAAGATTAAATACCTTGTAAGAATATCTTACGAGGTATTTTTTTGATTTAATTTAAATTTAATCAATGATATAATTTATATATATTAATGTTTCACGTGAAACATTAAGGAGGAAGCTAATGGAAAAATGGGACTTATATGATCAGAATGGAAATAAATTAAATGAAATAGGAATAAGAGGACAGCCTTTGCCAGAAGGAAAATATCATCTTGTGGTAGAAATATGGACAATCAATGATCAAAATGAAATTTTGATTACACAGCGAGATAAAAATAAGCCATTTGGTTTGTTGTGGGAATGTACGGGAGGATCAGTAATTGCCGGAGAATCCAGCATAGAGGGAGCTATTCGAGAATTATATGAAGAAACTGGATTAAAAGCTGATAAAAGTGATTTGGAAAAGATAGGACACTTTTTAATGGATCAGTCTATTTATGATATATATGTATATCACCATAACTTTAATCTTGATGGTATTTGTTTGCAGGAAGGAGAGACTATTGCTGTTAGAAAGGCAACAAAAGAAGAACTATTAGAATTAGTAAGTAAAAGTCAGTTTGTATCAAGAGCATGGGAACGTGTAAAGAAAACTAAACTATTTGAATAGTAATGTTTCACGTGAAACATTAGGAGGAGATAATGGAACAAATCGATATTTATGATCAATATGAAAATAAAACAGGAAAGATATGTAATCGTGGTATTAAAATGCGGGAGGGAGAATATCAATTAATAGTGACCGTATGGACAGTAAATCATAACAAAAAGCTATTAATTACTCAGCGCGATCCAAATAAAGATTTTTATGGTTCATAT
Organism: Coprobacillaceae bacterium UN01-12pH3A; assembly: GCA_027676805.1. GTDB lineage: Bacteria > Bacillota_I > Bacilli_A > Erysipelotrichales > Coprobacillaceae > Beduini. The sequence goes on along the minus strand of JAQENU010000006.1, from coordinate 155,190 downwards.
TGGGAATGTACCGGTGGTGCAGTTATTGCCGGTGAAAATCATTTAGAAGCGGCAAAAAGAGAATTGCTGGAAGAAACAGGAATAGAAGCAGATTTATCACAGTTGCAATTATTTGATAAAAGGTTTATAGGAAGAAATATATATTATTCTTATATCTTACATTATGATTTTCGTTTGAAAGATATTGTATTACAAAAAGGTGAAACTATTTCAGCAGCACAAGTTAATTTAAACGAATTAGAAGATATGTACAATCATAAGCAATTTATCCCAGTTCTTTGGCCTTTATTTGATCAAAGGATAAAAGAATATATCTTTAAATAAATTTAAAATGAAAGTATAAAGAAGGGTTGTTTTGTAAAAAATATTATAGTATAATACAAATAAATCGAAGATTAGGATAAGTATATAAAGCAGTCATTTAAAGAGAGCTATTGGTTGGTGTAAAATAGTAATGATCTTTATAGAAATCAACCTAGGAGTGAAATGATGAATGAAGTAATCATTTCCGGCATTAGCCGTTATCTAATGAAGGTAAGCATTGCTTACGAAATAGGGTGGCACCACGATGTATTCGTCCCTTGATGAGGTGTTTTTTATTTTATATAAGGAGGATTTATTTATGATAGATATAGCAATTTTAAGAGCAGAGCCTGAACGTGTGAAAGAAAACATGAAAAAGAAGTTTCAGGATCACAAACTGCATATTGTGGATGAAGCTTTGCAATTAGATGTTGATTATCGTGCCGCTTTAACAAGAGCGAGTGAAATCAGAAGCCAAAGAAATGCTTTAAGCAAGGAAATTGGACAGTTCATGAGAAACGGTGAAAAAGATAAAGCCGAAGAAAATAAGAAAAAAGTAAATGAAATGGCAGATGAACTTTCACAGTTAGAAGTAAAAGAGGATGAATTAAGCAAAAAATTAAAAGAACTGATGATGCAGATTCCTAACTTTATCGATGATACTGTTCCTATTGGAAAAGATGACAGTGAAAATGTAGAAATCGAAAAATTTGGAGAACCAGCATTAAAACCATTTGATGTGCCATATCATACAGAGATTATGGAAGCATTAGATGGAATAGATATGGATAGTGCCGGAAAAGTTGCCGGAAATGGATTTTATTATTTAATGGGAGATGTAGCACGATTACATTCAGCTATATTATCTTATGCAAGAGATTTTATGATTGATAGAGGATTTACTTATGTGATTCCACCTTATATGATCAGAAGCAATGTAGTTACCGGAGTTATGAGCTTTAATGAAATGGATGAGATGATGTATAAGATTGAAGGAGAAGATCTATATTTAATCGGTACAAGTGAACATTCAATGATCGGTAAATTTATTGATACGATCCTTGATGAAAATAAACTTCCTTATACGTATACATCATATTCTCCATGTTTCAGAAAAGAAAAAGGAGCACATGGTATCGAAGAAAGAGGAATTTATCGTATACACCAATTTGAAAAACAAGAAATGATTGTTGTATGTCATCCAGATGAAAGCAAGATGTGGTTTGAAAAATTATATCAGAATACAGTTGACTTCTTTAGATCACTTGATGTTCCTGTAAGAACATTAGAATGCTGTTCAGGAGATTTAGCGGATTTGAAATGTAAAAGTATCGATGTTGAAGCATGGTCACCAAGACAGCAAAAATATTTTGAAGTTGGAAGCTGCTCAAATTTAACAGATGCCCAAGCAAGAAGATTAGGAATTCGTGTTAATGGGAAAGAGGGTAAATATTTTGCTCATACATTGAATAATACAGTAGTAGCTCCACCTCGTATGTTGATTGCGTTTTTAGAAAACAACTTAAATGAAGATGGAAGCATTGATATACCAAAAGCATTACAGCCATATATGGGTGGTAAAGAAAAAATAGCGAAGAAGAAGTAGGATCTCCTGCTTCTTTTTGTTTCACGTGAAACATTTTAATAGTATAATGAAAAGAAGTAATATATATTGACGGAAGACAGATTCAATGTTATAATAATTCATGCCATTACAATAGAAATATTCGAACCATGTCAGGACCGGAAGGTAGCAGCATTAAGAATCCCTATCTATGTGTAGTGGCTTTTAAATTATAAAGAGGAAAGAATTATGAATATAGATCAGGTCTATATGAGCGAAGCTCTGGAAAAAGCAAAAATTGCATATGAAAAAGATGAAGTTCCGGTTGGGGCGATTATCGTTAAAAATGGAAAACTAATAGCTGCGGCATATAACTTAAAAGAAAGTCATCATGATGCCACAGCACATGCAGAAATATTAGCTATCCAGCAGGCATGTCAGGTCTTAAATTCACCATATTTATTAGATTGTGATATGTACGTAACTTTTGAACCCTGTATGATGTGTACGGGAGCGATTATCAATGCCAGATTACGAAAAGTAGTTTATGGTGCAGCAGATCATCGCTTTATTAGCCTTGAATCTATTTTATTACAATATAGAAAAACAGAAATTAATCATATCCCTATATTTTATGGTGGTATATTAGAAAATCAATGTTCACAAATTATGACCGATTATTTTAAGAAAAAAAGAAAATAATATATAAAAATTAAAAGATATTGTATAATACAAACAAGGGGGTGCGTCTATGGCATATAAAGCTTTATATCGTTCTTATAGACCACAAAATTTTGAAGAATTAGCTGGGCAGCAACACATTGTTAAGACATTGAAAAATGCAGTAAAACAAAATAAAATTGCTCATGCTTATCTTTTCTGTGGACCACGTGGAACGGGGAAAACAACCGTTGCAAAAATATTAGCAAAAGCAATTAATTGTACTTGTGAAAATAAAGAAAACATCCCTTGTGATGAATGTGAAAACTGTATCTCAATTATGAATGGAACACATCCGGATATTGTGGAAATTGATGCAGCGAGTAATAATGGAGTAGATGAAGTTCGTGATCTGATTGAAAAAGTAAAATATGCGCCTATTGAAGGAAAGTATAAAGTTTATATCATCGATGAAGTTCACATGATGTCTACGGGGGCATTTAATGCCTTATTAAAAACTTTGGAAGAACCGCCGGCACATGTTGTATTTGTTTTAGCGACAACCGAGCCACATAAGATATTGCCGACAATTATTTCGCGTTGTCAGCGATTTGATTTCAGTAAGATTAATGATCAGTCGATCGTAGAAAGATTAGAAACCGTTTTGGAAGGCGAAAATATTCAATGTGAAAGAGAAGCATTAGAATTAGTCGCATCTTTGGCAGATGGAGGTATGCGTGACGCATTAAGCATCTTAGAACAATGTCTTGCCTATTCAAGTCATTTAACTGTTAAAGATATTAATGAAATTTATGGAATTGTATCCTCTGCTCAAAAATTATCTTTTCTAAAATCACTGATGAATAAAGATATTCCAGTGATATTAAATCGTATTGAAGAAATGTTTCAAACAGGCATTGATGTAAAGCGATTGACGACAGATTTAATCGATATTTTAAAAGATATAATTATTTATAAAAATACACAGGATGTGGATTGTCTTTTTGTTTTAAAGCAGGAAGAAATAGAAGGGATTGTTCCTTACATTACCGCAGAGGAAACCTTTACATATATTGATATTTTAATTCAAGCGGATCAGCAGTACAAATTTGCCTCAAACGCTAAGTTATATTTTGAATTAGCAATGCTGAAAATTGCGAATAAGGTGACTGAAGAGAAGAAAATTATAGTTGAAACTGTTCAGAAAGAATTAATAAAATCACCGATTAAAGAAGAAACAGTAAAAATAGAAAAAACACCGATTATTGAAAAAACAGAAGAAGTAAGATTGAAGTCTGCTGATTTGAATATTGAAAATGAAGGGACAGAAGAACCTATAGTCGAAATCGCTGAACCCATTCAAGAGGAAATACTGGTGTATAACGAATCACCAATAAAATTTGAAAAAATAGAAGATATCGATTTTTTAATAAATGAGGAACCTGTCTTAAAAAATGAGACTGTGAAGACGATTCAACCAACATCTTCATTTAAAGAAGAAATGAATATAAATAATGTGGAAGTCGATTTTAATGATATTTTAAATATCTTAGTGCAAGCCAACAAAAAGGTGCTGATGGATATACAGGAAAAGTGGAGTGTGATTCAGCGCTATAAGTTTAATTTAAATACAGCGAAGCTGGCGTCTATGTTATGTGATGGACAGCCTGTTGCTGCCAGCAGCAATGGTTTAGTGATTGCCTTTGAATTTCAGCCGATGGTCAATCAAATCAACAACGGTAATTATTATTTAGAATTGAAACAATTCTTATTGGAAATATTAGGTATGGAGCTGGAATTTATTGCAGTACTAAAAGAAGAATGGCCTGTGATGCGAAATCGTTTTATCGAATTAAAACGAAATCAGCAGCTGCCGGAACCAAAACCGATTCAATTAAGTCATATCCATATTGTTGAAAAGAAAGATGAAGAAAAAACATTAAGCGAAGCTGAAGCATTTGGCGTTAAGCTGTTTGGTGATTTAGTCGAAATAAAAGGAGAATAAAATATGAACTTTAATCAATTAATGAAACAAGCACAAGTGATGCAGAAAAAATTAGATAAAATCAAAAAAGAGTATGATGAAAAAGAAGTAGAATTTCAAAGTGCAGATGGAGCAATCAAAGGTGTGATTGATGGTAATCTTAAAATTACATCTTTAACTATTGATGAAGAATTGTTAGATAAAGATGGTAAAGAAGTATTAGAAGATCTCTTGATGATCACAATCAATGAAACCGTAAAAAAAGTGCGTGATGAAAGAGAAAAAGCAATTGACGCTGCAACTGGCGGAGCCAATATGTCAGGATTATTTTAATGCTTCAATATCCAGAAAGTTTTCAGCAATTGATTGACTGCTTTAAGCAGCTTCCGGGAATTGGAAATAAAAATGCTGAAAGGCTTGCTTACCATGTTTTATCAATGAAAGAAACGGATACAGAACATTTCGCAAAAGCTCTTACGGCAGTAAAGGAAAATATCCATTACTGCAAGCAATGCGGAAATATCTGTGAAGATGATTTATGTGAGATCTGCAAAGATCCAACTCGTGACACTTCGATGATTTGTGTTGTCGAAACACCTAAAGATATTTATGCGATGGAAAAGATGAAAGAATACAAAGGTCTTTATCATGTTTTGCATGGCGTTGTTTCAATCATGGATGGTGTAATGATTGAAGACCTTAATATCATAAGCTTACTAAATCGCTTAGAAGATGTACAGGAAGTGATTATTGCTACCAATCCTACACGTAATGGGGAAACGACAGCTTTATACTTATCTAAACTATTAAGCAATAAAAATGTCAATGTAACCCGTATCGCAAACGGTCTCCCGATCGGAAGTAATTTGGATTATGCAGATGAACTGACTTTACTAAAATCATTTGAAGGAAGAAGAAAAATTTAGTCTTAATAAAATAAATGCCTCATATGAATGAATATGGGGTGTTTTTTATGCTTAAAAATGTAAATAAATATATTATACGTTTTATTCTTTCAACTGTTTTAATTATGTTATTTAATTCTATTGCTATGAGATATAATTTTAGCTTGCCATTAAATATCTTTAATGTAGCTATGATTACTGTTTTGGGAATACCGGGGTTTATTGTCGCTATAATTATTAAAACTTTCCTTTAAAAAGAATGAGAAATTCGCTATAATATAGTAAAATGGAAAGGGTGTGTATTTTGTGGCAGGATTATTTATAACGTTTGAAGGTCCTGATGGAAGTGGAAAGACAACCATCGCAGCCTTAGTCGCAGAAGCATTAAAGAATAAAGGAATTGATGTAGTTTTAACGAGGGAACCGGGAGGCATTGAAATTGCTGAACAGATTCGTAAAATTATATTGGATCCTAAGAATACTGCCATGGATGAAAGAACAGAAGCTTTATTATATGCCGCAGCAAGACGTCAGCATCTAATCGAAAAGGTACTGCCGGCTTTAAAAGAAAACAAAATTGTAATTTGTGATCGTTTTGTTGACAGTTCCCTTGTTTATCAGGGAGTAGGGAGAGGCATTGGCATTGATAAAGTTTACGAAATGAATCTGTTTGCCATTGAAGAAATCATGCCTGATTTTACTATCTTTTTTGATATTGATCCAAAATTGGGATTAGAAAGAACAAAGAAAGATGATAAGAGAACATTAGATCGCTTAGACTTGGAGGATCTTACTTTTCATCAAAAGGTTTATGATGGATATATGGAAGTAGTAGATCGCTTCAAAGAGCGTATTATTTGTATTGATGCTTCAAAATCTATTGAAGAAGTCAAAAACAATGTTATGGATTTAATTGAGGATCATTTAAAATGAAAACAATTGAGCAAATAAAATTAGAACAGCCAATCTTCTATCAAACAATTTATAATGAATTTAATCAAAATAAACGTAACCATGCTTATCTGATTGAAGGGCATGATGCTTATCAGTACGCTGAATTTTTGGTTAAATCACTCTTGTGTCAAGACGAATTATTATGCTGTGATCAATGTCGTATTTGTCAACAGGTAAGTGAAAACAGCTATATCGATATGATTCATTATAATGGCAAAGAAGAACCAATTAAAAAAGGGGCTATAGAAGCGATTCAAAGCAAGCTGCTGAAAACGTCTGTAGAAGGACATGGAAAGATTTATGTTATTGAATCTATTGAAAATTCTACACCGGAAGCAATCAACAGTCTTTTAAAGATACTAGAGGAACCAGTAGAAGGCATCTATGCTGTTTTTACGTGTGAAAATATCAATCGTGTATTACCGACGATTGTTTCACGCTGTCAGATCTTTCGATTAAAACCCTTAAATATGGGATTAATGAAAGATAGTCTTATCGAACAGGGGACATCAGAAGAAAAAGCCAATATACTCACGCATATTAGTTCTTCATCTGTGCAAATGTTAGAATTGTCTAAAAGTGAATCCTTTAATGATTTAATCATTGAAGCTTTAAACTTTGTTGAAGACTATTACTTTAAAAAAGAGAATTTAGCGTTGAACGTTCAAACAAATCTTTTGAAAAAATTTAAAGATCGTGATAGTATAGCCTTGTTTTTAGATTTAATTGTTTTAGGCTTTAAAGATGTTTTAAATAAAAATAATCATATAGATCAAATTTTTTGTGATCATGATTTTATCTTAAGCTGTCAGGATGAGGATGAAGCGCTGATAGAAAAAATTGAAAATATATTAATGATTAAAAATGATTTAGGTTATAATGCGAATATTGCCCTGATCATTGATCGTTTAGTCTATAGTATTTAAAAGGAGGATCCTATGGAAGAAAAAAAAATAGTTGGAGTCCGCTTTAAAAGTGTAGGAAAAGTGTATTATTTTTCTACACATGTCCCATTAAAAAAGTTAGATGCTGTTATAGTGGAAACAGCACGCGGTTTAGAACTTGGGGAAGTGGTAACGGATATGAAAGAATTATCTGAATTCAATTTGGATATGGAATTAAAACCGATTATCCGTATCGCTACAAAAGAAGATCTTGAAAAAGAAAAGGTAAATGAAGCGAATGCTTTAGATGCTTTGGCTGTCTGTAAGAAGGTGGTTAAAAAGCATAAATTAGATATGAATCTGATTCATTGTGAATATACTCACGATGCCTCAAAGGTTATTTTTATGTATACCTCAGAAGAACGTGTGGATTTTAGAGAATTATTAAAGGAATTAGCGAGTATTTTTAGATGCCGTATTGAATTAAGACAGATTGGTCCTCGTGATAAAGCTAAACTGGTAGGGGGACTGGGAACCTGTGGTTTACCATTATGCTGTTCGTCTTTCCTCGGTGAATTTGATGGGGTATCCATCAATATGGCAAAAAATCAGATGCTGGCAATCAATATTGAAAAAATATCAGGTGCCTGCGGACGTTTGATGTGTTGTTTAAAATATGAAGATGAAGCATACAGTGAAGCCAAAAAGCATTTTCCTAAAATAGGCAGCCGCGTTATTTATAATGATCATACATATAAAGTATTGGGAATTAATATTTTGAATAAGCAAATAAAAATTGAAGATAACGGAAATATCCTGTTTGTTGATCTAAGTGAAATTAAACAGGTAAAGCCAAAACAATAATATGATGGAAGAAAATGAAGTATTAAATTATTTATTGGCTCATGAACAGTTCAAAATTATCCAAAGAAAAGACATGTTTAACTTTTCTTTGGATACTGTTTTATTAGCCAATTTTTGTACGATCAATAAAAATTGCCGTCATATCATAGATTTTGGAACCAATAATGCAGCTATTCCAATGTTTTTATCTTTAAGAACAGACTGTCCGATTACAGCAGTCGAAATTCAAGAAGAAGCCTGTTTGATTGCCGAAAAAAATATTGAACTTAATGATTTAAAAAAGCAAGTTAAGATCATTCACTCCGATATTAAAGAATATTGTCAAGGAGATGTCATGGCTGATTTGGTAGTCTGCAATCCGCCGTTTTTTAAATTGGGAGAAAGAAGCAATTTAAATGAAAGCGAGTATTTAAAGATTGCTCGTCATGAAATCATGATTACTTTAGAAGAAATTATTCAAAATGCCAGTCGTATCTTAAATCAAAAGGGACGATTTGTGATTGTGCATCGTCCGGATCGACTGATTGAAATTATTACATTAATGAAAAAATATGATCTTGAACCTAAAAGAATGCAGCTGGTCTATCCAAAAGTAGGAAAAGAATGCAATACAGTATTAGTTGAAGCAATATATAAAGGCAATACAGGATTAAAAATTCTTCCGCCTATTTATGCCCATGAGGAAAATGGAGATTATACGAAGGAAATAAGAAAAATATTTGGAGAAAAGTTCGATGATTAGACAGAAAAGTTTTGAAAATGAAAAATCAACTTTATATTTAGTAGCGACACCAATTGGTAATTTAGATGAGATGACTTATCGTGCCGTTAATATTTTAAATGAGGTGGACTACATTGCCGCAGAAGATACACGCAATACGATAAAGCTGCTGAATCACTTCAATATTAAGAAAAAGCTGATTTCGCATCATGAACATAATATTGAAGCTTCTTCATATAAAATATTGGAATTACTTAAAGATGCCAATATTGCTTTAGTCAGTGATGCTGGGTATCCGGCAATCTCTGATCCCGGTTATGAATTAGTCATGAAAGTGATTGAAAAAGGATATAATGTTGTATCTGTCAGCGGTGCTAATGCTTGTCTTAATGCTTTGGTCGTTTCCGGCATTTGTCCGCAGCCCTTCTTATTTTATGGCTTTTTAAATCATAGTGATAAAACAAAAAAGAAGGAATTAACTTCATTGAAGGATTATCGTGAAACCCTAGTTTTCTATGAATCCCCACACCGTATAAATAAAACCTTAACATTGATGCTTGAATATTTAGGAGATCGTCCTATCGCTCTATGCCGTGAATTAACAAAGAGACATGAGGAAATTATTCGCGGAAAAATCAGTGAAGTATTGGAAGTATGTGATAGTCTCAAAGGTGAAATGGTAATTGTTATAGAGGGAACTAAAGAAGTGATCGAGCAGACGTTTGATTTAGATATTAATGAACAAATAGCGGTTTACATGAATGAAGGGTTAACCTCTAAGGAAGCCATCAAGAAAGTAGCAAAAGAAAGAAACCTTTCTAAAAATGAAGTTTATAAAACATATCATATAGATTAAAAGGCAGATGCCTTTTTTTCTTTATTTAAAGAGGAAACTATGTTAGAGTAAAAAAGAAATTTCACATTTATCTCCAAATTAAAAATTGGGAGAAATTAAATGATTAATATTATGATCTTATGCAGTAAAAATGATCTTGCGGAAACGATAAAAAAAGAAATAAGAAAATGTATTTATCGCAACCTTTATATTCATCATGAATGGAAAAAAGAGAACATACAAAAAGAACGAATGAAATATTTATTTTTGATTGTAGATATTGATGAGTATGGGAATATTCCTGATCAGTTTAAAAGTCAGGAAAAATGGCGTAATACTTATTATATCTATATTTCACGAAATCTTAAATCCTGTTACAAGGCGATAGGCTATAATGTTTTGGGATATGTAACGTATGATCAATTGGATTCCTTTAACCAGCAGTTTAAAACATATCTCACGATGATCATGCAGACCTTTGACTGCTATTTTAAAACAGAGGATGGAATAGAAGCCTATCGGTATAATGAGATTTTATACTTTGAAATGAAAAATCGTCATTTGATGATGCAGACCATCTACGGACAAGAATATTTGATTAACTATCGGTTAGCAGATATTTTGGAAATAACCGATTATCGCTTTTTACGTATTAACCGCTCTGTTATTTTAAATATAGATTATATCAATAAAATAACTTACGACCATCTTGCAGAACTATCTTTTCAGCAAATTCAAAGAAGCTTTAAAATCTCTAATCAGCTGTATTTAGACAAAAAAACAGGCACTTTACACAAATTGAAACAAACATAGAAACAATTTGATTATGATAGCTATGTAAGCAAATCCTAAACTCATAACTATTCTAGAGGGGAGGAAAAAAGACCATGAAGATGATGTAACTCCCAAAGGTTAGATATAAAATCTAACGATTAGAGGTAGGTACATAATCATGGTCTTTTATTTTATAAGCGTTTTTTTACTTCATTAAAGTGAATTCCTACATCACTTGGCTGATGAGCATCACTGCAGGGAACAATTTCCACCTGATGTTGTTTTAAGATATTCAGCAACACATCACTAAGCCCTAAATCATGATGATGGTAGCGATAATAGCAGCCAACATTACATTCAGTTTTCATATCCTGCTTTTTAAGCAGTTCAGCAATATGATGATACGTCTCAGTTAAATCATAGCTTGGGTATAAATTATATTTTTTAATGGTATCCATATGTGCCAGCTGTGTAAATAATCCTGAACAAATTAAATGCTCAGTATCTGTATAGTAAGTACGATAAATATCATCAACATCTTTTACGTCCCATAATATTGCTTGGGAAATATTGTCGAGGTCATAAGCCATGTCATAAACATAGTGGATACTGCCAATGACAAAATCGTATGGGAATAAAGCCAGCTGTTCTTTTATGAAATCTTCTTTATCTTTAAAGTAGCAGACTTCTAAACCAAAGTTCAGTTTTACCGGCAAATCCATTGCTTTAACTTTGGCAATAAATTCAAAATAGTCCTGAATCGAGATCGTATTTTTATTATCCAGCCATTCCTTCATTTTAGGATGCGCATTTCGTGCCGGCTCGTATAATTCTTTCCATTCAGTAAAGCGATGCGTATGTTCTAAAAGGTTGATTTCCTTGATTTCTCTTGCCTGCGCCTGCTTTACATATTCCATAATATACTCTATTGTATATGGACTTTTTTCTATATGAACGTGTCCGTCTATCATTTTTATTTCCTCCCTTGTTTTTCATTTTAAACCTAATTCAATGAATTGCAAGTATATAAAGATAAGCATAAATTTAGAAATATGGGGTATATTATCAATAAAGTAAGAATATATTGACAAAATCAAAATGAGTTGTTATTGTAATAGTATATGCAGAGAATGGAAGAGTAGTGATCACTAGTTGATAGAGAGCTGGAAATGGTGGAACCCGGCAATGATGTGTGAATGAAGATGGCCCAGGAGCATTGATTTTGAATAATTAGAAATCACGTCTTCCGCGTTAAGGATTCAAGAGCGTATAGTAATATACGAAAAAAGGTGGTACCGCGATTATTTCGTCCTTTGTTAAGGACGTTTTTTTATTTATTAAAGGAGGAATTATTATGTGTCAAAAAACAGATAAAGATTATTATATCACAACAGCCATTGCTTATACTTCCGGAAAACCGCATATTGGGAATACATATGAAATTATTTTAGCTGATGCGATTGCTCGTTTTAAAAGAGAAGAAGGTTATAATGTTCGCTTTCAAACAGGAACCGATGAACATGGACAAAAAATTGAATTAAAAGCAGAAGCAGCAGGAATTGATCCTAAGCAATTTGTTGATGGTATTGCCGGGGAAATAAAACGTATTTGGGACTTGATGGATACATCTTATGATCGCTTTATGAGAACAACCGATGAATACCACGAACAACAGGTACAAAAAATATTTACTAAACTCTATGAACAAGGGGATATCTATTTAAGTGAATATGAAGGATTGTACTGTACAGATTGTGAAGCATTCTTTACTGAAAGCCAGTTAGTGGATGGTATGTGTCCGGACTGTGGAAGACCGGTAAAACCGGCAAAAGAAGAAGCCTATTTCTTTAAATTATCAAAATATGCAGATCGCTTAATCGAACATATCAATACACATCCTGAATTCATTCAGCCGGTATCAAGAAAGAATGAAATGATGAATAACTTCTTATTACCGGGATTACAGGATCTTTGTGTGAGCCGTACAACTTTTAAATGGTCTATTCAAGTTCCATTTAATCCAAAGCATGTCGTTTATGTATGGATTGATGCCTTAACGAACTATATTACCGGTTTGGGATATGATGTTGATGGAAATCACGGTGAATTATTTAAAAAATTCTGGCCGGCTGATTTACATTTAATCGGAAAAGATATTATTCGTTTCCATACAATTTATTGGCCAATCATGTTAATGGCATTAGATTTGCCATTGCCTAAGCAAGTATTCGGTCATCCATGGCTGCTGCAAGGTGGCGGAAAGATGTCAAAATCAAAAGGAAATGTTATCTATGCAGATGATCTAGTCGATTTATTTGGCGTGGATGCTGTACGTTACTTTGTTCTTCATGAAATTCCGTTTGATAATGACGGAAATATTACTTGGGATTTATTGATTGAAAGAGTAAATTCTGATCTAGCCAATGTATTAGGAAACTTAGTTAATCGTACGATTGCAATGTCAAATAAATACTTTGATGGAGTTGTAGAAAATAAAGGAATCAATGATTCTGTTGATCAGGAATTAATTCAGGTTGCTTTAGAAACTAAAGAAAAAGTGGTTTCAAAGATGGATGAACTAAGAGTAGCAGATGCGATTGATGAAATCTTTAAATTGTTAAGAAGAACCAATAAATATATTGATGAAACGATGCCTTGGGCATTAGCTAAAGATGAAAGTCAGAAAGATCGTTTAGCGACAGTATTATATAATCTATGTGAAAGTATTCGTTTCAGTGCAGTATGCTTAAAAGCATTCCTGCCTTCAACCGCTAAAAAGATTTTAGAACAGCTGAATACAGAAACAGATTCTTTAGAATCATTAAATCAATTTGGTCAGTATGCAAGCGGAACAAAAGTAACGGCTCATCCGGAAATGCTGTTTGCTCGTATTGACGCTAAAGAAATTGAAAAGAAAATAGAAGCTTTAACACCCAAAACAGTTGAGGTTAAAGAAGAAAAGAAGGATGAAGTCCCACAAATCACAATCGATGATTTCAACAAGATTGAATTAACGGTAGGAACTGTTGAAGCATGCGAAAAACATCCAAGTGCAGACCGCCTGTTAGTGTCACAAATCAATATTGGGAAAGAGACACGTCAGATCGTCAGCGGGATTGCTCAGTTCTTTACACCTGAACAAATGGTTGGAAAAAAGGTAATTGTGGTCAGCAATCTAAAACCGGCTAAATTAAGAGGGGTTGAATCTCAGGGAATGATTCTGGCAGGATCCACTTCTGATGAATTGGATTTAGTTACATTAGTAAAAGATCTACCTAACGGAACAAGAATTAAATAATTAATAAGTGTTTACAGAAAGCTGTAAGCACTTTTTCATTAAGGAGAGTTATGATGTTGAAGAATTTCTTAGGTCATTTTAAAACTATTACAACGCATAAAATGAAAGTTATGGCACTATGTTTTCGCTGCGGCTTATATAAACAGGGCTTGCTGCATGATTTATCTAAATACTCTTTAACCGAGTTTATTCCCGGAGTTCGCTTTTATCAAGGATACCGTTCACCGATCAGTCGTGAAAAAGAGGTAATTGGATATTCAAGAGGATGGCTCCATCATAAAGGAAGAAATAAACATCATTTTGAATACTGGATTGATTCTATTCAAGGAGAATTTCAAGGTGTGGAAATGGAAATTCCTTATGTAATTGAAATGTTCTGTGACCGCGTTGTGGCTAGTCAGGTATATGCAAAAGAAAATTATCATGACAGCTATCCTTTAGAATACTTTCTAAAAAATAAAGTCGGTTATTATTTAATGCATCCAAATACAATGCAGTTGATCGAATCGCTTTTTGTTCGATTAAAAGAAAAGGGACTGGATGAAACGATTGACTATATTCGAAAAGAAATATTAAAAAATAAGTGATTCCGTCAGAAAGATGTTAAAATGATGGTGAAGGATCTGCTAAATGGAAAGGAGCCGCTTATGAACGCATGTAAAATATTATTGGTTGATGATGAAGAAGATATTGTTAACTTAATTGAAGAGGTTTTAATAAGCGATGGTTTCGTTCATATTTATAAGGCCTATAGCGGATCAGAAGCAATACAATTATGTCATCAGATTGAACCGGATGTTATTGTTTTGGATGTTATGCTGCCTGATCTGGATGGTATTGAGGTCTGTAAAAAAATAAGGGAATTTTCAATTTGCTCTATATTATTTCTATCTTCAAAGAATGAAGACATTGATAAAATATTGGGACTTTCCAGCGGCGGGGATGATTATATTACAAAGCCATTCAGTCCTCGTGAAATTGTCTTTCGTATCAAGGCACAACTTCGTCGTCAGCAATTCCAGCTTGCTTCTTTAGCGTCTGACAGAATAACCGCAGGACCCTTAACATTGGATCATGAAAGCAGTCATATTTATAAAGCTGGAAAAGTATTGTCTTTAACCGGAAGAGAATATTTACTGCTGGCTTATTTAATGGAAAGAGCTGATAGAATCATCAGTAAGGAACAGCTTTATGAACAAGTGTGGGGAGAGTACAGCAGTATTTGTGATAATACCATCATGGTCCATATCCGACATCTCCGTGAAAAAATAGAAGAAGATCCATCTCATCCTAAACAGTTAATCACTATCAAAGGATTAGGCTACAAATTAAAAAAGAAGGTGATATAAATGAGTAAACATAATTATAAAAGTATGCTCCATATTTATTTCATCTTCTTTTTAGTTTCAATTGTTATTTTGTTAATCTCCCTCTTCTTTTTTATTCAAGTGATTACGATTCAGGACCCTAATGGTAATCAAGTAAGAAGCAGCTGGCCTAAACTGTTTACAGAAAATATAAGTAATTATATTTTTTTAGATAATGGGATGGTCGGACTTAATGAAGAAGGAAAACAGATATTGAGCGATAATCAGGTTGGCTTGCAAATACTTGATGTCAGCGGTGAAGAAATATACGCATTTCAAACTTCTGCCAATGTACCTATCACTTATAGTCAGGGAGATCTTCTTAATATTTATCAGAATCAGCAGCTTCAGCAAGAGACAACCTCTCTTATTGGTACATATATGAATAATGAAAAGGAATATGTTTATCTTGTTCATTTTCCTTTGAAGCTTCAAAAAGTTACCATGTATTTAAACGGAGAACAATTTACTGAAGGAAAAACTATATTTTTTATTTTAGGCAGTGCTTTTTTACTGCTTATTATCATCGGTGGAATAATTTATGGCTTCTACATGACTAAAATAATGACACATCTGATGACAGCAATTCAGGATATATCCAAACGTATTTATCATCCTAAAAAGAATACCGGTACATTTAAGGAAGTTTATGAAAGCTTAAATCGGTTGGATTATGACATTAAGTTAAGCGATCAAACGAGATTACAGACAGAAAAGTCGAGAGAAGAATGGATTGCTAATATTAGTCATGATTTAAAAACACCATTATCTCCGATAAAAGGCTATGGGGAAATTTTAGCGGAAAGCAAAGATTCTCTCACTGCTGAACGGGCAGGCATTATTTTAAAGAATGCAGATTATATCGAAATGTTGATCAACGACCTAAAATTGACCTATCAATTAGATAATGGAATGATTACTCTTGATTTAAAAACACAAGATATGGTGCGCTTTATGAAAGAGGTTGTTATTGATATATTGAATGATCCGCGATTTATAGACCAGCAGATCCTATTTGATTCAAAGGAAGAAAAAATAGACTGGCAATTTGATCCTAAATTATTAAGAAGAGCTTTTACTAACTTAATAATTAATGCTTTTGTTCATGGAAATTCAAATACAGAAGTTTATCTCACTATCTCAAAAATAAATAAGCAGTTGGAAATAATCATCTCAGATAATGGACCGGGAATGACACAGCAACAAATAGATCATTTATTTGAACGTTATTATCGAGGGGGAACAACGAAGCAAAACAAAGAAGGCACAGGCTTAGGTCTAGCAATTACAAAAGAAATTATCGAGTATCATCATGGTAAAATTGAAGTCAGCAGTATTGTTGACAAGGGTAGTCAATTTCGTATTCTATTCCCTTTAATTAAGGAAATTTAAGGTTAAATAAAAGATTGGTTAAGGTTGATCCTCTACTATTAAAGTGTAGTAGAGATCAGCCATTTTTTATTATAAGGAGGAAAGTCATGTTTTGAAAAAGTACATTAAAACCATTTTAACGATTTCGTTGACAGTAGGTATTACTCTTTTCATGGCAGCTTTATTGCTGCGTCCACAACGTCTTACCATTGATTCGATTCATCTTCACCAGATAAGTGATGGAGAGTATATTGGCATATGTCAAAACAAACTTCTTTTTGCAGTGGTAAGTGTGACTGTTGAGGATCATATCATACAAAAAATCGAGATATTGGAACATAAAGAAAGCTATATGACACAAGCTTATCAGATTGCCGATGAGGTGATCGCTAAACAATCAATAGATGTGGATAGCATCAGTCATGCCACATTCACCAGTGATACGGTATTAAAGGCTATTGAAAATGCCTTGAATAGAGAAAATTAGTTAAGCAAAGGGGGAATTCAATTGAATATTTTATTTAAATACATCTTTACAAATATTAAGGAACATAAATTTAGAAGCATGGTGATGCTGTTATCCATTTTACTTTCTGCTACATTATTATTTGTTTCGTTTTCGATTGGGGTTTCTTATGAAGCGGCTCAGCGTAAAATGGCAAAAGGAATGGTGGGGGAGGCCAGTGTAAAAATAAGGGCTAATGACACTTTCATTGATATAGAAGATATTCCTGATCATGCCTTGATACAAGATAAAGTGCAGTTATTAAAAGGTGAAGCACTCTATCATAAAGAAGGCTATTATGAAACTGTTGATCTGATTGCGGCTAATCTTGATGATTTAAACAAAATTAATCCTATGCGATTATCCGGTGATACAGAGCTTAATCAATTCTTAGGCAATCAAATTATTTTGCCTGACCGCTTTACCACACAATATGGAATTGAAAAAGGAGATGAAGTCACTTTACAGATTGGCAAACAGAATAAAGATTTTACAGTATTTGATATCGCTGCTTATGATACTTTGTTTCTTCGTCAATCAAGAGGCGTTACTGTTGTTATGCCCTATTCTGCTTTAGAGGAAGTATTTCAGGAGGCTAATGGAAGCAGTGAAGTCTTATTAACTTTAACAGATAAGCATTCAATCTCAAATGTTATTTCGGATTTATCTGAACAACTCCCCAAAGAACAATATCAAATAGAAAAAACAGTGAATGAAGCTCAGATCAATGCTGATGCAAAACAAAAATCAATGCCGTTTTTCCTAATTAGTTTCTTTTCATTGACGATGAGTATATTTATTATTTACAGCAGTTATAAAGTAATCACTTTAGATCGTCTGCCAATTATTGGTACTTTTAGAAGTATTGGAGCCACTGCCAAAACTGTAACACGCCTTTTACTTTTAGAAAGTCTTGTTTATGGGACAATCGGAGGATTAATAGGTATTCCTGTTGGTATCCTATTATTAAAATGGATTTTAAATGGTTTAGGTTCATCTATTTCCAAAGGAATAGAAATCCCAGTAGTTATATCTAATTTTGGGATGGCTGCTGCAGTAGTTGTAGCTGTATTTGTTTCATTACTGAGTGCTTATCTGCCTATACGCAAAGCCAGTCAATTACCAATTAAAGATATAATTCTAGGTAATATAGAAGATAGAAAGAATTATCGTCCGCGTATCATTCTATTAGGAATCATCATGGTTATATCTGCTATCTTTCTGCCTTATATAGTCCCTGATCAATTCTTGTATTTAGCCGGGGGACTTTCTTTGATTGGCTTTATTGCAGGAACTATTATGGTTTTACCTAATATCATAAATCTTTTTTCTATTGGAATGGAATATCTATATATGCTTCTTTTTAAGAACGAAGGAAAATTGGCAGCACGAAATCTTCGTGACAATAAAAGCATTGTACAGAATATTACTCTGCTGTTTATCAGTATTTCCGCGGTCATCGTTATTAGTGTCATTGGTAATTTTGTGACAGATTATATCACCGGTGTTTTCCAAGGCTCTCAATTACAAGGATTTGCCGAAGGAAAAATGGATATAACCTTTGTGGATGATGTAAGAAAAATGGAAGGCATAGAAAAAGTTTTACCGGTTTATGTTTATGAAAATGAAATACTGGGAAATGAGAAGTTTATATCAAGAATAGAAGCAACAGAGAATTTAGACCAATACAGTGATTTGTTAGGCTTAACCTATGTATCATCTAAGACACCGCAGGAAATATACACTGAATTTACGAACGAACGTTATGTTTTAGTAAGCAGTGATTATTTAAAACAGACAAAGTTAAAAGTCGGGGATGAATTGATTCTATCTGATCAAAATGAGAAGTACCGTTATCAGATAATTGGCACTTATCAATCACGAGCAACGAAAGCACAGGCAATCATTAGTTCAGATAATGCAGAAGCAGACTTTTATAAATCTCACTATAGTTTCTTAGCCTATACGGCTGAGAATGCTGACGCTGTAATGATACAGATAAGAGATCGATTTGGAAATACAACTAACTGGAGCCGAACCGTAGAGGAATTTAATCAGGATGCTGTGACTACTGTATCGGGTTTCTTACAGCCAATGCAAAGCATGACTTATTTTATCTTAATTCTTTCTGCTATCGGGATTATTAATAATCTGATGATTAACTATATTCAAAAGCGTAGGATAATGGCTGTCTATAAGTGCGTTGGTTTAAGTCATCGCCAAAATCTAAAGATGGTGTTTATTGAAGGATTCAGCAGCGGAGCAATTGGTGCCCTTATTGCGATTTGTGTAGCCTACATGGAAATTCAAACCATCTTTTTGATTGTCGGACAAAAGATAACCATGACACCGCAGTTAGATGAGACAGTATTTCTATTAGCAGGAGCGATGGGGATTTTCATTACTTTGCTAGGATCAATAATTCCTATTATCAAAAGCTATCAAATGAAATTAGTTGAAGAAATAAAGTTTGAATAGGAGGAAAAGATATGAATGAAAAGATTGTGGTAGAAGCAAGAAATATTATTAAGGACTTCAACGTGGCAAAAAGCACAACCCACATACTAAAAGATATTTCATTAAAAATAGAAAAAGGAGAATTTGTCTCTATCATGGGACAATCAGGATCCGGAAAAAGTACACTGCTTTATATATTAGGAGGACTGGATCAGCCGACAAAAGGATCGGTTTATATCAACCAAAAAAATTTGGCAAAACTAAATGATAATCAAATGAGTCAATTTCGTCGCCGCAAGATTGGCTTTATATTTCAATTTTATAATCTCATTCCGAATTTAAATGTGGAAGAGAATATTATGCTGCCCTTATTATTGGATGGAAAGAAAATGAAAGACTATAAACAGCAGTTAAATCATATTTTAGAAATAGTGGGACTCACTGAAAGACGTAAGCATACGCCTCGTGAATTATCCGGGGGACAGCAGCAGCGAGTAGCGATTGCCCGAGCCCTGATTGGACAGCCGGAAATTTTGTTTGCCGATGAACCAACAGGAAATCTGGATAGCAAAACAGGGGAAGACATCATGAAATTATTACAGAAAATAAATAAGATGAATCAACAAACCATTATCATGGTGACACATTCAAACGAAGCTGCTCAGTATTCTCATCGCACTATTATTGTAAAAGACGGACAAATAAACAACCCAATAAAATAATAAAAATAATTATATTGAATAATATTAATAGTGTGATACAATTTAAGTAAGGGGTACCACGGGAGGCGATTATATGTTTAAATTTTCTTTGAAAGTCATGTCAAAGGAAAAAAGAAAATACTTCTCTTTCGCAATAACAATGCTCATTTTGACAACTGTTGAATTTATCTTTTTTGAATTGGTTAATCATCAGCTGATCACCGGAATGCCGGCAACCGAAAGAATAAGTATGAGTATCTTATCCTTGATGATTATCACATTCAGTTTTTTTATAACGTTCTATGTCAATTCGCAGTATATTGACTATAAGCGAAAAGAACTAGGATTGTTGTATTTATGTGGCAGAAACTTATTAGATATCAGTAAATACCTATTACTTCAATATTTAGTTATTTTTATAATTGTTATACCGATTGGCTTTATATTAGGGGCTGTAATCTTACCGATTCTTTATTTCTTTATCGCGCATCAATATGATATTGGAATGAATATCTTTCAGTATAATCTGACAGGCATCATTGAAACAATGATTTTTGTTTTAACGAAGATCGGATATATTATTATCATTAATATTGGCTTTACTTATCGAAATGAGATTATTGAAATTATTAACCGTACGGATAAAAAGAAAAACAAACAAATGATGGACATCGTTAAATATGGTGGCGGAGCATCCATTAAAATGTCTTTTGCTTCTTTCGGAATGATTGGAATGGATCCAAAAGCAAGACAGGAAATTTTAACAAAATCCATCAATGACACGATAGAAGAACGTAAATTGAAGCAAGAGAGCGGAGCAGGAAAGAAACCACTGCTCATTACGTTAGTTTCCATTGCTGCTTATTTCGTTACTTTAGTATTAATGATTATAAATGATTTCACAAGCGGTAATTTTGCGATGTATTGCTATATCAATAGCTTTGCTTTAGCAATGATCGTATCCTTTGCTGTTCCATATTTTATAGGAAAAGCACATGGCAGTTTTATGAATAAGAGTCCGGTGCGATTTGTAGTATTGAATGATCTTCAGCTAATGCTTAAAGACTCATTAGTTCCTCTTGTGATGATCGTTGCCGTATTGCCAAGTGTTGTGTCAATCATTAGCTTTTCTTTAGGGGAAAACCTCTACCGAATGGTAGCTTTAATCGGTTATATTGTTTTGGAAATCATATTAGCGGGATGTTTATATTTTAAGAATATTGTCTATATTCATTCAAGGGAAAGTGAATTTAAATCACTGTCTGTGATGGGATATAATCAGGATCTTATTAAAAAGATTATAAACAGAGAAGTTATCTGTCATTTTTTAATCGCTTCTGTTCTGCCATTGATCTCAATTGTAATACAAATTTATAAGAGCTATGTCTTTGGCGGATTATCGACGATTATTATGGCGATTATGATCATTAGCTATATGGCTATCTTCATGACGGCCTTTGCACTAACTTTAATTGCATTCAGGAATGAATATACTGGGAGGGAATCATAATGAAATTTATAAAAGATTATATTTTAGAAGCAGAAAATTTAACCAAAATTTATAATCAGGGAATGTCTGATGAAACGATCGCATTAGATCATATTAATTTAGCGATTGATGAAGAAGACTTTGTGTGTATTATGGGTCCCAGTGGTTCCGGAAAAACGACATTGATTAACTGTTTATCGACATTGGATAAACCAACTTCCGGTAAAGTTTTTATTAATGGAGAAAATGTTTTGGCAATGACCAGCCGTGTCATTTCTGAATACCGTTATGAAAACCTCGGTTATGTATTTCAGTCAAACAATCTGATTGATAGTATGAATGTTTATGATAATATCGCAGCACCTTTAATTTTAGCGAAAGTGGATCCTAAAATAATAGATCAAAAAGTTAAAGAAATAGCTGAAAAATTAAACATTTCGCATTTATTATCCCATAGTACAGAGCATTGTTCAGGTGGAGAAAGACAGCGTATTTCAATCTGCCGAGCTTTGATCACTTCACCAAAACTGATTGTTGCCGATGAACCGACAGGGAATTTGGATAGCAAAAATTCACATGAGTTAATGTCTATTTTTAAACAATTAAATGAAGAAGGAAAAACATTGCTGATCGTTACTCATGATCCAATGATTGCCAGTTATTCAAAACGCTTAGTCTATGTACATGATGGTAAAATACAAAAAATATTGGAAAGAAAAAATAAATCACAGCAGGATTATTTTAATGAAATCGTAAATATTAATGCAGGTGATTATATAAAGATGTTCTTTAAGAATAATTAAGTTAAATTGATAAATACTAAAATGGATAAGAAGATTATCCATTTTTATTTTTACGAACCTTAAAAAATGATTTATTATGATTAAAAAATTACGTCTATTCCGAAATAATTTAGATTGTATACAAAATATTTTGACTTTTAAAATTTGTGTTTAATTATCGTTAAAATTACTTTAATTTTCGACAAATTAATGCTAACATTTAGATGGATAAAAGAAAAAGGAGGAAATAGTTGATGAAAAAATTATTAGCGTCTTTACTTGCTTTATCGCTAGTATTGACGGGATGTGGATCAGGTGGCGGTGATTCAAAAAGTGGATACGAAATCGCCTTGATTACAGATGCCGGAAATATTAATGATAAGTCATTTAACCAAAGTGCTTGGGAAGCCGTAGAAAAATTTGCCGGTGAAAATGATATTACTAAGAAATATTATAAACCAGCAAACTTCGATACAGCAGGGTACAGTGATTCAATTGATGAAGCTGTCGATAACGGAGCAAAAGTTATCGTAACACCTGGATTTAAATTTTCAGATGCGATGCAGGAAAAACAATCACAGTATCCGGATGTGAAATTTATTATGATCGATGCAACACCTACTGGTGATAAAATCGAAAGCAATGTATATGCTGCTTTATATGCTGAACAAGAACCGGGATATTTAGCTGGTTATGCAGCAGTTAAAGATGGATATACAAAATTAGGTTTCATGGGTGGTATGAAATTGCCGGCAGTTATTCGTTTCGGTTATGGATTTATTCAAGGAGCCAGCGATGCTGCAAAAGAAATGAATGTTCAAGTTGAAATTAAATATAACTACACAGGATCATTTAATGAATCACCTGAAATCAAAACGTTGTCTTCAGCTTGGTATCAAGATGGAACAGAAGTTATCTTCGCTTGCGGCGGATCTATCTGTCTTTCAGTATTCTCAGCTGCTCAGGAAGCAAATGCTAAATCTATCGGGGTTGACTCAGACCAAAAAGATGCATCAGAAACAGTAATTACTTCAGCTATGAAAGGTGTTTACAACACTGTATATGACCAATTAGGAAAAATCTTTGCTGACAATCCTACTTTTGAAGGTGGTAAAGTGGATACTTTAACAGCTGCCGGTGGATATGTTGGATTACCAGATGACTTCTCAAGATTTAAACAATTTACAAAAGCAGATTATGAAGCAATCTTCGAAAAAGTTAAATCTGGTGAAGTTAAAATTCTTAATGATGAAGAAGTTGGAACAGATCCAACAACTTTAAATAATGAATTTGTTACAGTGACGGATGTAAGCAAATAATGAAGAATAAAACGAGTTGAGATAAAATCGCTCGTTTTTTCGTGTATAATAATAATGTAAAGGAAGTGATGACATGGAATATGCGATCGAGATGTTGAATATTACCAAAGATTTCCCCGGTATTCGAGCGAATGACAATATCACCTTACAATTAAAAAAGGGAGAGATCCACGCTTTACTGGGAGAAAACGGAGCCGGTAAATCTACTTTAATGAGTATTCTTTTCGGCTTATATCAACCAGATCAGGGTGAAATCAAAATTAATGGAAAAGCAGTTAAAATAAGTGATCCGAACGATGCTAACCGCTATGCAATCGGAATGGTTCACCAGCATTTTAAATTAGTACATAATTTTACCGTTTTAGAAAATATTATCTTAGGCGTAGAAGAAACAAGCAAAGGATTATTAAAGAAAGATAGGGCTAGAAACAAGCTGTTGGAGTTATCTAAGCAATATCATTTAAATGTCGATCCTGATGCATTGATCAGTGATATTACAGTAGGAATGCAGCAGCGTGTTGAAATCCTAAAGATGCTTTATCGTGAAAATGAAGTATTAATCTTTGATGAACCGACGGCAGTATTAACACCACAGGAAATTGAAGAATTAATGCATATCATGAAAAATCTGATTAAAGAAGGAAAGTCAATTATTTTCATTACCCATAAATTAAATGAGATTAAAGCTGTAGCGGATCGCTGTACGGTATTAAGAAAAGGAAAATATATTGATACCGTCAATGTGGCGGATGTAACGACTGAACAGATGTCGGAAATGATGGTCGGACGTAAAGTAAACTTCGTTGTTGAAAAGGGGGAACAGCATTTAAAAGATGTGATTTTAAATGTAGAAGGATTGACAGTAAAACCAAAACATGCGCATAAAGAATTGGTACATGATGTCAGTTTCAATGTTAAAGGCGGAGAAATCGTTTGTATCGCCGGAATTGATGGGAACGGTCAATCGGAATTAGTCTACGCTCTTTCAGGAATGATGCCAATCCATCAAGGGAAAATTACTTTAAATAATAAAGAGATTACCCATATGGGAATTCGTGAACGCAGCTTAGCCGGAATGGCTCATATTCCCGAAGACCGTCATAAGCATGGATTAATCCTCGATTATACATTGGCACAAAACTTGATTCTTAAAAATTACTTTGATCAGAAGCATCAGCATTTAGGCTTTATTAAGTTTGATGTGATGAATGCAGACGCTAAGCGTTTGATCGAAAAGTTTGATATTCGTTCTGGGCAGCAGGAAAAGTCAATTGTTCGTGGTATGTCCGGAGGAAATCAGCAAAAGGCAATTATTGCCAGAGAAATTGACAGTAATTCGGATTTATTGATTGCTGTTCAGCCAACACGCGGGTTAGATGTTGGGGCAATCGAATATATCCATAAGCAGTTAGTTGAACAGCGAAATGCCGGAAAGGCGGTATTGCTTGTATCATTGGAACTAGATGAAGTGATGAATGTCAGTGATCGTATCTTAGTTATGTACGAAGGTGAGATCGTCGCTGATCTTGATCCGGAAACAACATCAGAACAAGAATTAGGTCTTTATATGGCCGGATCAAAGCGAGGTGCAGGATATGAAAAATAAAGAAGCTTTAAACTCATTTATTTCTTCCATTTTTGCCATCTGTTTAGGTCTGCTGTTTGGTTTGATTATTATCTTTATTGCTAATCCAAATCAAGCTATTCGTGCATTTTCAATCCTGCTGCAAGGTGGATTTTATCGTGGTATTAAAAGTTTAGGTCTCGTCCTCTATAATTCAACACCGATTATGATGACCGGTCTGTCTGTTGCTTTTGCGTTTAAATGCGGACTCTTTAATATCGGAACACCGGGACAATTCATCGTGGGTGCATTTACTGCTGTCTTTATTTCATTGAAATGTACATTTATTCCTAATTCAATGTTATGGATTGCGGCAGTATTGGGTGCTGGGATTGCCGGGGCTATTTGGGCAGTGATTCCGGGAATCTTAAAAGCCTTCAAAAATGTAAACGTCGTGATTTCCTGTATCATGATGAACTACATCGGCATGCTGGCAGTCATCGAATTAGTAAAATCAACAATCTACAATGCTGCCGGTGCAGAATCTTACTCTGTTCCTTTAGAAAAAGCATTGCCTAGATTAGGACTAGATAAATTATTCAATGGCGCAAGTGTCAACATTGGTTTCTTTATTGCTGTAGGATTATGTATCTTGGCATACATCATTTTAAATAAAACAACCTTTGGATTTGAATTGAAAGCCTGTGGATATAATCCTGATGGAAGCCGCTATGCCGGGATGAGTGAAAAGAAATGTATCATTTTATCTATGGCGATTTCCGGATTCTTTGCCGGAGTAGGTGGGGCATTAACTTATTTAGCCGGAACCGGGAAAACATTGGCGATTGTGGAAACACTGGCACCGGAAGGATTTAACGGTATTCCTGTTGCCTTATTAGGGTTCAGCAATCCATTAGGCGTTGTTGCCTCATCACTGTTCATTTCATATATCAACGTTGGCGGAAACTACATGCAGTCATGTAATATTGCCGTTGAAATTATTGATATTATCATTGCTTCAATCATTTATTTCAGTTCGTTTGCTTTAGTTATCAAACAAATCATGAATAGACGAAGAAGCAGAAAACTAGTAGGAGGTAAAGAATAATGGATATTATCTATTTCTTATTTAGACAAACCTTATTATTTTCGATTCCTCTATTAGTTGTTGCTGTTGGAGGAATGTTCTCAGAACGAAGCGGTGTTGTTAATATCGCTTTGGAAGGGATCATGATCTTTGGTGCTTTCACCAGTATCTTCTTTATTAATATTATGCAGCAAAACGGTGTTCTTTCAGGACAAAGCTTATTGATTATCGCATTGATCATTGCAGCCTTGAGCGGCGGACTCTTCTCTTTACTGCATGCCTTTGCCTCCATCAATATGAAAGCCGATCAAACCATCAGTGGGACAGCATTAAACCTGTTTGCCCCAGCTTTAGGAATCTTTATCGCAAAGATGGTTCAAACAACACAAAACATTCGTTTTGAAAATCAGTTCAGAATCACAGAAGTTCCTATTTTATCAAAAATTCCAGTTATAGGTGATCTCTTGTTTAAACAAGCCTATATTACGACGTATTTAGGGATTGGGATTTTATTCTTAGCTTCGTTCATCTTATATAAAACAAGATTCGGATTGAGATTAAGAGCCAGCGGAGAAAACCCGCAGGCAGTTGATGCGGCTGGAATCAATGTTTATAAAATAAGATATGCAGGTGTCTTTATTTCCGGACTATTAGCCGGATTAGGCGGATTGATTTATATTATTCCAATCAGTACAGAATACGCGAGCAATGTCAGCGGCTATGGATTCTTAGCCTTAGCAGTATTGATCTTTGGACAATGGACACCATGGAAAATCGGAGTAGCGGCATTCTTCTTTGGATTTACCAAAACGATTGCCAATGCTTATTCCGGAATACCATTCTTATTAAGTTTAGGAATACCTAATATTGTATTTAAATTATTGCCTTATGTCGCAACATTATTGCTGCTGACATTTACATCTAAGAATTCAACCGGTCCGAGAGCGGCAGGCGAACCTTACGATAAGGCAAAACGATAAACGAAAAGAGGCGCTATTTTACGCCTCTTTTTAACTTCACAAATAATGTATAAATAATAGGATTAAAGATGGAATGATATAACGCTTTGGTATACTCATAAAGGGCATCCTCATCAACTTGTTGAGCGGATAAATAAAGAAGGGAGTAATCTACACCAAACAGGCGGCAATTCAATGAACTTTTTGTAAAGCTGTTTCTAAGATAAAATTGAATGCGTCGATGACGAAGCTGTCTTTCTTCACTATTCTCTGTACTCTCTACACTTTCCACTTCGGCAATAATCAGATTTCCTTGCATCTGTTTTTTCAGTAATTGAAGAAACTGACTGCCATAGCCAAAACTGCGCTTGTTTTCAACAATAGCAAAGTAATCCAATAATAGCACTCGCTGAGCTTGGTCACCGGCAAAGAAAGCATAGCCTAGTAATTCATCATGGTCATACAAGCCATAGCCTCTGTAATGCTGTGAATGGTAAAGCTGAAGCATATTTTTTAACGGACGTGTCTCCGCAGCAGGAAAATCCTTGACGATATGATGATGAAAGATATGTTCAATGGCATTAGTCTCTAATAATTGAAGTTTCATATTAAATACCCAAATACTCGTTGATCTTCTTGATTACACCTTGATTTTCATTATCCAGACAGACATCATAAGCAATGTCTTTAATAGGATCAACGGCATTTTCCATTGCAAAACCGTATTTTACACTCAAAAGCAATTCATAATCATTCATTTGGTCACCAAAAGCCATACATTCTTCCGGTTTGATGTGATATAGATCCTGCAAGTATTTCATCGCAATTCCCTTATTAATGCTTTTATTTTGAATATCCATCCACATATTTCCGGAAGTAACGACTTTTACACTCTCCGGTAGCTGATCTTTGATCTTTTCTAAAAACAGCTTAATATCCGCATTAGGATCATAAACCGCTATCTTTAAAATATCTTCATCATAAAGAGAATCAAAGGAATCCACAAATTGAAAAGCACAATAATGAAGCTTAATCATCTCTTCATAATCTTTATTGGCATTTTTGATATACGCTGTCTTTTTCCCACAGAGGACGATAAAGACTTCCGGATGCTGCTCAAAAATGTCGCATATCTTTTTGGCATCCGTAGGATTTACGGTATTGGTATATAATTCATTCGACCCTTCGGCAATATAGCTGCCGTTTTCGGCGATAAACACCATATCTAAGCTCATCGGCAAGAATTTTTGAAACAGGCGCTGGTACTGATTTCCACTCGCAATCACAAATTTTATTCCTTTTTGACGCAGCTGCTGATATGTTCTGATAAAATCCATATCAAAATTCTTGGTAGAATCTAAAAATGTTCCATCCATATCTGTCGCTATTAATTTGATCATAAATAACCCCCTAAGTGCTTTTATTTTACTATGAAGTATAAATAAAAACAACTTTTCGTTTGTTTATTTTCATTACCATGATAATATATTATCATAGGAGGAACATAACATGACAACAGGATTTATTATATTAGCCGGTGGGAAATCGACACGTATGAATTATCCCAAACATGAATTGATGCTCAACAATCAGCGAATGATTGATTTTATAGTCAATAAAGCAAAAGAAATTACGGATAAGATTTATATTTCCGCAAATGAATCGATCAATGGTTACCAGATTACATATGATCAAAGAGATAATATCGGGCCTATCGAAGGCATTTATCAATGTATGCAGCTGTCTGACTGCGACTATTACTGTATAATGCCATGCGATAAGCCAATGCTTCCTATAGCTGTCTATAAAGCAATGTTAGAAAATATCAAGGAAAAAGAATGTATTGTTTTAAGAAACAGCGGCAAAGCTGAACCATTAGTCGCTGTATTTAAAAGATCGGCGATGCCTGCCATCGAACAACGAATCAATGACGGACTCTATTCTATGACGGAATTATGCGAAGTTTTACCACATACATATTACAATACAGATCTGACACTATTAAATATAAAAACACAGGAAGATTATCAGCTTTTATTGAATCAATTTGAATACAATAAATAGTAAAATTCAGTGATGCAACTTTAAGTTGCGTAAACGCAAATTGAACTTGATAGTATTTTATCAGCAGGACTGTATAATAAAGGAGAGGTGAGTAGAATGAATTTTGGGACAAAACTACAGAATTTAAGAAAAAGCAAGGGATTCTCTCAAGAACAGCTAGCTGATCAATTAGGAGTATCTCGACAGGCAGTAAGTAAGTGGGAAACCGGTGACGGATATCCCGAACTAGATAAATTGATTCAAATCAGCAATTTATTTGATGTCACATTGGATTATCTTGTAAAAACACAGGATGAAAATATCGATACAGTTCCGGAAGTGATTGAAGTGGAACCGATTATATCAAACGAAGATGAATTTGAAGATGAAAAAATACGACCAACGCCTAAAGAGGAAATGGAATTTACAGATATTACAGAGGTAGAGGATTATATTGAACTGCGACATCGCTTTGCCAGTAAAATCGGAATAGGAGTCATGATTATTATCGCAAGTGTGGTATTGCCGATTACATTAGAATTCATGGAAAATTTGGCAGCCGCTCTGATGATGGTTTTTATTGGCATTGGTGTAGGCTTGATTATTTTGGCAGGAATTAATTTCTCCCAAATCCCCAAGCCGGACTTCGTGATGAATGCCAGTGATCATAGTTACTTTATGGCAGAGTTTTCAGAGATTAAGGCGCGCTTCGCTAAAAAGATTGCCTTTGGAGTTTTCTCTATCTTAGCCGGGGTTGCCTTTACAATTATGGGGGAAGAATTATTAAACCAAGAAAATCTAGGTGCCGGGATCATGATGATTTTGATAGGATTTTCAGTCTATCTTTTCATTACAGCCGGAATGGAGCTGGACACGTATCGTTTAGTGACTCGCAGTGAAAGCATCGAATCCGATAGCTATAGTGATTTTACCGTATCTCATAAACATCACAAACGCTATCCGATCGCCGAAAGTTCAGTCATCGTTTTCCTTCTATTAGGGTTTGTATTTGGTTTATGGCATCCGGGCTGGATGGTCTTTCCTATTTTTGGGATCTTAGATGGGGTAATCAACAAAGGTTGATTATTTATTAAAAATATGCTATTCTTTTAAAGAATTAAATAACACTGGTTCGATAGCCACCCAGTATAAAAATACTAAGGACAAACGCATAAACATGCTTTCTTTAGGCATGTTTTTTGTTTCCTTAAAGAAAGGAACAAGAATGAAAAAATTTAAAGTACAAATTGTTATGACTGTAGGAATTATGTTGAATGTGATAGGGGCTTACATAGCGATGAGCTTATCTATACCTTTTTATATGGATTCCATCGGGACACTTCTAATCGCTCTATTATTAGGTCCCAAATATGCGATGATTACAGGGGTTTTAGGAAGCCTTACAAGCGGTGTCTTGTTTGATATGTATTCCTTTTATTATGCACCAACACAGCTGCTGACAGGGTTCTTTGCCGGTATTTTATACCATGCCCATTGGCTGAAGGGAAAAAGGATGCCGTTAGGAATGATTATGATTGGATTGCCAACATCTTTGGCGAGTGCCGTTATCACAGCCGGATTATTTGGAGGGATCACATCTTCAAGCAGCGGTATCTTTGCTTTATTATTAAATAAGGCAGGACTTCATTTAGTAGTCAGTGTCCTGCTTGTTCAAGTCGTTACGGACTGCACCGATAAAGCAATCGCTTATTTTATAGCGAAGCTCATTATTGAAAAAGGAAAACTAAAAGAAAAGTGGGGGATAAAATGGAACGCTACAGCGAAATAACCAATAAAATAAAAAGAGAAATCGTCTTACTTAAAGCTCGGCCTTGTATCTGGTCAAAATGCAGCTTTTGTGATTATATTGAAGATAATTCTACATGCAAAGAAGAAATGCTGAAGATAAACAATGAAGTATTAGATCAGGTAACCGGGAAATACGGTGTTTTAGAAGTCATTGATTCTGCCAGTATTTTTGAACTGCCAAAAGAAACACTGCAAAGGATCAAAGCGATCATTGAAGATAAAAAAATTCATACTTTATTTTTTGAAAGCCACTGGCTGTATCATCAAAAAGTAAAAGAAATGAAAGCTTACTTTGGAATTCAAGTGATCTGTAAAATTGGGGTGGAAACATTCGATGAGCATTTCCGCAATGATGTTTTAAATAAGAATGCTGCTTTTACATCTATAGAAGAACTAAAGCAATATTTTGATTCACCTTGTTTGATGGTTGGCATTCAGGGACAGACACAGGAAATGATCAAAAAAGATATGGATATCCTCCAAGCAAATTTTAATCACGGAACAATCAGTGTCTATCGCAATAACACAACAGCGATTAAAAGAGATGATGCATTAGTGGAATGGTTTATGCAACAATATGCGTATCTTAAAGAGGATCCACGCTATGATTTCTTATATGATCCAACTGATTTCGGAGTAGGAGACTAAATAAAAAAGGTTATAACGATATTTACTCGTTATAGCCTATTTTACTTTTGTCAGATGTTTTTTTAATTTTGTGACATCTACGAAACGTGTAGAGAAGATATATTCTTTTTGTCCATAGATGAAGCTTGCTTTATGTTTTTTTGGATAGGCAATTTTTTTCATTCGACGATATTCAAATAAACGATTTCCCATAATTAATTTTTTACGTCCAACGTGAATGAAATCCTGAATAAACATAGCATATACCAATGTATAGATGGTAATCCCGTTAAATGCTCCCAGGGCAGTAATAATCCCTGATTTAATATTCAGTAGGATAACAAAATAATAAATTGAGAATCCCCACAGTACGACATATAGAACAGATGCAATGCCGTAAATAATATTCCCAGCTTTAGACATGCAAGGCTCTAAACTGTTGTCTTGGCGTCTTTGTTTTATAGTTCCAATGATACATGACCAAACAACTAATGAGAAATAAACCAAAAAGGCCATAATCACAAAAGGAATGACTTGGTTAAGTATATTTCCAATATTTCCTAAATTATCCATAAAAACCTTCCTTTCAATACCTATCACTCATTATACAAAATATTTTGAATAAATCCTATATTTTTTATAAAAAAATGATATAATTTTACTATTATTAATGCCTTTTATGTAAAATTATCGCAATTTTATGCCGATGTGATTTAAAATACAAACTTTTATAGAAAGGAAAGAAAAAATGTTAGAATATAAAAAAGATTTTGAGATCAATTATCAGAATGTCGATTATACCGGAAAATTAAAGTTATCCCATTTATTCGATGTTTTATCCAATGCAGCGACAACCCATGCCGTGATGTTGAATGTGTGGAATGAAAGCTTGATTGAAAAATATGGCTGGGTACTTTCAAAGATGCATTTAGAAATAGAAGAACCGATCACCGCAGGAGATTATCAGCTATTGACTTATCCCGGTTTTGCTTCAAAAGTGATTTTTCCACGTTATTATCAATTACTAAAAGAGGATCAGCCCATCATGAAGGCTTCTTCTATCTGGACCTTGCTGGATCTAAAGAAAAGAAGAATCACGATGCCTAAGCGTGTGGGAATTGATTTTCCGGAGATTACATCAGTCAAGGAAGAAATCGCCATACCTCAAGAAATCACCGAGGAAATTCCTTATCAATTAGTAGAAGAAAGAACAGTTCGTTACAGTGACATTGATACAAATCAACATATGAATAACGCTCGTTACTTGGAATGGGCATGTGATCTAATGGATTATACCGTATTTAAAGATCAGTTTATCCATACTGTCGATATCTTTTTTAAACATGAAATCGCTCCTAATGAAAAAGTCAATTTGTTTATGTATCATGATGACATTCACTATTATTTTAAAGGCATGGTAAAAGAGATTAACTGTTTTGAAATTAAAATGGTGATGAAAAACAAATAAACTAGATTTACAAAATATGAAAAAAACTTGCCAGGGAATATGCTATACTATGCTTGTCCCAAATATCTATAATAGTATTTGTTTTCCCGTAACAAATACACAAAAAAGCGCCTTTATAGGTTCTTTTTTATTAAAGTAATAAAGCTAGCCAATCGGCTAGCTTTTTTCAATGTGGATGTAATCATTAACGGTTTTTTGATTCTGTTTACACAGTTTATTAAATACAAGAATTCTCAATAATCCCGCAATCAGGATTAATAAGAAGCCGCTAACTTGTACGACGGTAATTTTATCAATGATGCTATTCACTAATAAGAAACCGATAAGGGTTATAAAGATTAAGAATTCACCTTTATTTTCCTTTATTAGACGTTTCACTATACAGCCCTCCAAAGTCAAATGATTGTATCTAAATCGATTAAATTATAACAAGTTTCTGTGTAAATTGCTACTATAAATTAAAGCGGTTACATTATTTGATTCCGAGGTTATTTTTAAACTCAATATAAGTTGTGATGAAATAAACAATATAGATTGTTCCAAACATAAACAGTGCTAATCCCATCGTTCCCCAAATAACATAAGCGTTAGGTAAGACTTGAAGAAATAATTGGTTGATGGATAATCCTGTTGAAATACATATAATAATTGGATAAATCAGCGGGTATAGAAAGGTCAAAGCTAATTGTTTAAAAATAGTGCGATGGATGGCGTCTTTACTTAATCCCAGCTGACTCAGCAAATTGTAGCGGAATTTGTATTTAGTAGAGTCACTTAGACATTGAATCGCCAAAATAGTTCCGGTCACAGCGGTAAAGATAAAGGATATATAAAGAAGTGAGAATCCCATGATCGTTATGGCAGAGCGATCTTGGGCTAGATAATAGCCTCGTACTTGAATTGTATTCATGACATAGAAGGAATATTCACCCTCCTCATCCATCTCTTTAGTAGCATTTTGATTTATCACTTTAGATGTTTCATAATAAAATTCTTCAGTTGTTTCTTCAACGGTATTGATCGCTAAATTAGTATTGATGATCTCCATCCCTTCCACAAAAGAATCAGGAACAATGATGACCTGAACATAATCTGCCCATGACGAAGTAAAGTGATCACTGACAATATCTTTAATATGCATATTAGTTCCATTAGGATGAGTCAACATAAATTGATCTTTGTTTTTTAAAAGGACTGGTAAAACTGTTGGATTGCAGTTAATATAATATTCATCATCATTCAAAGTAATCGGGGCCATTCCTAAAAGACCGGTAATACGGTTATAATCACTTACACTAATGTAGTTATTAACCGAATCATAGCTATCAAGTTCATTGACAATAAACTGTGCAAAATAAGTGGAACGGTCTGTATAGACTTTAAAAGCAGCCTGATCCTCAATAGTGTAATTCTTATGAACGAGATCTAATGCCTCACTAAAATCAGAATTGTCATAGGCATTATGAACTAAAATGTCATAAGGCATTCTCTGATTGTTTTGAAAGGTCATAGCTTGTGTAAATAGATTACTGACATTGACACTGACTAACGTTAAAGCGATTAATAATGTAATGGTTCCGATGGTAACCCCAATCGTATTGATTTTAGAAGTAATATTGCGAAGAATAAACAAATTATCATGTTTATATTTTATCTTTTTATTCTTTAGAATAAATGACATTAAAAAATGCGGTAATGTCATTGAAATCCCATAGATGCTGACGATCAATAAAATAATTGACTTCATAAAGTCCGGGAAGAAGAAGGTTATATTTTCAGGGCTGAAGATTCCATGAAAAATGCATAGTCCCCAGATACCCAAAATCACGGAAACAGTAAAAATAATGTTGCGATAAATCTTCTTTTGAAATAAAGTGGTTTCATTCACTTTATCAAAATAGATCAGATCATGAATATTCATCTTCTTGATGCGTCGGCTTGATCTCAATAAAACGACAATATAAATAGATATAAAATAGACAGCAGTTAAGCCAATCGCTTCATAGGTTAAATTAAATTTGACAATGTAAGGCAGTTCAAAGATATTCATAATGATGGCAATAAAAATCTGACTTAAAAATAAACCAATGACTAAAGCAATCACTAAGGATACAATGCCTAGAATCAATTGTTCGATCAAAAACATGCGGGAAATACTTTTCTTTTCTATTCCTAATAAAAGATAAGTACCTAACTCTTGGCTTCGCTTTTCAAAAATAAACTTATTCATGTAGTTGATGAGAATGCCTATAATAAATACAATCACAGTACTAAAAAAGATGATCATTGCCATGAAGCTATCCATATTAGTACTAAGCTCAATAACATCATCAGTAAAAACTATTAAATTAAATGAGAAGATTAAAGCAAACGCAATAATAAGTGTAATGAGGTAGATGAGATAATCTTTAAAGCAGCGCTTGGCATTGCGTAATGCTAATTTACTTAACATTGGTATGGTCTCCGCCTAAAGTCGCTAAAACATCCAATATTTCTTCAAAGAATTGTCGGCGGGTTTTATCACCTTTAACAAGTTCATTAAAGATTTTCCCATCTTTTAAAAATAATATTCGTTTACAATAACTGGCACTAAAGGCGTCGTGAGTTACCATTAGGATTGTTGCCCCTAATTTTTCATTCATTGTTTTCATGGCTTCTAAAAGCAGTCCGGCGGAATGTGAATCTAAAGCTCCGGTCGGTTCATCCGCTAATACTAACTTGGGATGATTGATCAAAGCTCTTGCACAAGCACAGCGCTGTTTTTGTCCTCCCGATACTTCATAGGGAAATTTATCTAAGATATCTTCAATCCCCAGTTTCTTAGCATACTCATGAACTAACGCATCAACTTTATTGGCATCTATATTATTGATAATTAAAGATAAGGCAATATTTTCACTGATGGTGAGTGTATCCAGTAAGTTAAAATCCTGGAATATAAAGCCAATATTTTCACGTCGAAATCGGGCAATGTCTTTATCCTTGATCTCAGATAAATCTATATTATCCATATAGATAAACCCACTGCTTACAGTATCGATGGTTGCGATGCAATTCAGCAAAGTCGTTTTACCGCTGCCGCTGGATCCCATGATTCCTGTAAATTCATTTTCATTAATATCAAAACTGACATCATCTAAGGCTTTTGTAATATTCTTTTTACTGCCATAGTATTTCTCTACATTTTTAACTTGTAGTAAATTATTCATTTATTTTACTCCTTATTGGTATCATTGTCGGTTTATTCTGTTTGAAATAAGCAGATAAGCGATCAATCAGAATAAACGGTGATGCGATTATAAATATAATTAGAGATAACAACATGCCAAATAGGGTAAAAAATATAGAACGGACATAATGTTTTTTCATAATTTTCATCTTCTTTCTATTACACCCTTATTATAGCAAGTAAAAACGAAAAAAATCCTTACACTTTTGTAAGAACTTCTTAAGATTCTTGGTTGAATTGATGAACTTTTCCAATTGGAAAGGTAATTTTAACGCAGGTGTATTCACCTAATTTTGAATCGATGGTCAATGCCAGGTTTAAACGATCACATAATTTCTTACTGATATATAAACCCATTCCGGTTGCATGCTCCTTCTTGCGGTCATCTCCGGTATAACCGGCATTGAATACCCGCGGCAGTTCTTGTGGGGCGATCCCTATCCCACTGTCTTTAATGACTAAATCAATATTATATTCATGCTTTTCACTATAAATCATTAATTCCCGTGGTTCGTCTTTCATATATTTAATAGCATTGGAGAGAATCTGATTCAAAATAAAATGGATCCATTTTTCATCGGTATATACGGTTTGATCCAAATCGTGGATTTCAAGATGAATATGATTGCCAAGGATCAGATTTTTAAAGTCAATCAAGGATTGATGAATTATTTCTTCTAAAGTGGTTTCTTTGATCAGATAATCATTTTGCGTATTATCACTGCGGGCATAGAATAAAACCTGCTCGACAAGCTGATCAATCTTATTCACTTGCTGTTTTAATTCCTTGTTTTGAGTATTATCGCAAAGCAAGGAGATAGCGGCTATAGGCGTTTTAATTTCATGTACCCAGCTTTCGATATATTCCTGATATTCTTTGCTGTTGCGGCGTGCCTCACTAACCTGATCCGTCATCGCTTTCGATCCCTTTTTCAACGCATAATAGTACGCTTTTGCTTCCAGCAGACGAGGTTCCTCAATAATTTCATGTATAAGGTATTTCTGATCAAGATCATCAACTAAACGTTCAATTTTATTATATTGATGCTTTAGTTGGAAATAGTCAATCAGGAAATAAATAAGTAAAATGGTGAACCACCCTCCTCCCATTAATAATAGGAGAGAAAAGTTATCATAAAGGGTAAACATAAAACTGCCAAAGAAAATAAACAGCACAATATTCAGAAAGATAACTCGTATACGCTGTTCTAAATAATGCTTGAATTTCATATGCGATAGCCCTTCTTATGGATTGTTTTAATAAAGTCAAATAAACCAATGCTTTCTAGTTTTTTACGAATACGAGTCATATTGACATTCAGTATGTTTTCATCCACATAAAATTTATCATTCCATAAATATTCAATCAACTCATCTTTACTGATATCTTTATGTGGATTTAAGAAAAGATAATACATGATCTTAAACTCATTACGACTTAATTCTACTTCCTGATCCTGATATTTAATTAACGATAGATGCAGATCCAATGTCGCTTCATCAATCTTGATTTCTTTGAAATGAGTAGGATCAAACGTGGTAATCAAACGCTTTATTTTTTCTAATAAAATCAGCTTATTATAAGGCTTCACGATGAAGTCATCTCCCCCACTGATAATACTGTTTAGTTCATCTTCATCCGTGTTGCGGCTGGTTACAAAAATAATCGGTGTTTTAAGCAGACGGCGAATACGTTTGCAGATCGTAAAGCCATTCACCCCAATCAGATTAATATCCAGCAGAATGAGATGCGGATTAACTTTCTCAGCCTGTATATGGGCAGTATCGAAATCCTCACAGATATAAGTTTCATATTCATGACTTTGCAGCAGCTTCGCTAATTCATCACGCATTAATTTATCATCTTCTATGATCATAATTCGTTTCATTTAAGTCACCTCACTAATTATTAGTATACTTTAGATAAAGAAAAAAGAAAGGGATATTACTAAAATAAAAAAGCTGGTTACTTTTCCAGCCTCATTATATTATTCAATTCTTTCAAAATCAGAAGCGCCATGTTTACAGATCGGACAAATATAATCTTCCGGCAATTCTTCTCCTTCATAGACATATCCGCAGATTTTGCAGCGCCATCCTTTTTTCGTTTCTTTTTTAGGAGCCGGCTTAATATGGCTTTGATAATAAGTATAAGTAACAGATTCTGAATCTGATAAAACCTCTGCTTCACTCACTTCAGCAATAAAGAGCGTATGTGTTCCGACATCTAATGTGGCAATCACCTTGGCTGAGATATAAGCATTTGTTGTATCTGTTAAATAAGCAATACCGTTTTCACTGCGTTTCATAGCGGTATCTTTAAATTTATCCGCAGTTCTCCCACTTTGAAAACCAAAGTTTTGAAAAACACTGAAAGGCGTGCGCTGATCTAACATAGACAGATTAAACATCTTTGTCTGCATAATCATATCATGTGTTAAATTTTGTTTATTTACCGCAATAATAATTTGTTTTGGCGTATCAGTAATCTGCATAGCAGTATTAATGATGCACCCATTATCCTTATCCTCTGCACGAGCAGAAAGTACGTAAAGACCATAACTCATTTTAAACATCGCTAAATTATTCATATACTGCCTCCTTTAGTAGTAATCATTCCTACTTATAATGTACACCTTTATTCTAAAACTGTCAAATAAAAAGAATCTCCTTTATAAAGATAGATCTTTAGGTAAAGGACATTCTAATTGTATCGATTCATTCGTGACAGGATGTGTAAATTCGAGTCGATAGGCATGTAAAAATTGACGTTTAATTTTATCACTCGGTGTTCCATACAAGGGATCACCAATAATAGCATGACCAATCGAAGCTAAATGCACACGAATTTGATGGGTTCTTCCTGTATCTATTGTACACTCCACTAAGGCTTTATTTTTATAGTTTTTAATTAATCGGTAATGGGTAACTGCTTTCTGCCCATGATCTGCTACTCTCATTTTATTTGAATGATGACGATCTTTAGCGATATAGGTTTGTATGGTCTGTGTCTTAGAAGTTGGAAGATTGCCTTTTACTAATGCCAAATAAGTACGTTTAATAAGCTTATGTGCCAAAGCGTCATCTAATAAAGGCTGAATCAAGGCACATTTGCAAAACATGATCAGACCGCTTGTATCAAAATCTAAGCGGTGCAGGTAACGAACAGGCAGGTTTAAATGCTGCTGCTGATAATAATAGGCAACATAATTACATAATGTATCTACACCCTCTTTTTGATCGGGATGAACATTCATTCCGGCATCTTTATTAATAATCAAAAGAAAGTCATCTTCATAAATGATGTGAATATCTCTTGGCTGAGGGATAAAGTCTATCCCACTGTAATCGAAAGCATGTATTTTGAACTGATTTTTTTTATGAAGGCACGTATTAGAAGGTACAAATTGATTATTTAAAAAGTATTCCTTATTTTGTTTTAATAAGTGAATACTTTTTTTAGATAGATGGAAATATTTAAATAGATCATCAATCGTTTTATTATCAAATTGATCATCTATTATAAAGGTTAACCAAACATTTTGCAGTTTATACTTCATAAACAGTAATTTTGATATCAATAGTGATATCCATGGATTCCAAAGTATCTAATACGTGTCGCTTTTCTTTTTTAATATGATAATAATGAGGAGTCATTTTTAATAGATTCAGTGCATCCTCATGATTATTAATATGTACCTGTTCCACTAGATCCCATGATTCTCTGACCGTAAAAGGCAGGCGTATATACTCATCAGATTTAATTTTGATTTCGTCATAAATCAGTTCTTTAATTTCAACTAAATGCCTTGGATTGGCAGTGACATGAATGATGTAACCGTCTTTAGCCAAACAGCGTTCCAGTTCTTCTTTATTCACAACTGTAAATAATGCACAGATCACATCCATGCTGTGATCTTGAACGGGAATATTTTTAGAATTCCCGACAATCCAGTAAATATCACGGGTATATTTCGTAGCCATATTAATCGCTTCTTTGGAAATATCTAAACCATAATAAGTATGCTCTAAATTATTCAATGTTTCTTTCATACGCCAAGTATAATACCCTTCTCCACAACCTAAATCGAGAATTTGTGCGGGTCCCGAGCTGTGCTTGGCGATATAATTATTAATGGTATCCGAGATACAATGATAATAGCCTTGATTTAAGAATGCTTTTCTGGCAATCAGACTTTCTTTACTGTCACCGGGATTATTCGTTGCTTTATCCGGATTCAACAGCAGGTTAATATATTTTGTTTTTGATAGATCATAGGTGTGACGATCTTCACATTTATAAGAATTTCCTTCTAGGAATAACGGTTTTTTACATTTTGGACATGCGAGTTTATGCATTTTTTTCACCTCCACAACATTATAGCATAAACCCTTTAAAATATGTTAAAATATTAGGCGGAGGTGTCGATCATGAACTATGCCATCATATTATTGGGAATCTTATATTTATTTTATTATTTAATCTATAAATATATCCTTGAATTTGGAACAAGCTATATTTATTGGCATTTATGGCATACTGTGCTGTGTGCCGGACTGGTCATGATCTTTGATGTACACCCACAGCTAAGAAGTGTTGTGTTAGGAAACTGTATTATATCTGTTATTTTACTTTTTTATGTTATTGTCTTGCATTATGATGTTTTGGAGCTGATCAGTGCAAGATTTAAAAAAGATAAATAATGCATATAATCGCTGTTTTTAGCGGTTTCTTTGGTTTAAAAGCAAATCCTTTTGTGTTAGAATGGAACAGGCAGGTGATAATATGATAAGAATAGGACAATCGATTGATATCCATCAACTTGTTGAAGGACGTAAATTAATACTAGGCGGAGTGGAAATTGACCATGACTTAGGCTTAAAAGGACATAGTGATGCAGATGTTTTACTTCATGCAGTAGCAGAAAGCATTATAGGGGCATTGGGGTTAGGTGATATCGGAAAGCATTTCCCGGATACAGATCCTCAATACGAAGGTATTTCATCGATGATTCTGCTTGAACAGGTCTATAATCTTATGGATCATGAAGGATATAAGATTGGGAATATCGATTCAATCATATTAGCAGAAGCACCTAAAATGGCACCGCATATCAATACAATGCGGGAAAATATTGCTCATGTTCTGCATACAGACATCAGCAATATCAATGTCAAGGCAACCCGTGGAGAGAAAATGGGATTTGTAGGTAGAAAAGAAGGAATTCTGTCTCAGGCAGTATGTCTTCTATTAGGAAAGGATCAGTAAAATGGAAAAAGTAAGAGTAAGATATGCACCTAGTCCAACCGGACATTTGCACATTGGCGGGGCAAGAACAGCTCTGTTCAATTATTTATTTGCAAAGCATCATAACGGAGATTTTGTTTTCAGAATCGAAGATACAGATATTGAAAGAAATATTGAAGGCGGGGAAGCAAGTCAGTTAGAAAACTTAGCATGGTTAGGGATTATTCCTGATGAATCACCGGTAAATCCAAACCCTAAGTATGCACCCTATCGTCAAATGGAAAGATTAGACATCTATAAAGAACATACACAATGGCTGCTTGATCATGGATATGCTTATAAATGCTTCTGTACACCGGAAGAATTGGAAGCTGAACATGAATTACAGACAGCTGCCGGACTGGCACCTAAATACAATCGTAAATGCTGTGACTTAACACCAGAAGAGGTAGCCAGCAAAGAAGCTGCCGGATTGCCATACACGATTCGCATAAAAGTACCCGAT
The DNA here is from genome assembly GCA_027676805.1 of Coprobacillaceae bacterium UN01-12pH3A. Lineage (GTDB taxonomy): Bacteria > Bacillota_I > Bacilli_A > Erysipelotrichales > Coprobacillaceae > Beduini. The sequence goes on along the minus strand of JAQENU010000006.1, from coordinate 112,914 downwards.
AATGAAGTGTACGAATTTGAAGATATGATTCGCGGACATGTCTCTTTTGAATCAAAAGATATTGGTGATTGGGTATTAGTTAAAGCTAATGGGATTCCTACTTATAACTATGCTGTCGTTATTGATGATCATTCAATGGATATTACTCATGTGTTTAGAGGTGAGGAGCATTTATCCAATACACCAAAACAGTTAATGCTTTATAAGATGTTTGGATGGGATGCACCGATTTTCGGACATATGACATTAATTGTAAATGAAAACCGAAAGAAATTATCTAAACGTGATGAAACTATCATGCAGTTTGTTTCTCAATACAAAGAAGAAGGGTACTTGCCGGATGCAATGTTTAACTTTATGGCATTGTTAGGATGGTCACCTGAAGGAGAACAAGAAATCTTTACACATGATGAATTAATTAACGTATTTGATGAACACCGTTTATCTAAATCGCCATCCATGTTTGATAAATCAAAATTAATCTGGGTCAATAACCGCTATATTAAAGAAAGACCATTAGAAGAAGTGGTGGAATTGTGTAAGCCATTCTTAGCTGAAAAATATGATCTTTCAAATAAATCAGAAGAATGGGTCACTAACTTGATTGCTGTATACCATGATCAGTTATCTTATGGTAAAGAAATTTGTGATTTAGTTGATCTGTTCTTTGAAGATGAACTTCACCTAGATGAAGAAGCAACAGAATTCATGAAAGATGAAACGATTCCGAATACATTAAAAGTATTTAAAGAAAAATTAGAAGAATTAACAGAATTTACAAAAGATAACATTCAAGCTTGTATCAAAGCAACTCAAAAAGAAGCAAAAGCTAAAGGAAAAATGCTTTATATGCCAATTCGTATCGCAACCACTGGTATCATGCACGGACCTGATTTAGCAAGTTCTATCATGCTGATTGGTAAAGATACAACTATCGAAAGATTATCAAAATATTAATCTAGCGGCTATTCGCTAGATTTTTTTTTGTTAGACAATATGTATAGATAACACAAAACCCAATCTATAAAGACTGGGTTTTTGCACTTTGGATAAATTATAAAACTATGGTTACATTGTTTTTCTACAAATTATCGTTCATAAAGTACACTTTGTGAACTAATTAACTATCCAATAATCAACTATATTTAATCACACGATTATCACAAAGTCAATTGTTAATTTATGCGTAAAAATGTACTAAATTAGTATGATTTTACGATTATAAGACACTTTAAACACTTAAAATTAGTAATTTCAAGTAGTGTACTTTTTGACGTTAAACCAGTAATAAACCAAAATATTAAAATAAAATTATCGAGGTGAGGTTTATTAGACATAAGAGATTAAGGGAAATTTGTATTAATAAGAAATAGAAAGGTGTGAGAGAAAATGTTTAAATCTAACCGACTGAAAAAGGTTGTAGTCGGTACTATGCTGGCTTTTTCTATGGTATGCAGTTTAATTATCAGCAATCCAGTTAAAGCAAAAGATGCTATCAGTAATCCAGATCCGATTATTGATATAGTAGTTAACGTACCAGCGGATTATCCAGGAACATTTTTGGATTTTAAAGCAGATTTAGAAGAAAAATTAGTTGAACAAGGGTTAGAAAGAGGTTCATTTAGAATTATATCATCTGCAGTAAAGATTGATACAACAGAACAAAGCGGATGGTATGTATATGATCACTATACAAGTAAAGCAACATATAATAAATATTATTCGGATTCAGTTAAACAACCCTTTGTTACAGATGAAGGTAGCTATACAAATAGTGCCAATCCAATAAGTGTTGAGAAATATATGGAAACCAAGGCACCATCAAATCCTCAATTAGTAGCGTTAGAGAAGCATATTGGTACTTCAGTAGATGCTTCCGGAAAAACGTCCATGACATTTGTTGGATATCGTGCTACAGCATTTGCAGATTATATGATTTATCCGGCAGCTAGCAATAGTAGAAGAACTTTTAGTTTTGATATTGATGCTTCCGGTGTATCAACACATACGTTATCAGGAGCAGGATTTCTTTTAAATGCAGGTATTCAGAACAATAATTTATATGGATATTTTTTGTATTATAAATTTTCAAATAATACATCAGGAACAATTTATCTGTATAAATTGGCAGGTAACAATGCTCTGTCATCTGGTGCCAGTGCAGCCACATTTTTAAGTGGTGCTACAGTGGTAGCAAGTCAGGCGTTTACTGTTCCTTCAGATACAAAAAAGATGAGAGTAAGCGTTGACTTACAAGAGACAAATGTAACTTTACAACAGCAGGATTATCATTCTGATGGAACTTTTGGAGAATTGAAAACACTGTTTGGCGGTCCGAAAGTTATCGGAAGAACTGGTTATAATGGTTTTGGACCAGCGGTTCTTTATACTGGACATGGATGTAGTCAGGCATCATTTTTCAGTTTTAATGATTTAGAAATGACCTATGAAGCAAATGCTTTTGATGCCTTAAAAAGTACGCAATATTCAGAGAATGCTGAATATAAATATTTCATTAATTTAACAGGAACAAATAATGATCCCAGTGTACCAAAAGATCAGGAAGCATATCTTGAGGGAGTTAAACGTTTGAATCAAAATGAAATATTTTATATTAGTAACACTGATGATGGTAAAATATTAACTAAACCAACTGATTCAAGTTCGGGAATTGGACCAGACAACGGGTTATATGCAACTGATTCAAACTATGTGAATCAGATCGCTGAATTTATCGCTAAAAAATATAACGATAAAGAAAAGTTTACACCTGTAGAAATTTTAGAAGAAAAAGATAAACCAATTTCAGATTTTATTATTATAGAAGATTCACAAAAAGCGAATCAAGTTTTAACAGTGCATTTACAGCATTTAAAAGAAAACAGTGATGTCGTTAAATTAAAAATACGTGATAAATCCAAGGCGGCAGAAGGAAAAACTGTTACTGGATGGAAATTAAAAGTTTATGATCCTGACAATAATGTAGTTTTAGATACTACTAGCTTTGTAAATAGTCCGGATTTATTGAAATCCTATACTTTTAATAAAGATTCGAAGCAAGGAAAATATATTTTTGAATTAATCGTTAAGGATAATGATGGAGCAGAATCAAGTACATATCAAACCTTCGTTACTGCCTATAAAGATACAGCCGGACCTAACATCACAGCCAACGCATTAGGACAGTCTTCTAAAGCAAAAATTACTTTAACTGATCAAGGCTGGGGAATTGACAGTGATGGGGTAACCTTGATTGAAAATCAAGGAAGCGGTGTATTAAAATATAAGGTGAATGATGGAAATATCATTACATTGGATAAAGAAGCGCACAGTACTTCTTTTGAAGTTCCACTAACCGCAGATAATTTGACCATTACTTCATGGGATGAATGCGGAAATAGTACGACAAAAACATTTACCACTTTTAATGTTGCATTTGACGGTAATATTAAAGATGATTACTATGTATTAAGCGGAGATAAATTAGGAGTACTTCCGGATGCAGTGGAATCAGATAATCCAAATGAACATTTTGCCGGATGGGAAGATGGAAATGGAAATTTGGTAGGACCGGAAACAATTGTCTCTGATAACCTTGTTTTGCATCCGGTTTATACAACAGAAAAAGTGACCCTGACATTTACTGCCAATGGCGGAAACTTTGCTGATGGAGATCAGATTCAGATTGAAGTTCCTAAAGGAAGTCTAGTTATTGATCATCTATTATCAGGAGAAGATCTTCCTACAAAAACAGGATATAATTTCAGTCATTGGACATTAGACAATGCATCAGTAACTGATCAGAAAGCAAACGGTGATTTAACCTTGCAGGCTAATTGGAGCATTAATAGCTATAAACTGAAATTTGATGCTAACGGCGGAGCCTTAGGTAAGCTTAAAGAAAAAACAGTTAATTTTGGAAACAACATAAAAAGTGAAACCATAAAAGATGAAGCCGGAAATAATTATCAGGGAACTTCTTTACCAACAAAAGAAGGCTATATCTTTAAAGGCTGGGCAAAGGATGTTGAAGGAACAGACTTAGGTACTGTAACAATGCCGGCAGAGGATTATACGGTATACGCTATTTGGCAAAAAGATACAAGTAAATATATCGTGCATTTTGATTCTAACGGCGGAAGTCAAATTAATGATAAATCTTATGCTTCAAGTCAAAATGTTTATGGAGCTTTAAATACACCAAGCCGATCAGGGTATACTTTCGATGGCTGGTACGATGAAGCGGGTAATAAAAAAGCAGAAGGAGATGCTGTTTACAGCAAGGCTGATCATACCTTAACTGCTCATTGGATTGCAAACTCAGATACTCAATATAAGATTCAATACTTTGTTAAAGGGGATAATGGGTACCAGAGATTAGATGAGCTGACAGAAAACAGAACAGGAACAACGGATTCAACTGTATCTGTTCTTGACAGTGATATTAAAGGGATTAGCGGATACTGGTATAATCCAGATCTTTCTATGAATGTCACTTCGGGAACAGTGACAGGAGACGGAAAACTTGTATTAAAATTATACTATGACCGTTATTTCAATATTAATACTGAAGCAGTTAACGGTGCTATTACTCCTTCAACGAGTGTGAAAGAGTACAGCAGTCAGACGGTTACATGGTCACCAAATGCCGGACATATTGCTTCAAGAATTATTGTAGATGGTATTGTAAGAGATGATTTATTATCTAAAAACAGTATTACATTTAATGATATTGCCTCTCATCATGAAGTTTCGGTAATATTTAATGCAAACAGTGGAGATCAGCCGGATATGGGCAACTACTGTACAGTTAAAACGAAGGTAGTAGGCGATACTGGTGGTACAGTGATTACTCCGACAATGACCGTATTAAAAGGTAAAGATCACAAAGTTGAGTGGCAGATTGACAGTGAATACTATATTACTTCTATTTTAGTAGATGGAAAAGAATATCCATTGGATATAGAAAATATTGATTTTAAAGGTATTTCGGCAAATCATGAAGTCATTATTACGGTTGATCGTTTACCAAGTATCGGTGGTAATAGTACAGTGGGATACTATACTTTAACTGTAAATCAATATGGTGGGGATACTGTTCATCCGGAAAACACAGTGACAAGTCCAAGTAAAGTTGTACAAATGAACAGTGATGAACTTGTGACATGGGAAGCCCAAAATGGATATCGTGTTTATCAGGTATTTGTTGATGGTGTAAAATTAGATGATGAGCAAATAAAACAAGGAAACATTGATTTCAAAAATATATCTGCAAATTATGTTGTAGATGTCTACTTTACAAAAGATGGAGAAAGCATTCCGTCTATTTATGACAAAGATTCAGTTAAGGTCGTAACAGAACTGATTGGCGGACCAGGAACTATTACCGGTGGTAGTGTTGTAGAAAAAGGAAGCAGTTATGATGTTGAATGGAACCCAATGTACCAGACAACTGAAGATAAGTCTTCTGATGACTATGCCACTTATGTTATTGATAAGGTTGTGGTAAATGGTCAGGAAATCAGTAAGGATGATCAAAAAGTTCAATTAGAAAATATTGATAAAGATCAAAAGGTAGAAGTTTATTTAAAACCGGATTTATATCATGTTAAAACGATTAAATATGGAAATGGTACTATTTCCGAATCGAAAACGCTTTATCGTGAACAAGATTATGAACAAATTATCGGACAGCCGGGAGATGGAACAAAAATTGTTAAAATCGTTGTAGACGGTGAAGTAAAATTTGAAGCAGCTTCGGCAATATATTACAGATCTGCAAGAGCGATGTATGGGGATCTGACAGATATCCAAGTTAAAGAAGCAAGTGATTCTAAAGCTCATGTCAGTGTTAATGCGATTCAGCAGGATCATATCATTGAAGTGTATTTTGCGAATGATATCAGCGAGCTTCCTCAAGATGAGCAACTGATCAACGTTACCGGAAATATTTCTGGCGGTGTCGGAGCGATTGAAGGTACAGGAAAATTCCATGTAGATCCTGATAACGGGCATGCAGGGTCAACAACCGTGACTTGGGATATTGATTCCAATAAATATGAAGTAACGGATGTTAAAGTTAATGGGGTTTCTGTTCCCTATGATGGTAACTCTATAACATTAGAAAATCTTAATGAAAATAAGGATGTAGAAGTTATTGTTAAAAGAACGGAATTACCTAACAATGATGAGGTAAGTGATTTAACTCCGCCTGATAATACCGATAATTTCAATATTATTACAGAAATCGTTGGCGGACCTGGTACAATATCAAACAGCGCAACAGTAACAAATGGTGCAAATCATGATGTCAACTGGTCAGTGACTGAAGAGGGGTATGAAATTCGTGATATTATTGTAGATGGGGTAAGCAGACCTGATCTTATTAGTGATACAGGAAATGGAAACATTAATTTTGATCAAATCTCTTCAGATCATGATGTTAAAGTTATTTTAGGTAAAAAACCTGATGTCAATGTTGATGTAGACGGAGATGGCAAACCTGATGTCAATATTGATACTGATGGTGATGGTAAGCCGGATATCAACATTGATACTAATGGAGACGGAAAGCCAAATATAAATATTGACACAGACAATACCGGTGTATGGAAACCAAGCGGACAAGGTGGAAATAAGGATGGCATTTGGAAACCTGATACTGGTATCGATACTACCGGAGATGGTGTTGGGGATACAGATTATTATCGACCAGCTATTGATATAAATAAAGATGGTGTTGATGATAATTGGAAACCAAATCAAGATGTTTATCCAAACGGTATAGTTCATCCGGGTTATGATACTGCGAATCCAAATATTAATATAGATATAAATGGAGATGGCAAGCCGGATGTGAATATTGATACGGATGAGGATGGTAAACCGAATATCAATATCGATACAGATGGGGATAACCAACCGGATATTAATATTGATACCGATGGAGATGGTAAACCAGATGTGAACATTGATACTGATGGAGACGGAAAGCCAAATGTCAACATTGATACTGATGGAGACGGAAAGCCAAATGTTAACATTGATACCGATGGAGACGGCAAACCAAATGTTAACATTGATACCGATGGAGACGGCAAACCAAATGTCAACATTGATACCGATGGAGATGGCAAACCAAATGTCAACATTGATACCGATGGAGATGGCAAACCAAATGTCAACATTGATACCGATGGAGATGGCAAACCGGATGTCAACATTGATACTGATGGAGACGGCAAACCGGATGTTAACATTGATACCGATGGAGACGGCAAACCAAATGTCAACATCGATACTGATGGAGACGGAAAGCCAGATGTCAATATCGATACCGATGGTGATGGCAAACCAAATGTGAACATTGATACTGATGGAGATGGCAAACCGGATGTCAACATTGATACCGATGGAGATGGTAAACCAGATATGAATATTGATATTGATGGAGATGGCAAACCAGATGTCAATATTGACAGTGATTATGATGGTATAGTTGATATCACCATTACACCTATTGTTACTGAAAATAGTGGGGTAGATACTTCAGACAGAGTTTCAAATGTTTGGGCATACCTAGCCTTCTTCTCAATGGCAGGTGCTATATACTTTGGTTTGACGAAGAAAAAGGAAAAACTAATAAAATAAACAATCAAAACACCAAAGAATAATTTTCTTTGGTGTTTTTTTTAAGTATGGTTAGCATAATTTAACCTTAAGGAGGATTAAACATAAAATACTACACCTAAACTAATAGCTATGATAGAATAAAAGTAAGAGGTGAGACCAATGAAATCTTTATATACCTGGGCAAATCGTTTTGATAAAGAGAACTTATATGATTATTATTCAACAACCATTGATAAACCACTTCCTTATGAAAAAATCACCAGAAAAAGAATGCTGGAAACAATAGTTGCCTACTATAATATCAATGATCATTTGTTCTATGCCTTATCTGCTCAAGAAATCAGTTTATTAAAAAAGATTGTGGAAAACGAAGAAAAAATATTAACCGATGAAAATAAAACCCTGATTATCGAGTTATCAAGTAAGCTTTTAATTAGTTTTTCTTATTTTGCAGATGAAATTTACATTTATGATGAATTTTATGATGCTATTAAAAGGGCTGTAGAAAAAATGGAAACGGCAGAAGGTAAGAAAATATTAGAACTACAGCAGGTCTGTATAGGATTATGCAATGCTTATGGCATTTTAACAAAAGAAGAATTTTATGACTGTATTCACCGTTATTTAAGCAGTTATACCAATGAGCAGATTGAATCCATTATAAAGTCTTCCGACTACTTTAGACATCGCATTGCAGTTCTTGAAATTACATATGATAATATCCCGGTAACCCTTTTTACCTATCATGATGTGGAGGAAGTTGCTGATTTTCTTGATGTGTATATTGATGTATTGAATTTACCAAAGTATGAATTTAATTATAGCGAGATTATGGAATATGCCGCTTATGAATTAAACTATAAGAATGATTCCCTGCAGCGTTTATTAAAACGAATGAGGGAAATCAATAGTTATTTCTATGAAGATCAGTTTTTAAATCTGATTCAGAATGTAATAAACCTATTATTAGATAAAAATATGATTAAAAAGTATATTTATAATCATTATCCCCATTATGAAAGAAACGCAGATAAGTTTTTTGAATTAATGGACCTTTGTGATGAGATGGGAGAAACCCTGAATACATGGGCAGCTCGTGGCTACCCGGTAAGTCGTATGAGTGATGTGTTGAGCGGACTTCAGATTGATACCATGAAAAAATTAGAAAGAGCGTATCACTATAAGACGGGACTGTCACCGGAAGATGATTTCAATAATTTCTTAGACTTTATTGAATCAGTTACAGATGAAGAAGTTGACGAATATCTTTATAATAAAGAAAAGAAACAGCTAAATTGATAAAATAAAAAAAGTAACCTGCGAGTTACTTTTCTTTTTTGCTTGATTTTGTTAGGTTTGTAAGATAAGCATTGAAAATATAATTAAAATCTTTTTCACTGATTTCAAAAGGGATATTTGCCCATGCTTCTTTTTTTACGGCTTCAAAGAAGGGACCAAGATCTTTAGAAAGATCGTCATCAGTAGATAAATACTTATGTGCTGTATATATTTGCTTCCATATTTTCAACTGCTGCTTATACGGAAGAATATCTTTTGTCTGTTGAATATAATCCTGCACCTGATCGCGATTAATCATTTCTTCATGGTGACAGTTATCACATCGCAAAACAAACCCTTTTGATACTTTTGAGAGTGGAAATCCCAGTAATGTTTTTTGGGTATTGTAAGTATCTATGTACCCAGGGGCAAAATGACCGCAATGATTGCAGCGAATAAATCCAAGTTCTTCTAATTGTTTCTGAAATACTTTTTTCATAACCACCCTGCTTTCCATAGTCTCTATTATAATCGAAAAAGAGAGAAATGTAAAAATAAACCATCCCCAAATACCAAACAAATTAATTGCTTATTAGACATAAAATTATTTTGTTTATTTAAAGAAAATAAGGAATTTTTCAGTAAAATAAGAAGAAAACAAAGTGTTACCCCTTTCTTTTTATAGTCTATCGTTCGTTTTCACTAATTTTAAAGATGTGAAAATATCCTATGTTTATCAATATAATTTAATATTAGTTTGATAAATAAAATAAAATGACGAAAAATAAAGTATAAAAAAATAACTTTTTGAACTTCAAACTATTTACTTTTAACTTCAAATCATCTATAATGCTTTTGTTACTAACGAGGAGGAATAAACTTATGGTATTTGATAAAGTAAAAGAAATTATTGTAGATTCACTAAGCTGTGATGCAGATGCAGTTACATTAGAGGCAAGTTTAAAAGACGATTTAGAAGCAGATTCATTAGACGCTGTAGAATTAATCATGGCGATCGAAGAAGAATTTGATATCGAGATCCCTGATGATGTATCTACACAAATGCAGACAGTTAAAAATATCGTAGATTACATTGAAACAAATAAATAATGTTTACTCTTTCGAGTAAACTTTTTTTTAAAATAATAGTTTGAAGTTCAAAACACAAAGGAGAATATTATGAAGCTAGATATTATTAAGGAATTAATGGATAAGTTTTCTGATTCTGATATCCATAAAATGGATGTAGAATTTGATGATATAAAAATTAAATTAGAAAAAGAAGATGTAAAAGAAGTAGTGACGACTCAGGCACCTGTCATGCAAATGCCTTCTCAGCCTGTTCCTGTACCCGCTGCTCCTGCTTTGTCAGCGCCGGTGCAAGAAGAAAGTACCAGCGGAGAAATGGTGAAAGCACCGCTTGTAGGAGTCTTCTATTCTAAAAACTCACCGGAAGCAAAATCTTTTGTAGAAGTGGGAAGCCATGTTAATGCCGGAGATACAATATGTATCATTGAAGCAATGAAAGTGATGAATGAAATTAAAGCACCAATCAGTGGTACGGTGACAAGCATTTTAGTTAAAGATGAGGACTTAGTAGAATTTGATCAAGTATTGATGAGCATCCAAGGATAGGTGAGAATATGTTTAAGAAAATTTTAATTGCAAATAGAGGAGAAATCGCAGTGCGCATCATACGTACCTGCCATGAATTAGGAATTGAGACAGTTGCTATTTATTCAACGGCAGATGAAACATCTCTGCACGTTCAATTATCAGATGAAGCTGTATGTGTGGGCGGACCTAAAGCGATGGACAGCTATTTAAATATGAAGAATATCTTAATGGCAGCAACTGTCTTAGGCTGTGATGCTGTTCATCCGGGATTTGGCTTCTTATCTGAGAATGCGACCTTTGCACGATTAGTGGAAGAATGCGGAATGACATTTATTGGACCAAGCGGAGATGTCATCGATATGATGGGGAATAAATCGGCGGCTAGAAAATTAATGATCAGCGCCGGAGTTCCGGTTGTTCCCGGGAGTCAGGGAAGCATTAAAAATGTTGAAGAAGCAGTGGCTTGTGCAGATGAAATCGGGTATCCTGTTTTGATTAAAGCCGCAGCTGGCGGTGGCGGTCGCGGAATGCGTAAAGCCTTCTCGAAAGAAGAAATTATCCAAGCCTTTGAAACTGCCAGAGCAGAAGCAAAAGCATGCTTTAATGATGATGAAATGTATATTGAAAAACTGATTGTTGATCCAAAGCATATCGAATTTCAAATATTAGCGGATAACTTTGGCAATGTTGTTCACTTAGGAGAAAGAGATTGCTCTATCCAAAGAAGAAATCAGAAAATGATTGAAGAAGCTCCATCTAAGGCATTAACGCCTTTATTAAGAGAAAAGATGGGGGCAGATGCTGTGAAAGCCGCAAAAGCAGCAAATTACGCGAATGCCGGGACTATCGAGTTTGTTTTAGATAATAAAGGAAACTACTATTTTATTGAGATGAATACACGTATTCAAGTGGAACATCCAGTAACGGAAATGATTACCGGTATCGATTTAATCAGAGAGCAGATCCGTATTGCTTCTAATCAGCCTTTATCGTTTAAACAAAATGAAATCAAGCTAAACGGGCATGCTATTGAATGCCGTATCAATGCAGAAGACTTCAAGCATGATTTCAGACCATGTCCGGGAATTGTAGATAGTGTGCATATTCCGGGAGGGTTAGGTGTTCGTATCGATACCGCACTGTACCAAGGATATCGTGTGACATCTCACTATGATTCAATGGTCGCAAAGGTCATTGTACATGGAAATAATCGTTTAGAAGCAATCAGAAGAATGAGAAGAGTCTTGGAAGAGCTTGTAATCAACGGTGTAGAAACTACTCAGGAATTACAGTATTTGATCTTACATCACCCTGAATATATTAAAGGTAACTTTACCACAAGTTTTATTGAAAATAACTTAGATGAAATGGTGAGATAATGGAAGAACTATTTAAAGAACGAAAAGAAAAATTAAATATATTCAAAGCTTTTAGAAATAAAAACTTTAAATCAGAAAAAAAAGATGTTCCTGAAGGGATTTATGTGAAGTGTACAAACTGTGGTGAAACACTGCTTAGACAGGAGTTAAAAGAACAGCTCTATGTATGTCCGCATTGTCATGAGCATTTAAAAATATCGGCTCAAAGAAGATTGAAATATTTAGTAGATAAAGGAAGTTTCAGAGAATTAAACGGAAAAATGAAATTTACGAATCCAATCGGATTCCCTAACTATGAAAAAAAGATCAAGGATCTGCAAATAAAAACAGGATTAAATGAAGCCGTTGTTACCGGAGTAGGAAAGATCGATAAGATACCTGCGGTCATTGCCGTTATGGACAGTCGCTTCTTAATGGCAAGCATGGGGAACGTTGTGGGAGAAAAGATTACCCGTGCCGCAGAATATGCAACGAAAAAGAAATTGCCTTTAATCATCTTCAGCGCTTCCGGAGGAGCCAGAATGCAGGAGGGAATTATTTCCTTAATGCAGATGGCAAAAACATCTCAGGCAATCGCTAAGCATCAAAATGAAGGCCTGCTGTATATTTCTTATATTACCCATCCAACTACCGGTGGGGTAACAGCATCCTTTGCTTCTTTAGGGGATATTATTATTGCCGAACCTAATGCACTGATTGGATTTGCCGGTCCTCGTGTTATTGAACAAACGATTAATCAAAAGCTGCCGGAAGGATTCCAAAGATCTGAATTTATGCTTAAACAGGGATTTATCGATATGGTCGTAGAAAGAAAAGAGATGCGTCAGACTTTGGCAAAGCTATTAAAGATGCATACCTTGGGAGGGAGATAAATGTCATTACAACAAGCAGAGATTAAGATTAAAGAAATCGAATTAGAGCTTTTAAAGCTGGAAGATCTTAAAATTCAGGGAATTGATATCGATGGAACAAGAAGTGAACTCATGAAATCCAAACAAAAGATTTTAGATGAAGCTTATGGCACAATGAATGCTTATGATCGTGTTTATTTGGCACGTCATGTCGGGCGTCCAAATGTAAAAGAATATATTCAAGACATCTTCGATGATTTTATAGAAATTCATGGGGATCGTTTATATCGTGATGATGCCTCAATCTATGGCGGTATTGCATTGTTTAATGATATGCCGGTAACTGTCATCGGAACTGTCAAAGGAAAAAGCGTAGAAGAAAACGTGCAATGCAACTTCGGAATGGCGAGTCCGGAAGGGTATCGCAAGGCTTTACGTTTAATGAAACAGGCAGAAAAATTTAATCGTCCGATCATTACCTTTGTGGATACACCGGGGGCATATCCGGGTATCAAAGCAGAAAAGCATGGTCAGGGAGAAGCGATTGCCAGATCAATCATGGAAATGTCCATGTTAAGTGTTCCAATCATCTCAATCGTTATCGGTGAAGGCGGAAGCGGCGGAGCTTTAGCCTTGAGTGTAGCGAATCGTATCGTTATGCTGGAAAATGCCGTTTATTCTGTTTTATCACCGGAGGGATTTGCTTCTATTCTTTATAAAGACAGTTCGAAAGCAAAAGAAGCAAGCGAGCTAATGAAAATTACAGCGAAGGATCTCTATGATCTGCATATCGTCGATGCCATTATTAAAGAACCTGTTGGCGGAATTCAAAATAATAAAGAGTTAGTCTTCTTACAGATTAAACAATATCTTGAATCTGAACTGAAAGAATTGACAAAGAAAAGAAAATCACAGATATTAGATGAACGCTATCATAAGTTCAGGGAGATTGGCAATGGATTTGAAGAATAATCGCAAGATCGTACAAAAAGAGATCATCAGTGAATTATTGTCAAATCTGTTAAGCGACGCTATCTCCGTTGAACATCAGTATTTTAAAGGAGCCGGAGTCAAAGACCTGTCAATGTCAGAAATTAATATTATTAACGCTATTGCAAAAGATGAAAATCCAACCATGAGCTCTATCGCAGAACGCTTATGCTTAACCAATGGTACGATCACAACCTCAGTAAAAAAACTGGAAAAGAAGCTTTATGTGATCCGTAAAGAGGATAACTATGATCGTCGTTACAAACATGTTTATTTAACGACAAAAGGAAAAGATATTTTTGCTTTGCATAATGCGTTTCAAGAAGAAATGGTATCTCAAGTATGTGATTCTGCAGAATTGATGAAAGAGGATCATTTGATTGATCTGCTTTCTAAATTAAGTGGATTTGTTAATGATATCAAATATAAATACGAAGTGGAGAAATAGAATGAAAGGAATCAAAATCTTATCAACAGGACATTATGCACCAAGCAAAGTGGTATCCAATGATGACTTAGCAAAAGTGGTGGAAACCAGTGATGAATGGATTAAAAGCAGAACCGGAATAGCTAACCGTCATATATCTGTTGATCAAAATACATCGGAACTTGCCTATTTAGCGGCAAAAGATGCGATTGAAAAAGGACAGATCGATACTTCTAAGATTAAGTATATTTTAGTTGCGACCTTTACTCCGGATGACTATACTCCGTCAACAGCGTGTATCGTCCAAAAGAAGCTAGGATTAAACGATCAAGAAATCATGGCATTTGACATTAATGCAGCTTGCAGTGGTTTTGTCTATAGTTTAAACATTATTAAGGGAATGCTTCAAAAAGATGAATATGCGATTCTTATCGGAAGTGAAGTTATTTCCAAATTAATTGACTGGCAGGACCGTGGAACTTGTATCTTATTTGGTGATGGAGCCGGAGCTGTCGTTGTAGAAGGAAGCGATAACCGTTTATTCTACAGCTATAATAATTCAACGGGAAATGAAGAAGCACTTTATTGTAAAGGCAGAACGTTCAATAATGAAACAGAAGGCTGTCTTTATATGGATGGACGTGAAGTCTTCAAGTTTGCTGTTGACGCTATTAATAAATCAATCGCAAACTTGCTTAGTCAAAGCGGATTAACCCTTGATGACATCGATTATGTGGTATGTCATCAGGCAAATTATCGCATTATCTCACATGTTTATAAAAAATTAAAAGCAGATCCTAGTAAGTTTTTCATGAATTTACAGGAATATGGAAATACCTCAGCAGCCAGTATCCCAATGGCATTATCAGAAATGAATGAGCAGGGATTATTAAAAGAAAATCAGAAAATTATTTGTGTTGGATTTGGTTCAGGACTCACTTGGGGCGCAACACTTTTTGAATGGTAGAAGGAGAAAACTATGAAAATCAATGAATTATTAAATGTTAAGTATCCCCTTATCCAAGGAGGAATGGCAAATATTGCGACCGGTGAATTTGCAGCCAGTGTTTCTAATGCAGGAGCGTTAGGACTGATTGGTGCCGGAGGAATGACTACTGAGATTCTGAAAGAGAATATTCAAAAATGCAAACAGCTGACATCTCAGCCTTTCGGAGTTAATTTAATGATGATGAATCCCTATGTGGATGAAATGGCACAGTTAGTGATTGATGAAGGGATTAAAGTAGTCACTACAGGAGCAGGAAATCCATCAAAATATATGAAAGCTTGGAAAGAAGCGGGAATTATTGTAATGCCGGTAGTACCCTCTGTAGCATTAGCAAAACGTTTAGAAAGAAGCGGAGCCGATGCTGTCATCGTAGAAGGAACAGAAGCCGGCGGACATATCGGAGAACTGACAACTATGGCTTTAGTACCGCAAGTAGTTGAAGCTGTTTCGATTCCCGTGGTAGCTGCCGGAGGAATTGCTTCAGGTAAACAACTGCTTGCAGCGTATGCCTTAGGTGCAACAGGCGTACAGGTAGGAACCTGCTTATTAGCCAGTGAAGAATGCCCGGTTCATGAAAATTATAAAAATGCCATCGTGAAAGCAAAAGATACCGATACAACCGTAACCGGAAGAATTGGCGGAACACCGGTAAGAATCATAAAAAACAGAATGGCAAAAGAATACATCAAACGTGAAAAAGAAGGAGCTTCTATGGAAGAACTGGAAACTTACACATTAGGCTCTTTAAGAAAAGCAGTATTGGAAGGCGATACTCAAAGCGGATCACTGATGGCAGGACAGGTAGCCGGAATGGTCAAAGAGATCAAGCCGGTAAAAGCTATCATCGAAGATTTATTCCATGACTGTGAAATAGAAAAAGAAAAGTTAATGAATTTTCTAGGAGAATAACCATGACAAATATCAAAATTGGCAGTAAAGAATTAACAATCCCTATTATTCAAGGGGGAATGGGTGTAGGCGTATCATTAGGAAATCTTTCCGGTCATGTTGCAAAAAATGGCGGAATGGGCGTTATTTCAACGGCTCATCCGGGATACCGTGAAGAAAACTTCTTAAAAGATACAACACATTCAAATTTAATCGCTTTAGACAAAGAAATAAAAAAAGCAAAAGCCATTGCCAATGGTAAAGGAATAGTCGCCATAAATGTAATGGTAGCTATCACAGATTATGATGAAATGGTTAAGCAATCCGTAGAATCGGGGGTTGATGCCATCATCTCCGGAGCTGGGCTGCCGCTAACTTTGCCTAAACATACTAAAGGTACGGATATTGCTTTAGCACCGATTGTATCCAGCGGTCGTGTGGCAACACTGATCTGTCGTACTTGGGATAAAAAATTTAACGTTATACCTGATTTTATTGTGATTGAAGGAAGTGAAGCCGGAGGGCATCTCGGGTTTGACAAGGATGATCTGATCGAAGGGAAAACACAAAGCTTAGAAGAGATTTTAAGTGATGTTTTATCGGCTATTGCTCCTTATGAAGAAAAATATAATAAAAAAATTCCGGTATTTGTTGCCGGAGGAGTTTATGATGGAAAAGACATTCGTCATTTTCTCGATTTAAAGGCAAGTGGAGTACAAATGGCAACACGTTTTATCGCAACGACGGAATGTGATGCCAGCGATACCTATAAACAAATGTTTGTCGACTGCAAAAAAGAAGATATCGTGATTGTAAAATCACCGGTAGGCATGCCGGGAAGAGCAATGCGTACAAAACTGATTGATCGATTAGCAGATGGAGAAACAATTCCATTGACCCATTGCTTCAACTGCTTAAAACCATGTGATCCCAAAACCACCCCTTATTGTATTTCAATGGCACTAATCAATGCAGTTAAGGGAGACGTGGATCAGGGATTGGTTTTCTGCGGAAGCAATGCCTATCGTATAGAAGCTATTCAATCGGTGGATACATTAATCAGTGAATTATTAAAGGAATGTGAGGAATAATCATGAAAATTGGTTTTATATATGCCGGACAGGGAAGTCAAGTCGTAGGAATGGGAAAATCTTTTTACGATCATTATGAAACAGCTAGAAAAATAATGGATGCGATCCAGATTGATTTTGATGTTAAAGAATTATGCTTTAACGGACCAATCGACGTATTATCACAGACACAGTATACGCAGCCCTGCATGGTTGCCTGTGCAATCATAGCAACAGAATTATTAAAGGAAAACGGGATTGAACCTGCAATGTCAGCCGGACTAAGCTTAGGTGAATATTCTGCTTTATACAGTGCCGGAGTAATGGACGCCAAGACAACCATTGATTTAGTTCGCTTTAGAGGACAGGCGATGGAAGAAGCAGCAAAAGGTATCGAAAGCAAGATGGTTGCAGTCTTAGGACTGGATCGTGAAACCTTACAAAGATGTGTAGAAGAAGCAAGTGCTTACGGTGTTGTTCAAATTGCTAACTACAACTGTCCGGGACAATTAGTCATTGGCGGAGAAGCAAAAGCGGTTGATAAAGCAGCTGAACTCGCTTTAGAGAACAAAGCCAGAAGAGCTTTGCCATTAAACACAAGCGGACCTTTCCATACATCCTTATTAGAAAAAGCAAGCATTGCTTTAGCCAATAAATTTAAAGAAGTAACATTCCATGAAATGTGTTTGCCGGTCATCTTTAACTCAACGGCTAAGCCATTGGAAGAAAACAGTACCATCGCAGAAATGCTGACAAGACAAGTGAAGTCTTCGGTTTATTTTGAAGACAGCGTGCGTTATATGTTATCACAGGGCGTAGACACTTTTATTGAGATCGGACCGGGAAAAGTATTGAGCGGATTTGTCAGAAAAATTGATAAAACGATCAAATGCTATCAAGTGGAAGACCAAGAATCATTAGAGAAAACTTTAAAAGAATTAAAAGGAGAAGAATAATGGATTTAACAAATAAAATTGCCTTAGTCACTGGGGGCAGCCAAGGAATCGGTAAAGCGGTATGTCTTAAACTGGCACAGCTGGGAGCAAATATCGCGATCAATTATATTGATTTTGGAAATAATAAAGCTATTGCTGAGGAAACACAGAAAGAAATAGAAGCATTAGGTGTGAAAGCCATGATCGTCAGTGCCGATGTTTCTTCATTTGAAGACACTGAAAATATGTTTGCAGAGGTAATGAAAGAATTTGGCAGAATTGATATCTTAGTCAATAATGCCGGAATTACTAAAGATAATTTAATGATGCGTATGAAAGAAGCAGATTTTGATGCTGTTATTAATGTAAATTTAAAAGGAACATGGAACTGTATGAAGCATGTTACACGTATTATGATGAAACAAAAATACGGAAAAATTATCTCTATGGCTTCTGTAGTAGGGGTAATGGGAAATGCCGGACAAGTCAACTATTCAGCTAGTAAAGCCGGAGTAATCGGCATGACTATGTCATTAGCCAGAGAATTAGCAAGCCGTGGGATCAATGTCAATGCGGTTGCCCCCGGATTTATCCAAACCGATATGACCGCTGTATTAAGTGATGAAGTAAAAGCAGATTTAGCTAAAAATATTCCTTTAGGAACTTTGGGAACAGTAGAGGATGTTGCAAATACAGTCGCCTTTTTAGCGAGTGATGAATCAAAATATATTACAGGCCAAGTCATTCATGTCGATGGCGGAATGGCAATGTAGGAGGAGTAAACGAATGAAAAGACGTGTAGTAATTACTGGAATAGGTGCAGTGAGTCCAATCGGAAATACTGCTCCTGCTATGTGGGAAGCGGTAAAAGAAGGAAAATGCGGGATTGACTTCATTAAAGGCTATGACACAACGAATCAGCGTGTCAAAGTAGCCGGAGAAGTGAAAGATTTAGTAGTAGAAGACTTTATCGATAAAAAGTCAGCGAAGAAAATGGATCGTTTCACTCAATTAGCGATGATTGCATCAAAAGAAGCCTTTGCAGATTCACAGATCAACATTGAGCAAATCGATGCAACTCGCTTTGGCTGCATCATTTCCAGCGGAATCGGCGGATTACAAACGATTGAAAGAGAACACAGTAAAGCTTTAGCCAAAGGATATGACCGTGTATCTCCTTTCTATATTCCAATGGTAATCACAAACTTAGCCGCAGGCAATGTCGCTATTGAAGTTGGGGCAAAAGGAATGTGTTCTTGTGTCGTAACTGCCTGTGCCGGGGGAACGAACTGTATTGGTGATGCCTTTAGAAATATTCGTGATGGGTATCAGGAAATCATGTTAGCCGGAGGAAGTGAAGCAGCGGTTACACCATTAGGAATCGGTGGTTTTACTTCTATGAAAGCATTAAGTGAATCAACAGATCCAATGCGGGCATCTATTCCTTTCGATAAAGAACGTAACGGGTTCGTTATGGGAGAAGGTGCCGGAATTGTGATTTTAGAAGAATTAGAACACGCAAAAAAACGTGGTGCCAAGATTTATGGAGAAGTGATCGGCTACGGTTCAACATGTGACGCTTATCATATCACGGCTCCTTCACCAGACGGAGAAGGCGGAGCCAGAGCGATGAAAGAAGCCATTGCAGATGCTGATATTGAAACTGATATGATTCAATATATCAATGCTCATGGGACTTCTACGGCAATGAATGATAAAGGAGAAACAGCTGCCATCAAAGCAACGTTCAAAGATCATGCTTATAAATTAGCCGTATCTTCAACTAAATCAATGACAGGACATTTATTAGGAGCAACCGGAGCCATTGAAGCGATTATCACAACCAAAGCATTGCAGGATGGATTCATCCCGGCAACAATCAACTATCAGGTTCCTGATGAAGAATGTGATTTAGATATCGTGCCAAATATCGGGAGAGTTCAGGATATCGAATATGCCATCAGCAACTCATTAGGCTTTGGCGGACATAATGCCACCTTAGTATTCAAAAAGTATAAAGGAGAATAACCATGGAATTAAACAGTAACCAAATTCAGGAAATCCTGCCGCATCGCTATCCCTTTGCTTTAGTGGATAGAATTACAGATTATCAGCCAGGAGAATATGCAAAAGGAATTAAATGTGTCAGTGTCAACGAAATGCAGTTTTGCGGACACTTCCCCCAACAGCATGTCATGCCGGGCGTATTGATTGTTGAAGCGTTGGCCCAAGTAGGTGCTGTGGCAATCTTATCGGTTGAAGAAAACAAAGGAAAGATCGCTTTATTTGCAGGGATTAACAACTGTAAATTTAAACAGCAGGTTATCCCCGGAGACGTTCTTGAATTAGAGTGTACTTTGATCAAGAAAAAAGGACCCATTGGAATCGGAGAAGCAATCGCAAAAGTAAATGGCAAAGTAGCAGTAAAAGCAGAGCTGACTTTTGCAGTTCAGCAATAATTATGTTTCATATCTTACACTTTGAATCCATTGACTCTACCAATACTTATGCCAAAGCGCATATCAAAAATTTAAATCATTATGATGTTATTTGGGCAGATTATCAGACTCATGGACGCGGAAGAAGAGATCATCAATGGACAGCACCAAAAAAGGCGCATGTCATGGCAAGTATTCTTATAAAAGAAGCAATTGAAGCAAATCGAATACAGCAGCTGACTCAGGTATGTGCGGTGAGTGTATGGCAGCTTTGTCAATCCCTGGGAATTGAAGCAGCAATTAAATGGCCCAATGACATTTATGTTGGGGACAAAAAACTGGCCGGAATTCTGATCGAATCTGTTTTTGAAAAAGAACTTCAAGGGATCGTAATCGGAACCGGTATTAATGTAAAAGAAGAAGGATTGCCATCCACTGCCGTCTGCCTGCATTCTTTAGGAAGTTCGCTAGGCATAAAAGAGACCTTAGAAAGCTATCTGCATTACTTTAATGAGAATTATCAGCTGTTTAAAGAAGGAAAATATGAGCAGTTATTAAAGACAGCCAATGAACATGCCTATTTGAAAAATAAAACCGTATATTTGAAGGAATATGGCAATGTTCAGATAGGGAAGCTTTTAGCCGATGGATGTATTGAGATCACTAAGGATGATCAGCTGCATTACATACAGGTTAATGAATTCAGTCTTTCAAAGAAGTGATAAAACCACTTCTTTTTTCTTTAAGCATAATGGTTATGCTATAATGGGGGAAAGAGGAATGAACAAGGAGAAATAATATGACAGATAAACAAACATTAGAACAGCACTTAGAAACACAGGACTTTTATAAAAAAGTATTTCCGGGTATATTTAAATCCGGGAAAAGAAAAGATGCTTTAGAAACATGGAAAAAGGCAAAGCAAAGAGGCATCGCCGACAGTGTGTTATTGCGAGAAGCAAATAACGGCTCTTTTATGTATAAGGTATACGCATTTTCAGTTAAGGAAGATATTCAGGATGAAATGATAGAGACACTAAAAAGTGAGGTTAATGAATTTGATGTGAATCAGATTCGTTACGAAGCGGTAGGGGTTCCGGGATATTTTGCAGTATATGATAAAGACGGTAAATTTTTTCAAGACGATTATCAAATAATGAGACTTTATCAGGAAGATTCAGGGATTTATATTGTGATTGTCTCTGAAACAGAAGAGGATGAATTAGATTGTCCTTATGTAGTGTATACATTCAATCCGGATGGAAGCTTGTGGTTTTGGTGCATGGCACGTAAATATATTGATTAGATTTTAATCCTGTGAGCGGTCAGTCCTTGTGATTGACTGCTTTAAAATAGGAAAAAAGCTATTTAAAGCACCGGCTGAGATTATAAATACAAATGATTGATAATGCATAATAGACAGATCTACGCACATATTGACAGGACAGAATAACCTTAAATAATTAAAATGATATTAGGAGGTAAAGAAGATGGATTGGACGGAAGCTTTAAAAAGAGCAGTGAATTATATAGAAGAACATCTCTTAGAGGATATTAATGTCAACGATATAGCAAAAAATGTTTATGTTTCTCCCTTTCATTTTCAGCGAGGGTTTAAATTAATGACCGGATATACCATCAATGAATATATAAAAGACCGCCGACTTTATTTAGCGGCTTTAGAATATACCGGCAGTCAAATAAAAGTCATAGATTTAGCTTATAAATACGGCTATGATACGCCGGAAAGCTTCACTAAGGCATTCAGTCGCTTCCATGGTGTTTCCCCTAGTCAATTGAAGCGGGACACTAAAGAAATCAAGCCCTTTTTACCTTTGAAGATATCAATCTCTATTAGGGGGGGGAATGACATGGATTATGTGGTAGAAAAAATGGAGAGTTTTAAAGTACTAGGGATAGAAAAAAGTATTCCCTATGAAACCTCGTATCAGGAGATTCCTCTGTTTTGGAATGAATTTAAGACAAATTGTTGTCAGGAACAAGTCACTAAAGAAATAATAGAGCAGTTTCATATCGGTGAATTTGGAATCTGTATTAATACGCAGACAGATAAGGAGAGCTTTCACTATATGATTGCCGGAATGTATCAGGGAGGACCTATTCCGGATGGCTTAAAAGTATTGGAAATCCCCAGTGCAGTGTGGGCAAAATTTAGATGCAGCGGGTCATTGCCGGGTGCATTGCAGTCGGTTAATACAAAGATTTATAGAGAATGGCTTCCGGGAAATCCTCATTATGAGTTAGATTTAGATATTAACTTAGAATATTATTCTTGCGGAGAAATCACGGCATTGAATTATAAAAGTGAGATTTGGCTGCCGGTAAAAGAAAAATAACAAAAGGGGAAAAGCGATGAAATACTTTGGTCAGCAACAGGGAGAAATGCATAAACAGTTATCCCGTATTATTCGTAAAATAGAAAAAATAGAAGAAGCAAAGCAGCTTTTTCTCAATATGCATGCCTTGCTGCATATGGGAGCAGTCACTCACACTTCTAAAAATGAAATCGACCAGCTATTGTCAGATTTAAAAACAGAAGAATATGCAATAATGCCTACAAAAAAAGATGAAACGATTGCGTGGGTACTGTGGCATACTGCTCGTATTGAGGATTTAACAATGGGGATATTAGTCGGACAGGGACAGCAGATTTTCAATGAAGAGTGGCAAAAGAAGATGAATGTCAGAATAAAAGATACCGGTAACGCTTTAAATGATGATGAAATCATGGAATTTAGTCATCAAGTAGATATTCCGACCCTTATAGCATATCGCAATGAGGTAGGCAAAAGAACTCAGCAGATTGTCAGTCAGCTTCAAGCTGAAGATATGCACCGTGCAGTCTCTTTGGAAGGAATCCGACAAATCAAGGAAACAGGCGGGGTTACTTCTCAGGAAGATTCGCTTTGGCTGTTGGATTATTGGGGGAGCAAGGATGTAGCCGGATTATTGCTAATGCCGCCCAGCCGACATTTGATTATGCACTTTAATGCCTGCGTAAAATGGAAACAGCAAATCCGCACGCGCACCCAATTTTTTCGTCAATAAAAAGGATGCATCACGCATCCTTTATTTGTTATCTTTAATATATTGCTCGATATTCTCTTGCACGATACTAAATGGAGCTGTTCCGCTTTCCAGCAAAGCAGTGTTGAATCCTATTTCAGTAAACTTGCTTCCTAAGTCTTTTTCAGCTTTATCTTTCAGCTCTCTGATTTCCATATATCCTACATAGTAAGAGAGGAATGCCCCGGGATCACCTTGAATTTGATCATAGATCGCATCAACGGAAGTCACACTTAATCCATTGTCACTCAGGAATTTTTCAGTTTCAGCTTTATCCCAGCCATGATAATGAATCCCAATATCCATCAAGGCAATTAGTGTATTTTGATACACTTCTAAATCACGATACAATTCTCTTAGATTATTATTAATATCAAGACTATCTAATGCTTCAAACTCTACGTAAGTCGCATAGCCTTCGGTATATCCGAGCATATTGACACAAGTACTTAAATAGTTATTATTTAAGTTTTGTTTAATATAATTCATTTGATACATATGTCCCGGAATCCCTTCATGGGCTATTGTTTTAAAGGTACTGATATCATCGACATTACCGCTTGTCATATTAACGCGAATGACATCCGGATGAGTATTGTCAATCGGTGAGTTCATATAATAAGCTGCAACCCCGTTATTTGCAGTTTCTTCGGGCAATGCCTGAATATTATAAGGAACATCATTGATAGTTGGGAAGTTATTCTTGTTCCAAGTATTCAGATCTTTCAGCATGGTATCAAAGTCAGCATATTGAGTCTTTGTTGTCCCTTCATAGTAATCATCATAAGCACTAGGACTTCTTTGCGCTGTCTTTTGAGCACTGGTAATACTTTTTTGGGCTAAGGATTTCAATGCTTTTTCAGCGTCAGCGACAGACTTATTGGAAGCCGTCTTTGCTTTAAATAAATACTCATAATATTCCTTCCCGTTTTCAACGTTAGCTAATCCCATTGAATTATTGTCATCTGATTTAAAAGTTGTTAAAGTATCTACAATATTCTGATAAGCAGGCAGGAACGAATTGATAAAAGCTTCTTTTGTTTGGGTGATATAATTGTTTTTTGTACTTTCATCAATACCTTCAAATTCATTGATGCTTTTATTCAAGGAATCAAGAATAGAACTGTTTTCTCCACTTTCTAAAATCTTATTACAATATTCCACAACACTGTCAATTGTTGCGTTAGACATCGTATACCCATTCTCTTTTTGTTTTTGAGTATAACCTAATGTATCCGCCAAATAACGAGGCACATCATTCATTAAAGTGATCATGTCCTGAATATCACGTTCCGTATAGAAAATAAAATCACTGAAAATAGTTGGAAATTGAGACTGCGTACCCTGCATTGGAGAAAATGCATTAGAGATATAATCAAATTTCTCATTAACGCCCTCTTCAGCAAGGGCAATCTGATAATTGATGATATCATAAGTTAATTGCTGATCTGCTGTCAAAGCAGAACGGTTAAATGTTTTAAATTCTTTTTTTGTTTCTTCAAAGTCATCTAATGATTCTTGAATAGCTTCATCAGTGAAATCATCACCGAATGAGACTTCTACTTCATCACGGTTAACTCCGTACTTTTCCGGATCAATAACACTGTAATGCATATTAAGATAATTTGATGAAATGTAATCTACAAATTCAGCGTTGACAAATTCATCAAATTTTTTCTGAGCCTCAGGATCTTCCCCGCTTTTCTTTTGGCAGCCAGTCAATGTCAGAAATAAGGCTAGAACTAAAGATAGTATAACTGATTTTTTCATGGTAACCCTCCTTAAAGGGATTATACACCATTTTAGAGAAAATTATTAGTAGTGGTATCGTTTTTTAGCGCGTTGTTTTCTTCTTTTTCTTCGCACGAAGTATCTTAAAGCAAATAATCCCATTATTACTAAAATAAGGAGAATCAAGATGATGCCTAAAATAATCAGAATAAAGTCAAAAATATCAAACTTAAATATTTTAGTATTTAAATAGACATTCGTCGTCGATAATACTTTTCCGTCTTGTTTATATTCAAGTTTTCCAATGATATCTCCTTTCACTGCTTCTTTACTGATGGGTTCAAGAGTAATCTCCGCATTAATTGGATATTGAACCGTATCTTTATATGCCGTTACACTTTCAGGAATATCACAGGCATAGAAATGTTTGGCAGAAAAGTGATAATTGTTTGGTAAGTCTGCTTCTGGAATAGGAATGTTGATATTCAATGTGGATTGTGCGGTATAATGCTCAAAGCCATAATTGAATAGGGTCTGTGATTCTTGGAAGTTAGTCTTGCTGTCGGGCAATCCAAATGCAGCAACGATTAATTCCACATCCCCTCTTTTAGCATAGGAAATCAAGGTAAGATTGGCTTCTTCGGTATACCCGGTCTTAGAGGCTTGAATGCCTTCTACGTAATAAGGAGATTCATTGTAAATTAAGGAATTATGGGTATAGAGTTCTCTTTCTTCATGCGTGTTTGTTGCCGGAATCACATATTCATCCGTTGACAAATATTTAGTAAATCCCTCGACTTTGATACCCTGACGCATAATCATCGCAAGATCATAAGGCGTTGTATAGTGATTATCATCGTGCAATCCATGGGGATTGGCAAAATGAGTGTTCTTAGCTCCTGCCTCCTTTGCCTCTTTATTCATCATTTCAATGAACTGATCATAGGTACCGCCAACCGCTTCGGCAATGCCGTTGCAGGCATCATTGGCAGAAGGAATCCCGGCAGCATATAAAGCATCTTCCATTCGAATGACTTCGCCCGGTTCTAAAGCAATATTGCTGGCACCGTCTTCTAAAGAAAAAACATCGAAATCAGACACTGTAAAAGATTTCTGAATATCACCGTATTTTAGAGCTAACAGAATCGTCATAATTTTAGTGGTGCTTGCCGGATAAACCTTCTGATCTACGTTTTTACCATAAAGAACGGTTCCGGTTTTGGCATCCATAATAATATAAGCAGGAGCTGTAACATTAGGCTCCGGTTGCGTATTTTCTGCATAAATTGGTTGGATCTGTGTCAGAATCATTAGTCCAACAATTAAAAGCGTTAATATTTTTTTAGACATTATCATTCTTCCTTTCAATACATTAAAGGTATTATAAAACCATCGTTTTGTCTAGTTAAATATATCATTATTTGTCATAATTTGACATAAATGAAATGTTCGCTTTTAATCGATCTTATTTCATTAATCCTTTTAAAAATATTTATTAATAAATAAAGAGTGTGCTATAATGAAGACATGTTATTAGATGGAGGTTTATGAATGAAAGCATATCAAAAAGAAAATGATTATTCTTATACTTTAGGTGTTTTTCCTACCATCGAATTATTAAAAAATAAACCGGAGCAGGTAACTCGTATCATTCTTCATTCTCAGGCGGATAAAAACAGTGGTGTACCGGTAATCAAAGAACTTTGTGCGAAGGAAAGTATTCCTATTGAGATAAGTGATAAAACGATTAATAAGCTTAGTAAAAAGGGAAACTGCTATGCGATAGGTGTCTTCAATAAATATCAGACAGTCTTAGAGGATGCCCACCATGTTGTATTAGTTAATCCGGGCGATATGGGAAACATGGGAACGATTATTCGTACGATGCTTGGCTTTGGCTATCGTCATCTGGCGATTGTACGACCGGGTGTCGATGTTTTTGATCCTAAAGTTATTCGTGCTTCAATGGGGGCTATCTTTAATATGAATATTCAATACTTTGATAGCTTTGAAACTTATCGAGATCAGTTTTCTGCTCACCAAATTTATCTATTGATGCTGAAAGGGGCAAAAAACATCCATCAGGTAGAGATTACCGATCAGTATCACAGTCTGGTCTTTGGAAATGAAAGCAGCGGACTGCCGGATCATTATTTAAACTACGGACAGAGTGTCTTTATCCCCCACAGTGGATTGATTGATTCTCTCAATTTATCTATGGCATTGGGGATTACCTTGTCGCATTTTTCTAAGCGCCAGTTTGAAGCCATGTCTGTACTGGAATTTGAGTCAGCAATAAAAAATAAACATATATAGGGGGAAAGAACATGTATAACTTTGATGAAGTTGTTGAAAGAAAAGGAACGGATTCCGTAAAATGGGATCAGACAAAAACAAAAGGATATCCTGAAGATATTATCCCAATGTGGGTAGCGGATATGGATTTTAAAACATTGCCGGATATCAATGAAGCGATTAAAGAACGTGCTGAACATGGTATTTTTGGCTATACCTTTGTAGGAGATACATATCTGGATGCAGTCTGCGGCTGGATGAAAAACAGACATCAGTTTGATGTGGAAAAAGACTGGATCATCACAACACCCGGTGTAGTAACGGCATTAAAGATTGCGGTGTTGGCATATACTCAAAAAGATGATGCTATTATTATTAATAAGCCGGTGTATTATCCATTTGATTTTTCTATTAAAAACAATGGACGTAAAATCATTGAAAATCCTATGATTTATCAAAATGGACAATATACAGTGGATTATGAGGATTTTGAAAAGAAAATTATTGATAATGATGTCAAGATGTTTATCTTATGTAATCCATATAATCCAATCGGTAAGGTATGGACGAAGGATGAACTAAAGAAAATCGGAGACATCTGTAAGAAGCATAATGTATTAGTAGTCGCAGATGAAATTCATCAGGATTTCATTTATAAAGGATACCAGCATATTCCGTTCTATAATGTTGATGAAAGCTATAAAGATTTTTCTATCATCTGTACTGCACCAAGCAAAACATTTAATTTAGCGGGACTGCAAACATCAAATATCATTATTGCCAATGAAGAACTGCGTGAAAAATTTATTGCGACTAAAGAAAATTCAGGGGTTACAAATCCTAATATTTTTGGATTGATTGCCTGTTTGACCGCTTATAATAAAGGGGCACAATGGGTAGATGAATTAGTGGATTATTTGGAAGCCAATATCGATTTTATGGTCGACTATTTTGAAAAGCATATGCCGATGTGTAAAGTGATTCGCCCGCAGGGATTGTATCTGGTATGGGTTGACTTTACCGCTTTAGGATTAGATCACGAAGCACTGGAAAAATTTATGCTTGAAACAGCTAAGCTATGGCTGGATGAAGGGTATATCTTCGGAACCGGCGGAGCAGGATTTGAAAGATTCAATGTAGCTTGTCCTCGCTCTATCTTAGAAAAAGCTTTAAAGCAACTATCAATTGCGATTGAAACATTATCTGCCAAATAGGCAGATTTTTGTTTTCTAAAATCATAGCGCTATCATTTTTTAAACATGTTTAAAATTGTGAACAAATTTAACATTTCTTTTATAAATAGTGGATTAAAAAGAAAAAACATAGTAAAATGGGTATGAAATTAAAAAAGAGAAAAGGAGTGTTTAGAATATGGGATTAGTTTCAGCAACAGACATGCTTGTTAAAGCAAAAGCAGGGAAATATGCAGTTGGACAATTCAATATCAATAACTTAGAATGGACTAAATCTATCTTATTGACAGCAGAAGAATTAAAATCACCTGTAATTTTAGGTGTATCTGAAGGTGCAGCAAAATATATGACAGGTTACAAAACTGTAACAGCTATGGTAAAAGCAATGATCGAAGAATTAAACATTACTGTACCAGTAGCTTTACACTTAGATCATGGTAGCTATGAAGGAGCTAAAAAAGCTTTAGATGCAGGATTCTCATCAATCATGTTTGATGGTTCTCATTATCCAATCGAAGAAAACATTGAAAAAACAAAAGAATTAGTAGAATTATGCCATTCAAAAGGTGTATCTATCGAAGCTGAAGTAGGTTCTATCGGTGGAGAAGAAGATGGTGTAGTTGGTAAAGGTGAAGTAGCAGATCCTAAAGAATGTAAGATGATTGCTGATTTAGGTGTTGATTTCTTGGCTGCCGGAATCGGAAATATTCATGGTAAATATCCAGCTAACTGGGAAGGTTTAGATTTTGAAGCATTAGACGCTATTCAAAAAGAAACAGGTGTATTACCATTGGTATTACATGGCGGAACTGGTATCCCAGCAGATATGATCGCTAAAGCTATCACTTTAGGAGTATCAAAAATCAATGTAAATACTGAATGTCAATTATATTTCCAAGAAGCTACACGTAAATATATCGAAGCAGGAAAAGATTTAGAAGGTAAAGGATTTGACCCTCGTAAATTATTAGCACCTGGTGCTGCTGCTATCCAAACTTGCGTAAAAGAAAAAATGGAATTATTCGGAAGTATCGGTAAAGCATAATAAATCGGAGCGCTCAGCGCTTCTTTTTTTTATAAAAAAACTATTGACTTAAAGTTAACTTTAAAAGATATAATAAAGGCTGATGGGAGGAATAGAAATGGAAAATAAAAAATTAGGATTTGGATTAATGAGACTGCCTTCATTGAATCCCAATGATCCATCTGATATTGATATGGAAGAAACAAAGAAGATGGTCGATACTTTCTTGGAAAGAGGATTTACTTATTTTGATACAGCTTGGATGTACTGTGGCTTTAAAAGTGAAAATGCCGCAAAAGAAGCACTGGTTGATCGTCATCCAAGAGACAGCTATACACTTGCAACAAAACTGCATGCAGGATTTCTTCAAAACAAGGAAGACCGTGACCGTATTTTTAATGAACAGTTAGAAAAAACCGGAGTAACTTATTTTGATTATTATCTGCTGCATGATATTAATACACATAGTATTGAAACATATAATGCATTAGATTGCTTTAATTGGATTCAAGATAAAAAAGAAAAAGGGCTAGTGAAGCATATTGGGTTCTCTTATCATGATGGTCCGGAGTTATTGGATAAAGTTTTAACTGAACATCCCGAATTTGAATTTGTACAACTGCAAATTAATTATTTAGATTGGGATTCTGCAGGGGTTCAATCAAGAGAATGTTATGAAGTGGCTACAAAACATCATAAATCGGTTATTGTCATGGAACCTGTAAAAGGCGGAACACTAGCGAAAGTGCCTGAATCAGTAGAAAAGATGTTTAAGAATTATGCACCAGAGGCATCTATTCCATCTTGGGCAATTCGTTTTGCGGCTGATCATCAAAATGTATGGTTAGTATTAAGTGGTATGAGTAATATGGAACAGGTTTTAGATAATACAGAGTTTATGAGTGATTTTAAACCTTTAAATGAAGAAGAAATGAATTTGATTGAACGTGCTGTTGCTGAAATTAATTCCACAATTGCTATCCCTTGTACAGGATGCTCTTATTGTACAGATGGATGTCCAATGAAAATAAATATTCCTAAGTATTTCTCATTATATAATGCAGATCTGCAGGAAGTAGAAGAAAAAGGCTGGACACCACAAGGAGAATACTATTCAAATTTAACCAAAACATTTGGTAAAGCAAGTGAATGTATTGGCTGCGGACAATGTGAGGCTGTATGTCCTCAGCACCTTCATATTATTGAGGGACTATCAGAAGTCGCAAAACATTTTGAACAATAAAAAAGGAAGAATTGATCTTCCTTTTTTGCGTTATTAAGACTTAAAATGCTACCACATAATGATGATTATGTAGTAGCATTATAAATAAATATGTCCATTTACTCTTACATTATAGGTTAAAACCCCTGTGGTTTCAAGGTATTATCCGCGGTTTTAGATAAGAATAAACTGCCCTAAATCAGTAGGGTTTATTCCAAATCACTTATTTTATTTAGAATCTATATCTATATTAAGCACTTTCTAAGGTGCTTTTTTTAATATCACAACATAATCATCATTATGTTGTAAAAGTGCGAATGCAAATTAGTGCATTAAAACTCAAAATTGAAAAATGAGAAGTAAGGGAGGAATCTTAATTAAATAGTTTTATTTTAAAGAGGAGAAATAAAATTGGAGGGAATTAAATGAAAAAAAAGAAGTGGGTCTTTCTTTTGCCATTGATTTGTGGTGGTATGCTGTTTGGCAACTCCATTACAATTAATGCAGAGGATGGCGTAGATGTTGGCAGTTTTCATATAAGTGGCGGAGCATTAAATACAGATTACAGCTATACAGGCGGAGTATTGACGATTCTTAGCAGTGAAACTTTAACAATTAAAAATAAAAATATCAATACACCGACAGCGGATCGTATTCTTGTTCCAGAAAAGGTAGAAGCAAATATCGTTTTTGCCGGAGTTAATATAAAGACAAATACAAACAGTCCATTTACACTGACACCGGATAGTGATAGTGATGGCAAAGGAGCATCTGCTCATGTTGTATTAGCAGATAACAGCATCAATACATTAGTTTCAAATTCGACTTATTATCCGGGATTAAGAAGCGGAAAAACGACTTCTTTAATAATTGATGATGCCGTTGTAAATAAGGATATTAATGGCAATGCGATTGTACCTGAATTAGGAAGAATTCCTAATGATGTTACATTGTTAAACGGAACAGTGCTAAACAAGGGAGATCGTTTGACTTTAATGGATAGTAAGAATCCCGGAGTTCTTAATGTTACCGGAAGTAATTATGCTGCAGGGATTGGCGGTGGTGATGGAGAAGATGGCGGATACATCACAATTAATGGCGGTATTATTAACGCGACCGGAATAGGAACTGGGACCGGAGTTGAAAATGGTGGTGCCGGAATTGGGGGCGGAAATTATGCTGCCGGCGGAAACATTGTTATCAACGGAGGTACGATTAAGGCACAAGGTGCTTATCATGCGGCTGGGATTGGCGGCGGATATGCAACAGCTTATGCATCCGCTCCGACCACTTTAAATCCAGCTGTAGTGGATAAAGCAACAGGTAAAGCTAAAAGTGGAAATATTACGATTAATGGCGGATTAACTTATTCTAATGGAGGTGCCCATGGCGATGCATTTGGGGATGGCTGTGTCGGTTATACCACAACAGATCAATATAAAATCATTGTCACTGGAGGAACTATTATTCCCAATGCAGTCAGCGGACGTAATGATCTAGGTGGGTCACAGGCAGATGTTTTTGTTTTAGGTGGCTCATTGAGTGCAAGCCGTTTTTCAAGCATGGGAGGATCGGTCGCTTACGGCGATATGAATAAAACCACTCAGGTTTTTATGACAAAAATCTCCTTAAGCAGTTGGGGTGCAGATAAAGTTGGAACAACTCTAGTCGACAATATGGACATGAAAATCAATGGAATCGATTATAATTACGGAGTTCCATCTTATACAGATGACGCTGGAATTTTGTATTTCTGGCTTCCTGATACAAATGTGGGTTCAGAAGTAAGTATTGATCTTGATGTTGTTGATAAAACTTCAGGTGATACACTCGATACTGACACGTTTTTTGCTAAAGATGTAGGAACAGCGGGAAATGTTTTCTTGAAGCAATACGTTAATTTTGATATTGAGGGGCTTTCTAATACACTTATTACGAAGAGATATGATGGAAATGGATTAGACGATACTCAAATTAAGAATGCTGTTGCGGCATTAAATATTCAAACGAGTATTCCAGCCGGCGGGGCATTAACGGATGCTTCAAAGTTAACAATCAGTTCTCAACTTTTAAAA
This sequence comes from Coprobacillaceae bacterium UN01-12pH3A, assembly GCA_027676805.1. GTDB lineage: Bacteria > Bacillota_I > Bacilli_A > Erysipelotrichales > Coprobacillaceae > Beduini. The sequence goes on along the minus strand of JAQENU010000006.1, from coordinate 79,773 downwards.
GATGATGGGGTGACACCGGAAGATAATGCAGAAATCCTTGCAGGTAGTGATGCAAGCGGAGGGAAGCATCAATTGATTATTACCTCTACACAGTATGCAGCATCAACAGCTCAGGGATTTAGTGATGCTTATTGGGGTCATCGTACATATTTCAAATATGCGGAAATTATACCTGCAGATACAGAATCTATCTTAACCATTGAAGGATTAAGCAAAGCACCCGATACATTTAGACCGGATAAAAAACTTACTTTAAATGCTAAAGTAAAGCCGGCAGATGGTGAAGGGTTGGATTGTGCATCACCAGAAGGCTATGTACAGTTTTATATCAATGGTGAAAAGTTTGGCAAACCGGTTGAATTAACTGCACAGGCGAAAGCAGATGTCAGCAGTTATAATTACAGTACTGCTTCTATCGAATGGGATCCTTTGACAGATGGGTACTGCATAGATGAAGAAATCCAAAATATTTCTTTTGAGTATATTGGGGATGATCGCAATTATAACGATGGATCAAAAGATGAAATAGAATTAATGATGGATAATCTAAATATCGACGTAGATGGAGATGGAATTCCGGATATTAATATTGATACAGATAGAGACGGTAAACCTGATATCAATATTGATGTCGATAATAATTGGAATCCGGACATTAATATCGATACAGATAACACCGGAACATGGAAGCCGAGCAGTGAAGGCGGTAATGCTGATGGTGTATGGAAACCAGATACAAATATGGATATTAATGCAGATGGCATAGGAGATACAGATTATTACCGTCCGGTTATTGATTTAGATAATGATGGAATTGACGATAACTGGACGCCGAAATTATCTGTAGATTATGGGAAAAATGGTTCTAAAAAATATGATACAGCAAACCCAAATATAAATATTGATACTAATGGAGATGGACTGCCTGATATTAATATTGATATTGATGGAGACGGTCAGCCGGATATAAACATTGATACGGACGGGGATAATGAACCTGATCTCAACATAGATGTAGATGGTGATAAGAAACCGGACATTAATATTGATACTGATGGTGACAGTAAACCGGATGTCAATATCGATACCGATGGAGATAAAACGCCAGATATTAACATCGATACGGATAATACCGGAATTTGGAAACCAAGCGGTCAAGGCGGAAATAAAGATAAAGTATGGAAACCGGATACAAGCATGGACACAAACGGTGATGGTCAAGGAGATACTGACTATTATCGCCCGGTTATTGATTTGAATGATGATGGTGTCGATGACAACTGGAAACCAAATAAAGATGTGGAAACAGATACAATACATTATGAAACAAGCAATCCTAATATAAATATCGATACAAACGGAGACGGTAAACCGGATATTAATATTGATACCAATGGGGATGGATTACCCGACATAAACATCGATACAGATGGGGATAATACACCTAACATTAATATTGATATAGATAAAGATGGCAAGCCTGACATTAATATTGACACGAATGGGAATAAAAAACCAGATATCAACATTGATACAAACGGGGATGGCATCCCAGACATTAACATTGATACCGATGGAGATAAGAAACCGGATATTAATATCGATGTAGATGGAGATGATCTTCCGGATATCAACATTGATACAGATAAAGACAATAAACCGGATATCAATATCGATATAAATAGAGATGGTAAACCGGAGGTTAATATTGATACGGATAACATTGGAATCTGGAAACCAAGCAGTCAGGGGGGAAATAGTGATAAAATATGGAAGCCTGATACCAACATGGATATTAATGGCAACGGAATTGGGGATACTCAATACTTCCGTCCAGCCATTGATCTAAATAAAGACGGGATTGATGATAATTGGAAGCCGATCCTGAACGTTGAAAATGAAACAGTTATCTATGATACAGCGAATCCTAATATTAATATTGATACGAATGGAGATGGACTTCCGGATATTAATATTGATGTAGATGGGGATGGCATTGCAGATTTAAACATTGATACGAACGGAGATAATATTGCGGATCTAAACATTGATATCAATGATGATGAAAGCCCGGAATTTAATATTGATACCAATGACGATGGAAAAGCAGATATTATCATTAAAAATATTGATACTGGTGATCAAAACAGTATAATAGGGTATACATTCTTCTTACTGTTAAGTGGATTTGGTTTCCTATATGCAAAGAAAAACAGATATGGTGAAGATACTGAATAAAATCAGTATCTTTTCTTTTTGAAATAAATTCATCATTTTATTGATTAAAAATAAGGGAATAAATGATAGAAATCATTCACTTTAATGTAAGGGCATTCTTTTAATATAAAAATATGCTAATATATAGGTATATACGTTGAAGGAGGAACAGTGACGATGGGTAAAATTATCTTTATTGATGTAGATGGAACATTATTGGATTATGAAAACAAACTTCCTGCATCAGCAGATAAAGGAATTAAATTAGCGAGACAAAACGGGCATAAAGTGTATATTTGCACAGGAAGAAGTAAGGCAGAAGTTTATTCTTATCTATGGGATATCGGACTTGACGGCATGATAGGCGGAAATGGAAGTTACGTAGAAGATCATGATCATGTGGTGATGCATCAGGTGATGACCAAAGAACAAGGAAAACATATCGTAGACTGGTTAAAAAGCAGAAATTTAGAGTTCTATTTAGAAAGTAATAATGGTTTATTTGCCAGTGAAAACTTTGAAACACGAGGAGAGCCGGTTATTCAGGAATACAGCCGCAGAAAAGGAAAAGACAATAGTGATAAGATGACAGTTAAAGATGTCTTCCCGGAAATGATCTACGGCGGAGAATTATATCGTGATGATTTAAACAAAGTCAGCTTTATTTTAGAGAGTTATCAGGATCACCTTGATTCTATTGAAGAATTTCCGGATTTAAAACCGGGAACATGGGGTGGTAAAGGAGAAGTTGCCTTATTTGGAGATTTAGGAGTTAAAGATATAACGAAAGCGAATGCAATTGATCATTTACTGCAGTATTTAGGAGCAAGCATTGAAGATACGATCGCGTTTGGTGATGCGAAAATTGATATTCCAATGCTGGAATACTGTAAGATTGGCGTTGCGATGGGAAGCGGCGGCGATGAAATCAAAGCTATGGCAGATTATGTTACTGATGATGTCGATCAGGATGGATTATATAATGCCTTTGTTCATTTTGGCTTAATTGATAAAGAGGCTTAAAGAAGAGAATCTCTCTTCTTTTTTTGTAGATTAAACCTTGATTATTGGCTATACTTAAATTTAAAGAAAGTAGGGAGAAGTGTGGCAAATAAAACCAATGCATTAAGAATGTTGGATAAGGAAAAGATTGCTTATCGGATTAAAGAATACCAGGTTAATGAAGAAGATTTATCAGGGGAACATCTGATTAAACAATTGGGACTAAAAGCGGAAGAAGTCTATAAAACCCTTGTCCTGATCGGAGATAAAAAAGAATATCTAGTGGCATGTATTCCGGTAGATAAGGAAATTGATTTAAAAAAGCTGGCAAAACTATCTCATTATAAAAAGGTAGAGATGCTTCATCAAAAAGACTTGCTAAGCATTACCGGTTATATTCGCGGAGGCTGCAGTCCGATTGGGATGAAGAAATTATTTCCAACTTATTTTCAGGAAGATATTCTTCAATTAAAAGAAGTATATGTAAGTGCCGGAAAACGCGGACTGCAAGTTATTCTTTCCCCACAGGATTTGATCCATGTCGTAAAGGGGCAGATAGGCGATATGAATTAGGAGTATTGATTGAAAAAATCAATACTCTTTTTCTATAGAAATGACAGGTTATGTCAATATTTCGGTCTTTAAAAATCTAGGTTATCCATAAGCTAGAAAGTATAATAGGATAGAGGTGACATTATGCATGAAAGTTATTACAGCTTAAAACCAAGATGCGGAAGTGAAGAGATGCTGGAGAGAATCCGTCATAATCCGCCGATCTATATTTCATTATATGAGGTTTTGTATTATGATGATTGCTTATATCAGCAGCGTTATTCAAAATCGATGATTGCTAAGTTAGAGGGAACTAGAAAAAATGCACTTATCTTCTATTTACATGATGGTTCCAAGATTAATGTTTTCTTACATAAAGAACGAGTAAACATTTTATTTCATATAAAAAGCTTAACTTTAAAAACTGCTTTTATTCAATTAGTAAGGGGGAATGAATAATGTTAGATCCATGGTTAGTTCAGTTATTTCATGAGGGGCAGTGCATCGAAGCATACAAAATCTTTGGCGCACATATACTTAATAATGGCGCAGTCTTTAGCGTTTATGCGCCAAATGCCAAAGCGGTAGAAGTCGTAGGTGATTTCAACCATTGGCAGGGGACAAAAATGGAGAGGGTCAGCAATGGGGGGATTTTTTACCAATATATTGATGGGGTTAAGGAATTAGAAAATTATAAATATCGTATTGAAACTAAAGTGGGGAAAATAATAGATAAAGCAGATCCATATGCTTTTTACAGTGAATTAAGACCGGGAACATCATCGAAAGTATTTAATCTTGATGGTTATGACTGGCATGATGATTACTGGCTGAAATACCGTACTAATGGCTATGATCGTCCGCTTAATATTTATGAGGTTCATTTAGGCTCTTGGAAACTAAAGAAAGATTTCACAGAGGAAGAGGATGGCAGCTATTATTCCTATGAAGAGATAGTAGACCTGCTGATTCCTTATGTGAAAGAGATGGGCTATACTCATATCGAACTAATGCCTTTAATGGAACATCCTTATGATGGTTCTTGGGGTTATCAGCCAACAGGCTATTTTAGTGCGACAAGCCGCTACGGCAATCCATTGCAGCTAATGGCATTTATCGATCAGTGTCATCAAAATGATATTGGGGTTATCTTTGATTTTGTTCCTGTACATTTTGTTCATGACCAGCATGGGTTAAGTGAATTTGATGGCGGCTATGTCTATGAATATCAAGAAGAGTATCGTCGCTACAGTGAATGGGGAACCAGTTATTTTGATTTGGGAAAAGAGGAAGTGCGAAGCTTTATGATGTCTTCTGCCTCTTTTTGGCTGGATTATTTTCATGTCGATGGTATTCGCTATGATGCTGTCAGTCACCTTATTTACTGGCAGGCTAATAAGAATAATGGGGTCAATGATGGAGCCTTGGAATTTATCAAGCGCTGTAATTATCATTTGCATTCACGCTATCCGGGAATCATGCTGATTGCAGAAGATTCCACTGATTTTAGTAATGTAACGAAAAAAACCAATGAAAATGGGTTAGACTTTGATTATAAGTGGGATTTAGGCTGGATGAATGATACGTTAAAATATATGGCTAAAGATCCTGTTTATCGCCAATATGAACATTCATTAATTACGTTTTCGATGGCGTATAACTTTAATGAACGCTTTATTCTGCCTTTCTCGCATGATGAAGTCGTTCATTCTAAAAAGACTATCATTGATAAAATTTGGGGTAATATGCACCAAAAGATGGCACAATTAAAGACATTGTATATTTATATGTTTGGACATCCGGGCAAGAAGCTGAATTTTATGGGCAACGAACTGGCAGAATTTAAAGAATGGGATGAAAAGAAGTCATTAGGCTGGAATATTTTGACTTATCCGATCCATGATGCTTTCCACCATTTCATGCGTGATCTTCACCGTTTGTACTTAAATGAAATTGCTATGTCTAAATTTGATTATGATCTGCTAGGCTTTCAATGGATGGTGGTGGATGACAATAAGCAAAGCGTCTTTGCCTTTACACGTCGATATGAAAAAGATATTTTAGTTTTTGTATTAAACTTTACTGAAAATAAGCATTATGGCTATATGGTGCCGGTTCCGGTTAATGGAAAATATATCGAACTCATTAATACGGATCAGGATATTTATTCAGGAGGAAACTTTGTCAATGAAGCAAAAATAAGTGAAAATTATTCACTTCAAGTGAATATTGCTCCATTTGCTTCAATGATCTTTAAATGTAGTGTATCAAACTGATACGGAAGGGAGATTTTTCGTGTTTACAAGTAAAGAAGAATTCATTATGGAATTTTCTAAAAGAATTATCTCGACTTATGGACGCTGTGTAAGTCAGTCTCATGTAACGGAGCAGTTCATGGTGTTGGAAAGCATGGTACGTGACTATGCATCTGTTAACTGGGCAACGACAAAAGCGGATATCATTAAATATAATAAAAAGCAGATGTATTATTTCTCATTAGAATTTTTAATGGGAAGAATGCTGGTGAATAATTTGATGAATCTGGGCATTTATGATGTCGCTAAGATCGGGTTATCCGAATTAGGCATCAACATTCATGAATTAGAAGAATTGGAAACCGATGCAGGGTTAGGCAATGGCGGGTTAGGTCGATTGGCAGCCTGCTTCATGGATTCTTTAGCCTCACTGTCCTATCCGGGCAATGGCAATACGATTCGCTATGAATATGGCTTATTTAAGCAAAAGATTGAAGATGGGTATCAAATTGAAGTGCCGGATCAATGGCTTAAACTGGGGAATGGCTGGGAAGTCAGAAAACCTAAACATACTGTCGATGTAAAATTTTGGGGAACGGTTCAATACAATAGTGAAACTCAAAAATATGAGCATAAAGGGGCAGAATGTGTCAGTGCAGTACCTTATGATGTGCCAATCGTTGGGATGAATACGACTGTAACGAATACATTGCGTTTATGGCATGCTCAGCCAAGCGACAACATTCCCAGCAATAAAGATTTCAGACAATACAATCAAGAGGTCAGAGATATTTGTCAGACACTTTATCCTGATGATAGTACCATTTCCGGCAAAACACTCCGTCTAAAACAGCAATACTTTTTAGTAGCGGCAGGATTGCAGGCAATTATCAAGTATCATCTCAGTCTTTATCCGAATTTAGATAACTTTCATGAAAAGACGGTCATTCAGTTAAACGATACGCACCCTGTATTATGTATTCCTGAATTGATGCGTATCTTAATCGATGAACATGATTATAAATGGGATCAGGCATGGTTTATCGTCAGTCATACCTTTGCCTATACAAATCATACAGTGCTAATAGAAGCACTTGAACGATGGCCGATTACACTAATGCAGGCTTTGCTTCCAAGAGTGTATATGATCATTGATGAAATTCATCACCGTTTCCATGATGAAGTTATCAAGAGAACCGGAGATAAAGAAAAAGCAGACCGTCTAGGTATCCTAAAAGATGGTTATTGTGACATGGCACATTTAGCAGTAGTAGGAAGCTTTAGTGTCAATGGTGTTGCTTATCTTCATACACAAATCTTAAAAAACGATGTCATGCGTGAACTCAGTGATTATTTCCCAGGAAAGTTCAACAACAAAACCAACGGAATTACACATCGCCGCTGGCTGCTTTATGCCAATCCGCAGTTATCTGATCTTATTAAACAGCAGATCGGTGACAGCTGGATCGAACAGCCTTTATTGTTAAGCAAACTATTAGATCGTTCATTAGATCCGAAACTGCAGGAACAGTTTATTGCAGTGAAAAAAGAAAGAAAACAACTGCTTGCCGACTATATCTTAAAGAACAATCATATCCAAGTGGATGTAGATTCCATCTTTAATATTCAGGTAAAACGTTTCCATGCCTATAAGCGTCAGCTATTAAGTGTTCTAGGCATTATCTATCAATATTATGAGATTAAAAGTAATCTTGATTATAAAATGTATCCGCAAACCTTTATCTTCGGCGGAAAGGCAGCACCGGGTTATTACTTTGCGAAAACGGTTATTAAATTAATCAACAGTGTTGCCAAAGTAATCAATGAAGATGAAGACGTATCGAAGTTTATGAAGGTTATATTTATAGAGAATTATGGTGTGACCTTAGCAGAACTGATTATTCCCGCAGCCGATGTCTCTTTGCAGATTTCAACGGCTGGGAAAGAAGCGAGCGGTACAGGCAATATGAAATTTATGATGAACGGTGCTATCACTTTAGGGACAATGGATGGTGCGAATGTTGAAATCGTTCAGCAGGTAGCAAAGGAAAATTGTGAAATCTTTGGGCTGACAACCGCAGAAATAGAGGAGTTAAAGCCAAATTATCGTGTGTGGGACTATTACCATAACGATCCTAAGATTAAAAGAGTTATCGATTCATTAGTCGATGGAAGCTGGGATAATAATCGTGAACAATTCCGAGTTATCTTTGAAGAACTGATGAATCATAATGATGAATACTTTGTATTGGCAGATCTTGATGCCTACTTGAAAGCTCTAAATCATATTGAGGAGCGCTATCAGGATCAAGCGGAATGGGCAAAGGCTTGTCTGATTAACATTGCCAAATCCGGATACTTTTCATCCGATCGTACCATCAAGGAATATGTCGATGATATTTGGCATATCGAAAAAATTTAATAGGATCTTATTTAATTTATTGGAAATCATACTGCTCTTAGGAGTTAGCTATGATTTTTTTATTTGCATAAAGAAATTTTATGAGCAGCGGATGTTCAAGCTTATATAAAGATAACTGTGAAGAATGAAATAATGATTTGGGTTAATATTTGCAATTAGGTTAGACTCCTATGAAATTGCATAGATTTTATCTAAAAATCAAAGAAATTAATATTTATTTAACTTTTTTTATAATGAAAGAATGCTATAATGAGCATGTTAGAAATGAGGGGTTAATATGGCATCAACTTATGCACATTATGTTTTTGGACAATATGTTTTAAATGAACTGCCTGAGTTACAAAAACAAATAATTTTGAAAAATCGAGAATTATATGATATTGGTTTGCACGGACCGGATATTTTATTCTATTATCAACCCTTAAAAAAGAATCCAATATGTTCTTTAGGCTATGACTTGCATGATAAAACAGGGAAAGCGTTTTTTGAGTCTGCAATAAAAATTTATCATAAACAAAATAAGCAGGATTTACACCTTAGTTATCTTTATGGAGTAATCTGTCACTTTGCTTTGGATGCTAAATGTCATCCGTATGTAGAAAAATATCGTCGTGAAAACGATGTTTCACATACCTGCATAGAAGTTAATTTCGATCGTTATTTATTAGAAAAAAATGGATATAATCCTTTAAGATATCAGTTAAGCTGTCATATTCATCCTTCTTTAGAGCGAGCAGAAATTATCAGTCCTTATTTTACAATAACAACGCCTAAGGATATATTAAAAGCATTGAAGTCTATGAATTTTTATCATCATCTCTTACATGCTTCATGTGATTTCAAACGTCAAGTTCTTTATTTGGGGATGGATCTTGTCGGTCAAAAAGAATTTAAGGAGCACATCATAGCTAAAAAAGCCAATCCACGCTGTCAATGGAGTAACCAGCACTTAGATCAATTAATGCAGGAAGCGATTCATGAAGCCGTTCATTTAATTCAATCATTTGATCAGTCACGAATAAGTGATTGTTCTTTATCTGATGGATTTGAACATACTTTTGGAGAGAATTAAGGAGGTTTTTATGAAATTTAAACTTACATCATTAGAAAAGGCATGGATTCTTTATGATATTGGTAATTCAGCATTTATTCTGCTTGTATCAACGATTTTACCCATCTATTTTAACTATTTAGCTGATTTAAAGGGGTTAAGTGAAGTGGAGTATTTAGCCTATTGGGGATATGCGATGTCACTTTCAACTTTGATTGTAGCGTTTATCGGTCCCGTATTCGGGGCTTTGGCCGATATAAAAAACTTTAAGAAAAAGCTCTTTGCTATCTCGATGGGGATTGGGGCGATTTGCTGTGCATTATTAGGAACAGCATCCACTTGGTTTATATTTCTTGCTATCTTTGTCATTGCTAAAGTGGGATATTCTTCTAGTATAGTATTCTATGATTCGATGTTAACCGATATCACAACAAAAGAAAGAATGGATGCAGTTTCGAGTCAAGGGTATGCATGGGGGTATATTGGGAGCTGTCTTCCTTTTGGGATTGGTTTATTTTTAGTGCTTGGCGGAAGCGGCATGGGATTATCCATAACAACGTCCATGATCCTCACTTTTTTATTAATAGCGATTTGGTGGGTGGCGATGAGTATTCCCTTACTCAAAATGTATCAACAAAAATATTATGTTGAACATCAGTCCCATCTTATTAAACAAAGCTTAGGGCGTTTATGGTCAACATTAAAAAATATAAAACAAGATCGAAGAATACTTTACTTTCTCTTAGCTTTCTTCTTTTATATTGATGGTGTTTATACGATCATTGAAATGGCTACGGCTTACGGTCAGGCATTAGGTTTAGATAGTAATGGTCTTTTGATGGCTTTGTTAATGACACAAATAGTTGCTTTTCCATGTTCCCTGCTTTTTGGACGATTATCAAAGAAATACGATAATAAGACTCTAATCACTTTATGTATCATTGCTTATACAGGGATTGCGTTGTTTGCTTTGGTAATATCCACACAATTACACTTTTGGATTTTAGCTATTATTGTAGGAATGTTTCAAGGGGGGATACAGGCTTTATCTCGTTCATACTTTGCGAAAATTATTCCGGCAGATAAATCGGGGGAATACTTTGGAATTATGGATATTTGCGGCAAAGGTGCATCATTTTTTGGCACAGCAATCATTTCAATCGCTAGTCAAGTATTCAATAGTGTCAATATTGGAGTAGGGATGTTAGCCTTTATCTTTATTATTGGGTTAGTTCTTTTCCGTAAATCTGCCTCTATTTCATCGTCAACTGAATTGTAATATAAATATATGTACTATATTGACTATGAAATTTCATTGGCAGAAGAGAAGGATTTTGCTATAATGGGGGCGGTGATAAAATGATCTGTTATTTTCTTGCAATGAATGTGATTGGCTTTCTTTCAATGCTGATTGATAAATACCGAGCTGTTCATCATTTATGGCGAATTAGTGAAAAGACCTTACTGCTTATAGCGATACTCGGCGGCAGCATCGGTAGCTATATCGGTATGCAGACGGCACATCACAAAGTTTCAAAAAAGAAGTTTAGTATTGGCGTCCCGCTGATGATCATTTTACAGATCCTCGTTTTGACTTATTTGCTTTTAGGATATAATAAAAGTATAATGGGATAAAGTTATAGAAAGGAAAAAAATAATGGAAACAATTAATATCAGAATAACAATGGAAACCGGAGAAGTCATGGAAGGAGAATTATATCCTGAGATAGCTCCGATCACAGTAGAAAACTTCGTTAATTTAATTAAAGAACATTTCTTCGATGGATTAATCTTTCATAGAGTCATTGATGGCTTCATGATTCAGGGCGGAGGATTCGATAAAGATATGAAGCATAAAGAAGCAAAAAGTATTAAAGGTGAATTTGCTTCAAACGGAGTTAAGAATGATTTAAAACATATACCGGGAGTTTTATCTATGGCCCGTACGATGGTAAAAGACTCTGCATCAAGTCAGTTCTTTATCATGCATAAAGAGGCTCCGCATTTAGATGGAGAATATGCCGGTTTTGGTAAGATTACAAAAGGAATGGAAGTTGTAGACCGCATCGCAAAAACTGCGACAGATTTCCAGGATGCCCCTTTATCAAAGCAGATCATTAAAACGATCGAGGTGATCTAAATGAAAAAAGCAGAATTATTTTATTTGAAGAGCTGTCCATACTGCAAACAAGCAATCGGTTGGATGAATGAGTTAAAAGCAGATCCGAAATATGCAGATATTCAAATTAAAATGATTGAGGAAAGTGAAGAATCTGCCTATGCAGATGCGCACGATTATTATTATGTACCGACTTTCTTTATTGACGATGTGAAGGTTCATGAAGGAGCGGCAACAAAGGAACAGATTGAAGAAGTACTAAACAAGTGTTTATAGGAGGATAAACGATGGCAATTTTAGTAACGGGTGGAGCAGGTTTTATTGGAAGTCACACAGTAGTGCAGTTATTGGAAAACAATCAGGAAGTCATTATTGCAGATAATTTTTATAACTCAAGTGCAGATGTTTTGGATAAGATCAGAACAATTACAAACAAAGACTTTAAATTCTATGAATATGATGTTACATGCAAGGAACAAATGGATGAAGTATTCCGAGATAATAACATAGAAGCAATCATTCATTTTGCAGGCTATAAAGCGGTCGGAGAATCTGTGGAAAAGCCATTGATGTATTACTCAAACAACTTGGTAAGCACCTTTGTTTTATGCGAAATGATGGAGAAATACGGATGCAAACGTTTCGTCTTTTCTTCAAGTGCAACAGTGTATGGGAAACCGGCGTCTGTCCCTATTAAAGAAGATTTCCCTTTATCAACAACTAATCCCTATGGAACAACTAAATTGATGACAGAAAGAATCTTAACAGATATTCAATTTGCTCATCCGGACTGGTCAATTGCATTACTTCGTTACTTTAATCCGATCGGAGCTCATAAAAGCGGGCTGATTGGAGAAAATCCAAAAGATATTCCCAATAATTTAATGCCTTATATTTTAAAAGTCGCTTCCGGAGAATTAGAATGCTTAAATGTATTTGGAGATGACTATGATACTCATGATGGAACCGGAGTCAGAGATTATATTCATGTAGTAGACTTAGCTCGCGGACATGTGTTAGCCATTAATAAAGTCATGAACAGCAGCGGTGTGCATATCTACAATTTAGGTACCGGAAAAGGCTATAGTGTTTTGGATATTGTAAATAACTTTGAACGTGCAACAGGAATTAAAATCAAATATAAAATAACGGCTCGCCGTCCTGGAGACATTGATGAATGTTATGCTGATACAACAAAAGCAAAAGAAGAATTAGGGTTTGTTGCCGAAGCGGACATTGATGAAATGTGTAAAGACGGATGGAATTTCGTTATGCATAATAAATAGGCGTAAGGCCTATTTTTATCGTGATTAGAGAATTTCAAGAAGAGGATGCACCACGTGTGCAGAAGATTGCACTGAAATGTTTTGACAGCAATATTCGTAAGGATAAAAAACTTTATTTGGCAAAGCATTTTGTGAAAAGTTATTTTAAATTAAAAAATATAGAAGCACGATTAGACAATCAGTATGAATTATATGTTTTAAATAAAAACGAAATCGTTGGGTTTGTAGAGATTCAGGATGGGAATACTATAACTAATATTTTTGTTGATCCTCCTTATCAAAAACAAGGGTATGGAACACAACTGCTGAAGCATGCCATCATGCGCTGTCAGGCATTAGATCCAAAATTAGACCATGTGTCACTGGATGCAGAGACACATGCCATCAAATTTTACGAGCATTGCGGTTTTACCAGTCTGTCGAGAAGTAAAACGGTAATGGGGGTAGAAATGACAATGATGGAAATAAAGTTAAAAAATAACTAAATTATGTAGCATTTTTTTAGAATTTGTATATAATAATTAAGTGGTGAGGTGAGAAGATGAAAGAAGACATTAAAAAAGAGTATAAGGAATTATTTGATGCCAGTACGAAATCAATCGATATTGTCCAAGTACCTGAGTTTCAGTTTATTATGTTGGATGGTATCGGCAATCCTCGTGAAGTTGAGTTTAAAGAAAAATCGGAAGCATTGCATCTGTTTGCCAAAGCCGTTAAAAAATACTACAAAGCTCATGGTTTAACAGACTACATGAGTTCACCATTAGAAGGTGTTTGGGATACATATGATAATGGTCAATTTGACGTTACGCGAAAAGAAAGAATCAAATATACATTGATGATTGTTCAGCCAACTGCAATGACTCAGGAAATATTTGAAGAAATTAAACAAATGTTGATTGAAAAGAAAAATATTCCGTATTTAGAAGATATTTATCTAAAAAAACGTGATGAAGGAGAAGCGGTTCAAATGCTACATATTGGGGCATATGATACTGAAATCACTTCAACAACTCAGATTATGGAATATGTAACCATTCAGGGTTATAAGCTTAACGGGCTGCATCATGAAATCTATTTGAATGATCCGCAGAGAGTAGATCCGGAAAAATTAAAAACGATTATTCGTTATCCAATCTGTGAGCTTTAGAAAACGATGAAAATCGTTTTTTTTCTTTGCGTTTTACTATTCAAATAAATTGATTTATGAAATAATAAGGGCAATAGGAGGTCATTATGAAATTAATATCATGGAATGTCAATGGCTTGCGTGCCTGTGTTCAAAAAGGCTTTGTTGATTTTTTCAAAGAAGCAGATGCAGACATTTTTGCCATTCAGGAAACAAAATTACAACCGAATCAGATTGATTTGGAATTCGAAGGGTATCACAGCTACTGGAACAGCGCCGTTAAAAAAGGGTATTCCGGAGTGGCTGTCTATACTAAGAAAGAACCTTTGACGGTTACATATGGATTAAATATCGAGGAACATGATCAGGAAGGTCGTGTCATTACCTTAGAGTATGCAGACTTTTACTTTATTACTTGCTATACGCCAAATACGAAAAGAGAATTGCTGCGCTTGGATTACCGCATGACTTGGGAGGATGCGTTCAAAGCCTATATCGCTCGTTTGCAGGAAAACAAGCCTGTTATTATTTGTGGGGATTTAAACGTTGCCCATCAGGAAATCGACCTTAAAAACCCTAAAACCAATCGCCGCAATGCCGGCTTTACAGATGAAGAAAGAAATAAATTCAGTGAGCTATTAGAGATTGGATTAACGGATACTTTCCGTCACTTTTATCCTGATGCAACGGGAGTATATTCTTGGTGGTCTTACATGTTTAAATCAAGAGAAAAGAATGCCGGATGGCGGATCGATTACTTTTTATGCAGCCAAAGCTTGAATGATCAGTTAGCAGATGCCAAAATTTATACGGATGTTTTAGGTTCAGATCATTGCCCGGTCGGGTTAGAGATCAATGTTTGAGGAATGGATCAGGAAATATGAGATTACTCAGGTCACCGAAAATCAGATCGGATGTTCGGCGGACGGTGTCTATTTTCTAGCGAACAATAAACAAAATTATTATTTAAAAATATCAAGAAACAAAGAGATTTTAAATGAAGTAAAAGCCTATCGCTATTTAGAAGGCAAGCTGAATGTTCCAAAAGTGTATGAGTTTACTCAAAAAGACGGACAATACTTCTTATTAATGAGTGAAGTAAAAGGCAGAATGCTGTGTGATTTGCTTCATGATGACATAGAAGAAACGATCAGGCTCTATGCCTTGGCACTAAAAAAGCTGCATGACTTGCCGATAAAGGACTATCCGATTCTGCGAAATCTGTCAGAATTAATTCAAACAGCTAAAAATAATTTGCCGGATATAGATATTCATACTTTAGAGGAGATTACAAAAGAACGGGGATTGGAAGCCACTTTTATGCGATTAGTGGAATTAAAGCCGCTTGAACGTGATTTGGTAATCTGTCATGGGGATTTTTGTATGCCCAATGTATTAGTCGGAGAGGGAATCGGATTTATTGATTTAGGAAGAAGCGGTGTTGATGACCGCTATCAGGATATTGCCTTAGCTTTAAGAAGTTTGAAAACTAATATAGAAATGATGCATCAGCCTTATATAGAGGCGTATACAACGCTTTTTTTAGAGACGTATGGCATCTTTGAGATAGATGAAAGAAAACGAGAATTCTACTTTTTACTAGATGAATTTTATTAGGAGAAAAATATGCAGCTGCCAGATGAATTAAAAAATAAAATAGATATGAGTGAAGTTAGCCGTCCGCAGATGGGATATTCCGATGCTGAAGTTTATGAAGTCAAGCATGGTTATTTGAATAAAGATATTGTGATTAAATGCTCTGCTTCATCAGATATTGAAAAAGAAGCTCAAATTCTGATTTGGCTTCAGGATAAAATAAAAGTCCCACAAGTCTATTTTCATCTTTTTGATCATGGCATCTATTATTTGGTTATGGAAATGCTGCCGGGAATGATGGGACAATATGGCTTTAAACAAATGAGCAGGGAAGAAATGGTGATCCTTTATGCCAAAGAAATAAAAAAATGGCATCAGATCGATTACCATGATTTTCCTTCCTATAATACACTGGAAGATAAATTAAAACATGTTCGCCATAATATAAAGCATAATCTAGTCAAGACACAATACTTTGAACGTGAATTTAAAGGAATGAGCGGACAGGACGTATACGACTTGATGATGGCACATTACCCTAAAGAATTTGATTTAGTTTTATGTCATGGTGATGTCTGTATGCCTAATTTTATGATAGAGGATAAGAATGTCACCGGCTGGATCGATGTTGTAGGGTGTGGTGTCAATGATCGTTATTTAGATATTGCGATTGCTTTAAGAACACTGCGTTTTAATTTTGAATGGCTGCATGAAGCCTTTACGTCCTCATATATGGAGTTATTTTTAAAAACATACGGCATTGAAACTTTGGATATGGATAAAGTCTTATTTTATATATGTTTGGATGAGTTAACCAACGGATAGGAGAATAAAATGAAATTAATGTTTATTTCTGATGTACATGGATCAGCTTATTATATGGAAAAAAGCTTGGAGCAGTTCGAACAAGAGAAATGTGATTATCTTATTTCTTTGGGCGATCTTTTATACCATGGACCACGCAATGATCTTCCTAAGGATTATGCGCCTAAAAAAGTAGCGGCAATGCTGAATGAATACAAAAATAAAATTATCAGTGTCAGAGGAAATTGTGACAGTGAAGTCGATCAGATGATGCTGGAATTTCCGATGTTAAGTGATTACACCCATTTATTTATTGACGGACATCGTTTCTTTTTAACGCATGGGCATCATTATCATAAAGATGCTTTGCCACCCTTAAGCAAAAATGATGTTTTGGTCTATGGGCATTATCATGTGCCGCTTGCTCAAAAAGCAGGGGATATCTTTATTTTAAATCCTTCTTCTGTTTCTTTGCCTAAAGCTGGAACTAACAGCTTCGGTATTTATGAAAATCATATTTTTACGATTAAAACATTTGAAGATGAAATCGTAGCTTCTATTGATCTAAGAGGTTAGCATGGAAATTAAGCAAATTGAATGGAACAGTGAAGCCTATAAAAAGGCATTGGAATTAAGAGATAAAGTATTGCGTCAGCCATTAGGCATGAGCATATATGATGATCCTTTAGAAGCA
This sequence comes from Coprobacillaceae bacterium UN01-12pH3A, assembly GCA_027676805.1. Lineage (GTDB taxonomy): Bacteria > Bacillota_I > Bacilli_A > Erysipelotrichales > Coprobacillaceae > Beduini. The sequence goes on along the minus strand of JAQENU010000006.1, from coordinate 62,646 downwards.
GAAAAGAAAGATCTGCATATTGTAGTTATGGAGGAGAGTCAAGTCATTGGTGTATGCTTCTATCGATCTATAGATCAAGAGACAATGCAGATGAAACAGGTTGCCGTTGACCCATCTTTCCAGCATCGCCATATTGGAAGAGAAATGTTTATACAGTCTGTTCAGAGATTAAAACAGAGGCAAATAAAAACCATTATGGTTCATGCCAGAGAGAATGCTTTAGGCTTTTATCAGAAGCTTGGTTTTGAAGAATGTGGAGAACCATTTTTTGAAGTGGGAATACGTCATCATTTGCTCAAGTATAACTTGTAATTTATGGGGGATCGCTTATAATAAAAGGCTGTGGGTGATAAAATGAAAGAGATCGATCAAATCTTAGAATTAAGTCTTGAAGCAGGACGCATGATGTTAGAAAGTAATTCTGAAATATATCGTGCAGAAGAAGTGATAGTCAATATTTGCCGTGCCTTTGGTGTGAAAAATATTGACGTTTTTACGCTGGCAACCTGTATTTATTTATCAGTTAATATCGAGGGACATACGTATACGCGCATACGCCGTATTTATCAGCGTGAAACAAATTTAGCGCGTATATCTAAGATCAATGAAATATCCAGAAGCATCGCAAAAAAGAATTATACGCTTGAACAGTTTCAAGAAAAGCTGAAAGATGTGGAGTCTTGCCCGGGGCTTCCTAACTGGCAAAGAGCAGTAACGATCAGTGCTAGCTGCGGGGTCTTTGGCATCATGTTTATGCCAAAAGCGAACTGGATTGATTTTATAGTGACTTTCATTATCACATGTTTCACGTATTATTTAATGCAGTTTTTAAAGAAATATGAAATGAATGCCTTTATTGCCAATGCACTGCTGGCAATCTTAATGACATTCCTAGCTTCAATGTGTGTAAGTTTCGGTATTGTTCGCGATATTGATACAATCGTTATTGGAACGATCATGATCCTAGTGCCGGGAGTAGCAGTGACTAATGCGGTTCGTGATATTATCAATGGGGATATTCTTTCAGGCACCATTCGTACAGTAGAAGCATTAATCATTGCTTTAGGCATTGCTTTTGGAGTCGGAATTACTTTGTTCTTTTCAAATTTGGGAGGACTGCTATGATTACAGAATTTTTACTGGGATTTATTTCCTGCTTAGGTTTTGGTTATATCTTTAACTGTCCTCTTAAAGCCATACTAAAAGGCTGCATCGCCGGTGGTTTTGGATGGGCAGCCTATAAGATGATGCAGCAGTTTGGGCAAGGAACCATTATTGCTACTTTTGTGGGAGCTTTGGTTCTAAGCATTATCTGTGAGATCTGTGCCAGAGTGTATAAAGATGCAGTGACCGTATTTGCTTTACCGGCAATCCTGCCTTTAGTACCGGGAGCCGGACTCTATTATACGATGCTGTATTTTATACAGAATAATTATGACTTAGCCATATCGAAGGGAATTGAAACATTGGGAAATGCAGTCGCCATCGCTATTGCACTGCTGATCGTTTCATCAATAACACAATTTATTTTTAAAGTAGCGAGAGGAATCCATCATTGATCCCTCTTTTTATTTATATGATTACTTTTTTCGTTAAGCAGGATTTCTTTCCAATTTACAGGAAAAGAATAATCCAGCTCTAAATCAAACGAACTATTCTCCTGATGCGCTTTTTCAAAAAGCCTTTCTGCGGATTCAATAAATTCGGTTACGTTTTCTTCATTGGGAGATAAGCGTACTGCCAGTAAGGTATAGTAAAATAAAGAGTGATGATTAATCGTTTTATCCATTTCACACTGATCTTCCGGTTTTGTCATGATTGGACGCAGTTCTTTCATAGAAGATAAACGATAAAGACTTTGGTAATGGGCGCATTTATTACGTAAGTTATTTAAGCCGACAATCCACGCATTAAAGGTCTGCGGTGTCAAGTCAACATAATACTCTTGCAGCAGCGCTTTCTTTTCAGCGACAATCAAGTTTTGAAAAATTCCAATCAGCCAGCCGAATGTCATAAGACCAGCAGCGGTAGAAAAACTAATTGCGTACTTACATTCCCGATATTCATCGATAACCTGTTGATTATTGGCAATCATTTCGTTGTCGATGCGAGTATTTAGTTTCTTGATATTTTCATAATGCAGTACATTATCTTCAAAAACATAATTACGTAAGTAGCCGCGATAATAGAAGTGACGTGTATCTTTGCCAATGACATCGTAGATTTCATCATATTTATTGGAGAGATATTGTGTAAAACCGGAACGAAAATAAAGCTCAACACTCTCTAATAATGCCTGATACTGATAACGCAAGAGACGGTCAATTCTGACAATCGCTAAAAGATTGTGAAACTCTAATTGAGGCTGCTTTTGTATATAGGTCTTTAGTTTATCATATCCCACTTCATACATCAGTTTTTGTAGTTGATCGACTTGATGAAGTCTGTCAAAACTAATCAAGGGGATTAAGGTTTCCAATGTATCGGGATTAGCACGAACAGTATCCGCATTTAATGTAAAGCCGCCAATCGTTATGCAGTTTTCCGGAACCTCCTGATTAGAGGGAATATTTTCATCTTTTAACGGTTCTTGTTTATTGTCCGCTTCACGGATAATCGCTTCTACTTCTTTCTTGCTGATTGAAAGCAGCTTGCCAATGGATTCTAACTTTTTTAATTCACTGTGAATGTGAATATCCTCAATCAGGATATCCAGCTGATTAATCGTGTCACTAATCTTACTACTCTGATAAGCAAGGTGATATTGTTTAAAAAAAGCTGGGATAGATGGGAACTGTACAAGTTCATTCTTAATCTTTTTAAGCTTAATATAAAGATGGTGTTCATTATAGAAAGAGAGAATCCGTTCTAAATCATCAGTGTTTTCTGCTTCTTTTTTAGTGTACTGAAAATATTGAACAGCAGGCAGTAAAAGCGGCGGTGATAAAAGCATTGCCTGATCTATCGTTTCATATAAACTCGTGACCTCTTCATCACAATAGCCACTTAATTTTTCCTGTGTTGTTTCTTTTAATTGGACAAGCAGTTTATTTTTTTGTTCCTGATCCTTCAGTTTTAAGTAGGTACGCAGCTGCCTCTTTGCTTTCAGCAGGATTCGCTGTTTTAGCTTTTGTTCCTGCTGCTGAATCAAATTATTTTCTTTTTTAATAAGTATGGCTGTTTCTTCTTTTAAGAAGGATTGATCATTGTTGTGATAAGCCTCTAAAATAGAAGGAATATAAGGTTTTTGATGCTCTAATAAATCTTTAAAATAAAGACGGGGATAATGCTGTAGGATAAAGCCGGTCATATCTTCTGTACTCATTTTAATCATACTTTGTTTAACTTGTTTTTTATATAATGTAGTATACTCATTATAGAGATCAAATTTTTTGACAATCTCATCTTTTTTAAGTACTAGCTTTGTTTCTAAAAAAGAGAGAATTGTCATTTGGTTTTTAAGCAGATAGATTTTATGGTAGATACGTGCTATTTGTTCAATAAAGAGATCTTGATCAATCTCCGATAAAATAGTGAGTGTGCGGTCAACAATCGAAAGCTGGGATTCATCATTTAAGGTTTGCAGAAGCAAAAGACGGTAGGAATGATTACTTTGTAAGAGCCATTTAAGATCCGGTTTGTTTGTTTTTTTGTATGTATACGTTTGTTTCATATAACCTCCTTTGTTGAAATTATACCATATATCAAGTCTATATTGATTTTAAACGTAGTATTTTCTTAAAAAAGAAAGAAGGAATAAGTATGATTAAGTTTTTTGGAGAGAAAGAATGTCAGTTAGTTTTGATTCATGGTGGACCGGGTGCAATCGGATCCCTTCATTTACTGGCTCAGCAATTAGGGAAAAGGATAGGGGTTGCGGAACATATTCAGACTAAATATACTATCGAGGATCTTATAGAGGAATTAAAGCAGGATATTTCGCCTTTGAATCATAAGGTCACATTATTGGGGCATTCCTGGGGAGCCTGGTTGGCAGGGGGCTTTGCTATGCGTTATCCTGAGCTTGTGGAGAATGTTATATTGGTGGGATGTCCGCCATTAGCAGAGCGCTATGTTTCAATGATTGAAGAAAGAAGATATCAGCGCTTTACTTTAGAAGAAAAAGAACAGTTTCAAACCCTTTTGAAAAAACTGGCAGATCCGGCTTATTCAAATAAGGATGAAGCGCTGCAATATCTAGGCAGTTTAGTAGAGAAGGCTGATAATTATTGTCTCAATCCAAAACTTATCTGTGAAGGAAAAACAGATGGCAGTATGTATGATGCAATCTGGCAGGAAGCGAGTCAGTGGCGTCAAGAAGGAAAGTGGGAGAAAATCTTTCATCAGATTCGTTGCCCAATCTATTTGATACAGGGCAAATATGATCCTCATCCCATTGTGGGGGTTACTGACCTGTTAGACAAGCAAGGGAAGATTAAACACGTTTATGAGCTGCCTAAAAGCGGACATTCTCCTTTTTCAGAGCTGTATGACAGTTCGTCATTTTGTGAGTTGGTCGTAAAATTAAGTGAGCCCTTACATAATAATGATGAATAATTTGCGTTTATCAGAAGAGAAGGTGGGTAAAATCATTTTATTTGTATTTATTTAGTAAATTTACCATATATATTAAAGAATGATTTTATTGACAGTAAAAGATCTGATGATATAATTATCCTGTAAGTTTAAAGAACAGGATAACAGGCTAAATAGGGGAGGAATTTGACAGATGGATATGAATAAAATTATTGAGACTTATGGGTGTAAAACATTTACTGACGATACCATGAAGGCACGTATTCCTAAATCAACATATAAGGCATTTCATGAAGCATTGCAGAATGGAGAAGCCTTATCAAGAGAAACGGCAACTGTTATAGCAAATGCAATGAAAATCTGGGCGATGGAAAATGGAGCAACGCACTTTACACATTGGTTCATGCCAATGACGGGGTTGACTGCGGAAAAACATGATTCCTTTTTGGAACCGGATGGACAGGGACATGCGATTACAGAGTTCAGTGGAAAAACACTTAGAAAAGGGGAGCCGGATGCTTCATCATTTCCATCAGGAGGACTTCGTGCAACCTTTGAGGCACGTGGATACACGGCTTGGGATTGTACTTCACCTGCTTTTGTTAAAGAGGGGTCTCTTTATATTCCAACCTTATTTTGTTCTTATACAGGAGAAGCTTTAGATAAAAAAACACCGTTATTAAGATCAATGGATGCCTTAAACAGTGCTGTTGTTCGTTTGATGCATTTAATTGGGCACACAGAAGTGACCGGTGCACATGCCAGCGTGGGAGCGGAACAAGAATACTTTTTGGTTGATGACCGTTATTTCCAAGAACGTATGGATCTCAAACTGACCGGGCGTACATTGTTTGGGGCAATGGCACCAAAGGGTCAGGAATTAGAAGATCATTATTTTGGCAGTCTGAAACGTAAAGTTGCCGCTTTTATGAGAGAGTTGGATGAAGAACTATGGAAATATGGGATTCCATCTAAAACAAAACATAATGAAGCTGCACCGGCACAGCACGAAGTGGCTTGTGTTTATACACGTATGAATATAACGACAGATAATAACCATTTACTGATGATCCTGATGCAGGATGTAGCGAAAAAACACGGGCTTCGCTGCCTTTTACACGAAAAACCGTTTGAAGGTATCAACGGTTCAGGAAAACACGATAACTTTTCTATTATTACAAATACCGGAATGAACCTGTTTAATCCGGGGGCAAATCCAGAAGAAAACATCCCTTTCCTAGCTGCTTTAGCTTGTACCATTAAAGGGGTAGATGAATATGCAGACTTATTAAGAATGTCGATTGCAACAGCAGGAAACGATCATCGTTTAGGAGCTAATGAAGCTCCGCCTGCAATTATCTCTATGTTTTTAGGGGATGAATTAGATGAATTGATTGAGAATATTATTACTGGAAAAGTAAAAACACATGCTCAAGGGGCCCGTTTTCAAACTGGAGTATCTGTAGTACCTACATTCTCAAAAGATACAACGGATCGTAATCGTACCTCTCCATTCGCCTTTACCGGAAATAAATTTGAATTCAGAGCGGTTGGCTCAAGCCAATCCATTGCCGGACCTAACACTGTGTTAAATTCTATGCTGGCAGATGAGATGAATAAAATGTCTGACGCAATTGAAAGTGGAAAAGAAGTAATGGAGGTCATTCGTGACTTCATCAAAGACCATCAGCGCATTATCTTTAATGGCGATGGCTATTCAGCAGAATGGGAAGCAGAGGCAGCCCGTCGAGGACTATTAAATAATAAAAATACAGTATCTGCACTGGAATGTTTAAGAGCACCTAAGAATCTGGAAATGTTTGATCGCTTAGGCGTTTATACCAACGTAGAATTAGCTTCAAGATATGAAATCTTATTGGATAATTATATTAAAACAATCCAGCTGGAAGCTTTGACTGCCATAAAGATGGCAAAAACACAGATTTATCCGGCCATTGTAAGTTATTTAGGAGATTTTTCGGCAGATGTTTTGGCAACAAAAGAACTTGGATTAGATACATCATTCCTAGTGGAAGACGCAAAAAAGATGACAGCCCTGCTTTCACAAATGAAAGATGAATTAACTATATTAGAAAATAATGTGAGTAAATGTCAGGAATCACAGACAGCAGTAGGTGAACTAGCAGCCTTATGGCGTGATGATGTCTTTGTGAATATGGAATTATTAAGAAAAACAGTAGATCAGCTCGAAGTGATTGTAGATGAAAAATATTGGCCAATGCCAACCTATATGGAGCTTTTATTTGGTATTTAAATGAAATGCGGCAACGTTTTGTTGCCGTTTTTATATACTTATCTCTTTTCTAAGTGCAATAAATATTCTATAATGAGAGAAAGCAGGTGATAAAATGAGTTGTTTATATCGTATCAAAGAAGCTAGAAATATGATGACGGATACTGAAGGAAAGCTGGCAGACTATATTTTAGATAATCATGCGGATATCCTGAATGATTCTGCACAAGTCTTAGCCGATAAAACAGGAACATCAGCAGCGGCGATCATTCGTTTTTCAAAAAAGATCGGATTTAGCGGATTTAGCGAATTGAAAGTAGAACTCGCAAAAGAAAGCGGCGGAAATATTGAAAACTTTACAGAACAGATACGTGCTGAGGATAGTATTCATACGTTAATCAAAAAAACAAAGCAAGTCAATCTGCAAGTTATTGAACAAACCTATTACTTAATGAATGAAAGCACGATGGAAAAAGCGGTACAGTCATTGAAATCATCGCGCTATATTTATTTGTTTGGGGTTGGATCAAGCGGTATCGTCTGCGATGATCTGCTGCATAAATTATCCCGTATAGGCAAATTTGCGATTCATCATCATGATACCCATTTTCAGATAACCAATGCTGCTCATATTACGAAAGATGATGTTGCCTTAGGCATCAGTTACAGCGGAGAAACAAAAGAAGTAGTCACAGCGATGCGCTATGCTAAGGAAAGTGGGGCAGTAACGATTGGTATTACCCAATTAAAAAAATCGCCTTTAGCCCGCTATTGTGATATACTGCTTTATATTCCAACCGAAGAAAGAGAAGTAAGAATCGGAGCCATTTCTTCACGTGAATCTTCTTTGATTATTACAGATCTGCTTTATTTAGCGATCGCTAAAGACAATTTAGAACAAACTCATGATTACCTATTGAAAACTAAAGAGATGGTAAAAGAATTTAAATCATAAAGCCGAGCCGATCGGCTTATTTTTATTTACCAGAATATTTATAAGTCTTCAAATCATATTAAAGAGGACCTATTTGGGCAAGTAAGAACAGGATTTTAAACCACTGATCGATTATATTAATAGACAAGGGAGACATCAATATGAAATTTTTTATGATGACAGTAACTGCATCGCTGAATTGGCGGCAGGTTCTTTAAAGAATTTGCAAGGCAGAGCTGTTATGTTCAAACTGAGGATACGGATTATAAAGTTTATTTTCAAGAAAATGAGAAAAACTTGTTTTATGGGCTATAGATTCCAATAAAAAAGTGTAAAGACAAATAAAAATTTGGAGGAAACAAGATGGAAAGACCTATTACAACATTATTTATGCTAATGTCTGTTGATGGAAAAATAAGTACTGGTGCATCGGATAATTTAGATGTAGATAAAGATTTTCCCAAAATAACTGGAGTTAAGGAGGGGTTGCATCAATATTATGAAATAGAGCAGACAACAGATTTATGGTCACTTAATTCTGGTCGGGTACAAGCAAAAATGGGCGTAAATGTAAAGAAAATACCTGATAAAACATCCGTTTCATTTGTGATAATAGATAACAATCATTTGAACCAACACGGTATTCAATATTTTTGTGCTTTATCTAAGGAGTTTGTGTTAGTTACAGCCAATGCAAACCACCCAGCTTTTCAGGTAGATAAAGACAATCTTCATATTATCTATCAAAGTGAACTGTCCTTGCTTGATGCTCTTGCAAAAATTAAAACAGAATACGGTTGTGAGAGAATCACCATACAAACCGGCGGCACATTAAACAGCATGTTCCTTCGTGAAAAGCTGTTAGACTATATTGATATTGTTGTTGCTCCTGTTTTAATTGGTGGTAAAGACACTTCGACTTTGATTGATGGAAAATCCTTATTGTCAGAGAACGAATTGTCTAAATTGGGGGTATTGAAATTACAGGAATGTGAAGTTTTGAAAGATTCATATCTCAGATTACGCTATGCAATTATTCACTGATAAGTCTAAGATTATCGAGCTGATTAATGTATCTCATTGATAGAATAAATACCTCGTATTATCCGTTTCAATAAGGGGAGTAAGACACGATTGTTTTTGATGAAATTAGGATACTTGCTGGGACTGTTATGTAAACAATATAAAATCATATAGGTTCTATTGTTCTAATTTTGTGGTGTCTAACCTTATAAAACCATGCCTTCACAGCTTATGTAATGATTAACCGCTCTATGATGAATAATTTAGCTATACAGGAAAAATGATATTGGCATAGGCACCATTTTGGTGTCTTTTATTGTTTAGAATCAAAATCCTAACTAGAAAACATTCGTCCCATTTGAGTTATTGACATAAAACTCGAAAGCTTTCATAATAAAAGTGAAATAATATTTCAAGAAATAGGAGAGTAAATATGAAAGATAAATTAGAAATTCAGAACTATTTAATAGAGTCTATAAAGCGTGGTGTCTTTTGCGGATGTCATGTGTTTATTATGGATCACGGAAAGAGTGAGTATTTTATAGCCGGAGATAAAAGTGTCTGCCCACTTAAGGAAATAAATGACAGTCAGACGATCTATGATTTGGCAAGTCTCACTAAAGTCGTAGTGACTACACCGCTGATCTTAAAGCTCATAGAACAAAATAAATTAAGCTTAAATCAGTCGGTTCAGTCGCTGCTGCCGTCATTTCAATGTTCTCAGGTCACCATAGAACATCTCTTAACCCATACTAGCGGGCTGCCGGCAGATACAGTTTTGCCAATGGAAAGTCATAAGTCTAATATCTTAGAAGTGATTTACCAATTGACACCTGATTTAAAACCGGGAAAGCAGATTATTTATTCTGATTTAGGATTTATTCTTCTAGGTGAAATCATTGAAACGATCACGAAAAGCTCTTTAGCGCAGTTAAGCAAAGAATGGCTGTTTTTACCTATGGAAATGAAAGAAACCGGCTATCTTCCTGATCCTGCATGGAAACAGCGCTGTGCGCCAACAGAAGATTCTCCTGTTTTAAAGCGAATGATTCGTGGTGAGGCGCATGACCGAAAGTGCCGTATGATGCAAGGGATATCAGGGCATGCCGGATTATTCTCAACGATCTATGATTTAAGCCACTACGCAATGATGCTGTTGAATGACGGGAAATATAAAGACCAGACGATACTGAAACCGGAGAGTATTACTTTACTTTATCAAAATCAAACACCAAATATTGATGGTAATCGCGGAATTGGGTTTATCAACAGTGATCCATTGAGGATAACGCCATTTCATTCTACACGTGCAATTATGCATACCGGGTTTACAGGAACATCAATGATGATTGATTTTGACTTAGAATTAGCCGTGATTGTTTTAAGCAATCGTATTCATCCTACCCGTGATAATTCATTGATATTAGAATGGCGGAATCAGTTCTATGAATTTTTAATGAAATAATATTTCATAAATTAACATTTTTATATTGAAATATAATTTTTATTTGTTATACTGAGTATGTAAGCCATTCCAATATTTGGGAGCGAAAGGAGAACACTATGGAGAAGTTTACAGGGTTTATTGAAGAGAAGATAGCGCCACCGCTAATTAAATTCTCAAATTTGAAGTATGTTCAAATCATTCAAAGAACATTTATTACGTTTACCGGATTATTGATCGTTGGATCATTATTCTTGCTTTTAGCGGCATTGCCAATACCGGGATATAAGGAATTTATTGGTTCATTTGCGGCTAAATTCTCATCAGCATCTGGAATCGGAACAAGTTTTATCGGACTCTATGTTTCTGTGACAGCTGCGTATGCAACAATTGAATATTATAATTCTAAAAAGGGTGAAAGAAATGACTTTTTAGCGCCAATCATTCTTTCTGTTGCATCATTCTTACTGATGATTCCCGCTCAGACTGTTAAAACAGTGGTTGAAGGATCAGACAAAGCCGGATCATTTTCCGGGGTACCAACTGATTTCTTAGGCGCAAAGGGAGTCTTTGCAGCATTGGTTATTGCCATCGTCACTGTGGAATTATATCGTTTCTTTGTACGTAAGAAATTAGTCATTAAAATGCCTGAAGGGGTACCAAGCATGGTATCACAAGCATTCGTTGCTTTAATCCCGACAGCTATTATCGTTACAATCTGGTGGTTTGTACGTGTTGTATTAAACTTGAACTTACCACAGATGATCATGGATGTCTTTACTCCGTTGATTAATGCAGGAGATTCACCTGCCACTGTCTTTACAGCGACATTCTTAAACCGTATTTTATGGGCAGTCGGAATTCATGGCGGAAACGTTGTTGGTGCTGTAGCAACACCAATTTGGACACAGATGAATGTTGCCAACATTGCGGCTATGGAAGCCGGAACAGCATTGCCTCATATGTTCAGTGGAGTTTTCTATGATAACTATATTTGGACTGGGTTAGCACCTCTTGCGATTGTTATGTGTTTCTCTAAGTCAAAACGTATTAAAACATTAGGATTACTTGCCTTGCCGGCAGCTTTCTTCAACATCGGAGAACCATTGATCTTTGGTCTGCCAATCGTCATGAACCCATTAATGATGATTCCGTTTGTTATTAGTTATGTTGTTGTCGCTATTGTAGCAGTGATTCTGACCATCACAGGCATCTTGCCGGTACCAGTCTTGATTGCACCATGGATTACACCGGCACCAATAAAAACCTATATTGCCACGGCAGGTAATATACCGGCAACCTTGTTTGTCATTATTACCTGGGTAATCTTAGCGTTAGTATTCTATCCATTTATTAAAACAATTGAAAAACAAGATTTAAAGAAAGAAAAAGAAGGCTTACAAGCTGAATAGGAGAAAAACATGTTAGGAATCTCTGTATATTTTAAAGATTTAGATGTAGAATATTTAAAAGAAGCAGCCCAATGTGGAGCAAAGTATGTATTCACTTCTTTGCATATCCCCGAAGAAGACTACAGTGATTTAGATCAAAAGTTACCATTGTTTCTAAACACGTGCCAGCAGTTGGGATTACAGGTTGTACCCGATGTATCACCGGTTACCTTTGACAAATTAAAAGTAGAAAAAGGGGATTATCACCGTTTAAAGGAAATGGGATTTCAATCATTAAGATTAGATTATGGCTTTGATAATTATGAAACGGTGAAACAACTGCAGAAAGACTTTTATTTAATGCTGAATGCCAGTGTTGTGAATAAGGAATATCTTGACGGAGCGATTGAAGCCGGAGTGGATATGACAAAGATTGCTTTGACACACAACTTCTATCCAAGAAAAGAAACCGGATTAGGAATAGAAGCCTTTAATCATAAAAATGAAATATTCAAAGAATATGGATTAACCATTCAAGCCTTTATTTGCGGAGATGTTTTAAAACGTTTCCCATTATATGAAGGATTGCCAACATTAGAATGTCATCGTGAAAAGCATCCATTATGTGCAGCTGTTGAATTAATTCATGACTGTGGAATTAAAGATGTATTAATTGGTGACAGCAAAGCTTCATTAGAAACATTGAGAAGCATTCAAGCCTATATGGAAGGTAAGAAGCTTTATATTAAAGCGCATTTAGAAAAAAACTATCAGCATTTATATGATCAGGAAATTCAGATTAGAAAAGATCAGGCTGAACAGGTAATTCGTTTAGCAATGCCTAGAGTCAGTGATGTAGAAGTATATCATAATACCCGTCGTCCAAGAGGGAGCATCACCATGCAGAATGCTTTAGCGGGGCGCTACAGCGGTGAAATTCATCTGAATAAGATAGACATGGGAATGGATGCACGTGTCAATGTGATTGGATTCATCCATCCCGAATATGTGGAGCTATTAAATTATATCGATAATGATACCATCATTATATTTGAAAAATTATAAGAAGAATTTAGGAGGGTCTTATGGCAAAAACTGAAATCACTCACTTAGTGACTGAAAGTAGAAATCCCAAAACAATGAACTTAGATGATATGAGTATTCATCAATTCTTAGAAATCATGAATGAGGAAGATGCAGGTGTCCCTCTTAAAGTAAAAGAAGTCTTACCGCAAATCGAAAAAGCCGTTGAAAAGATCACATATGCTTTAAAAAATGGCGGAAAACTTTATTATGTCGGTTCCGGAACAAGCGGACGTTTAGGTGTGCTGGATGCTGTGGAATGTCCGCCCACATTCGGAACTACAGATGAAGTTCAGGGAATCATTGCCGGAGGTGACGGTGCTTTTGTGAAAGCAAAAGAAGGCGCTGAGGATAATGAAGAAGGTGGCTATCATGATATTTATAATGCGAATATAACCGCTAATGATATTGTCGTTGGTATTGCTGCAAGTGGGAGAACACCACACACGATCGGAGCATTGAAAGCTGCCAATGAGATCGGTGCTTTCACAATCTCTATTGCCTGTAATCCAAACAGTAAAATAGGGCAGGTAGCAAAACTGGCGATTGATATGACAATAGGTCCGGAAGTCATTACCGGATCCACCCGTTTGAAGGCTGGAACTGCTCAAAAGCTAGTACTGAATATGTTGTCTACTGCTTCTATGGTAGGAATTGGGAAAACCTATCAGAATCTGATGGTAGACATGCTGCCAACCAATGAAAAATTAGTGGAAAGAAGCAAACACATTATCATGGAAGCAACGGACTGCAGCTATGAACAAGCTTCGATAGTGTTTGAAGAAAGCCATCGTCAGACTAAAATAGCGATTGTGATGATCTTACTTGATTGTGACGAAAAAACGGCCCGTCTGCAATTAGAGAAACATCACGGCTTTATTAAAAATGCAATTATAGATAAACAGGCTGATTAATCAGTCTGTTTATTTTTAGGAGGAATCATTATGTATGCAGTAGGATTGATGTCCGGTACCTCATTAGACGGTATCGATGCAGTTTTATGTGAAATTACTGGATCACAGAAATCAACAAAAGTGAAAATGATTGCGTTTGATACGTATGAGATACCAGATGATATAAAAGTGAAGATAAAAAAAGCCTGTGATCCCATGCAGTCAGGAACAGATTTGATTTGTTCGCTAAATTTTGAACTGGGACAATTGTTTGCTGAAAGTGTAAAAGCGATTTGCAGGCAAGCTGATTTTGAGTTAGATCATTTAGATTTCGTTGCCAGCCATGGTCAGACGATCTATCATCAGCCGATTGCTGATGACACACATGTACGTTCTACTTTGCAGATTGGAGAAGCAGCAGTGATCGCTTATGAATGCGGAGTAGATGTCATCTCTAATTTCAGGGTCATGGATATGGCAGCTAAAGGAGAGGGAGCGCCACTTGTCCCTTACAGTGAGCAAGTTCTATATCTTAAAGAGAATGAATGCATCGCTTTACAAAATATCGGCGGTATAGGAAATGTCAGTGTTCTTCCGCCGGAAGAAAGTTCATTGCCATTGCTTGCTTTTGATACCGGACCGGGAAATATGATTATTGATGAAGCGATGCTTCAGCTATATGGTGTTCCTTATGATGATGGCGGTCATACCGCTTCTATCGGTAAGATCAATGAAGCAATGTTAAAGGAATTAATGGCACATCCTTATATCTTACAAGAGCCAAAGAAAACTACCGGACGAGAAATGTTTGGTCAGTCATTTACTATAGATTTATTAAAACGCTATGAAGCATTGCCTAAAGAAGATATTATCGCAACAGTCACAATGTTCACAGCTCGTTCTATTGCGGTGAATTATAAGCAGTTTCTTTTACCGACTTATCCAATCAAAAAATTAATTGTTGGCGGTGGCGGGGCTTATAGTAAGACTTTAATGCAGTTTATTCAAATGGAGCTGCCTGAATTAGAGGTACTCACTCAAGAATCGTTAGGATTTTCCAGTGCGGCGAAAGAAGCCATTGCGTTTGTGGTAATGGGAAATGAAACCTTGCATCGTCAGCCATCTAATGTTATCTCTGCAACAGGTGCCAAAGAACCTGTTATATTAGGTAATCTGACATATGGAAGGAAGAAAACATGCTAGAAAGAGGAATGATGACGCTTCAGCTCGGTGTTCAAAAAGTGAATGATTTCAGACATTTAAAAGCACTAAAAATGGCAATCGTTGATCTTCTTCCCGAATTTATTGCCGGCTGTTTGATCTTATGGATCAATCGCTATATAAAATGGGACGCTGTCGATCAAGCGGGACTCCTTTTTTGTCAGCTCTATCCACTTTTTTTGAGTGCTGCTTATGGCTATCATTATGCACAAGCTGTACAATGCTCAGTCGTTGAAATCATGACTTATGATATTAGCTTCATGCTTTTATTTAGCTATCTAGGCAATATTTCTCTGCTGGAAGGCTGTCTGCCAATTCTTTTCTTTACTTTTATATTAAATTCACTTCTTCATGTTAGTTCTAAGGTTCATAGAATAACAAGTATTTTGCCTCAGGGAGCGAGCGATTATCTTCATAAAATAGTGTTATTATGTTTGAATTTCGTTATAATGGCAGTCATTATTTATTGTGGGATAAGTATCTATCCAATATTATTAATGCTTGTTAATGGGATATATTCAGCTATTAATTCTATTTATGGAATTTTAATTGTTGTTTTGATCACTGTATTTTTTTGGAGTACAGGAATGCATGGAGTAGCTTTTATCAGCACCTTGCTCCGCCCATTTTGGCTGCAAATGCTGATGCTGAACATGTCTAATGTTTTAGGAAATCAATCTCCGTTATATATCGGAACAGAACCTTTTTATCAATGGTTTGTTTGGATTGGCGGCAGCGGCACCACTTTGGGACTTGTTGTTTTGATGCGCTATTTTTCAAAAAGCAGTCATTTACGCACATTAGGAAAAGGCGCATTCAAATCGGGGTGGGTAAATATTAATGAACAGATTATTTTTGGCACTCCCATTGTGATGAATAAAATAATGATGATGCCGTTCTTTCTAACTCCCTGTTTTTGTGCTATTGTCAGCTATATTTGGATATCTCCTCATTCGTTGTTGTATCCTTCGTTTTTATCCCCATGGGTCTTTCCTTTTCTTTTAGGCGGACTAATCAGCAGCGGAGGCGCATTTAGAATTCTTATTTTACTTATTATTTTGCTCATTATATCAATTATTGTTTATCTGCCGTTCTTTATTTATTATGATAAACAATTAAGAAAATCAGAAGAAACCGGAGGAACAATATGTATTATGCAGGAATAGATGGTGGCGGAACCAAGACAAAATTTGCTTTATATGACGAAAACGGAGCACTCATTGCGGAAACCGTATTGGGAACCTGTCATATCTTACAAGTATCAAAGGAGCAAATCATTTCTATTTTAAAAGAAGGCATTTATGATTTGCTCGAACAGTACCCGAAAGCAAAGTCTCATTTAAAGATAGGAATCGGATTAGCAGGTTATGGACAGAACCCAAAATTACGCAAAAAGATTGAAGAGGTCTGTGACCAAGCGTTTACCGATATTCCGTATACATTGACCAATGATGTTGAAACAGCATTGAATGGAGCGCTTAACGGACAGGATGGAATCATGGTCATTGCCGGTACGGGATCGATTGCCTTAGCTAAACAGGATAGTCGAGAAATCCGCTGCGGAGGCTGGGGATACAGCTTAGGGGATGAGGGCAGTGCCTATTGGATTGCCAAAAAGCTGCTTGCAGTATTCTGCAAGCAAAGTGATGGGCGTTTGCCTAAGACATATTTGTACGACGCCCTAAAACAGCATCTGCATATCCAAGAAGACCATGAATTAATTCCATATATTAATAACGTCATCCATAATGAACGTGATAAAATTGCTGAAATGGCGGTTATTGTATGGCAGGCAGCTGTACATCAGGACAGCTATGCAGTCAAAATATATGAAGAAGCAGCTTTGGAAATCGCAATGCTGCTTAATACATTATCTAAAAATTTCGATGGACCTGTAACAGCTTCTTATATTGGCGGTGTATTTAAAGCCGAACAGTATATTTTCGATCCATTAAAGTATTATTTAGATTCTAGGATTACATTAATTCCACCGCTATATCCACCGGAATATGGAGCTTATCTGTTAGCTAAAGAAAGATTATAAAGAAGCATAATATTGTACCAAGACTTATTTGAGTGAATATAGACAAATGAAAGAACCTGCTGTTCATGCAGGTTCTTATTTGGCAGCAAGTATGTTCATTAGCCAAGTATAGACATCACTTGCTGATATTTATTTTTATAGTAAATCTTACTTTCCGGGGATAATTTATTAAAGCTTCTTTCTAATTTCCCCTTTACAAATTCAATCCCTTTTTCAATATCCATATCTCTTTCCTTATAAGCAAGATATAAAAGACTTGGCAGACTATCAAAATGAGATATTGCATCTGCATCGGCAACACATAATTCTTCAACACTGGTTTTGTCAATCTGTTTGCTTCCTCTATGATGTCTAATACATTTTTGCACTAGCTCTATTTTATCTTGTTCATAGGAAAGCTCGGTTAAAAGATCATAAGCAATATTAGCGCCATGAATATGGTGATCTTCATATAAAGCATAATCCGTAATCGAAGCAATATCATGCAGCCATGCCGCAATCATGACTATTTCTTTATCTGCCCCGTATTTTTCTGCCAACTCCTCACCATTTTTAACTACTGCTTCTATATGGTAATAGCAGCCCATTCCAAATTTATTAGTAGGCTTTGTACATCTTGAATACACAATCTGTTGTAATTCATCTAAAATATCTGTCCTCATTTTAATCTCCTTATCATTAAATTTAGTGTGTTTATATTGTATCATAGGTTGAAAAATATAGGTTAATTCAGGTAGCAGGGACTTTGAGTAATTTTATATATAAGTAAAGAGAGCAGAATTAGATTAAAGAAGGATCTAAGAGAGGATTTAGAAAAACATATTGCATTCTAAATTTTCTTTCAGTTTCTGTAATTCAACATATGATGGATACAGAGTTGTTTATAATAGAAGCAGAGGTGAATAACATGGAACAATTTTTATGGGGCAGTGCTACAGCATCTTATCAATGTGAAGGTGCATGGCAGGAAGATAATAAACTTGAAAGCATGTGGGATCATTATCTGCATGAGTTTCAGTTAGAGAACGGTGATGTTGCAAGTGATTTTTATCATCATTTCGATGAAGATTTAAAGATGGCAAAAGAAGGGGGACAGAACTCGTTTCGTTTTTCTTTATCATGGCCGAGAATTATTAAGAATCCTCAAGGGGAAGTGAATGAAAAAGGTATAGCTTTTTATCGTTCGGTTTTGAAAGCGTGTCACCGCTATGGACTAGTTCCTAATGTGACAATCTATCATTGGGATCTTCCACAGTATTTAGAAGCACAGGGAGGATGGCAAAATGAAGATACGTGTCAGGCTTTTCTTCACTATGCCAAGGTATGCTTTGATTCCTTTCATGATTTAGTCGATATCTGGGTAACGTTTAATGAACCGCGTTGGTTTATTTTCAACGGATACTTTATCGGCAATTATCCGCCGGGTTGTCATGATGTCGATATGACAATCAAGGGAGCGTTTCATGTCATGTATGCTTCGGCTTTAGCGATTAAGGTATTTAGAGAAGGAAATTATCCCGGAAAGATTGGAATTGTGCATAGCTACACGCCGGTCAATGGCATTGATGATACCGTGGAAACAAGAATTGCCATGCGCTATGCAGATAATTACTGCAATAACTGGGTATTAGATACCGCCGCATTAGGAGACATTCCTATCGATATGCTGGGAAAACTGGCAAGCGAAGGACATGACCTGTCTTATATGACGCCTGATAAGTTAACGATTATTAAGCATAATACGGTTGATTTTATTGGACTTAATTATTATGCCCGCGCTTTGGTTCAGCCTTATACAACAGGAGAAACCACTTTAATTGTCAACAATAAAGGGAAAGCGGGAAAAGGTACAAGTAAAACAATTATTAAAGGCTGGTTTGAACAGGTCGCAGATCCTAATACTAAAAAGACAGAATGGGATACTGAGATTTATCCGCAGGGACTTTATGAGGGAATCTTGAATGCCTGGCATAAATATCATTTGCCTATCTATATAACCGAAAATGGCATAGGGGTCAGTGAAGATGTTACTGTTGAACAAGTAGAAGATCGTTATCGTATTGAATTTATGAAAGAACATATTGAAGCCATTTTAAAAGCTAAAGAAGAGGGAGCAGATGTAAGAGGATATTATGCTTGGTCGACGTTTGATTTATATTCGTGGAAAAATGGGTGTGAAAAACGTTATGGGTTAGTGGCAATCGATTTTGAAGATCATTTAAAAAGAAAACCAAAAGCCTCTTATTACTGGTATAAAGATTTTATTTCTAAGCATTAGATATGAGAAGTATCTAATGCTTTTTTGTATTGCTGTAAACCGGAGTATTATTTATCATTATATCAGTTATTGCTAATCTTTGTTTTTAACTTCTGGTTAATAAATAAAGAAAAGATTAAACAATCGCTCCATTGTGGGTAAATTGGAACTTTGTTATGATGAGAGTACAAGGAATGGAGGTTCACTATGAAGATCAATGACATTATCAAAAGACAACGTAAGCAATTATCGTTAACACAAGAACAGGTAGCATTGTATTTAGGAGTATCTATTGCGGCAGTCAGCAAGTGGGAAAGCGGACATACTTATCCGGATATAACCCTCTTGCCTCCGTTGGCACGCTTATTAAAAGTAGATCTTAATACACTATTATCTTTTAATGAAGAATTAACAGATCAGGAAATTGCAGTATTCGTAAATGAACTTTCACAAAAAGCAGGCAGCGTTCCTTTTGCGGATATTATGGAAGAAGCAAGAGAGAAAATAAGAGAATATCCTCACTGTGATCGATTGATCTGTAATGTTGCAATGACGGTTGATGGAGTTTTAGCAATGGATCCCAAAGCAGATAAAACAATGTATCAAAAAGAGATAGATCAATTATATGAACGCTTATTAAAAAGTGAAGATCTTATTATTCGTCATCAGGTATTAGCTCTTTTAATCAATAAATATATTGCCGTAGGAGAACTGGAAAAAGCCGAAACATTACTAAATGAAATTCCAGATCGTATCGTAGATAAAACAAGAATTCAGGCTAATCTGCTGATTCAGAAAAAAGAATATCTAAAGGCAGCTGAAATACTTGAAAAAAAGATGCTGAGCTATGCAGAAAATCTGAGAGATACCCAGCTTTCTTTATTAACGGTTAAAAAAGAATTAAAAGAGTGGGAAAGCATGGAACGAATAAAAGAGGTTTCAAAGCAAACCATCGCCTTATATGAGCTATGGGAATATGGATCGAGTTTAGTAGACATGCAGTATGGTATCCTTAGGAAAGATGTTGTGAGTACGCTGAAAGGATTAAAGGGATTGCTTAAATCCGTAAAACACCCATGGTCAATTGAAAATTCATTGCTTTATCCTCATGTCCCTACTAAAAAGTCAGAAGAAGCAGGACTGCCGGAATATTATCTTAAAAGCTTGACAGAGGAAATAAAACAAGAAGAATCACTGGAATTCCTGCATGGCAATAAGGAATTTGAAGAAATCTTGGATCAGGATCAGTAAAACAGCTTTTTTAGCTGTTCTTTTATTTTTATGTCGAGGACTTTTTATGTCTATCAAATCATGTAAAGATCACGCATACTTTGACGAACGTTATTTAACATCATTTAAAAGGGGCAATGCTATAATAGTTTGGGAGGTAAAAATATGGCAGAAACAATAACAGTTGAAGTAAAAGATCCGGTAGGATTATATTTAACACCGGCAACGGTATTGGTCAATATTGCAAACAACTTTTATAGTGATGTAAAGATGATCTATGAGAAAAAGGAAGTTAACCTTAAAAGCATGATGGCAGTTATTTCACTAGGGGTGCCGACAAAAGCAATTTTGTCTATCCAAGCTAGCGGAGATGATGAATTAGCCGTCATTGCTGAAATGAAAAAGGCGATCACTTCTTCAGATATTGGTGTTATACTTCATTAAAAAAACCCTTGCTTTCAAGGGTAAGTACATATTATTTATTTTTCATAATCGGAGAGTAAGCTTCCGGACGACGGTCTCGGAAAACACCCCAGCTTAAACGCATTTCCTTAATTGCATCTAAGTCAAATGTATGAATGAGAATCTCTTCTTGATCACGCTGACCATCCTCCACGATTTCACCGGTTTCATCAGCAATAAAAGAAGAACCATAAAAATTTAAACTTGATTCTTGATAATTGTTCTCTTTGCTTGGGAACACTTTTTCTTCACCAATCCGATTACTGGCAATTAAAGGCATGATATTACTTGCCGCATGTCCCTGCATACAGCGTCGCCAATGAGGCATACTGTCACACTCCAAAACCGGTTCACTGCCAATTGCGGTAGGATAGAATAATAATTCTGCCCCTAACAGTGCCATGCAGCGTGCAGATTCAGGAAACCATTGATCCCAGCAGATCCCGACACCGATATTTCCGTATTTTGTCTGCCATACTTTAAAACCGGTATCTCCGGGCGTAAAATAGAATTTTTCCTGATAGAAATGATCATCGGGAATATGAGTTTTACGATAAGTTCCCATTACTTCCCCATTGGTATCAATCAAAGCAACGGTATTGAATAGAGAATTACCATCAATCTCATAAAAACTAATCGGTAAAACGATGTCTAATTCTTTTGCGATAGGTTTGAAGCGCTGAATAGCTGGATTATCTTGAAGTGTAGTAGCTAACTGATAATGATCATAATTTTTTTCCTGACAAAAATAGGGAGTCTCGAAAAGTTCCGGCAGAAGAATAATTTGAGCCCCTTTTTTTGCGGCTTCACGAACAAGTTTTTCAGCTTTAGCAAGAGTCTCTTCTTTATTCCATGACATTGCCATTTGAATACTTCCAACGGTTACTTTTCTCATTTATAATCCTCCTTTAGGTATCTGCTGAGTAATGCAGTGAATATTGCCGCCACCAATTAAGATGTCCCGTGCATAAATCTGAATAACTTCACGATCCGGAAAAAGACACTGCAATAAGGCTTTAGCTTCTTTATCCATAGGATCATTGAATCCGGGCATAATGATCTGTTTATTCGCTATATAAAAATTAACATAAGATCCCGCCAATCGTTCTCCCGGTACTCGGGTCGGTTCAAAATTCATATGATCGAGACCGCTGCATTCTTCCTGTGTGATGAAAATTGGGGAAGGCATTGGCATTTTATGCACAATTATTTTTCTTCCTTGGGCATCCGTTTCATTATTTAAGATGTCTAAACAGCTTTTCGACAAGGCATACTGCGGATCGTTTTTATCTTCACACCAAGCTAAAACTACTTCTCCCGGTCTGATGTAGGCACAGATATTATCCACATGTTCATTCGTTTCATCGTTATAAATTCCCGATTTAAGCCAAATTACTTTCTCAACATTTAAATAGTCTTTTAGCTTTTGGGTTATTTCCTCCTTTGATAAATCGGGATTGCGTCCTTTGCTTAACAAACAAGCTTCTGTAACAATTGCGGTACCTTCACCATCAACATGAATGGCTCCCCCTTCTAAGACGAAATCTTGAGCATCATAGATATCTTTATCTAAAAGATCACACATTTTTTTTGCCATTTGATTATCCTTATCCCAAGGGAAATAGAGTCCGTCTTCAAGTCCGCCCCAGGCATTGAAATACCAGTCAATGCCTCTGACTGCACCTTCCTTGTTCCTAACAAAAGTCGGACCGACATCTCTTGCCCACGCATCATCGCTGCTCATTTCTACAACACGCACATAATCCGGCAGCATTTCTCTGGCATTATTATATTGTTTATGACTGGCACACATGATTAATTTTTCTGTTTTCCCAATGGCGCTTGCGACTTCCACAAAAGCCTGACGGGCTTTGATTGCGCCAAACTGCCAAGAATCGGCACGCTCAGGCCAAATCATAAAGCAGCCATCATGTATCTCAAATTCTGCCGGCATATAAAAACCATCCTGTTTTGGTGTAGATCTTAATATTTTCATAGGCACCTCCATCTTTATTTTATTATAGAAAAACATGTATAGCTTGTAAACATAAATTAATATTGAAATAATAAAAGGGCTTTCAATTTAAAATGGAGAGGTATAGAATAAAAGATAAAGATCGGAGGAAATAAAATGAATATAAAAATAGAAGAAGCTGCTCAGCATTTAAGCGAGGTCATTCAAATTAAAAGCTTATCTAGTCGCATTTATGAAGAAATTGATTTTGAACCTTTTTTGAAAATACATCAATGGCTAAAAGAGACTTATCCTTTGATACATCAGCAGGCAAACGTAGAAGTGATTAATACCGGAGCATTGCTTTATACGTTCAAAGCAAAAGCACCGAAGAAACTGCCGCTTTTATTTATGGCGCATATGGATGTCGTTCCTATAGATGAAAAAACAGCGGATCAATGGAAGTTTGAGGCATTTTCAGGAACAATTGATAATCGTATCATTTATGGACGCGGAGCCAAGGATATGAAAAATCAAATGGTCGCTTTCTTTGAAGCCACAGAGTTAGCTTTAAAAGAAGGAAAAGAATTTGATTATGATCTGTATTTTTGCTTAGGCTATGATGAAGAAAACGGCGGCCGCAATGGAATGGCAAAGATCGTAGAACATTTAAAACAGCAAGGGATTAGAATTGGTACGGTGATTGATGAAGGCGGCGCTATTAACAATGGTGTAATGGGAATTCCCGGAGACATCGCTTTAATCGGTGTCTGTGAAAAGGGATTTGCCAATGTGAAAATAACGGCTCAAGGGGCAGGCGGACATTCTTCCATGCCACCTATTCATACGGCTTTAGGCAAAGTCTGCAAAGCTGCTTCTTTGTTAGAGGAACATCAAATGCCAATTATTGTAAGTGATGTTTTTAAAGAAATGATGAATATATTAAAACCGTTTCTGCCGCCAGAAATCAGCAGCAGTTTAGATGTGGAGGATCCAATAAAAGTCGAAGCAATGGTTGCAAATATGGCTTCTGCAAACGCTCTTTTGAGAACAACAACGGCAGTGACTATGGCACAAGGAGCACCGGCACCCAATGTACTGCCAAGCATAGCCTCTGTTATGGTCAATTTTCGTATTATTCCCGGAAATTCAATTGACAGCCTATTAAAGCATATCCGTGAGGTAATAGGAGAAGGCTTTGAATTAGAAATTCAGCAGCGTTCAGAACCCTCAAAGATCTCCAGTATGGATGAAGAATATCAACTGCTTCAGCAAACGATCAAAGAAGTATGCCCCGAATTAAAAGCAGTTGTACCGTTTGTTATGGTTGGGGCAACTGACTCAAAATACTTTGATGACATTTGTGATCATATTTATAAGTTTGGTCCTTTTAAATGCAGTGATGAAGAATTAAAAACAGTTCATGGAGTCAATGAGTTCTTACGCTTTGAGGACTTAGAGTTAGGAATTTGCTTCTTTTATCAGATGCTTCATAACTATGTTAAATAGAGCAAAATTCTTGCTCTTTTTTTGTTGCCTATAACTCAAAGTTATAACTATATCGCCTGTTTTAAAAGGATATTCTAAAATATAGTCTCTTTCTTTTACTTCAATCCTATAGCTTTTTTATATTACCGCCTTTAAAACTTATTTTTTATAATGAGTTCATAAACAAGGAGGATATCAAATGAATACACAATCAGTTTATCTATTTAATGAGATGCCTATCAGAAAAGCAATCTTTAAACTGGCTTTACCTACTATTTTAGCATTAATGGTCAGGGCAGTTTATAATATTGTCGATACAGCATATTTAGGGTTTTTAAATAATACCGCAGTATTATCTGCAGTAGGAGTAGCAACACCGCTGCTTTTAATTATAAACTCATTCGAGGTGATTTTCTCGATTGGAGGATCATTGATTATTAGTCGTCAGTTGGGTAAAAGGGATAAATTAGGTGCTGAACAGACAGCGGCAACAGTCACCTGCATTTCCTTTTTATTAGGTATCTTTATTGCTGTTATAGGAATTATATTTATGGAGCCGGTTTTAAAAACTTTCGGTGCTTCTAAAGCCGTGCTTCCCTATGCAAAGCAATATGCCTTTTGGATGTTTTTAATGACATCATTTAATATTCCTACTCAAAGCTTAAATGCCATTGCCCGCGGAGAATCAGAAGCTCGCATTCCTTCATTGGCAGTTATGGCAGGAACGATTGTGAATATCGTTTTAGATCCGATTTTAATGTTTGACTGGGGATTTGGTTTAGGAATAACAGGAGCAGCCATCGCAACCGCTATCGCTCAGTTAGTGAGTTTCCTGATTATATTCGGCTTCTTTTTAAGCAAAAACTCTTATATTCATTTACATATTAAGAAGATTCATTTTACTATTCCCTTGATGAAGGAAATTCTTATTACCGGAATTCCTTCCGCCATTACCCAGCTGCTGATTGCTTTTGCCGGCGCTTCCTGCAATATTGTGGCCGTGTCTCTGCCTCAGGGGGATTATATTATTGCTGCTTGTGGTGTTGTTCAAAAGATCATGATTATTGGTTATAATTTTGTTTTAGGCTATGTTCAGGGATTCCAATCGATTGCCGCCTATGCCTGGGGAGCTCATAATTATGTGCGTGTCATAGAAAGCATAAAAACAACGATTAAGAGTTTAATCAAGCTAACACTCTCTATCAGCTGTCTGTATGTTGTATTTTCTTCTCTTTGGCTGCGTATATTTACCAGTTCCAGTGAAGTCATTTATTATGGCAAAAGTATCCTATTTTCAAATAGTATCTTGTTCATTGCCTTTTCTATCTCTTATCTCATGACCGTTTTATGTCAGTTAAGTAATGAAGGCAAAAAAGGAATCGCTTTATCTGTCTTTAGACAAGGGTTATTCTTTATTCCTTTAATCTTCATTCTAACAAATCAGCTAGGGTTTAATGGCTTTTTACTGGCTCAGCCTATTGCGGATCTTGTCACCTTAATTATCTGTGTGATCGCTTTAAATAAGTTTAATAAAAAAATCAGCGCTATGTCATTGACATAGCACTTTTTCTTTTAATATCTCTATAAATATTTTGGCATCATCAGTCAGATCAATCTTCTTTCTTTGCAGATAACCAATTGTAAATGTAAGCTCATTGCGTATTATATCAATCATTTTTAATCCATAGGATTCACAGGCAGCTTGATTCCAAGGACCTGAAATTTTATAAGCTTGATTATTTCGGATTAATTCTAATTGAGCATTGAAGCTGTTCAGAGTAAATACTTTATTAACTTGTCCGATACTTCTTCCATCAATGGAGCAGGCATGATCAAATAAAAGCAAGTCTTCTTTACGCCCATTAATGATTGGATAAGGTTCTAATTGATCAATCTCTATCTTATCATATTGAGCTAAGGGATGATCCTTGCTCAGTAGAAGTTTTACTTTTTCTGTATAGATCGGTGTAAATGTTAACCCATTTTTTATAAAGATATCATTGAGATAGCGTGTCATTAGAGAATTGAATGCTATAATACCAATTTCGCTGTTGAAATTTGCAACATCTTCAATGGTCTGTTTCGTATCTCGTTCCAATAAATGGTAATCAAAGTATTCTCTTGAATGAATTCTCGTCATTTCGCTTAATGCACAGGTACAAACTAGAGGACACGTTGTAGATAAAATCAGTGTATGAGGGCGCTCTTGTCCGGGTAAAGCTGCAACTTCCTTTAAAGCATGCGTCTGTTTTAAAATCATCTTACAGTAATGATAAACATAGCTGCCTTCGGAAGTCACATCAATCCCACGACTGTGTCGAACTAGCAATGTCATATTCAATTCTTCTTCTAATGCTTTGATAGCTTTACTTAAATTTGGCTGTGATACAAACAATTGTTCAGCCGCTTTATTGATACTTTGGCATTCCACTACCTTTGTGAAATATTCTAATTGACTTAACAGCATTATCATCCCACCTTTTTTCTTATTATACAGGAAATATAAGAAAAGAGATACAGAGACTCATAAATGGATTATATATTTGAGGTAATCTTATTAAGCCATATTGAATAATAAAAGCAGCTAAATAGTAAGGTAAGCAGATATAAGGCATTATTTGTATAAATGAATAAGAAAACCAGCAAGAAAGCATAAGGAATTCCCAGAATAATTATTTCATTTTTAAATGATGCTTTTATATTCGTGTAAACCATTCTTATTATGAGGAATACAATTAGTGTTACAAGCATAGTAGAAAAGGAGAGCTTTAATTGATTCATGGCACCATAATTTCCAAGGATAATCATAAGAATAATAAAGATCGCTTTTAAAGCATTGATATACTTATATTTAATGTAGATACCAACAAAGAATAAAATATTAAGGATATACAATATAAAGTTTATCTGAATATTCCATCTCATAACAAAATAATTAATTATAAAACATAGAGTAAAATATGAACATGTATTAATACTATTTTTCATTTGCTCATCAGCAGATTTCATACAATTCTTTCCTCCCGTTTAGATTTACAAAATATCTCAATTATACAGTTATAAAAATACAACATAATATGTATTATGTTGTACAGGTTAATGGATTATCCGAACAAATCTGTCAAAATATTCAAATTTATCATAAAAATATCACTCACTAAATATATAATAGCATTTTTAGACATAATAGGCAATACTGTACCTAAAAGTGAACCTCCTTAAAATTATATTGATAAATAGAGAATAAATTTACTTGTTTAAAAAGTAGTATAGGTCCCTTAAATGGTGTGTCATATAAAATATTTCTATTTTATGACGACATAATACATATTACGTTGTCTCAAAATAACGTTATTTAGCTTATTTTCAGATAAAAGAAAGGAGGAAAAATAAAGATGTAGCATTAATACTGCATTAATGATGGTGGGAATAAATCGCAGATAACTTAAATTATTATAAAAATATATGAGATTGTTGGAATATTTTTTAATTAGTATATTTATTTTGCAGAGGATTATAAAACAATTAACGTGGCCAATTAAAGGATGACGATCATCTATAAAGATGCCTTCATAAGAGGAGAATTGAGGAAAATATAATGAAATTGATAAAACTGGGGTTATTATTTTTATCACTATTGCTGTTATCGGGATAATACAAAAATAATAGGAATATAAGAATGGAAAAGAAACAGCTTATGCGAATCTACAAATAGAATCAGTTAAAATAGAGTGAAAGAAAGGAATGTCTTGATTGACATTCCTTTTGGGTTAAAATAATAAGTCTTCACCATTAGTTTCAATAACTTTTTTATACCAGTCAAATGATCTTTTCTTACTGCGTTTTAAAGTGCCGTTTCCTTGATCGTCCATATCTACATAGATGAAACCATAACGTTTTTTCATCTCACCGGTCCCCGCAGAAACCAGATCAATACATCCCCAAGGGGTATAACCGATAAGATCAATTCCATCTTTTTCAACCGCAATTTTCATTTCAGCGATATGCTTTGCCATATAATCAATACGATAGTCATCATTGATTGAACCATCTTCTTCCACCACATCAATATTTCCCATTCCGTTTTCAACGATCCATAATGGTTTTTGATAACGGTCATAAAGTTCATTCAACACATAACGGAGTCCTTTTGGATCTATTGGCCATCCCCAAGGTGTTTCAGGCAGATAAGGATTTGAAGAAGCCTGCTGTCCGCCAGTAGTAACTGTCACTTCTGCTGTATGGTCAAAAGCAGTTGTACGATAGTAAGAGAAAGCTAAGAATTCACTCGGATATTGTTTTAAGATCGCTTCATCTCCCGGTTCCATTTTTAATTCAAAGCCATACTCTTCATAGATTCCTTTAGCGTAAGCCGGATAATAGCCTCTCATCATGACATCCGCAAAAAGTAAGGCTCTTCTTCTAAAATCATAAGCACCGAATACATCTTCCGGCTGACATGTTTTCGGATAGATTCCGCTCAGGGCTAACATACATCCGATTTTAAAATCAGGATTAATTTCATGACCAATCTTGTTTGAAAGACTGCTGGCTACCATTAAATGATGAATCGCTTGGTATTTGCTTGCCGCTTCTTCAGGCTTAAATGAATTTGGTGTCACACCGCCATCAATTTTAGTTGTATTCGCTGTTTTATTAGTTGTTCCTAATGTCCAGTAACCACCTAATACATTGATTTCATTCACAGTAATCCAATACTTAACTTTATTTTGATAACGTCTGTATAAGGTTTCACTGTAACGAACAAAAAGATCGATTAACTTACGATTTGCCCATCCGCCATATACATCAGCTAAATGCTGAGGCATATCAAAGTGCAGGATTGTGACTAATGGTTCAATACCGTATTTTAAACATTCATCAAAAACATCATCATAGAATTTTAATCCGGCTTCATTAGGGGTTTCATCATCACCGTTTGGAAAGATTCGAGTCCAAGAAATAGATAAACGATAACACTTAAATCCCATTTCAGCGAATAAAGCGATATCTTCTTTATAGTGATGGTAAAAATCTGTTGCCTGATGACTTGGGTAATAAACATCTTCTTTGATAATCCCCACAGCCCCTTCCGGAAGAGAAGAGCCTAGTGTTGTTGCTCCGATTTCTCCCTCTTTAGTACGATAATAAATTTTTCGTGGTTCTGTATGTGTTCCGGCAGAAATCATATCCGAGATTGCCAAACCTCGTCCGCCTTCATTATAACCCCCTTCATATTGATTGGCTGCGGTAGCTCCGCCCCATAAAAATCCTTTAGGAAATGCCATTTTTATATCCTCCTTCATAATACAGGTTTATCATATCAAAATATTTTTAAAGGAATGGTATTTTTCATAAAATGGAATCAGGTTATGTATGTAAAGATCCCATGATATTGGTAAGCTCTACCTATAATTTATAAATTATGGTATGATAAAAAAGGAAAAAGGGGAGATTTAATGAAATATCAAATCAAAAGAATCCGCGATATGATTAAGGTCCTTTATCCTTATCGCGTATATCAAAACTTAAAAAGAATATTTGCTTTATTGTCTGTTTTAATGTTTGCCTTGATGGTCATGTTTTGTCTTGTTGAACCAAAAGCAATTCCTTTTGAGGGAGCAGGGGAATTTGATTATACTTATTTAGATATCGATTTAATAAGTCAGGATAACTATAATGGGTATTATATTGTAGAAAGTGGTGAGTATTGCTATATATATCATCATAAAGAAGAGGGATTAGGACAAGATCTTATCGACTTGCAAAATGGGAAAAAAGATACTGTAAGAATTTTCGGTGTGCCGGATAGTACGATAGATGAAGAAATACTCAAAGGCTTGATTCCTATTTTTAATGATATGTATGAAGATCCTGTTCAAAGTGTTAGTGAACTGGCATATTATACCGGATATGAATATTTAGATCATGATGTTACTTTTAATGTTTATAAAATTGGGATTTGTATGGTATTTACAGTTGCCTTTTTCTTGATGCTTTGGGTTATTAAAGGGGCAGAGATATTATATGCGAGACGTTACAATCCATATTTTCAAAATATCTGCTATCGTGGTGAAGAAAAGCTGGCACTTGAAGAACTATCGCACCCACGCCATGCGTTCTACCACTTGAAAGCGGCATTACTACCTAACTATCTTGTATGCAATCATCCTGTACCTTTTATGATTGCTTATGACGATATTGTAATGATCTATGAAAGTCATCGATTATCCAAAGAAATCCGTTTGGTTATTTATGATCGCGATTTGAAAAAGCAAACCATTCTGTATGCCAGCAGTTTAAACCCTAAGAGCCATGAAGAAATGCGTACTCTGATATCTTATATTGCTGCTCAATATCCTAATATTTTAGTGGGAAATACGAGAGAGAACAGAGCTGTTTTAAATCAAATGAAAAACGATCACTAACAAAGAAAACCGTGAGTCATCAGATTCACGGTATTAATATGCAATCATTAGGCAACAGATAGATACGAACTTCAGGACACTGCTCACAATGGTTTCCAACTGATAAAGACATTTCTCTGAAATAAAGCAAGGCTTAAATATGTTAAGTGTTTTTAACGTTAAAAAGGAGAAAGTTAAACTTTCTCCTAAATAATTACTTAATTTCTGATTGTGCATAAATATTTTTTATTTCATCTTCGATTAAAGGGTAGAACTCTTTGACTAATGTTTTATTCAAGGCTTCATTATCTTTTTTCTTTTTGTTTAAAGAATAATAAAGATCATATATAAACGTTGATTTACCTAACATATACTGGACTTGAATAATATAATCATCTAAATAGTCTCTCGTATTTAAGATGACAAATTCCGGTTTAATCCGTTCAATATCTTCATGTCGATATTGGATAGAGATTAATTCATAGCGGTTAAATGTTACGGATTGTGAATGATCCACAAGAGGCATATCAGGCTGATCATTGAGCCAGTAAGTGTAGCCTAAGAACATCCAAGCTAAAGTTGCAGAGAGCGAATAGACATAGAAAACACCAAAGTCAAAGAAGCCGCCGATAAATTCACTTAAAAAGATCATGATAAATAATAAGATGATGAAATAAGCTCGCTTATTCTTATACTTATTTAAAATATCACGGGTAACAAACATAGTTTTAATAAAGAATAGGAAGAAGATCGCAAAGCCAAATATTCCGGCAGTGACTAAAGTCTCTAAGAATACGTTATGAGAATGTAAGATTTGCTGACCGTAATTTGCGGAAGCCCCATTTTGATCGACAAGCATTTTACGGAAATTGCCTGCACCGATTCCATGAAGCGGATCTTTCTGCCATACCTTGATGGAATCTTTCGCTAATGTAATACGTCCGCTTGTCACCTGATCGGTTAATTGAATAATTTTAGGAATATTATTGATATTGCCGCTCATTGTTAATTCGATAATTTCCTGTATGCTTTGGAACTGAAATCTGCTTTCTTCTTTCACGCTGGCTCCTTGTAATTGAGGAATGATATAAGCGACTTTATTGATAATGGCTGTCCCAAATAAGATGGATAGGCATAAAACGATATTCAAAGTAATGCGTTTAAGCTTAGAAAATTCCTTTGCCCGAAAGAAGTAATAATAAATAACTGCTGTCGAAACAATCGCAAGAATTAGTATAGCGGCGCGGCATTGAGTTAATATAATATAACCTAACTGAATACCGATATTGGCTATGTATAATATTCGGAAGCGGTATTGATTACTGATGGCAATTAGTGAAAGCAGAACTGTGATAACAGCTAAAAATGATGCCGGATTGCAGTTAAAATAAATCCCAAATAAACGAGTTCCGACTAATCCTAAGTACCATCCGTTACGTGAGGATGAAATATTAAGGAAGTACATCCCCAGTGAAATAAGGGAAGCTGCTCCAACTAAAACTGAAACAAATGGGATAATCAATTTTAATTCTTTTTTCAGCTTTTTAAGTGTCATTGACCTTGGCTGTGCAAAGATCAATAAAAAGATAAACATTTGCATAACAGCAATAATGTATGAAGTTTTATCTGAATAGGTCTTGTTGTAATAGGTGGCAATACATAATAATGCCCCATATAAAAATATTAGGATAAGATGGTTTTTAGAGTAGATGACTTCTTTTTTTAATAAGTCGTACAATAAAACAATTGCTCCGTAAATAAAGACAACGATATATAGCGGATTTGTTTGAATGCCAAAATACCCCAATGCTAAAGTATTGATAAAGACATAAAAAATAAAGAGTAATTTAAAGTTAGTTCTATTTATGAGTTTCTCAAACATGATCTTCCTCCCCCGATGTCCTTATTATATAATAAATTTATGTAATTAAAATGTTTTTCTATAATAAAACCCGCAGACATAAGGTCTACGGGATTATTTCTATTATTTAGATAAGTCTTCTCCGTTAGAAGCAATAACTTTTTTATACCAGTCAAATGATTTTTTCTTAGAGCGTTTTAATGTTCCTTTTCCTTCATCATCCATATCGACATAGATAAATCCGTAACGTTTTCTCATTTCACCCGTTCCGGCTGAAACTAAATCGATACATCCCCAAGGGGTATATCCCATTAATTCAACGCCATCGATTTCAACAGCTTTTTTCATTTCTTCAATGTGTGCTGCTAAGTAATCGATACGGTAATCATCATTGATTGAACCGTCTTCTTCAACTGTATCAATGGCTCCCAGTCCGTTTTCAACAACAAATAATGGTAATTCATAACGATCATATAATTCATTTAAAGCAATTCTTAAACCAACCGGATCAATTTGCCATCCCCAGTCATTTGCTTTTAAATGTGGGTTTTTAATATTGCGTTTTTGGTTGCCGTCAGTTGTTTCTGCATCTGTACGGATTGTTGAAATTCCTGAACTGTAATAACTGAAACCAATAAAGTCGACAGTTCCATCTAATAAGATATCATCATCAAATTCTTCTTTTTCAATTACTACACCGTTTCTTTCAAATTCTTTTAATTTGTAGTTTGGATAATATCCACGGCATTGTACATCACAGAAGAATTGTTTAACGTGCATTTCTTCTATATTTTTCATATAGTTATCCGGATTGCAGTCTTCAGGATAACTTGTACCATAAGCAATCATCATTCCGACTAAGTTATGTGGATCGATCACATGTCCTAATAATACAGTTTTAGCGCTTGCTACAAAAACATGATGCAAAGCTTGATAACGTGTCTGATCATCATATGCTTTTGTTCCTAAAGTATTCCATGCACGCATGAAGTTAATTTCATTGAATGTTTTCCATAATGTAACTAATCCTTTATAGCGAGTAAAGCATACTCTGGCAAAGTTTACGAAATAATCAACAACACGACGGTCTAGCCATCCATCCATTTCATCAGCTAAATACATTGGCATATCAAAGTGATTTAAAGTAACTAATGGTTCAATATCATATTTTCTTAATTCTTTAAATACATCTTCATAGAATTTAACCCCTTCTTCGTTTGGTTCTTTTTCATCTCCTCTAGGGAATAATCTTGACCAAGCGATTGATAATCTGAATGTTTTAAATCCCATTTCCGCAAATAAAGCAATATCTTCTTTCCAATGATGATAGAAATCAGTCGCTACATGGCTTGGATAATATTGATTTGGATCTACATATCCGGTAGCCCCTTTTCCTAATTCCTGATCACGAGTTACATATTTAATTTCTCCGTCAGCTGTTTTAAAAGATATCTTTCTTGGTACAGTATGGCTTCCACCGGTAATCGCATCTAATGTTGAAAGTCCTTTACCACCATCTAAATATCCACCTTCATATTGGTTAGCAGCGGTCGCTCCGCCCCATAAAAATCCTTCTGGAAATCCCATAATTTAATTCCTCCTCATTATTTTTATAATAGCAGTTTTTAAAACGGTTTCATGATTTTTTCATTTTGTGGAATAAAATTATTTGCAATGAACTTACAGAAGCATTCAATTCTCAGGGCGGATAAAAACGACACACTGATGATAACCGATTCAACATTTTGTTATTTTTGAGGATCAGAGGAATTCATATTTATATCAATATCAAGAAAGAGGGGATATAATAAAACCCCATCGGTTGTCAGTACAACATTTGGGGCATCATTATAAACTATGTTTAGTTAATACGGCATACACACAATTTCATGGATTTGTGTTTTTAAAATATTTGAAGCATATTCCGGGGTAATGATACAGACAGTGTCGGCACCGCTTCTGCTTCCGCCTATACATACAACCGGTTTGCCGTATTTAATCTTTCCGGCATCATTTGCCATGACTGATATTTCCACGCAAACTTTAACTCCACGAGAAATCATGCGTAATGTATCTGCCATTATTTCAATCGGATAGATACCTTGATGCACTTTGCTTAGTCCACGTTCTGCTCCGCTTAATACATGGGCGGCAGTGACAACTTCAATATTCATCTCTTTTAATTCCTGTCGAGTAATCTCCTGCATTGCATTTTTTCCGGCAACACGTGATCCATAGGCATGTGTAACGGTAATAATTTTACCTTTGAATTCGGTTTGACGAGCAGTCAACGCTGTTTTCATTGCAGTATCTCCGGATGATGTCGCAACAACAATGTCTGTATTGAGTTCAATGGCTTTAGCGATCGCTAAATCTAACGCTTCTTTTGTATTAACGGGTCCTTCTTTTTCAAATACTCTCATATTATTTTCCTCCTTAACACGGTTTCTAATTTTATTGTACTAGAGTGTTAAAGAAGAGTACAGCCTTTATATTTAAAATGGAAGCAGATTCAGATGCTCCAGTAATATTTTTAATCCCATTAAGATTAAGATGATCCCACCTGCTAATTCTGCTTTAGCTTTAAATTTTTCTCCAAAGATATTGCCGATTTTAACTCCAATCATCGATAACACAAAGGTGGTAATGCCAATGAAAGAAACCGCGGGTACGATATTAACATTTAAAAAGGCAAACGTTACCCCAACCGCTAAGGCATCTATGCTTGTGGCAATGGCAAGTAACAGCATGGTTTTCATATCTAAAGAATCATTGCATGATCCTTCTTCATCATCGCCTAAGGCTTCACGAATCATATTGATTCCAATAGCGGCAAGTAAAATAAAAGCAATCCAATGGTCTACACTTGTGATATAGTTTTTGAATTGAACGCCTAATGCGTAACCCAAAATAGGCATTCCGGCTTGGAAAATACCAAAATAAAGACCAATGATCAGATATTTTTTTACGGTTACTTTCTGCATCGATAAGCCTTTACAGATAGATACTGCAAAAGCATCCATCGATAATCCAACTGCTAGTATGAATAATTCAATTAAGCTCATAAATTTCTCCTTTGATATGGGAATAAAAAAGACTTCCCTGTATAGAAAAACTATACAGAAAAGTCTCGTTATTTAAAGCAAAACCAGATCCGAGGATCATTATGTTGATTTTGCTACACGGTGTGCTAACTACTCCCTTAATTCTGAACATGTCTAATTATAATATAAAAAGTCCCTGAGTTCAACCGCTTTTTAAGCTCTGTTCTTTTTAAAAAGATGGACTTCATCATTTAAACTGTCTTTTTCTTTCCATCTTGTTTTGATAGTTAAATAGACTAAAAAGATAGAACCGTATTCTGCCAGTACCAGTAATCCGAATTTACTTTGGTAAAATAGGAACATCTTTCCGATGTAGGGAATATGAAATACGTATTCTCCAATAATATCACTGCGTAAGGTATGATAATTATCATATGTATCCGCTATTTCTGCCTGTGTACGATAATAGGTTTCACCTTCATCAACCTGCGTGGTTTTGAAATAATGGGTTAATATGATATTTTCGCCAAAGCGATCAGCATGAAATGTGATGATCGTGTCCGGTTCAATCGGAGCGTTCTCATCTAAAATATGCGTTAAAACAACCGAATAGGTCGGTATAGTAGGCTCCATACTGTCGGTTAATACTGTATAAAATTGATAGCCAAGCAAGTTAGGCACTTCTTTTGGCATCAAGATTAACGCCGTAAACAATACAACGAAATATACGATAATATAAGGAAAAAAGAAGGATGTTATTTTTTTGACCTTTTTCATCAAACACCCTCCTTTACAATATTATTAATCAATTAATTCTGCTGTAACACTTACAGTTAAAGCTTTTCCTCCTAAATTTGTTTCATCTTTCACCGTTAAGGTTACTGTATATTCATTAGAAGCTGTAGGAGACGCATCTGTATAACCGTCAGCAGCATCACCAGTTAAAGGCGTTCCGCTTTTAGAAAGGGCAATGGTATAATCATCCGCCTGAACCTCGTTTCCGCTTACTGCTGGGGTTAGTTTTAATTTCTTATTGCCTGTATTTTCAGTTGTGAAATTAACAGTACCAGAGTATACTAATTGATCAGCATCTGTTAATGCTTCTCCACCAGATAAATCAAACTTTGCAGCACTAGATACTTTAACACCATCTCTAACGTTAACAGTGCTTGTTGTTGTGAATTGGGTCTGATCCCAAGCGGCATAAGTAGCGGCTGAAGTCGTGATTAAGGCAGCAGCTGTTAAAACTCCTAAAATTGTACTTTTTTTCATATTAAATTCTCCTTTTTGATTTTTTCCTCAATTAAATTGTATATCGAAAAAAGGATTTTGGGTAATGCTTGTTTGATGCGTCTTTGCTATAAATAAAAAGTATAACAAGCGTTATACTCCGGGATAATACTGTTTAAATATTTTTAAAAAGATATTTGCAGAATCGGAAAGAGTATTCTGTTTCCTTTTTATTACTATCAAGTTCATTTCTAAATCACAGTTTTCAATTAATAAGCTTTTAATATGTGTCTTTGCCAACTCTTTAATTTGCCACTTATGTCCGCATAAGAAAGCACTCGTGTTTTTTATGAAGTGAATAATCGCATGATAGTTGCTCATGGTTAAGGTATGTGTAAAGGTAGAGAGCTGAACTCCATCGACACTGATAGAAAGGTTAATGTTTGAAAACAAATCGTACGGCAGGTGAATATATGTATTTTCTAATAAGTCGTTGGCGTTAATTTTATCCTTACTGGCAAGAGGGTTGTTCTCATTCAGATGTACATATAAAGGACCGCTGTCTAGTATTTCATATTCCAACTCTTTTAGTTCACACATCTTTTTGAAAACAGAAAGCTGGTGGTTATTCAAAACAGTAATACCTAACTCTGACTTTAGACTGCTGACATTTTCAATCACTTCTTCACAGGTGGTTTCAAACATATGAATTTCTGTATCGGCAGATCTGATGTGATCGTAATATAATAAAATCAGATCATCTCTTAAGAAAATGGAATCAACCGATATAGTCAGCTTATTAAATAGATCGTGCGGATTCATGTATTTTAATTTTTCCAGCATTTGAAACTGAGTTAAGATAGATTTTGCGTAAAAATAAAGGGACTGACCAGCCGGTGTTAGCTGAATCCCTTTATTTGTTCTGATGAGCAGAACTTGTCCCATCTCTTCTTCTAAAGAGTGAATAGAACGACTGACATTAGGCTGGGTCATATAAAGTTTTTTGGCGGCTTTATTGATACTGCCGCAGTCGATGACTTCGACAAAGTTTTGCAGTTGTTGGGTTTTCATAAAAGACTCCGTTTCTTTATTATTATCCTAGTCTATATTAATGGAAAGAGAGCGTATATATCTTTCAAATGAGGCAAGATCCTCCGAGGTTTTAATAACGACGATAATGCGTTCGGGGTGCTCAATAGATTCAATAATGCTGATGGTTTTATTCTCCCTTAAAGCAGTATGAAGGGATTGAAGCAAGGTCTGAATTTTTTGCAGCGGTTCCTTTTGATGATATACGGATTGTACAAGTAAATCAGAAATATCATTATAAGATAGTGTCATATCTGTAATTCTTGGCTGACCAAATACTCGGCTCATGGCTTCATAAGTGGTTAGCCAGACATCTCCGCTTTTACGCACTTCACCGGGTAAAAACTTATTGCGTTCGACAGCTTTTCTTAATGTATTTCCATTCGCAAATCCCCATTTGTCTGCGGCTTCACTAAAGGTTAAGACTTGACTCAGATCAATCACTATTTACAGCCCTCCCATTTTTACTTTATTATATAGGTTTTTATTAGGATTGTATAGAGGGTGATGAAGCAGAAAGAGTATCTTCTATAAATGTTTTAATTAGATGAATAAATGTTTCTTTTTGATCTTCAAAGACAGCATGACCGCAAGCCTCTAAAAGATGATATTGTATTTGTTTATTAGTTGTCATGTTGATTTGCTGGTCAATATATTGGTAGAGACAGATCGGATCTTCTTTTCCTTGCAATATTAAAATGGGAATGGAAGCATCATCAAACAGATGGGGAAAAGTATGATTGTAGAACCAAGAAGCCATTGCCGCAATATGCTGAATGGAATGTATCGTATTTTGTGGGCTGAAAATAAAATCACGGACTTTTGATAAGGAAAAGAAGGCTTCCGGTGTTGGGTCATCTAATGTTTGCAGTTCATCTTGCATAGGTGGTTCCATGCGTTTTTGATAGGGGGCACTCATTCTTTTATAGAAATCTAAGGCTTGTTCACGGCTGAATGTGATTGCCGGACTGCTTAATATAACACCACTAAATTCATTGGGGAATCTTTCCATACATAGTGAGGCTAAACACCCGCCAAAAGAACCACCCCATAAGAATAAGGAAGTAAAGTTGTAGCGTTCTCTGCTATCTTTAACTACCCTAAGAACATCATCGGTTATTAGTTCAATAGGCAGTCCTTCTTTTAAATCGTAATTAGATTTACCACTTCCTCTTTGATCAAAGTGCAGACATAAATAATCTTTTTCAAAGGCTTGAAAAGCAGGGAGTTCAATTACCGGCATAGCGCCGCTTCCGGGACCTCCATGCAGAAATAAAACGGCTGTTTTTGCCTGAATGTTTCCTAATGCGTAAACTTGCAGATGGATATTATGACAATTTATAGAGTAAGTATTCATAGTAAATTTCCTTTCTGTCCCTATATCGTGACAAAACTATCGTATCATTATTACTAAAGAACTGCAAGTGCTTTCATATAAGTAAAAAAGATAAACCTAGATGGATTTATCTTATAAATTTATTGAGCTTTTTAAATGACGTATTTTCATCTGTTTGCGGGGAATCATTTCATCTAAATAAAATTGATCTTCCATACAGACAAATTTCCAGTACTCCTGAAATTCATTATTGGTTATACGATTGATCTTGCGTGATGGTCTTGTAGAACCAATTGGCTGAGTTTCTTCTTCCTGAGTTACAATAAAAGGCTGGTGGTCATGATACCCTTGGATATATACCCAAAAATAATCCTGTTTATTTAGATCAGCATGAATAGCGACAATCCAGCAGCAGCTTATCTTAGTATGATGAGGGGTAAGATGTCCATTTTGGTAAATCGCCCAATTAAGCGGTGCAGACCAAGCATCATAGGCAGCAGGCGTCATATATTCTTTTGCGATATCCAAACGCTGTTCAACAGCGGCATTCTGCAGAGTTTCAAAGGTATCATAAATAATTGTGTATAAGTGATCTTCATTAAAGAAATCTGTTTCTTTCTCTAAACGGTGAACATATTTTCCAGCTTCTATCCTTTTTAAGATAATACGGCTTTGGAATAAAAGATAAAAGGTGAGCAAAATGAAAGCAAGAAAGAGTGTTTCTAATAAAGATTGTATTTGTTCTAAAGATGGGTTCATAAGTATTCTCCTTTATCCCTATTGTAAGAGATTGAAATGACTTATTCAACAAGTTTTCATTAGGTATCTTTATAGAAATCATGATATGATGTAGGAGGTGATAAGGATGACAATACAACATCAAGTCGTATTATTTAAAGAAAATATTCCTGCTCAGATTTTTCTGCAAAAGCCGTCCGGTAAAAATGCTTTAGCTTTGCCGCATTGGCACCATAGCATAGAGTTTAATTATGTTAAAGAAGGCAATATGAAAATTATGATCGATTCTAAAACATCAGTGGTGAGTGCGGGGCATTTTGTTTTTGTGAATTCATCTTTGATTCATGCGACAGATTCCCTTGATCGAAATGTCAATCTTGAGGTTGTTACGGTGCTGATTTCCTATGAATGGGTAAAGAAGTATGTCAGTGATATTGATCAGTATTTCTTTAATTTCATAGACAATGATCCGGAGATTATTCAGATTATGCTGGACATTGACCGTTATTATGATCAAAAAGAGTTATATTACAATATTAAAGTAACAGCATTGATTCATGAATTGCTTTATGCACTATTAAAAAAGTCGCAGATGCTTAAGAAAACAGGAGCTTATTTACAGGCACAGCGTAATATTGAATATGCCAAAGAAGCTATTGAATATATTGAAACACATTTTCAAGAACCTTTAACGTTAAATGAGGTAGCCGTTAAAGTAGGATTGTCATCCGAATATTTTTCACGATATTTTAAAAAAGTCACAGGAGATACTTTCCTGCATTTTCTCAATCTAACACGCGTTATTTATGCTAAACAAAAGATTGAGGAGGGAGCTTCCATTACACAGGCAGTGATAGCCGCCGGACTGCCTAATGAGAAAACCTTCCGCCGTGTATTTAAAGACAGCTATGGTGTAAATCCTAAAGAATATTTTAAACAGATGTCAAAAATTGACCGTTGATCAGTCAATAAGATATCTGTTTTTTTATCTGTAAGCGTTTTATACTTATAAAAAAGGAGGCAGAATAATGAAACAAACATGGTGGAAAGAAAGTGTCATCTATCAGGTGTATCCTCGTAGCTTTAAGGATAGCAATCATGATGGGATTGGCGATATAAATGGAATTCGTGAAAAATTAGATTACTTGGCTGATTTAGGGGTGGATGTAGTTTGGCTTTCACCAATCTATGCTTCACCTAATGAAGATAATGGGTATGACATCAGTGATTATCAAGCTATTATGAAAGAATTTGGAACAATGGAGGACTTCGATGCTTTATTAAATGAAGCACATCAAAAAGGATTAAAGATCGTGATGGATCTTGTCGTTAATCATACCTCTGATGAGCATCAATGGTTTATTGAAAGTCGTCAATCAAAAGATAATCCCTATCGTGATTACTACATTTGGAAAGAAGGCAATCAAGACCATTATCCTAATAACTGGGGTTCTGTTTTCTCTGGACCGGCTTGGCAGTATGATGAAGCAACAAATATGTACTATCTGCATTTATTCGCTAAAAAACAGCCTGATTTAAACTGGGAAAACAAAGCAATGAGACAATCTGTCTATGATATGATGACTTGGTGGCTGGATAAAGGAATCGATGGATTTAGAATGGACGTTATTAATATGATCTCAAAGAATCAGGATTTCCCAGATGGTGAAAAAAACGGCGGATTGTATGGAAATTGTTCTCCTTATACGGTAAATGGTCCAAGAGTACATGAATATTTAAAAGAAATGAATAAAGAAGTTTTATCCAAATATGATATTTTAACCGTTGGTGAAACTCCGGGTGTTAGTGTCAAAGATGCGATGGGATATACGGGAGAAGACGAGCATGAATTAAATATGGTTTTCCAGTTTGAACTGATGGATATTGATTTAGGACAATATGGAAAATGGACACCTGTACCATTTGACTTATGTAAGCTGAAAAAAGTTATGAAAAAATGGCAGACAGGGTTAGAAAATAAGGGATGGAACAGTTTATATTGGAACAATCATGATCAGCCGCGTGTCGTAAGCCGATTCGGAAATGATCATGAATATCATATTAAATCGGCAAAAATGTTAGCGATGTGTCTGCATATGCATCAAGGAACCCCTTATATTTATCAGGGAGAAGAGTTGGGAATGAGTAATGTCCGCTTTGATTCTATCGATGATTATAAGGATATTGAAATCTTAAATGCTTACAAAGAATTAGTAGAAGAAAAGAAAGTATTGAGTGAACAAGAATTTATGAAGGGAGTTTATTCTCATTCCCGTGATAATGCCAGAGCACCGATGCAGTGGGATAACAGTGCCTACGCTGGATTCTCTGAGGTTCAGCCATGGATCGCTGTAAATCCAAATTATACAAGCATTAATGCCAAATCACAGATGAACGATCCGGATTCTGTCTATTCGTTCTATAAACGACTGCTGACTTTGCGTAAGCAGCATAAAATCATGGTATACGGTCATTATGAAATCTTAGATGAAGAGAATCCAAATACCTATATGTATACCCGTACATTGGATCAGCAGCAATTGCTTGTGATGTGCAATTTCACAGATCAAAAGCAAACTGTAGAAATTCCTGATGACTTATTAAAAGAAGCAAAGATACTTATCACAAATGATGCAGAGAAGCCATTAGAAAAAATAATGACATTAAATCCTTACGAATCGATGACTTATATCTTATAAGCTGTGCTTAGGCACAGTTTTTTCGACTTTATTCCTATTCTTTTATACGGTATTATATAGATATAGGATGAAAGTTGGTGCGAATATGCCTTTAAAATACGAAAAAGTCGATTTAGATCAAGATATGCCAATTAAATTGATTGATATTTATTTAGAAAAAGATCATCCCATTTTAGCTAAACATTGGCATCACAGTATTGAAATACTTGTACCTTTATTAGGCGATTTGGATGTTTGGATCAATAATCAAAAGATTTTGGTAAAGGCGGGAGAGGTCTATATTATTAATTCAAAAGATATCCATAATGTAAGGGGAGCGGAACCTACGAAGCCTTATAAGGGATATGTACTGCAAATTAATTATGAGTATATGCAATCTTGTTATCCGCAGATTGATGAGATTTATTTTAAAGAAATTGATAATGAAGAAATTCTTATAAAAGTCAAACGTCTAATTTTTGAAATAATAAAGGTGTATGATGAAGAGAATTACCATCGATCTTTAAAAGCAAAGAGTTATCTGCTGATGCTGATCTATCTACTTTTAAGTGAACAGAAAGAGAAAAGACCACAGGCAGCTATTATTAAAAGTGATCGCTATCGTGAAAGAATGGCAGATATTGTGAATTACATTGAAGAACATTATAAAGAAGAACTGTCGATCGATTTTTTATCCGCAAAGTTTGAGTTGTCTAATGGCTATTTATCTAAATTATTTAAAGATCATTTAGAGACAACAGTTAAAGACTTTATTACTTCAGTGCGACTAAAAAAAGCGTATAATGATCTAGTTAATACGGATTATCCAATAATAGAAATTGCATTAAATAATGGTTTCCCAAATATAAAATCCTTTAATACGGTTTTTAAAAAACAATATCATGATACCCCGATGCATTATCGTGTAATGATGAGAAAATGCCCTTAATTATGTGAGAAAACGGTAAGAATGTAAGCGCTTATAATTCTATAATATAATTAATTGAATAATCATCTAAGGAGGGAAGAAGATGTTGAAGAAAGTGTTAAGCTGCTTTGTCTGCGCTTTAATGGTCATCAGTTCAGTTAAACCGATTCATGCGGCGAATACAACAGCGACCGGAAACTATAAAATTATAGTAGACGGCTATGATTGGGGACCGGCTGTCTCTAAAGCGGTCTTGTCGTTGGATCAACCAATTAATAGTGTGGCTGTTGGAGATTTAAAAGTAACAGAAACGAAAAATTGGTATCCGACAGCAGCTGGAACTAAGATTCAGGAGTTTAAAAGAGATGTGACAGCTATTTATTTATCTGATGAAAATGGAAACAAAATAACGTCAGGTAATTCAAAATTTGTAACAGTAGAAATGAAAGTCGGACCGGATGGTACCGGATCCCCATTTATTTATGCAGGATTAAATAATTGGACAGATCCTTATTATTTAACTTTTGCCTTTGAAGCAGGAAAAACTTGGCAGTCAGGGGGGAATACAATTAATACCTTGGCTATTAGTCAAAAGTATACGGAAAGAAATATAGGATTAGCAAAGAAGTTTGAATATGAGAATTATAACGCTGCGGCAGATGGAAAGAGCTATGCCTATGCTAGCTATGAACCTGCCGGATCTGACTTACCGTTAATTATTTGGCTTCATG
The DNA here is from genome assembly GCA_027676805.1 of Coprobacillaceae bacterium UN01-12pH3A. GTDB lineage: Bacteria > Bacillota_I > Bacilli_A > Erysipelotrichales > Coprobacillaceae > Beduini. Next base: position 18,390 of record JAQENU010000006.1, on the reverse strand, counting down.
GTGGTGGTGAAGGTGGAAACGATGCCTCTATTGTGACATTAGGAAATCGTGTGACTGGATTATTAGAACCCGGAACACAATCTGCAATGGGCGGCAATGCCTATGTATTAGCTCCGCAGTCACCAACGATGTGGATGGATGGATATTCTACTACTGATGGCGGAGATTCGATTTATACTGAGGGATTGATGGAATTAATCACTTGGTATGTAAACTCTCATCCAAATATTGATACACAGAGAATTTATATTGGTGGATGTTCAAACGGAGGATATATGACCTTACAGATGGTAACAACATATCCCGGTTATTTTGCAGCAGCATTCCCAATTTGTTCAGGGTATGCGTCAGCAACTATGAGTGATGAAAAACTAGCATTATTAAAAGATTTCCCATTATGGTTTACTTATGCTCAGAATGATACGGTATTAAATCCGGATATTTTCTCTAAACCGATGATTGAACGTTTAAAAGGAATCGGAGCTACAAATTTACATGTATTCGCTCCGGCAGATGTTCAAGATACGAGCGGAAAATATGAAGATCCGAAAAATCCGGGGCAACCTTATCAATATAACGGGCACTGGTCTTGGATTTATGTTTTTAATAATGAAGCGACTGAAGGTTCAACAGAATTATTCAAATGGCTAGGACAGCAAAAGAATACGACTCAGACTGTTGCTGCTTCCGGAACACAATCTATTGTTGTTGAAGGATTTGACTGGGGACCGGCCGTTACAAAAACAATTGTTTCATTAGATACACCAATCAATAGTATTAATGCTTCACAGTTAGAAGTGATTGAAAGCAAACATGCAATGGATTGGACAACAATGAAAGATGGAGTGTATAGTTTTGATCGTACAGTAACAAATGCTTATTTAAGTGATATTAACGGAAATCCAGTTAATACTGCTTCTGCTTATATCACCATTGAAATGGCTGTAGGACCTAATGATGGAAGTCCATTCTATTATGATTTAGCTTCCGGATTAAACAGCTGGACACAGCCTTATGATTTAAATATTACATTGAAAGATAATGTTCGTTTGGTTAGCGGTAATAAAATTATTAACGAGTTAAAGATTACGCCTACACCAGCATCTAAAAATCTTACAGATGCAGAATTATTTACTGAAAATACCTTTACTTCAGGAAATCAATCACTAAAATATGCTTCATTTGCCCCAAGTGCAGATGATGGTCAAAATCCATTAATTATCTGGCTGCATGGTGCCGGTGAGGGTGGAACAGATACAACGATCGATACTTTAGGAAATAAAGTAACAACATTAGTTGGTGATGAAATCCAAGGAATTATGAATGGGGCTTATGTATTAGCACCGCAGTCTCCAACTTTTTGGATGGATGATGGCAGCGGTCAATATACAAAAGACGGAACAAGCAAATATACAGAAGTATTGATGGCATTAATTGAAAACTTTGTTGATTCACATCCGGATATTGATCCTAATCGTGTATATATCGGTGGATGTTCTAACGGTGGATTCATGACAATGAATATGATTATGAAATATCCAACTTATTTTGCGGCAGCATTCCCAATTTGTGAAGCTTATGATGATTCATGGATCACAGATGAAATGCTTGAAGGTATTAAAGATCTTCCAATCTGGTTTACTCAGGCGGCAAACGATACTGTTGTTGATCCACAAAAAACAATGCTTCCAACATATGATCGTTTAGTAGCTATGAATGCAAGCAATCTGCATCGTTCTTATTTCGATGATGTGCATGATACCAGCGGATTATACTTTATGCCTGATGGAGTTAGTCCACATCAGTACAATGGACATTGGTCTTGGATCTATACATTGAATAATGAATGTGTAGAAAACGGTGTGACAATCTTTGAATGGCTGGCAAGTCAATCTAAACCGGTAATCAAAGACGGAACAAATGTACCGGATACCGGAGATAAGAGCAATCTAGTTGCTTTAGGCGGGTTAGCAGTCTTATCTGTTGCAACGGGATATCTTGCTTTAAGAAAAAAGAAAGAAGAAAAATAAATTAAGCGTATGACTGAAAAGTCATGCGTTTTTTTAATGTTTTTATAACTGCAACCGATAGTTGATATACAAAAGAAAAATATTGAGTATAATCATGAGTAGTAAGCGGGGTGTAGAGGATGACATTAGGAGAAAAGCTTTATTATTATCGAAAACGAACACAATTGTCACAGGATGCGGTAGCGGAATATTTAGCTGTCAGCCGTCAGGCTGTATCTAAATGGGAGAACGATCAAAGCCGTCCAGATACTGACAATCTGATTCAATTAGCCAATTTATATAATATTACTTTAGATGAATTGATTACAAAGAAACAGCCAATTCCTTCTATAAAGAAGGAAAAATGCTGTTATTGTCATAAGAGTGCACTGTTTTATTATAATCATCAGCCTTTTTGCAGCTCCTCTTGTCAAAATGATTATGAAGTAGAAATGCGTTCGATTCAAAAGAATTTAAAATGGTTTTATATAGGCATAGCAATCGGGGTTATTGTGATGCTTATTGGGGCGTTTTCTTCTGATCCGTTGTGGCAGTCACGCCTAGTTGGCGGCAGTATGTTTGAACTGGGGACGATCATCGTTTTATTTCCTTATTGTACGCCACAGACCTATGAAATGTATGGGTTTAAGAAAACAAAGAGGATAGGAAGAATGATGGGGATGATAACAGAGTTAATTGGTCTAGCTATTTGCTTTTTTGGATAAAAAAAGCCATACGTAAATGTGTACGAATGGCTGCTTTTACTATTGAAAAAGAGAATCATAATCATAATGTGTATAATAATCTTCAATGGTTTGTAAGTAATTTTGATAGTTATCTTTTGTTAAACGATATTTCTCCTGACTCATTTTACGAAGTATGTAACTATTTATATTTCCACTATAATGGGATATATCCTTATAATCACCTAGATTGGTAACAATGTCAAAATTATTATTAAAAGAAAATAAATGAACATTTTCATAAGGCAATAGAGATTCAATAATCATTTTTTCACCATATAAATGATGCTCTATGGATTGAGTTTGATTTAGTTTATCCCAGTAACATATACTGTATGGTGGTATAAAGTAATAAAATTCTATTTGTGGATTATTTCTTACTGTCTCAACAATATTTTTATTTATATTTTTTTGAAAACGATCGATTTCTTCTGTCGTGGTAATCTTTTTGTTTTCTGCTTTATTAGGTCTTTCATAAGTTTTTAAAACAACTTTTGTACCAAAGGAAAAATTATTATGCCAATTATAAGCATCATCAAAAGAAGTAATTGTCCGATTATTTTTAGAATAAGTTTCTATCAATGGTAAAACATTTTTAAATAGCGTTGTTTTGTTAAATAAGTAGTATACATCATCAAATATGTTGCTATTGGTGAGATAGTCAGGATAATCATCATACATCATTTCTTCTGAATCTGTGTAGAATTTAGACGCATCTAAAGCTCTAACAACATATTTAATGCTATCAGTATAAGAAATTGCATTTACAATATTATCATTTATTTCTTTATAGGTTGCTCCCGGAAATGGTGTTTTTATTGATTGACAATTAAATAATTTATCAAATTCACTTGTCTTAAAATTTTCTGTCATAGAAGTACCAATAATTAAGGCATTATATTCGAAATGCCTTAGTATACCATCATTTTGATAACGCTGATCTTTTAAAGTATAGTGTAAATCTAAACTAGGGAAATGATAATGAAAATAAGGGTCTGCAATTATCACTGTCAATGCAGTCGTTATAAGAAAAAATAGAGTTAGACTAAAGAAAACAAGACAATATTTTTTATTTTTATTCATAGTTTATCTCCCTAAAAGTTAAAGTATAAAAATGTACTCATCCCAGATAACGAAAGAATTGAATAAAATAATAAAAACGAACTGACTACACAATTTAACAAGGTGGGTTTAAATGGATTTATTCTTTCGTTTGTATTTTTACAAAATAATATAATAAATAAAACACCGATAACAGCATAAACCGGATAAGTATTTGACATATAATAGCCTATACGACCAATATGAGAAAAGAGGTACGTAAGACCGTTAAATCCTAATGATGATACTAGATCTTTAGATAAGGAACCAAAGTCAAATAACATAATTTGTTTGATTAAAATAATAGCATCATTTAATGTATCAGCTCTAAAAATTATCCATGTAAAATTGATGAATACGAAGGTCATGAGCCACTTTAGTGCCGGATGCAGTTTCTCTTGTTTTTCCTTAAATATTCGTTCAATAATCATAGCAGTACCATGTAGGATTCCCCAGACAATAAATGTGTAATTTGCTCCATGCCATAATCCACTTACTAAGAAAACAATAAATAAATTAAGATATGTTTGATATTTCCCTTTTCTGTTTCCTCCAAGTGGAAAATAAATATAGGTCCTTAAAAAACGGGTTAATGTTATATGCCATCTCTTCCAAAACTCAGTGATAGATAAAGCCTTATATGGCGAATTAAAGTTAATCGGGAGAGTGATATTAAACATTTTTGCTATCCCGGTAGCCATATCACAATAACCACTGAAATCAAAATAAATCTGGATAGTATAGGACAGCATTGTAAAAATTGCGTTTGTAGAATCAAGTCCAACTAGATTAGCAAAACCGTAATTGACAACATTACCAAAAGAGTCAGCAATAATAACCTTTTTAGCCATTCCAAAAGAGAAAGCCATTAGACCTTCGGAAAAATTATTCCAATTAAACGTCTTCTTATCAATATTTTTGAACTGGGGAATAATCTCATCATGTAACACGATAGGGCCAGCTATAAGTTGTGGGAAAAATGTAACAAACAAAGCATACTGTCTAAATGAATAAGTATTCACTCTACCTAGATAGCTGTCGATAACATAGCTAAGCTGTTGAAAAGTAAAAAAACTAATTCCAAGTGGAAGAAGTAATTTAGTAATTAAAAAATTTGTTCTAAAAAGAACATTGATGTTCTGTATAAAAAATCCCATGTATTTGTAGTAAAACAGTATACCAATATTGGATAGCAAACCTATAATAAATATAGCCTTTTTGTAATTAGAGTACTTTATGTTATTCATCATATATACTAGATAATAGTTCCCAAGTATACTGAAAAATATAATAGGAAAATAACTGGTGTTAAAATAGGCATAAAAAATAAGAGACATCATAATTAAGAAATATTCTCCTAAAACATATTTTTTAAATTTGTTTAAAGTATAGTAGCCTATAATGGCTACTGGCAAAAACAGAAAGATAAAAATATAGGAATTAAATAACATCAAAAACTTCCTTTCCTATTTTGAAGTATATTTATTTAATCAATATAAAATAGATCTCGAGTATAAATCTTATTTGTGACATTATTTAATTCATCATTCATCCGATTCACTACGATAAGATCACTAATTTCTTTAAAGTAATCTAAATTTTTAATAACTTTGCTATTAAAAAAGGTAGAATCCTTTAACGTAGGTTCATAAATAACGAGGTCAATGCCTTTTGCTTTTATTCGTTTCATAATGCCTTGAATAGCACTAGCTCTGAAATTATCCGATCCACTCTTCATTGTTAAACGATAAATGCCTACGATTTTAGGCTTACGATCAATAATTTGTTGAGCAATATGGTCTTTTCTTGTGCTGTTGCTTTGAACAATTGCGCTGATTAAATTTTCTGGTACATCTTGATAATTGGCTTTTAGTTGTTTTGTATCTTTTGGAAGACAATACCCCCCATATCCAAAAGATGGATTGTTGTAATGATTTCCAATTCTTGGATCTAAGCATACGCCTTCGATAATATCTTTTGAGCATAGTCCTTTCATTTCTGAATAAGTATCCAGTTCATTGAAATAAGACACTCTTAAAGCAAGGTAGGTATTGGCGAATAGTTTAATTGCTTCAGCTTCTGTATTATCCGTAAATAATACAGGAATGTCTTGTTTGAACGCTCCTTCTTTTAACAAATTGACGAATGTCTGTGCTCTGTCGCTTTTTTCACCTATGACAATTCGAGAGGGATAAAGATTATCATATAAAGCTTTTCCTTCTCTTAAAAATTCAGGTGAAAAGATAAGATTGTTAATTTTATATTTTTCTTTCATCTGCTTAATAAATCCGACAGGGACTGTAGATTTAACAATCATCACAGCGGTTGGATTTATTTCAAGGACAGATTCAATAATGTCTTCAACTGTTGAAGTGTCAAAGTAGTTTTTGTTTTCGTCATAATTTGTAGGTGTACTGATAATAATAAAATTAGCATTTTTAAAAGCAACTTCTTTATCAAGAGTTGCTTTTAAATTTAGCTCTTTATGTTTTAGGAAGTCCTCTATTTCACTATCTTGTATGGGTGAAATACGATTGTTAATCATATCAACCTTTTCTTTTAAAATATCTAAAGCAATGACTTCATGATGCTGTGATAATAATGTGGCAATGCTTAATCCTACATAACCTGTTCCTGCTACTGCTATTTTCATATAAACCTCCTATTTTTAATTGTGGTATAGTCTTTTTTTGTAGATAATAAAATATATAGATGAACAAACTAGATAAAAGGAACCTCCCGCCATTATTTCTATAAGAAGATTGCTTATGGTGGGAAGAGTAGATTGAAAATATGTACGTATTAGAATAAACATAATAAGGCCAAAAAGAATGAACGGAATACCGGATAATAAGCTGTCAATAATGTGTACTTCATTTTTTATATAGTACAATTGAATGCAGACAACAGTAAATTCAGATACAACTGTACCTATAGCAGCTCCGAGGATTCCAATTTTTGGAATTAATAGCGAATTGATTATGACATTAATGACTGCTCCAATAATAATGCTGCGTGAATACTCCTTATCTTTTTTTAGTGGGATTAGGATCTGAGTTCTAAAGATACTTCCAATAGAAATAATAATAACAATTATAGATAACATTTCCACAATGGTTATGGCATCAACAAAATCATTGCCAAGAAAGATCGGAATAAGTGTTGGAGCAATAGCAGCAATGCCAAAAGATATGGCAGATGTAATAAATAGAATTGCAAACATAGATAATCGCAGATATTTTTTTGTTGTAATGGTATCGTGATTTGAATATAAATTTGTAATTCTTGGCATCATTGCGGTTGAAAAGGCAGTGACAATTCCCATTGGCAGTTTGACAATCGTTTCAGCGTAGGTATAGATGCCAACACTTTCGATGGTAGACATAGCGCCTAACATAAGCTTATCAATGGATAAATAAATATTTTTAGAAAGCACAGGCAGAAACAACATTAAATTTGGTTGGATATGTTTTTTTACATTAACCCATGCAGGCATTCGAATATCAATTGTATCTTTAGCAATTTTCCATAACCATAGTTCTCCTAGCAAAACAGATAAGATATTAATTAGGGCATAAATCATAATATCTTGCTTAGTTTTAACGAATAGGAAGAGACAAAGTATTGATATTATTTTTAAGATTAGATTTCGCATGACAGTGATCTTAAAATTTTCCATTCCCCAAAAGAACCAGTTAATACTTATGCCCTGTCCAAACAACATAAGGGTATAAAGTAGATAAAGTTGTTTGTTTGAAGCAAAAAAGGCAATATAAATAAAATAAATGATAATAGTGGCAATAACCATGAAAAATTGGGAAAAGACGATCTCATTGAAGGTGTTATTTAATTCTTTATGATTTTTGCATTGTGCTATTTCTCTACTTCCATAGTTTTCTAAGCCCAATAGTGCAAAGAGAACAAAGTAAGAAACAATTGTCTGTGCGTAAGAAATGGTACCGACTCCTGCCGCACCTAATACTCTTGAAATATATGGAGTAGTGATAAGAGGAAGAATGATTTGAATAATCTGATAAAAAGTACTGTAAAATATATTGCGTTTTAGTTTATTCATTTTAGTTCCTCTATTATCTTAAAAATTTTTATTTTTGATAGATCCCAAGAAGTTGTTAATTGACAGGAATTTTCATAATAAAAGGATTGATTTGGTTCTTTTTCTAAAACTTTTAAATATTGACGATATTCAGCACTTCCTCCAGCATAGGTACCTTCTTTAACTATTTTGACATATTTGATGTTATCGATAGGCAAGAATTTATAATGCAATAAAGCAGAAAATAAGGGGTAATGATAAAGTTTATTCTTTGAAATGAACCAGTGATATCCATAAAATGAATTTCTTTGCATTTTAATAAGAGGATATTTTGTAAGCAATGGTTTAAATTCTTTGTTTTTAGAGAATATTCTTTCACGTGGACCGCCGCTGATATTGGTGAAACTGCCATCTTTTTTAATCACATAGCTATCTGTATCAAAAAAGGAATATTGCTTTACAATATCTTCAGGAGTATCTGTAACCTGAGTTAAATCGAAGATAGTATTTTTTGTATACATATCGAGCATCATTGATAATAAAGCATATTCTTTTCTGCTTTCCAATATATCTATCAATTTTAAAATCCCTACTTTTTCGAGATGTGGATAAATGAACAACTCATCTGAGTCAACAATAAGATACCAGCGATCATAACCATAATAATCCATCACTTGGCGAATCCATGCATCTTTGATGCTGGCATTAAAATTCTCTGATGTAGTAAATAGATTGACATCTGGTTGTTTGTTTAAATATTCAAAGGTTCCATCTGTAGACCCATTGTCAATATAAACAATATGCTGAATATTTATTTTGCGATAATGTTCAAGCTGTAATTGAATGCGTATCAAATCGTTTTTAACAGCACAAATAAATATGGGTTCTTTTAAATTAACAGACTTCCAGTTTTCGTTTAGTAATTTTACACTGGGATTCAGATATGCCTTTGCAAAACTGTTGAAGCCTGGACTGATATAAACATATTTTAGTAATTGTATAAGAGAAATTGGTTTTAATTTGGCTCTTAAAGCTAAAAAAAGGGAACGATTATCTTTATGACAAAAATAAGATACAGTGTGCATTCCTCTTATAATTTTGAGTATTATTTCTATTGGGATGATTTTCTTTATAAATTTTTTTACCATTGAATTTACCTTACATGATTAGATAGAACATCTTTAACTGCATTTTCTAATATACTGAGTCCTTTTAATAAAATATCATCTTCAATGGTAAGCGGAGGTAGGATTTTTACTACACTGTCCTCTCTTCCGGCTCTTTCGATAATTAATCCGTTTTCAACACATTTTTGCATAACTGCTTTGGAAAGCTGAGCATCAATCTTCATAAAATCTATTCCCCAAATTAATCCAATGCCTCTGATATTGAGACGAACATCTATCGGCATAATCTTTCTTTCTAAAAAATCCTGAACTATTTTTTCTTTTCTTTTTACTTCTTTATCTAATTGATGGTCATGATAGTATTCTATTCCAGCCAGAGATCCTACAAATCCAAGTTGATTTCCTCTAAATGTGCCATTATGTTCAGCAGGTGAAAAAATATCATATTCGGGTTTTACCAATAGTATAGCCATAGGTAATCCAAAACCACTTATTGATTTAGATAAAACGACCATATCCGGGATTACATTAGCTCGTTCCCATGAAAAGAAATCTCCGGTTCTGCATATACCTACCTGTATATCATCTACAATCATGAGAATACCGTATTTATCACAAATTTTACGAATACCTTGGAGCCATTCTTTAGGCGCTACATTAACTCCCCCCTCTGCCTGTACGGTTTCCAATACAATTGCTGCGGGCAGATCAATTCCTGAGTGATCATCCGATAAAATCATTTGAAGGTAATCTAAAGACTGCGTATAATCTTTAAATGCATTATAGTAGGGAACAAAAGTTACATTATTCAATGGTAATCCTGCTCCTAAACGGCTGTGTCTATCGCTAGTCATGGCAAGGGAACCTAAGGTCATGCCGTGAAAAGCACCGGTAAAAGCAAATACATTTGTTCTTTTCGTATTTTTTCTTGCTAGTTTAAGAGCGGCTTCAACTGCATTTGTACCAGTAGCTCCACAACACATGATTTTATAGTCAAGGTTTTTGGGAATGAAAATTTTTTCAGTAAATCCATTCAACCATTTTTCTTTAGCTTCTGTAAACATATCTAAAGCATGAATAATTTTATCTTGAGATAAATAATCCATTATTTGTTTTTTTATGTATTCATTATTGTGTCCAAAGTTCATAGCCCCGGCGCCAGCAAAAAAATCAATGTATTCTTGACCATCAATGCTCGTTAATACAGCTCCTTTTGCTTTATTAAATTCAATTGGAAAGTTTCTACAATAAGATCGCACCTGTGACTCTCTTTTTTCAAAAATATCAAACATTTTAATTCCTCGCTTTTCGTTTATATTTCCTATTTTTCATAGGTTCTATCAATGGGTAATTGAATCCATTCTCCTAACTGTTGATTCCAGTGATCGGGTTTTATCGTCTCTAGACCAGCAGTTTCGTAGAACGTTAATTCTCCTAGTTTCAGATGCTGGTTTGCATAGTTCCAGTCCACTCTTAAAAAATAAGTATCTTTGGCTAGCAAAGTCGATAATCTAAGCATTTCTTCTAGGAAAACTGGTTTTTCCATAATGGTGGTTGAATTTGGATAGCCCCCAAACTCAATATCTACTTTTTTCCATTCTGTGCTATAAAAGTCTTCGGTAGGTGTATTAGTTCTTCCTTTAACCAAACCAATAAGTTTAGGAATACCATTAAAACAGAAAACTTTATAATCTTTTAATTCAAACCCTGATTCATCAATAAGATACTGTTCTGCAATGATTCTTGGTTTAACTTGCTTATATGGCCACTCTCTAGTGCCATAAAAATAATTTATCTTAAGACTTTGATTAAAGAACTGTCTAACTTTAGGAATATCTACAGCAGTTTTATCTTTACATATAAAAACACTCCCACTGTCATGGGTGGCTTTCAATACAAACTGATTAGGCAATTGGTCAAAGTCAATTTCATCTGCTTGATCATAAACATTAATTAGCGGAACGACAAATTCTTCCCCTAGTTTTTGAGAGATTACTTTTTTGAATTGATACTTATCCACAAGTTCAGTATATTGCGGCTTTTTGTCATTAAGCTTTAACCATTGCAATTTTTCGTTAAAGGTTTTGGGATGTTTAAAATTAATAAACTTTTTAAAATATTTATAATATTGTAGCTGTAAGTAAATTTTATCCGGCAGTAACTTAAGTAGTTCTCTTTTAACTGACATGGCTGAATACCTCTTGAATGTACCACCCAACAAATTTAGCGATACCTTCCTTTATTTCGATCTTAGGCTGATAATTCAGAATTTCTTTAGCATGTGAAAAATCACTGTATGTTGTATTTACGTCACCCGGCTGCATAGGAAGTTGTTGAATGATTGGTTCTTTTTTGATTGTCTGGGCAATAATGTTTATAAGTTCTCTTAATACAATAGGGTGACTCCCTCCTAAATTGAAAATGTCATAAATTAGTCTGTCCTTTTGCATGACATAATTTAATGCTTGTATGGTACCAGTTACAATATCACTTATATATGTATAATCTCTTGAAGTACCCCCATCTCCATACATGGGGATGGATTGCCCCTCTAAAATAAGGCGAGTAAATTTATTGATTGCTAAATCAGGTCTTTGTCTAGGACCATATACTGTGAAATATCGCAAACAAGCAATATTCATTTTGAATAGTGAATGATAAGTATAGCACAATAATTCCCCCGCTTTTTTAGTTGCAGCATAGGGGGATATAGGATGATCTACAGCGTCCTTTTCACTGAATGGTACTTTCTTGTTGTTTCCGTATACTGAGGATGAAGAAATAAAAACAAAGCTTTTGACGTCATGAAAACGACTAGCTTCTAATAAATTTGTTAATCCCATTAAGTTAACATCAACATAGAATGATGGATTATCAATAGAGGGTCTAACACCGGCATTGGCGGCCAAAGAAACAACACTATCTATTTTGTTTTCAGTAAATATTTTCTCTATTAATTCTTTATCACGGATATCCCCTCTATAAAGTTTATAAAATGTATTAACTCCTTTTGCGGTTTGTTTGATTAACTCGTAGTTTTTTTCTTTTAAATTTGGGTCGTAATAATCATTAAAATTATCTATGCTGATAACTTGTGTTCCCTGTTTAAGTAATTCTTGTGTAAGGTGAGAACCAATAAATCCTGCTCCGCCTGTAATGAATATCGTAGTCATGAATGACCTCCTTGTTTAGTATATATTTTCATAAAATAATATCTTCCATTCTTCAATAATTGTTGAAACAGAATAATTATCTGCCACTTTTTTAGCGTTTTCAGCAATGCTCATTCTCAGCTTTTTATCACTTGCTAATAAGGACATTTGTTTGACAAGTTCCTGCTTATCTTGAACCGGAAACAGTAGTCCATTTACGCCGTTTTCTATCAGTGCTCTTGGCCCTCCGGATGGACAATCTGTAGAAATGCAAGGTAAACCCATTGCCATCGCTTCCATTAAGGCATTCGGCATGCCTTCATAATCAGAACTCATAACAAAAAAATCCATGGTTTTGATTTCTTCATGGACATTATTACTAAAGCCTTTAAGAATAACCGCAGATTCAAGGTTTAATTGATGAATCATCGAGCGCAGGATGTTTTCTTGTGGACCTTTTCCAAATATAAAAAGACGATAATCCGGAAAATGGATTAAAAACTCGGAGAAACTTTCTAACAGCAACGGATAGTTTTTCTGGGCATTTAATCTTCCAACGGCGCAAATCATTTGCCCGTTATTAGGCTCTGCCGTTGGTAAATCAGGTTTTAATGGATTCGCTATAACATAACTTCTTTTTTGGATTCCCATTGAATAACAGTTTTTAGCCTCTTCTGTTTGAAAGATATAACCCTTTGCTTTACTGTAAAGTAATTTTCTTAGTAATATGATAAACATATTGTTTTTTTCCGTTTTAGGAGCGTTTCGTTCAGAAATAAAGAGATTTTTTCTGGCAAATAAATTTGCTGTTAAGCTCATCACATTTTCTATTGTGCAAAAGGATATATATAGATCACAATTTAATTCTTTCATTAAGTGAGACAAATTTTTTGCGACACCAATAAATTTTGTTAATTTGTTTTTAAATTCTGGCAATTGAACGATATGAACTCTTTTATCCAATGAATATTCAATTTTTTCTTTTTTAAGCAGAAGGAGAATGGTGATGTCATATTCTTCACAAAATTCATTTGCTAGGGTAGAGATTACTCTTTCTGCTCCACCGCCTAATAATGTATTGATTATAAAACATATCTTTTTTTTCATAAAAACCCCCAGTTTAAATAGACTGATAGAATAAGTAATTAGGATCGATAAGGACTAAAACGAACTTTAGTATGTAGTAGAAAAGCATAAACAGTAAAAATGTGTACATCATAATCTTTTTAGATTTGTTTTCACATTTCCTAGCGCTTTTATAAATATCAGGTATCATAAGTATTTCAATAAAACGGAAATAAATAGTAAATCGTGCCGCCAGTATTTCAACTGAATGAAACATAGAAAAGATAAAAATACCCAGTAAATATATATTTGCATATAGTTTATTCTGGTTATCATTGTCTGTAAAAAAGATGTAAAAAATATAGATGAGTAAGCGAATGATAAAAGTCACACTAATAATGGAAATACTGACAGTGTCATAGATCTTTAGTTTATGGAAAATATATGAACTGTGCAGAAAAGAAGTGTTAACCCAATTAATGATAGATAATATATTGACACTGGAAATTAACAAACTGATAAATACTAAAAATAGAATTAACTTTTTATTTTTTAGGTTGATATTCTTTAAAAAATAAACAGGAAGAAAGATAATGGCACTGTAGTGAAAGGTGATCGCTATAAAAACAGCTCCAAAAAAGGCAAAAGGATTTTTCTCGGTAACGAAAATAATGGCGTAGAAACATACAGCAATCGCTAAGCCTTGCCGGATTTGTATGACATCTTGGGTTATGTAATAAAGCAGGAAATACAACAACAAAGATAAATAGGGAAGGGAACTGAGTTTTTTAATTGCTTTCTTTTTTAAAGTGATGGAACAAAAAGCAATAAATAATAAAAAAGTATTAAACCCTAAACCTATCTTTTTAAATGTAAATATTAAAAAGGCAAATCCTGGTTCTAAAATAGTATTAATAACGTCTTTTATAGAATTGATCTCACCAAATAAGCCTCTATAAGATTGGTAATCATCGCTAAAATTCAACTGTAATCCGGCAAATAAAATAAGTAAGATAATAATTAGCTGTTCTACTTTCTCTGTTTTATAATGATGTGTTTTTAAATATATTAATAAGATAAAAATTAAAGATATATTTATTAAATAAAGCATAAATTTCCTTTTGAATTTTTAAGCTTATTTAATTTAGAAATTGAGACTGATAAGAGAAAAGGGACATTATTCAAACTAAGTGCTATTTTTTTCATATTGGGATTCTCCTTGGTGCTAAATCGCTTCGTTTCTTAAAATTTTAAGCATGCTTTGTGGAATTAATCCAACTATTAATGGCTTGATCACATAAAATATTCCATTTGGCAGTAATCCTAGTCGTTTAAATCCATGGTATCTTACTTGGGCTTCATCAAATCTATATTTATAGGCACGTCTTTTATAAGCATTTTTGTCTTCTCGAATTTTATAAACAACCATTTGCAAATTGTATCCTCGTTTTCCTGAAGCATATAACCGCATCCATAGATCATAATCTTCTGCTCTCAGGGTTTCTTTACATACTCGATAACCGCCTAAATCAAGTAAATCCTTTTTGCGGATGAGCATGGCTGCATGAATAAAAGGAGGACCAAACAACATATCTTTGTTTTGCGGATATTCCACATTTGTTCGAATGCCATATATGCCATATTCATCAAATAATTCTGCATAGCCACTGACAAGAGAAAATTCAGGATGCTGATCTAAAAAACTAACTTCCTCTTCTAATCTTGTTAATACAGAAATGTCATCAGCATCCATTCTAGCGATATATTCACCATTACTAACTTTTAAACAATTATTCAGAGTTTGAGCTAAACCAACATTCTTATCGTTTTTAAGGAGTATACACCGCAGATCATTATTAATGAGTTCTTTAACTGTTTGATATGTTTCATCGGTCGATCCATCATCACATATAATAAATTCAAAATCTTTGAAAGATTGATTTAAAATGGAATCCACTGCTTCTTTTACTATTTCTTTATTGGGGGTATTGTATATTCCCATAATAATACTAATTCTTGGCATAAGATTCCTCCTTATATATATCCGTCATTATTTTTTTAATATTATTTTTACTTATTAGTTTAAGGATTGTCTCATTTTTCTCATGCTGGTCTTGATTGAGGTGATTAACTAAATTTAAGATTATCCCAGCTAAATCCTCTTTCTTTAAATCAAATAACCTAGAGTTATAGTTACCGGACAACAAGTCACAATTTCCTCGAATATTAGAAGCAATACACGGTAATTGACACGCTATGGCTTCCATCAATGCAACAGGTAATCCTTCTTGGAGAGATGGGAAAATAAATAATTGACATGATTTCATAATTTCAATAATATTAGGGCAGTAACCTAAAAAATGAACATGATCCTCAACAGAATTTTTTGTTGCCAATTCGATTAAATAGTGTTTTAACTGCCCCTGACCGCAAATGAGATAGTGGAAATTATTAGGTAAATGAGCTAATGCTTTTATCATGGATTCATGATTTTTTCTTTTGCTTAGTTCACCAACTGAAAGCAATAATATAGAGTCTTTCGAGATATCAAGATCATTAATAATTTTTTCTCTATTCCCTTGAATAGAATTAATTTTATCCAAATCAATTCCGACCCCGGACACATATTCTACAGTTCCGTTTTTTCTTAACTTGAATTTTTTTGCTGCTTCATAATCCTCTTTATTAATAGTAATAAGTGTATCTGTATATCTTGCTCCGTATCTTTCAATATTTCTAAATAAAAAATTCTTTAAAGGGTTGTTCCCTTTAAAGAAATGAAAACCGTGCGCTGTATAAATCATTCTGCATTTATTGAATATATGACTATTCTTAAATGCAATTCGTGTGATTAAGCTTGAAATAGGAGTATGTGTATGAATAAGATCATATTTTCTTTCATTGATTAGTTTTTTCATTTGTTTATATGATTTTACATGTTGTTTTATTCTGAAAAAACTTCTAGTGAAATCGATTTGATACATATGAACATTCAATTCATCTAATGTTTTCTTGAGTGATACGATTTTTTCAGGTGACCAAACAGAATGATCATCAAAATTACATGCAATATCTACTTTATACCCAAGTTCTTGAAGTAGTTTAATGTTATTCATATTAAACTGTCCAATCATTGATGGTACAGTAGCAGTCATTAATGCTCTTTTCATATACTTACCTCTTTACTTTATTTTCTTTACGGGTATTCCTACATATGTACCGCTATTAAAAATATCTTTGATGACTACTGAACCAGCACCAAAGATACAATCTTCACAAATCTTAATATTGTTTTTTATTGAACTTCCAATTCCTATCCATGTTCTTTCTTTAATTTCTACCGTACCAGCAATATGCACACCTGGAGAAATATGAACATAATCATGGATTATACAATCATGATCAATAGTTGAAGCAGTATTGATAATACAGCCTTCACCAATAAAACTCCCTGCATTTATTACACAATTTGCCATTATAACAGTTCCTTTTCCAATTATAACTGATGGACCAATCACTACACTTGGATGAATTAAAGTAGCTACATTTAATCCTTTTGATACTAACTTTTTTTGAATTTTTTCTCGGATTTTATTATTTCCAATTGCAATAATAAATTCGTATTTATTAGAATCAAATTTATCTATATCTTTAGTAGTTCCTACAACTTGGTAATTATCAAATGCTTTCTTTGTATCATCAATAAAAGAAATTTCTTTATATCCATTACTATAAGCGATATCTGCAATCACTTTTCCGTGTCCTCCTGCACCAATGATAATCAGTACTTTCATCCTTTAAACTCCTCCATTGTTACTGAAGAATCACTTGTGATTCCTTCTTTAAACAATACAACTTTGATTGTTTTGAAAATAATCTTTATATCCATCAAAAAAGAAAGATTGTTAACATACTCTACATCTAAATCAAATTTTTCTTCCCAACTAATACGATTTCTACCATTCACCTGTGCATATCCAGTGAATCCAGGTTTTACATCATGTCTGTGTTTTTGAACATCATTATACAAAGGAAGATATTGAACTAGTAATGGTCTAGGCCCAACAATACTCATATCTCCTTTTAAGATATTAAATAGTTCAGGAAGCTCATCCAATGATGTTGAACGTAGTTTTTTACCAAATGATGTTAATCTTACTTCATCAGGTAATAGTTTTCCTTCTTCATCAGTTTCACTTGTCATACTTCTAAACTTATACATCTTAAATAGCTTTTCATCTTTTCCGGGTCTTTCTTGGCAAAAGATAACGGGGCTACCTAGTTTTGTTCTTATTAATATAGCTACAATAATAAATACTGGACTTAATAAAATAATAGCTATTAACGAAAGAGTAAAATCAAAGAATCTCTTAAGAAAGTGTCGATACATTACTGAAAACACTCCTTTATCATTTCTATGATTTTATCTTGTTCTTCTTCTGTCATCTTATTATCAGATGGCAAACATAGTCCTCTATCAAATATATCCATTCCTACATCTATTGTACTTCCTTCTATATAAGCATTTGTCTTTGCTCTGCCATTTCCATTTCTTGTAATGAATGGATTCATTCTATAAATAGGCTGCATATGCATTGGTTTCCATATTGGTCTTCCCTCTGCATTATAGTTCGCTAATGTTTCTAAGATTTCTGTTGGACATGATTTCCCTTGTTCACTAATGTATATTGCTTCTGTTTCACTTCTTACTTGTTTACACATCGCCTCTTTATCAATGATCATACATGATAACCAAAAGTTTGGTTCACTATTCATTTCATCATAGGGATTCATTTGAACTGGTAACTCTTTTAATCCTTCTTTATATCTTTCGTAGATTGCTTTCTTTTGTGCAATATGTTCTTCTAAATATGGAAGTTGTCCTCTTACAACACCCGCAATGACATTTGACATTCTGTAGTTATATCCTAGTTCTTCATGTTGATACCATGGTGCATTTTCTCTTGATTGTGTTGACCATTTTCTTACCTTATTTGCTGCTTCTTCATTATCAGTCAAGAACATTCCCCCTGATGAACCGGTAATAATCTTATTCCCATTAAAAGATATGGCACTGTAATCACCAAAAGTTCCTGTTTGAATTCCTTTATAAGTTGCTCCTAATGATTCAGCAGCATC
>JAQENU010000005.1 GCA_027676805.1 Coprobacillaceae bacterium UN01-12pH3A | reverse complement strand
TTTTATTTATTTCATCTGTCTACTTTGGTGGGATTGTATCACAAAAGCTTGGTTTTATTCTTTAAAATGCACAATTTCTTCAATGCCTTTACGCATAGGCTGCTCCGGTGCAATATCTGCATACCCTACCCCAATCACAGCAACTACTTCTTCATTATCCGGTATCGCAAAGAATGTACGGATAGCTTCATTATCATAAATTCCCATAATCAATGTTCCTAAACCAAGATCATAAGCTTTTAAGCATAGATTTTCGACTTGCAGACCATTGTCAAAATACTGAAAACCATCTTTTAGATGCGTTGTATAGCTGCCATCGCGTTCAAAGCCGCTGCGGTTTTTGACGACTGTAGAAACAATGATAACAGGTGCATCTTTCACATTCTTTTGGTTAAACTCAGCCAAGCAAGGCAAAAATGCTTCTTTAGTTTCCGGACGATCCACAACATAATAGCGGGAAACCTGAGAATTCTTCCAAGATGGGGCATCACTTGCAGCTTTGATTAAAGCCTTGATGATTTCACGATCCACCGGCTTATTTAAATAACGGCGAATACTTCTTCTGTTTTCAATACATTCAGATAGTTCCATGTTACTCCTCCTCTTCATCAAATAACTGTCTGATCCGTTTTTGATTTTCCATGACTAACCGATATCCTGCTTCATAGTTTTTATTTAACTGCTCGATATCCTTTTCCATAGAATCTAATTCATAGCTGGGGCGCAAAACAACCGCACTCCCCTCTGCTTCTAGTTTATCACAAAAGGCAACCGTATCGTTATATAAAAGATGACGATTCAATAAAACGGATTCCAGCTTCGGATATATATGCCGAATTGTCTTTGCTGCCATTTTTGTTGATGTGTTTAATTCTTTACGATATTCTTTCGTTCGCGTCAGCAGAATAAGATGTTTTTTATTCCCGTCCTTCATGGCTTTTTTTATTGGGATCGGGTCACTTAGTCCGCCATCATAATATTTATTCTTTCCTATTTTTATAGCCGGAAATATAAAAGGAATGGCACAGGTAGCCTGAAGCATCACATTTGTCTTATCTGTCATTTTCCCATCTAAATACTCACACTTTCCCGACTCTACATTCGTTACCCCTACTCTTATCTGACAAGGATTCTCCATAAAGGTGTCATAGTCAAAAGGAATCAAGGTATTTGGAATCTGATTATAAATAAAATCAATCCCAAACAGTGAGCGTTCTTTCAAATAATGCCGTTTTCCAATATAGCGCTTATCATGACGAAACTGACGGACAACTTCTAAATTTCTCTCCTTTTGTTTTGATACATAAGAGAACCCGTTGCAAATCCCAGCCGAAACCCCGATGACATAATCAAACTCCAATCCTAAATCTAATAAAGCATCCATGGCTCCGGCAGAAAAGATCGGGCGAAAAGTTCCCCCTTCTAAAACTAAACTTGGCATAATAAAGCTCCTTTCTAATAAAAAAACTCAACCAAAGTTGAGTCTATTATTTCTCCATTAGATATTTTGAAACAGATTCAAGGGATGCTTTAAACTCTTCATCAGAAGAATTTTCAAAAACAATAAGCTCTCCATTACAATTTGGATCTGGGAATAAATTAGGAATTGAGAAATCACGTCCTGCAATATATTCATCCCAATGCGCCAATTTCCAAGTATCACGATCAGAATTACGGTCGATCATACGCTGACGACATGTTTCAACATCTGTGTGTACCCAAATAATAGATAATTTGGCACCCTTTTTCGCTAATTTTTCCATCATCTGATCCATCCATTTTTGATCACGAATTTCACGAGTGAATGGTGCATTGATCAATACTGTTTCAGCATAATCCAATGCTTCTAAAGCTAAATCCACGATAACTTCATATTCAGGATTGCGAATCCATTCTTCAAAGAATTCCGAACTGCGGTTCTCTTCTTCATGCGCTACTCTAAACACCTGATGAGAAAGTGGAATCAATGTATCTTTATCTAAATATACGATATTCTTTAATGCTTTAGATAATTGTTTAGATACAAATGTTTTTCCGCTTGCTGGTGGAGAAGTTACTAAAATCAATTTTTTCATAAAAACCTCCGTTTATAATTACGTTAAATCTTATTTTTTGTCTACACAACATCTTACACCACTAAAATTGTTGTGTCAATAATTATCTCTTTTTATAAGATAAGATAAAACCAATCAAATATTTCACGTATCTATTATAGACTATTTTTCAACAGAATTCTATAATTTTCAATTTATTAAAATGCATTCAATTATTCCCATTCTATCAATAAAAATGTTTTTCTATTAATACAAAATAATTCGACAATTCTCTTGACACTTTTCATTATAGTCTGTATAATTTTTAAAACATTAATCAAAGGAAAAGGAGATAAAAACATGGCATTTTTTTACAGTGAACCTTCACACACTTTTAACGAATATTTATTAGTTCCTGGTTATTCATCAGCTGAGTGTCAGACAAAGAATGTATCTTTAAGAACACCCCTGGTGAAATATAAAAAGGGAGAAGAACCAGCAATTACGATGAATATTCCTCTTGTATCCGCAATCATGCAGTCTGTATCAAATGATACAATGGCAGTCGCTTTAGCAAGAGAAGGTGGTGTTTCATTTATCTATGGTTCTCAAACGATTGAAAATGAAGCCGCAATGGTAAAACGCGTAAAAGATTACAAAGCAGGGTTTGTTAAAAGTGATTCTAACATTTCACCTGAAGCAACTTTACAAGACGTGATTAAATTAAAAGAAAAAACAGGTCACTCTACTATGGCAGTTACCGATAACGGAACGGCAGATGGTAAATTATTGGGGATTGTTACAGGGAGAGATTATCGTGTGACAAGAATGGAACCCACTACAAAAGTAAAAGAATTCATGACACCATTCAATAAATTAGTTTACGCTAAAGAAGGTGTTACCTTAAAAGAAGCAAATGACATGATTTGGGATAACAAATTAAATGCATTGCCAATTATTAATGAAAATCAGCAGTTACTGTATTTTGTATTTAGAAAAGATTATGAATCAGCTAAAGATAATCCAAATGAATTACTTGACGAATCTAAGCGCTATGTCGTAGGTGCCGGAATCAACACAAGAGATTACGCTGAACGTGTTCCTGCTTTAATCGAAGCCGGAGCTGATGTTTTATGTATCGATTCATCAGAAGGATTTACAGAATGGCAGAAAATTACTATTGAATGGATCAGAGAACATTATGGTGAAAACGTAAAAGTGGGTGCCGGAAATGTTGTGGATCGTGATGGATTCCGTTTCTTAGCGGAGGCTGGAGCCGACTTTATTAAAGTAGGAATCGGTGGCGGTTCAATCTGTATCACTCGTGAACAAAAAGGAATCGGCCGCGGACAAGCAACTGCTACTATTGAGGTTGCACAGGCAAGAGACGAATACTATGAAGAAACAGGGATTTATATCCCAATCTGCAGTGACGGTGGTATCGTTCATGATTACCATATGACTTTGGCTTTAGCCATGGGAGCTGACTTTATCATGTTAGGGCGTTATTTCTCAAGATTTGATGAATCCCCAACAAATAAAGTAGTCATCAATGGACAATATATGAAAGAATACTGGGGCGAAGGAAGTGCTCGTGCACGTAACTGGCAGCGTTATGATATGGGAGGAGATTCTAAGCTTTCATTTGAAGAAGGGGTCGATTCTTATGTGCCTTATGCCGGAAGCTTAAAAGACAACGTGGCTTTATCATTGAATAAGATCAAATCAACAATGTGCAACTGCGGTGCTCTTTCTATTCTTGACTTACAGCAGAATGCAAAGATCACATTAGTCTCTTCAACAAGTATTGTTGAAGGTGGCGCACACGATGTTGTTTTAAAAGATTCAGTGCCAAACCAAAATAAATAATCAAGAGCCAATCGGCTCTTTTTTAATTTATATTAGACAAAAAAGGACAATTTATGATAAGATAATAAAGGTGAATTTTTTGGAGGTATCTATGAAAAAACGTAATTGTTTAGTCGGGCAGTCCGGAGGCCCTACGGCAGCGATCAATGCTTCTTTGGCAGGGGTTATCGCTCAATGTCTGGAATCAGAACAATTTGATAATATATATGGTGCAGTAAATGGCATCAAAGGACTCCTGGCACTTCAATATTTAGATTTAAAAAAAGAGTTTGACACAGCAGAAAAACTCGAACAGCTGCGCCATACTCCGGCCATGTTTTTAGGAAGCTGCCGCTATAAGCTGCCTAATTATGATGAAGATCCTAATGTTTATAAAGAAGTATTCGATATTTTTGAACGTTTAGAAATTACAGATTTCTTTTATATCGGCGGAAATGATTCTATGGATACCGTCTTAAAGTTATCTGGTTATGCAAATATGATGAAAAAAGATGTAAAGATCATCGGAATTCCTAAAACAATCGATAACGATTTAATGGGAACCGACCATACCCCTGGATTTGGTTCGGCAGCGAAATATGTAGCAACTTCGATGCTGGAAATTGCTCATGACAGTATGATCTATCAATTAGAATCGATCACGATCGTAGAAATCATGGGACGTAATGCCGGTTGGCTGACTGCGGCTGCCGCTTTAGCAAGAAACGATTATAACACTGCTCCGGATCTGATCTATTTGCCGGAAGTGACTTTCGATAAAGAAAAATTTATTGAAGCTATTGCCGAAGTCTTCAAGCATAAGCGTGGGGTTGTTATCGCTGTTTCAGAAGGAATCCGTGATAAAGACGGCAATTATCTCGATCAGGATTCACGTTATACGAAAAAGGATGCGTTTGGACATATTATCCATTCCGGTACGGCAAAAGTATTGGAAACAATCGCTTTCCAAGCCTTCCACTGCAAGGTGAGAAGTATCGAATTAAATGTTTTGCAGCGATGCGCTATGCATATTGCCAGCAAATGTGATAATGACGAATCTTTCTTGATCGGTAAAGAAGCTGTTCTTCATGCACTGCGCGGAGAAACCGGAAAAATGATGGTCTTTAACCGCAAAGATCAAGAGGATTATGAAATTGAGATCGGTGCCATTGATGTTTTAACCGCTGCAAACTATGAAAAGAAAGTTCCTGTGGAATGGATCAATGAAGCTGGAAACGATATTACCGATAAACTTTATCATTATCTATATCCGCTTATTCTCGGAGAAGTCTATCTTTCTTATCAGGATGGGATTCCCCAATATTTAAGCACTGCTCATTTAGAAAAATAAAAACAATATAAAAATGGAGACTCTCTGTATTATTCAAGCGAGATCTCCGTTTTTTCATTTATACAAAAGGTGAGGATTAGAATACCTGGGATAATAGCCTGATCCCCTCTTCTATCTTATCTAAGGATATACTGGAAAAGGATAACAGACACTGTTGCTGCTGAATTTGCAAATCAATTCCTTTTTCATGCGCTTTCTTTAAAATAAGCTCTGTATCTATCGGCTGACACAAAGTGACACGTACGCGCAAAGCAGTCTCTTCAAGCTGCAATTTAGGATGATGAAAATAAAGATTCAGACTATCGATTAATATACGGCTTTTTTTACTGTATAAGCGGCGCAGTCTTTTTAATTGACGAATCAGCTGTCCTTCTTCAATAAAATAAGCTAAGGCAAGCTGTTCGAGTTTAGATACATTCTGATGGTAAAAATCTCTTTTTATACTATATTTATCTAATAAAGAAAGTGGCAGAACCATATAGGCAATACGCAAAGAAGGAACCATCAGCTTAGAGAATGATCCAATATAGATAATATGCTCCGGATCTTGTCCCTGCATGGCAGGAACAGGCTTTGCACTATAGCGCAGTTCTCCGTTATGATCATCTTCTATAATAAAAATAGAATGCGCTCTGGCATATTCAATAATCTGCAAACGGCGTGAAATTGGCAATGCGCCTGCTTTTTGACCGGCAGAAGATGTATTTAAATAAAGAAAGTCAATTTCAACATTATGCAAAGATTCCATCACGATACCGTCTTCATCTTCTTCCAGCATGATAGTCTCAATATTAAAATCACTGAAAATCATCTGTGCATGCAAAAAGCCGCTTCTTGGCATCCCTACCCGCTTTACATTTTTTAACAGACCGCAAAGAATCGTCAGCAAGGACTGAAAACCTGAACCGATGATCATCTGCTCCTCACTTGCATGAACACCGCGATACATGGATGTATAATGGCATAATGCCTGTCTTAATACCAGTTCTCCCTGCTGCTGTCCGTATTCATACAAGCTTTCCTGCTCTTGTAAAGCTTGACGGATGTATTTCTTCCATAATTCCATATTAAAAGACGAGGGATCCACCGCCCCACCGCTGAAGTCATATTCATAATGTAATCTTACATTAGGTGTATGAGGCTGTTTTAAAATCGCCAGTTCCTGTTTTTGTTTAAGATCTACATCTACAAAATAACCGCTTTTATGGCGCGAAAGGATATAGCCTTCTACCAATAGCTGTCCATAAGCTGCCTCGATCGTCGTTCGTGACAAGCCGGTATTCTTCTCCATTTCTCTAATAGACGGCAGCTTTTCTTTATAGCGATACTTCCCGTCTAAGATATTCTGACGCAAATGTTTATATAAGGATTCATATTTACTCATATCTGTCCCCTTTAATTTTATTATTTTTGTGTATTTTAATATACACAACTTAGTGGTTTAATTATAGCATAAATTCATTAAGGGGGAAATAGTATGAAATCAAATTCAGTACTTCGATTATCGTTAACAGCATTAATGGCTGCACTTTGTTATATTGGCTTTCAATATCTCAAGATTGATATTCCTTTGCCAACCGGGGCTGTCGCAATTCATTTTGGTAATGCTTTCTGTGTTCTCGGCGCTTTATTGCTGGGGGGATTTTATGGCGGTTTAGCCGGGGCTGTCGGCATGACATTAGGAGACTTGTTCAATCCCTTATATATCATGTCTGCACCAAAAACATTTATTTTAAAACTTTGCATCGGTTTAATTACGGGTCTGGTTGCTCATAAGATTGCCAAGCTCTCTAAAAGCAGCGACAAATCTTATACTTTAAAATGGACGATCCTTGCCGCTTCTGCCGGAATGGGATTTAACGTTATCTTTGAACCGATCGTTTCATTTCTATATAATCGTTTCTTATTAGGGGCTGATGCCAGTGCGGCTAAAATTCTAGCTACATGGATGGGCGGTGTTACCCTATTTAATGCAGTAACTTCCGTTATCATTGCGACAGTGCTTTATTTAGCTTTGTCTAAAAATTCTAAAATAAAATCATTGATTCAATAATAAATCATCATAAAAAGGAGTCTTCTTTGTCCGTTGAATCTCTCTGGCTGTCTTTAGCTGAGGTTCATGATCAAAGTGGCTCCTTTTTTCTATTGCCAATTCAATTTATTATGAAGCAGTTTAATGCGTATTAAACAATAGGATATGACTTTGAATTATATTTGAATCTAACAATGAATACAATAAGCACACAGATAGGAATCCAAATCATTGGCAGCAGCTGATATAAATAATATGGCTTGCCAAAAAACATTGTGGTAAAATTTCTTACCGAGACATTACTGATACTCATGAAATTGACAGGTATCAGATTCTTAATATTACCAAAGATATTAAATAAAGTAGGTACAATATACAAAACAATCACTGTCAGTGCCAATGATCGATAAGTAGATTTAATAAAAGTCGATACGAGACAGCCGATCATAGCTGTTGCGAAAGCACCAAGCAGGATACACATGACACCAATAAAATAAGCCTGACCGTAATTAAAGATAGAGACCATATAGATGCCCTCGATGACACTGACGGAGGCATCGCCGATTCCCCCAGTTAATAAAGCATAGAGCGAGACCCCACCAATCATTACTGCAAATCCAATGATACAGCTGATAAGAACAGCTCCAATTTTAGAAAGAATCAAACGTGATTTTCCATTTACACAAGTGCGCTGTATTTCCAGCATTTGATTTTTTCTTTCTTTATTTACAATATCGGTTGAAATCAACAAAACCCAAATCATTAACAAAATCCCTGAAACCCCTAAAGCATTAAGCAGCCCATCCCAGCTTTTTGTATCCCCATAATAGAAGGTATCAATCGAATTCATCTTTTCTTTCAGCATTAAAATTTCCGCCTTGCTGAGTTTCGTAGAAGAATAAACCGGTGAAGGGGTCTCTTCACCACTTAATCCGCTGTACATGACGCCATATGTCCCATCTTCGCTATTCCATGGTTTATTTTTTAAAACCGTTTCTGCATAGTTCATATAAATATCCCACGCAACATCTTTCGCAATATCTTCTTTGATTGATGGAAGAGGGGTTTCTCTTAAAATCAGCTGTTTTTTCCCCTCTTTTGCTTCACTATCTGTCGCCATCGTATAAGCTTGGTGATTTAACGCATAGTCTAAATTCCAGCCCGGACCATAAAGCTGATTCATTTTTTCTACATCAAATAGCTGTTCATTGCTGCGCATTTCACTTTCGATATAGGCTTGCTGCAGTCTTTCCCACCAAGATTCATCCATTGCCCCAGTCCATTGCTGTTTAGTTAAGGCAATTTCTTTTAACACTTCTTTTTTGCTCATTATTTCACCTTGGTCATAATAATCTCTTTTAGCAGGAGTAAAAACATTCCCATTATATATCCAAATAGATATTAAGCAAAAAACAATTAATACCAGAAAATTAATTTTAGAATATATTATCTTTTTACATTCATATAGAAAGAGTCTCATTCGTTTTCCTCCTCAAAAAAATATAAATATAAATCATTTAGCGTTGCTTCAACTGTGTCCCCCTGCCCATTGTTTTCTTTGTCAATATAACGAACCATAATGCCGTCCGCTCTTGTTTTTTGTGAACAGATCACATATTGGGACTGCCATTGTTTTAATTGTTCAGCAGTGACTAGGCATTCCTTGACCATCCCTTCAATAGTATTTAGTAAGGTTTGCGGTGTATCATAAGCTAAGACACTGCCTTTTTTCATAATCATGATTTTATCTGCAATGGCTTCTACATCACTGACGATATGTGTAGAAAGCAAAATAATTTTTTCTCTTGATAACTCTGACAATAATCTTGAAAACTGATTTCTTTCTTTTGGATCTAACCCTGCTGTCGGTTCATCTAAGATTAAAAATGCCGGATCATTTAATAAAGCCTGAGCAATGCCTAAACGCTGACGCATTCCCCCAGATAATGCCTTTACTTTCTTTTTCCGTTCATTTTCTAAATGCAGCTTAGGCAACAGTTCGTTAATCCTTTTTTCTGTATATGCCTTGGTTAATCCTTTAATTGCTCCCATATAATGCAGAAATTCATCTACTCTAAACGTTGGATACATGCCTAAATGCTGGGGCATATAACCTATTTGTGAAAGATATTCTTCTTTTTTATTTTCAATATTAATATCCCCAAAATAGACATTGCCTTCATCCTGCATCAAGACTCCGACAATAATCCTCAGCAAAGTAGTTTTACCGCTTCCGTTTGCTCCCAGCAACCCAATAATCCCGGGAGATAACGTTGCATTTAAATGATCAACAGCGAGTGTATGTCCATATTGTTTTGTTATATTTTCTAATTTAAGTTTCATTTATTCTCTCCATCCTTTTATAATATAGTTCTTTTTGTTTCTGCAGTGAATATAGAAAGTACCGGCGATAAGCAAGAGAAGCACTACACCCCAAATCAGTGCAATCGCACTTGTGCGGTGATAGAACTGAGTATTAATCTGTACCCAGGAAAAATGCATGAGCTGATTTAATGACTGAAAATTTAAAAAGTTTGATGGGAACAACCCATTCCATGTGGTGTTAAAAAAGTGAATCGTGATTAAGCTGGGGCCCGCATAAAAGAGGATGCTTCCCGCTAAACTGGCAAATGGTTTTTTCATAACCGTGGATAAAAAGCTGGCAATAATTGTACAGGTCATCCCGCCACATAGCATTAAAAAGAAGGCCTGTTGATTAATTTTTGTAAAATTATAGATTTGAAACGCCCCTTCAAACATCATGACGGTTGTATTCCGCCCCTGTAAATGAAGCATAAAGGAACTGCTCACCGCTAATATGCCATACATCAGCAGCCCAACTGTCATACCCATTGTCACAGCGACAATGATTTTAGCGAGGGCTAGCGGTTTTCTGCCCATCCGTGAGCTTTTCAGCATATCCATGATTCCGACAGCATCTTCTTGATTAAATAAATCACTAAACAAATATAAGCAGCTGATGATATAAACAATCGCACAGTATTTAAAAGCTTCCATGCGCATAAGCCAACCCTCATAAGGTCCATAGACCGGTGTATTTTTTTCTAAATCAGCTTTTACGATATCCGGAGTTGTAATGCTGTGTTTATTTGCTTCAAAATTATTATAGGTGTATTCTCCCAAATAGTACGCATTAGAAACAGTTTGATATTTCATATCCATTTGTTTCAAATTACTTTCTGTGACGTCATTAAGCATTGTTTTTGCCTCTGATAACCAGCTTTCATCAATAGGTCCGGCTAAATCCTTTCGGATTTGATCAGCAGCTTGCTTTCCCTCGGCTAAAGACACCCATTTTCCATCAAAAAGCACTTTACTGTGCTGATCACTATACTGAAATACCAAAATCAAAAAGATCGGCAGTATCAATAAAAAGATAATAATGATGCGATGAGTCAGCGGATGTAAAAACTTTTTCAGTTCCCCTCTTATCAGATTTGTCATTTCCCATACCTCCATTTATTTGCATTTAGCGTACTTATAAAACAATAAATAAAAGAAATCACTAACAGGATGATGCCAAATGCATCTAAAAAACGCAGAACCTGATTTGAGTAATTCATTTCAACTGCTATCAGCACACCAATTGTAGAGATATAAAGCATAACAAAATTTGCCAACAGATTTTCATGATAACGCAGCTGTAGTATTAAACCGGTTAATACAAAAAAGGGAATGCACCCGCCGCAAAGCAAGGTATAAAAGTTTATGTCCGTTTTACTTGCCATCATCCAAGCGACTAAAATCAGTCCGACAAGTGAAATAAAGCTTAATAATCCCATCTTCCAGATGAGTAAGCGCTGTGGAGAATATTCACATGCTCTTTCTAATTCTGACATCTGGTAAATATCTGAACGAATCAGTTCTGCCGATACTGCGATCGACATCATGATGCCGCCCATCCACAGTAATGCCATTGAAAACATTCTTGCTGCACTCGGTATCATAATCCAGCCTAAGATCAGTACTAAAAGAGATAAAAAGCCTTGCAGACAGATACTTTTCCACCCATATAAAAAGATAACACGTTTGATAACCTCTCCTATATGTCTTTCCTTTTTTACTACTTGGAGGTTGTTTAAGATTTGTCTGGAATGCTCAATCGTCTCTATTAAGTCTGTCTCCCAGATTGGGGGAATTTCTATTTTTTCCAATGTTTTTTTCATTTCCAGCCCTCCTTTTTAGCCATTTTTTCTAACAGTTCTACAGCCAGTTTTGCCTGTGACTTCAGTGTTGAAATATGAATTCCGGTAATTTTTGAAATATCTTTAAACTTCATTTTTTCATAATAGCGCAGATAGACAATATCCTGCAGGTGAATGGGCAGCTGTTCAATCCATTTTCTTAAAATAACGCCTTCTTCCTGACGTTTTAGAATAGTTTGGGTATCATAAGCAGGATCACTAATCAATGATTCATCTAATTCACTAAGCACTGCTTTTTTTGATTTAAAATAATCATAGAGAAGATGCTGAGCGATTCTATATAAATAATTTAATAGCTTCCCCCGATCCTGATATTGATGAAGATGTTCAAAAAAATGATAGAAAGTTTCCTGAGTCAGATCTTTAGCTAAAGCTTCATCCATTACACGGCGATACACATATCCATATATTTTAGGATAACAATCACGGATCATTGAATCTAATTCATGATCCTCTTTTTGAGTAAGTCGTTTTATTATTTTAGAACTCATTGATAACCTCCTTCACTCTATATAACGATACAATAATAAAAAAGACGAAAAGAAAATAAAAAACCAACAAAAAAAGATGTAAGATTTCTCTTACACCCTTCTTTTCGTTAATTATAATTTAACTACGTTGCGAGCTTGTAATCCTTTATCTCCCTCAACAAGTTCGAATTCAACTTCTTGACCTTCGTCTACAGTTTTAAACCCGTCTTGTACGATTTGAGAATAATGGAAAAATACATCTTTGTCTCCACCATCCATGATAATGAATCCAAATCCCTTTTCTTTGTTAAACATTTTAACTTTTCCTGTTGCCATTTTCAATAATACCTTAAACCTTTCAATAATCTAATGTCTTCCGACAATTAAACTATACTACACCTATTCATAAAATGCAAATCCTTTTTGTAGGATATCCCTATTATTCCTTGCTCTTTTGCAACTTATATTCAATTTTATTCATTATTCTTTCAGGAATGATTTTTTCTAAATAGTATGCCCCTTTATTTTTAGTTCCGGGAACAATTATTTTTTTATTCTTGAATACATCCCGCATGATTTTTCCGGCAATATCATCGCTTCCCTCTTTAGCTAAAGAATGCACAATCTTTGCCTGTTTATCAAAATCAGAGATAAAGGATCCCGGCAGACAGGTTTGAATCAAGATGTCTTTAGAGGAATAAGCCAGCTCTACATTCACACTTTTAGATAGCATCAGTAAAAATGCTTTAGACGCTCCATATCCTGCCATCAAGGGATCTGACTGCTTCGCGGCAATAGATGCCACATTCAAAATTCGCCCTGTTTCTTGATGAGCGATATAGCTTTTCATCAAAAGTGCCGGTGCCAGCATATTTAACTCCATCATTGTCTTTTCCTGATCGGCCGGGATCTTCCAAAATTCACCATAGCAGCCTATTCCTGCATTATTAATGAGCATATCTACTTTCTCTTCTTGCAAATAAACACAGACTTTAGAAATATCTGTCATATCCGTAAGATCGGCTACGATAATTTCACTTTTATTTGGCAATTCTTCCTGCAAACGCAATAAAGCCTCCTCATGACGTGCGATTAACACAACCGTATACTGACGCAGCGACAGCCATTTGGCAAAGGCGGCTCCTAACCCACTGCTCGCTCCGGTAATCACTGCCTTCATTATTTTTTTCGATCCTTCTGACTTTTTACTTGTTTCCAATATTGAGCAATCTGCTGTTCATGCTTATTGTTTGATGGCTGATAATAGACGCGCCCTACCAAATCTTCCGGCATATACACCTGATGAACATAATCGTTTACATAATCATGAGGATAAATATAATTCTGTCCCTTTTGTTCCCCTAATCCATCATAGTGTACATTTTGAATACAGCGCGGCAAACGGCTTCCTTTTCCACTGCTGACATCCTGCATCGCCATTGCAATAGCACTGCAGGCAGAATTTGATTTTGGAGCAGTCGCCAAAACAACAACAGCCTGTGCTAAAGGTATCTGTGCTTCCGGCAGCCCTAATTGAATAGCACTGTCGACACAAGCCTTAACTATTGTAATCGCCTGCGGATACGCCATTCCGATGTCCTCTGTAGCAATGACCTGCAAACGTCGGCAAGGAGAGAGCAGATCACCGCCATTTAACAGTTTCGCTAAATAAAACAGTGCCGCATTTTCATCACTTCCGCGAATCGATTTTTGCAGTCCTGACAACAAATCATAATGCTGATCTCCGTCTTTATCGAAATTCATGCCGGTATGCTGAACAAGCTGCGCTACCACTTCCTTAGTAATAAAGATTTCGCGGTCTTCGCCTCGACAAGCAAAATAAGATAATTCAACTGAGTTTAAGGCTTTTCTCACATCGCCCCCACTTGTTTTCGCAATATATAATTTTACGTCCTCTTCTATATTAAAATGAATATCATTCTCTTGTTCTAAATGATGATAGGCACGATCAATTGCCGGCACCAGTTCATCTGCACTAACAGATTTAAATTCAAAAACAGCACTACGACTAAGCAGCGCATTATACACATAAAAATATGGGTTTTCGGTCGTCGAAGCAATCAGCGTGATTTTTCCTACTTCGATATATTCTAATAAAGACTGCTGCTGTTTTTTATTCAAATATTGTATTTCATCCAAATAGAGAATAATACCCTGAGTAGCATAAATACTTTCTGATTCCGCCATAATGGCTTTGATATCTGCCAAAGATGCCGTTGTCCCATTCAATTTATAATACTGCTTATCACTGTATTTTGCGATCATCTTCGCAACTGTTGTTTTCCCTACTCCCGGCGGACCAAAAAAAATCAGATTAGGAATCTGTCTCGATTCAATGATCTTTCTTAAGGGTCTTCCTTCTCCTAAAAGATGGCTTTGTCCCACAATGTCATCTATCGTTTCCGGTCTTAATTTATCTGCTAATGGCATTTATCATCACCTCTTTGGATATTATATATTATTTTTAGAGATTTGGGTATGTTTATTATTTGATAACTTCAAGATATATGTCCGACTTTTCATAACCTCCTATCTTAATTCAACTTTTATGTCAGACAAATAAATTGATATTCCGGATTTAATAGTTTATGAAAATATCTCAACCGCATTTTCTATTTTAGGCTCCTTTGATACTCTGATAAAATTAGGTTTAGATAAAAATTGAATTTAATTATACAAACAGTATAACCCCATTTTTAACCACACGTGTATCTAAAGCCGGTCAATAATCTCCCTAATTGAGATGAACCGATTGCTTATCAGAGTTTTTCCTATATAATATTAACTAAAGGAGTGATAGAATGAAACGATGTGGATGGGCAAAAACACTAGAAGAAATAAAATACCACGATCATCATTGGTGTCGATTGCATCATGATGACCATACTTTATTTGAAATGCTGATTTTAGAAGGACTGCAGGCCGGATTAAGCTGGCGATTAATATTAGAACGATGGGACGGACTTCAAGAGGCGTTAGATCATTTTGATTATAAATTAATTGCTGAATATGACGATTCAAAAAAAGCTGAGCTTTTAGTACACCCGGCAATGATTAAAAATCGCCGAAAAATTGATGCCCTTATAACAAATGCCAAAGCTTTTATAGAAGTTCAAAAAGAATTTGGCAGTTTCGATACATATATCTGGCAATTTTGCAATCATCAACCTATTATTAACCATTGGACAACTTTAGAGGAAGTACCTGCTTTTACCCCTTTATCAAAGGAAATAAGCAAGGATCTTAAAAAACGAGGATTTAAATTTGTGGGGGAAACGATTGTTTATTCTTATATGCAGTCTATTGGAATGGTAAATGATCACTTGGTTGATTGTCCTTGTTTTAAAGAGTGTCAGCAATAAATCTTAAGAGAATCTTTAATAATTACTACAAAGAATATTAATAAAACTGACCTATACTATGGATGTCAGGAAAATAATAAGTGAGGGAAAAATATGAATAACCAAACGATTCTCGTTGTTGAAGACGAGCAGGAGATTGCGAATGCCATCGCAATCTATTTAAAAAACCAGGGATATCATGTTCTAATTGCCGGAAACGGTCAGGAAGGGTTAGATATTTTAGAACAAAATGTCGTGCATCTAGCCATCATTGATATCATGATGCCAGTCATGGATGGAATTTCAATGGTGTTAAAACTAAGAGAAACTCATGATCTGCCTGTCATCATGCTATCTGCCAAATCAGAGGACATTGATAAAATCACAGGTCTGAATATGGGAGCTGATGATTACATGACAAAGCCATTTGTTCCTATGGAATTACTGGCACGTGTGAATTCTCATTTACGACGTTATCAGCGCTATATGAAAAGCCAAAATGTTGTCAGTGAAAACGTTAAAATCATTGGTGGTTTAGAATTAAATGAAGACACCAAGGAAGTTTTCGTAGACGGACAGCTTACTAAATTAACACCTATCGAGTTTAAAATCTTAGATTTATTTATGTCTAATCCGGGTATCGTTTTTGATACAGATACCATTTATGAAAAAGTATGGAATGATATTGCAATCAATAGTGATACTGTAATGGTTCATATCCGTAATTTAAGAGAAAAGATTGAAATCGATCCTAAAAATCCACGCTATATTAAAGTGGTATGGGGAATTGGCTATAAAATTGAAAAACAATAAGGAGACGATACTATGAAGAAAAAATCGATCATTGTTTTCCTTCTCCCCTTTATCCTGATCATCGCAAGCTGTATTGGTATTATGCAATATGACCTCCTAAACAGTGGGCGTAACTACAGCTATTCACAGCAAGATAATAATATTCAAATTCGTAAGGATTATTTACAGAGTTATACGTTTGAATTAGATTTACTTCGTTTCTGTTATGCGATTGATTATAATGACCGCTATGATCTCAATGTCTCTAGCGAAAAGAATTTACGTCAATTATACGGGCAGAATTTAAGTACTTATCTGCTTAACCAAATGGATAATTTTATTATCTCGACAAATGATAATCTTCAATATGACTATTCATTTTTAAAATATCATATGCTGGATCTTACAGACAGTTCTACCTACTCTAATTCCGGTGAGCTTTCCATGAATGACAGCGGTGATGTGTATAAAATTACATTTGATGAGAATGGTGAAATTTCCATTGAAACTTCTTCATCTATAAATGTCCCAATCAAAACGGCCTATACCAATTTAATTCGCAATAATTTCCAATCCAATTATACAGGGAATTCGGAAACAATTGAGCTTTTAAAGAATCGTGTATTTACGTTTGTGGTAGAAAAATCAGCCGATCTTTCATCGCTTGTTTCCTACAACAATAATGTATATATCTATAAAGATTATTCTTATCACATGAATGCCGTATTATTTAGCTTTGTTGTTTTAGCTGTTTTAGGATTGTGTTTGCCGTTAAAGAAATTAAGACAGTTTTCTTTCTATCAGAATATCATTGATATTCCATTAGAAATATTGGTCATTGTCTCGTTAGGCTTTCTGACCTTTTCATCGCGTTATATTGCAAGCAACTTCTTTTACAACAATCCATTGAGTGTCATGCTTTATGCTATTCTAGCCTTTATCTTCCTCATGGATGTCCTAGTCTTTAAATATTTCTTGCAGTATCCGCCTTTGCAATATATAAAAGAAAGAAGCTTAACAGCCCAAGTTGCCAGTTTTGTATTTGATAATATGAAACAATTCGATTTAGCTGAAAAGTATAATTTGACATTATTTAAAGTAGTGATTGTCAACGCTTTTGCAATCATCATTCTGCCAATGTGGATGGGAGTCATCGGACTGATCATCTATTGTGTTCTATTGTTTATCATTATGATTAATGTTGCCAATCAGGTTAAAAATGATTATCAATCATTATTAGAAGTTACCTCTTCGATTGCTTCTGGTAAATTTGATAAGACAACAAATACTGATTTAGGAGTATTCAATTCTTATAAAGATTCGATGGATACCATTCGTGATGATTTTAAAAATGCTGTCGATAGCGAGATTCGCTCAGAAAAAATGAAAACAGAATTAATCACCAGCGTTTCACACGATTTGAAAACACCGTTAACATCGATAGTGACCTATGCCGATCTGCTCAAAGACGATCAACTTGATAACGATAAGAAAAAAGAATACATTGCCGTTATTGACCGTAATGCTTTGCGATTAAAAAATCTTATCAACGATCTATTTGAAGTCAGCAAAGCATCATCAGGAAATATTACCTTAAATTTAATGGAAATTGATATTATATCACTGATCAAACAGGCGATTTTAGAATATGATCATCTTTTTGAAAAACAAGGCTTACAATTAAAATTTACCTCTAATCAGGAAAAATCCATTTTAAAACTGGATAGTCAGAAAACGTATCGTATTATCACGAATTTGCTGGTTAATATATCAAAATATGCCATGGAAAATACCCGTGTTTATATTGATGTGACCGATACTCAAAATAAAGTTGAAATCACATTAAAGAATATCAGCAAACATGAAATACGTATTGAAGCCAATGAATTATTAGAACGATTTGTTCAAGGTGACAGTTCACGTCACAGTGAAGGCTCTGGCTTAGGTTTAGCCATTACCAAAACATTTACCGAACTTCAGGGCGGAACCTGTCAGGTAAGTGTCGATGGGGATTTATTTAAAGTAACACTTGTATTTAATAAATAACGAAAGCTGCCAATGGCAGCTTTTTTCATCGTCTAATTATGTGAATTTTTCCATATTGCTGACATATTATAACCAACATTTCTTGCTATACTGTAATCATAGAAAGGAGGATAGTTCAAGACTTAATAAGCAGACAAAATAGTTTTTTCAATTAATTTCCCTAAACTTAAAATATATATAATAATTTGTAATCATAAGGCAAAGAGAAACCGAGTAATCCCGACTCGGTTTTTCATTTTATATTATTTGTAACAACATTTTTTAATAACAAGCAATACATAAAAGTCACCCAGAATATTTTATTTTGCTTATGTCCTATCCCCTTTAAAACAGTTTGACATCAATTTTGAAAAATTCATAGCATTCCTGACTGTATAATTTGGTGTACTGATTGATAGCATAATCGGAGTCAATGTGGGTGTAATGCTCAGTCATTTTAATTATTATTTATAGCAAAGCTATGTTGTAAACTATAATATAATGATTTAATGATTGATAATATAATCAATATTGAAGGCTATCAGAATTAAATACAATTTAGATATCGTCGTAAAAGAATAAAGTGACTGGCAACACAAAAAGATTGAAAATAACATATTTACAGAGGTTGTAATGTGGGTTATAAACGTTGAAGAAGAAGAAAGAATGAAGAACAAATGTCTTCTCATCAAATTTTAGTAAGCCTATCCATGAAGAAAAGCAAATACATATATGATAAATAGGTAGTTTGCTTTTATATACACTATCTATTTTTTTGTTCATTTAATATAAAACACGTTTTTTCCATTTAGCTATTAACAAAATTATGAGAAACTATGTTAATATATAAATGGATATAAATAAAGTTGGGAGGTGTATTACCAATGCACATAATAAGCGAATTTGATAATTCCTAGTAGCAGAAATGTGAAGTTTCGTTTTGAAAAAATGAAATGGAGATTTTAAAAAAATTTTTAGTTATTGCAATGAGTATGTGCATGACAATCGGTTTTCAGTTTAATGATAGAGCCTATTCATGCTGAAGAAACTCCTCATATCGTAGAACTGTTTAACAGATATTATGCTGCATAGGATACAGATGGGAATATAACTGATTATAATATGACTATCCTTCAAGAAGAGTATGTCACTAAGATCAATCAAGAGACTCTAAGTTGAGAGTGATTACAGATTTTGATTGGACATATTACATAGGAATAGAGTATAACAATTATACTGGGAACTATTTATACGAATATAATTTCACTACTTTTGTAAAAACTACTGAAAGATTTATACCCGAATATCGATAAAAAAATAAGATTGGTCGTTAAAAGTTATTCTTTAATTCTAAAAGGCGGAATTCAAATGAAAAGAAAATATTTTAGCGTTATAATTTTTGTAATCATAGTGATAATAATTGGTTGGTATACAATCACAAAATTAGAAACTAATAAACAAATTAAATATAATAAAGAATTATTTGAAACCTCTCTATCCCCTTTGAATGATACAGTGTTTGAATTTGATAAAACTTTTATATTATTAATTAATACAACTAACACAAATATGTTTGAAAACATTAGCTACCTTGCTAAAATGAACGAAAATAATTCAAAAATAGATGAAGTATACATTCTTGACTATCCTTGCCAAGCAATCTCCTATAATCAACAAGAGCAAACATTAATTTTATATGGGTATGACAGAACAATTTACGTTAATGAAAATAATATTGAAAGCATGAGTTCTAATAACACAGAAATTTTAAGAAATTTAAAAATAACATTAAATTATAATCAAATAAAAGATATGCAAATCAGCTCTTTTGTAACCTCTTCATATCCAACAGTAGGATACACACAAGTTGTTAATATGATGGGTATTACAAATATTCTTCCAATTGGTGTTGCTAGAACAGATACAATTGTTCGTTATCCATAAAAGTATGTATGGTTATATTCTCACACAAGGCACTCTATGTGCCTATTTTTTATTAGGTTAGATGTCACATGAATAAAACTATTTAAAATCTTTATTTTACCATTTTGATAATGAATAAATAATGTTTGGTTGTGTATAAATATTCTCCGCAAAATAAAAAAATTCCCACTAATTATGAGAAAACAGATAATTTAACTACATTTACTATAAATCAATATCGATGATATTATAGCTAGTTCTTACCTTTACGTCAATTTTCACATTAAATCATAATTAAATATATGAAGCTATAGAAACCATGATATAATTTAACTAGATATAAATACAATTCTGGTATTAAAGATCATCCTAAAATTACAACTTTAAAAAATAGTAAATGAAAGGAGTAAATCATTATGACTATAACTGCTATCCTATTTTGTATAATTGGCATATATCTACAAGTTATACTGAAAGGAAAAAACAGTATGAAATCATCATATAAATTTTTATATTCTTTAGTACTGTGTGTTTTTGTTGGAAGTTCGATGAAACAAATCCTTTCAAGCAGAAATTCTATTCTCATTCTATGTTTAATTATTATCATCCCTATTTACTTTTATTTATTTGTTACTACTATCACTTCAAAAACAGATTCTTAAAGAAACAAATAATTAATAGAAGATACATAACTCATAAACATAATAAAAAAGAAAAAGGAGAATCTAAATTAATGTTAATAAGATATGCCTCAAATAATAATATTACTGATTGCTTAATAAAAACTACAACACCTAGCACTAATAGCTTTTTGCATATTGATTGTGAATACAGACATATTACTGCGAAACATAAATCTGACTTTTTAACAGCAAGTGTAAAATGGCATTCAACTTTGAATAATCATGCCATAATATTAGCTAGAGTGGGATTATAATGTCTTTTAGTACTTTAAAAATTCTCAAGAAGAAAGCACATTTAATCTACAATATTTATTTTAAAGCCGCACTCATGTGCTCTGTTTCCTATTTATTATTCAATTCTGTCAGATTTCTAAGTAACAGCCATACTTCTCAGCCTTTTAATCCCAATCCACTTTATGCTTGGTGGAAAGATACTCATTTATTTATGATCTTTATATTCATCTACATTTTCATAGTGAATCCGCTAAATGTTTATATTTACAGCTATTGCCATAAAGAAACTATGTCAGTAGAGCGCCCTTTCTTATTTTGGAAAAAAGCAGTATGTTGTTCTTTTGTACAGCTTGTCACTATCGGATTTGGAGCTTTAATGTTTATAATCCCCGGCTATTATATTTCATATAGATTGAGATTTCTTCCCCTATTTGTTGTAAAACATTATACTCAATTAAATTCAATTCAAATCATAAAATTATGTTGGCAAGAAGGAACTTTCTATACTCTATCTGATATCCTAATCATTGATATTATCTTTGGGGTTATTCATTATTACTTATATAATTTTGATTATATTTGGATCGCTTTTTCAGCCTTACAATATTGTATATTTACAATCTTATATTCTCATAAAGTCCCTACTAATAATGAACCTGATATTTAAATCATAAAAGCATGTAAAAAGAGTTTAAGAAGATAAAGGATTTAAATCCATTTATTTACTAAACTCTTTTTTATATTGCTTACTTAACAACAAAAGAATATTCCTCATTTTGATGACAAACACCAGCAAAATATGCAACATACTAGAAAAATACACCTTTTTATACAGTATACAAAACATTGTGAATTGGATAATATTATATATGAAAAGAAAGGAGGAAATTAAACTGAATATTTTAAAAACACTAGCATGTCTAACAGCTGCGCTAGCAGTTTGTTTCAGTCAAGGATATCAGCATACCCATGATAGAAATTGTGGTTACATTCCAGAAACAAACAGCGGATGTGCCTATGAAGCAACACCAATAATTGAGGGAGATCCACCTATTTAAGGATAAACAAAATTAAAAATTTTAGAAAGAGGGAAATTATTTATGTTAAAAAGTTTAAAAAAAGTAGCTTGCCTAATGATCGCTTTAGCAATCTGTGCAGGAGTTAGTTGTCAACACACTCATGATGAAAGCTGTGGCTATGATTCAAAAACAAATAGTGGTTGTACGCATGTATGTATCATGCCAATGATTGAGGGCGAACCACCAATCGGATAGAATGAAAAAGCCTATTTTAAATAATAAATTTATTGATTCAATTATGGATAGTGATCATGATCTCATTGAAAACTATTTTTAAGTCTATTTAAATAAGGAAATGGCTTTAAATGATATTACCACTCATGATGCTGAAACTGTTCTTGATAAAATCTTTAAAGATTTTTATTATCAGCAGTCTTTTTTAATTCTGAAGAAAGAAGAATTATCATCTTTTCAAAATCAATTTAACGTGGTTAAAATATGCAACATACTAGAAAAATACATCTTTTTAAACAGTATACAAGACAATAAAAATTAGATAAGATAGTAATTGAAAGGAAAGGAGGCTATTTATGAAGAAAATCTTAAAAAGAGTAGCATGTTTAATGATTGCATTAACAGTTTGTTCCATTGCTGGATATCAACACAGTCATGACGAAAATTGCGGTTATAATCCCGAAACTAATAGCGGATGCATGTACGAAGTGACGCCAATTATTGAAGGAGACCCACCTATTTAATGGAAGATATAAAAAAATATATTATTAGCAATGATCTTAAAACATCGTTAATACATAAAGATGTCCATTCTGCTAACTATAATTTTTTATACTCAGACACAGGAAAAGCAATAACTGATTTCACTGAAATAGAAACTGAAAAGATACTTGACAAAGCTTTTAAAGACTATTATTATTACCATGTTTTTTTCATGGAAAAAAAGAAAAAAGAGATTATTGCTTTCCTTCTTAATTACATAGAACAATTTATGAGTCTTAAAAATTACAAAAAACTATTGATTATTATATTTAGTAATATTGTAACGATAAGAAAATTTAGAAATGAAAGTATTGCATTAGATGAATACCTCAATACTTCTTATAATGATTGCGAATCACAAACAGGTTTTGAAGTTCATTATTATATGCAATTTAGTGCCGTTCTACATCGTTATTGTAATCAAAACTCAATAGCAAAAAAACAGATTGAATATTTATTAAAAAACACTAATCCAAGTGATACTAATTTAGTTGTAATGAATTATTATATCGCTTCACTAGTATATACTACTGATGGTGAGCTTGATCAAGCAATGGAGTTCTGTTATAAAGCCAAAAAATTATTATTAGAAAATAATAATTATGTAAGATATTTATATAATCAAATGACTTTTGCTAAAGTGTTAAGTTCATTAGGAAAT
Source organism: Coprobacillaceae bacterium UN01-12pH3A (assembly GCA_027676805.1). Classification (GTDB taxonomy): domain Bacteria; phylum Bacillota_I; class Bacilli_A; order Erysipelotrichales; family Coprobacillaceae; genus Beduini. The sequence continues at coordinate 243,038 of JAQENU010000005.1, read as the reverse complement.
TATAAAACAGCAAAAGATATTTATACCAAATGTTTAGAGGGCGCAAGAGCTTTAAATGATAAAGTTCAGACAAACATTTTAGAATATTTATCTACTGTCATCATGTATATGAAAGATTACAGCGCAGTCATCACTACACTTGATGAAATCGACAGAGAGAAAATCAGCAATAATGCAGCATATTTATATGCATATTCCTATCTTCAATTAGGAAATAAAGAAAAATGCAAAGAATGGATTGAAAATGGGAAAAAAGCTATTTTCTTCCATCAAAGTGCCGCTAATTATTTAATTTTGATAGATAAATTATTAAATCAAAACTGTAATGAAATTATTGATTATTTAAAAGAATTTCAGAAGTCAGAAAAAAGCACGGAGTTTTACGGTAGCTATAAATTTGTGACAAAATTATTAATTAAATATTTAATAAAAACTGAATCATACAAAGAAGCTTGTTATTATGCAAATGAATTACTTGATTTTAGTTAATTTTCCAACATAAATCAATTAAACAATCCGTTCTACTAAAAACATTTAAATTGGATCGTCACTGTGATCCAGTTTTTTATTTACACCTTGTTTCTTCAAACACTGTTGCTAAAATTTAGGTATATTATTATTAAATAACGAAACAGTGTTTAAAGTTCTCCTAAGCAGATTGAACAATATTAAAGTTTGAATATAATCAAGAGTGTAAAGGAGATGAAACATATGTATATCTATTATCCAAGCTGTAATTTTATGAAAGCCTCCCCTGCTACTGAAAAAAAAGTAAAAGCATACTTGAAACAAGGCTTTAACATCAATCACACAAAATGTTGTCGAATCGAAGATTTATCCTCATTAAAAGACTTCACTGCACTTACAGTCTGTCAAGCCTGTAATGAAGAAATTCAAAGAAAAGAACCGGCTATTCAAAGAATGAGTATTTGGGAATTTATCGACCAGGATTCAGACTTTATTTTTCCCGATTTCAAAGAAGAAAAAATGGTACTGCAAGATTGTTTCAGAGATGCACAAAACCCTAAAGCTTATAATGCTGTAAGAAATATCATGATAAAAATGAATATTCAGATCATTGAATTGGATAACAAAAAAGAAAATGCCGATTTCTGCGGTTTACTGCATTATGAACCCAAAAACAGTGAGTTGAAAGATTTATGGGATCAATACGATAACTGCAAACTATCCCGCCTGCCTTTAGAGTTGCAAAAGCAATTTATGGAAGAACACGTCGCATTGTATAAAGATAATTTAGTGGTATGCTACTGCAACTCATGTTTAAGGGGAATTAAGCTGGGCGGCGGAAACGGGGTTCATCTTTTGGATTTGGTTATGCAAGCTAAATAACATCATAACAAAAGATAAAGAAAAATTGAGCAGCTTTGCTCAATTTTTATATTAGATGCAGTTCTTCAAATTCTTCTTTAGTTAATGTTGCTCCTTTTTTCTGAACGATTTTACCCGAAACTTTATTAGCGACTTGAATCGCTTGTTTTAAAGGTATGGAATGACTAAGACAGGCGATAACTGTTCCGATATGTCCATCCCCCGCTCCAATCGTATCGACGGGTTCCACTTGTTTCGTAGGGATAAAGCAGCTTTCTGTATCCTCTTTATAATAAGTGCCCTCTGCTCCCAATGTCACAATAATGGTATTTTGATTTAATAAATAAGTCTCTTCAACTGCTTTTTCCAAGTTGTCTTGATGACTGAAAGCAAGAATTTCACTTTTGTTTAAATGAAGAATTGGGTGTAACGCCAGCAAGCGCTGCATTTTTGCTTTTTCAATCTTACAGATTCGCGGTCCTGGCGCAAAGAAAATAGTAAAATGAGGATTCTTTTCTAAAAAGGAAATAATCTGATCTCCTGATGTTTCTTCAATTTCTAATCCGCATATATAAACATACTGAAAATCTTTAGCATTGATGCGATTAAACCATTCTTCTTTAAAAAAATACTCTGCCCCATGCTCACAGATAAAAGTACGTTCTCCGCTTTGATCGACGATACAGTAGCAGCAGCCATTCGAACGTGCTGGTTCCAATAAGATAGGGATTTTTTCCTGTTTAAAATATTGACGCACAAAATCTCCATAGACCCCCTGCCCCACCGGAGTAAATAAAACATAGGCACTTTCAAACAAAGCCAGCATTCTGCTCACATTAAAGGCACAGCCGCCAATGTGCAAACTTTGGTGTTTAATGTTTTCATCTTCACCAATTTTAGGCAGACGTTCAACTTCAATTACGACATCACAGACTGTGGATCCAATAACTAATATTTTCATATATTTACTCCTATACATCTAAATGAATTTGACTCATTTCCTGCTCATACTGTAAAGATGGCGGAATAACGTTTAACAATTGCTCCGTCTCCTGTTCTCTCACCCAGCGTTCCGCTTCTTCTTTCGTCAGAATCAAAGGCATACGATCATGAATCTGATCGACACTAGAATTAGCTTTGGTTGTGACAATGGTATATTCATAACGGTCTTTTTGATAACGATATAATCCTGCCATATATAAATAGCTATGATCTTTCAAATGGATATCTGTTTTCATTTTCGCCGCATCCCATTCATAATATCCATTTGCCATAATCAGGCAATGCTTCAATCCTATAAAAGTAGGTTTTGTCAGCAAAGTTTCACTTTTGGCATTAATAATTGGGCGCTGATGGGTTTTGAATCCCCAATTGGCTTTTTGATAAGAAAACCTTTTTTGATCATAAATCATGATTTTATATGGATCATCTGGATAAATAGTCTGCTTCTTGCCATGAAGCATGATATAAAACTGTCCGCACATCACGATCACCTCTTTTTTATTTTATCATTATTCCCATCATTTTTAAATCACTATACTTTATGAATGAGATTTTGATATAATGGTGAAGAGAGGTGAAGGGGATGTATTCGTATCTTGAAATAAAAAATGATACCTTTAATGAAATTAATGTTAAGTTCTGCGGCATCCAAGAATGCAGTGCCAACTATGCTTATGGGCCTGCGATTCGCAGCCACTATTTGATTCATTATTGTTTAAACGGAAAAGGCTATTATCACGTTCATGATAAAACCTATTCTATTGAAGCTGGTCAGGCTTTTTTAATCTATCCTGATGATACAACATTTTATCGTGCCGATGAAAAGGATCCTTGGACTTATCTATGGATTGGTTTTGATGGCGATAAAGCTGAATATTACTGCCAGCAGTGTGGTTTTTCTTCTGTTGATCATGTTATTGCGTGTAGCTTGGATAAAGAAATTAAGTCATGTGTTGAATCTATGATTGCACATCATCAAATGAGCTACAGCAATGAACTGTTTATTCAGGGACAGCTTTATTTGTTTTTTTCATATTTATCTCAAAATCAGCCGTATTTTCATAAAAATAATACCATTAAAAGCAATAACCTCTATATAACAAAGGCGATTCAGTTTATTCAAAACAACTATCAAAATAAAATCAGTGTTCAGGATCTTGCAGATTATTTATCATTGAACCGCAGTTATTTAAGTGCCCTTTTTAAAAAGCATCTGAAAACAACACCACAAAGTTTTCTGCTTCAATATCGTATGAATAAGGCGCGGGATCTGCTGGCAGATACTGATCTGCCAATCAACCAAATTGCTTATTCTTGCGGTTATGCCAATCAATTAGCCTTTTCCAAAGCTTTTCATCATACATATGATTCATCCCCGAGTCAATATCGAAAATCCAATCAACTCAAAAATGGTCAAATCTTGATCAAATAAACTTTACTAGACTGATACTAGCAGTAATTTTGTACCAGTCTTTTTATATATGAGATACTTCTAATGCTTCTTGCATAAAAGAATCCGTTATTTATATAGATGCATTGCTTTTATTCTATAGATTCTTCTTTAGAAAAATGCAGTGTGCAAAGAGCGGCTTCTACATTTTTCTGATAGTTTTTAGAGAGCAGACAGGCAAACATTATATCCAATATATACACATGAGAAGTAAAAGCTGTCATGACCTCTAAGCTAAGTATCTGTTCTAAAGGATAAGTGCCAACAAATTCATGACATAATGTTTTTAATTTTCCTTGTCGACTACCAATTCCAACCACATGGATACCCGCCTTTTTTAGATATTTAGCAATATGCAGCATTTCCCTATTATTGCCGGTAAAAGACAATAAGACAGCACATCTGTTTTGACGATTTTTTAAAGAGAGTATATAATGTTCATTTAATCCTGTATACACATTGCACGGAATGCCGATTGACCTCCATTTAAAAGCTGCTTGGTTGGCAATCGCCTCGGTGATCCCGCTTCCATATATCATGATCTCTGATGCATTTGATAGATAATTAATAATTCTTTGCATCATATTTTTATCTAGATTCATTTTAGTTTCACGAATTGCTTTTTCATATATAGAAGGAACAATATCAATAAGATCCATATATGTACTCATTTCATTTATCGGTTCTTTTTCAATTAATTGCTGGAGTTGTTTTCTTTCTCTCCATTCGATTTCCAGTTCATGCATGAATTGTCGATAACTGCTGCACCCTACTTTTTTGCAAAGTCGAAGCAATGTTGATTTACTCGTGAAAGTGACCTTCGCTAATTCTTCTGCTGATAATTGAAAGATATTATCAGGTGGTTTTATCAAATAACTGGCAATGGTTTTTTCGCTGTTTGTAAAGTCATGCATTACTTTTAACCGTTCAATCATCATGCTTCTCACCTCCAAGATGATTGTATCATAAAAGAGGGATCAACAACAGAATCCCTCTATGCTTCTAAACGTTCAATTTTAAATATTACCGGTCGTGTACCATCATTACAGCAGGCAATCATCATCTTTTCATCATTTGTCCAGCCTTCCATGATGCTGCCACCTTGAATCGCCGCATAGACATAACGATTAATAGCATCCCACGCTTCACCGCAAAACTTTCCCTCACACATTGAGTTATAAACTTTGCTGTCTATGATGAACTCTTGACCTTCTTTAAAGAAATGACAAGGTCCTGATTTTGGATTCGCTAAATATTTTTCCTGCAAATCCTCATAACATTCTTTTCTAATCACTGTTACTTTGCATTTATAGCTCATATTCATTCCTCCTTAGCAGTAAAATCATAGCATAGCCCATTTATCAATTAAATATGTTCTCATCGTTTTGGACCAAATGTCCATTTTTATTTCTAATTCCTTTTCATTTTTGACACTTAAAATGCCGCTAATGAAAACGTTATGTTCAGTCATCTGACTGATTATCCTCCCATATTATATAAAAATGTAAACAAAAATAAAACAGCGGAAATAATCCGCTGTTTTATTTCTTAATTTGATAATGATAAGTTCCTCCGATTACGATTTTCTCGTCAAGTCCGGAAAGATAGAGATGGGCAGTGCAGCCAAATGGAACTGTAATATCATAATCGATTAAATTTGCATCTTGATATTTCCATTTAATTTTATATTCTCCACTTGCAGATTGGTAACGCATCTCACAATATCCAAGCGCTGGATGTGGAGTCGGCTTGAGTTTCACCTCTTTAAATCCGGGTTTTATTGGCTGTAAGCCTGCCACATAGCGATAAATCCATTCTACAATTGAACCATAAGCATAATGATTAAGACTGTTCATCCCTTGCGGATTCATCGATCCGTCTTCTAAAACAGAATTCCATCTTTCCCAAATTGTGGTGGCTCCCAAATTCACTTCATAAAGCCACCCTGGATATTCTTCATTCAACAAAAGCTCATAAGCTTCTTCATCATAACCAAATTCAGATAAAACAGGATTTAAATAAGGAGTCCCTACAAAGCCAGTATCCAAATGCATATTATTTTCTTTTAATTTATTTATTAAGTGCTGACTGTTAAATGCTGCTTCTTTCTCATTGAATAAGCCAAATTTCAAAGCTAAAACAAGCCCCGTCTGTGTATCTGCTGTTAAATGTCCGTCCTGAATATATTTATCACGAATCGCCTGTTTAATCAATTGTGCTTTTTTATGATATCGTGCCTGATCTTCCTGATATCCTAATACACTAGCGGCTTCTTTAAGCAAAGTGGTCGAATAATAATAAAACACGCTTGCTACAAAATGAATATCAGTTGCGCCAAATGGCGAATCCGGTTCTGCTTTATTATCTAATGCCAGCCAATCCGCAAAATGAAAACCGAAATCATAAAGATGATGCTCTCCATGCTGACGATCTTGTTCGATAACATAATCTACAAACATTTTCATATTCTCATAAGTTTCTTCAAGCAATGATTTATCTCCGTAATACTGATACATCGTCCAAGGAATAATGGCAGCTGCATCTGACCATGGACTTGCACCATGTCCCCTCAACATCATTAACGGCTGTTCAGCCATCGATCTAGGTTTACTAGGCCACTCTACAAAATTTTCAATCTTAGGTTTCAGCATAGGTACTGTAAAAGGTACTGAGCCGCCTAATCTTGTTTGTTCGGCTTTCATGTCACGCATGTATTTACGATAAAATCCCGCCGTATCTAAATTAAATGATGCTGTTCCGGCAAAAATCTGAGCATCTCCGGTCCAGCCTAAGCGTTCATCTCGCTGTGGACAATCAGTTGGAACATCTAAAAAATTATCTCTTTGTGAATAATATGCGTTCGCAATCAAACGATTTACTTTTACATTTCCGGTTTTCAGATACCCCGTCCGATCTAAATCACTGGATATTAAACAAGCTGTAAAATTGGACGCATTTATTTCTTTTATCCCCTCAACTTTTACATAGCGAAAGCCGTAAAATGTAAAGTGCGGACGAACTGTTCTTTTCTTTCCATCTGAAATATAAGTAAAATATGGTTTAGATTCACGATAATTGGCATTATAAAAGCATCCATCTTGTAAGATTTCACTATAAGATAAGAGGAGATCCTGATCTGTCTCAAATTCTACCCAACCTGTCATATTTTGACCAAAATCAAGAATAGTCTCATCCTTTTTTGTATGAATCACTTCCTGAACCGTTCTTTTCTCAATTATTTGGATTGGCATTGAATAACGTTCTGACAGCTTTGCTGTATCTATCTCTAAATAATTGACACCATTCACTTGCTTTGTTTTTTCCAAACGGCTATCATAGGTTTCACCGTCATAAATTCCTAAGTCACGAATCGGACTAGGCTTACTCTTAAAGCTATCATCTGATAAAACAATCGTTTTTGTCCCATCTTCAAATATGATATGCAATTCTAAAATCAGGGCATATTGATCTCCATAAATATTCGTGTAGCCGCCATCGAAGCCCAAGCGTCCCTTATACCAGCCCTTACCTAAAGCTACTTCAATATGATTGTTTCCATTTTTCAGATGATGAGTTACATCGTAAGTCTGATATTGGAGATAATCATCATAACTGTGGAATCCCGGCATAAGATATTCCTCATTGACAAATTTCTGATTCAGATAGGCTTCATATACTCCTAATCCACAAATATAGAGTCGAGCCTGATGAACTTTCTTAGTCAATGTGAAATCTTGAAATAAAATAGAGGGCTCATCTGTCTGTGGTGTAATAAAACGTGCTTGCCATAGATCATTCATCTTCCCTGTTTCAAAATAATAAATGTTGCTTTCAGCCTCAACGTTTAAATCATTCATCGCCATAATTCGAACGTAATAGCGAGTGTACGGCATCAGCTCCATTCTTATTGGTGTTCCCAAAGCTTCCAATTCTGTTTTATTGGTATCATAAATGATTTGCTTCATCTGTTCATCTAAAGCAATGCGTATTCTTGACCAAGTTATTTTAGTTGCTTTTTCTTCCTGAACCTGCCATGCGACGCTAAGATGGGAAAAATTATATCCTACCGGATTTTTCAAATGGTTTATTCTGACATGTGATATTTTCATAAGTACCTCCCTATTTTTCCTTTAATATCATTATATAATGATGCGCTATGGTGAATAAATAACGTAAATTGACATAATCATTATCTTATTTTGCATTTTCACGATATTGTTTAGGCGTCATATGATAAGCATCTTTAAATATCTTATAAAAATAAGTAATATTGTCATACCCGACTTTTTCCATAACTTCTACTACAGACAGGTGGGTTGTCTTTAATAAGCGGATAGCATGCCGGAGCCGGACTTTTTGGACCAACTGCTTAAAAGTAAAACCGGTATGCTTTTTAATGATTTTACAAATCTTATAATCCGGCTGATGAAGGCTTTTCGCAAGATCACGCAATGATCCTTCCTGATAATGCAGATCAATATATTTTAAGACAGTTCCGCTTAATATTTTCTCATAGCTGTTGCCGGTATAGGCTTCAATATCTTCAGGATGGTTCATTAATTCTGTCAGTAATAAACCCATCGTTAATTTTAGGGTCAAAGACTGATGAAATGTAGGTTCATACACATGTTGGATCAACTCTTCGATAATTGTTTTTACTTCTTTATTATGACCGGCTTTAAAAAGGAGGTATTCTCCATCATTTTTATTCGAATAAAGAGCTTCAAACAAGAAACTGAACACCTCACTTTCTTCTTCAATCAAAGAAGCCATGAACACTAAAAAGTCTGTTTTAATAATTAAATTAAAAATGATGTCTTCTTCTTTGGTATAAAGGATAGAATGCTCAATATTCTGATTTAGAAGCAGCAGCTCTCCTTCGTGTATCGTAATCTTTCGATGATCGATAATGTGTGTCATTTCACCACTGTAGACATACATAAATTCTAAGTAGTTATGTCGATGACATGGATACTCCTGAAAACGTGTATGGCGTCTTATTGTAAAGGATTGATCGTCAGATAAAAGTTTATGATAATCAATGATATTGCTTGAAGCATTTAAAAAAATACTGCGATCGATGGTTTTAATTCCAGCAAGATTATTTTTTTCTTCTTCTGTAAGGCGAATCAGATCTTCTAAAATCTCCTTTTTCAGCATGCCTTTTCACCTCTTTCGTTACTATCAGTTTATCTTATTTTGCTTTTTCATACAAATAAAAACATGTGCTTTAACACATGTTTTATCCTTTTAGTCCTCTTGACTGACGATCCATATCTTCTATAACGATATCATAAATTTCTCCTAAGGTTGTACAGTATTCTAGTACTTTCCAAGGCTCATTGGTATGAAAATGAATTTTAATCAATTCCTCATCCCCCACTGCCAGCAAGCAGTCTCCAGCAAAATGAGTAACAAAATAATCATTGATCGCATCTTCATTAAGCGCTTTACCTTCAATCAAAAGCTGAGTGTCATATTTATACTCTAACATTGTCTGACTCCTTTCAAATAGTCTCTATAAAAACTTTACCACTCCATTTTACAAAGTCAAGTTCCATTCTCTTTCTATTTTTCCCATCATCTTCATTTTTCTATAATTTTGCTTACTACTAGAAGGATTATCTACAACACTAAGGCTTTTATGCACTTAGGATGTATACATTTCGTCATAGAAAAAAGTGCTCTTGCAAGAACACTTATTTTGCTTTAATAATGTAAATTTTTGAGCTGTAATCCCCATGGCTGCCATCATAAATCTCATCGATTGATTGAGGTGGGGTATCCGAAGTGATAAGTCCGATGTTCATCAGCTCATCGCCATAGCAATCTATATCATGTACAGAGACATGGTATTCTTTATCCGGAGCTAATCCGCAAAGCGGCAGTCTTTCATAGGCAACATTGACTTCCTGCAATGGCTTGTAATAACCGACCAAAGCTGTATTTTGATCTTTAGAGACAACCATCCAAGCAGTAATTTTTGTTTCAAACGGACTCTTCAAACGATAGAATGTTCCAAACTGAATGACTTCACGATATTCTTTCATGAATTCTACTTGTTTAACTATTTTATCTAAGGTTTCCTGATCTAACTGATTTAAGTCCAATTCATAGCCAAATGTTCCAAAATAAGCTACATTGGCACGAGTTTCAATCGGAGTTGAACGATATACCTGGTGATTCGGAATAGCCGATACGTGTGCCCCAATACTTGAAATCGGATAAACGATTGATGTCCCATATTGGATTTTTAAACGTTCGATCGCATCGCTGTCATCACTTGCCCAGCATTGCGGTGCATAATACAGCATCCCCGGATCAAAACGGGCTCCCCCGGAAGAACAAGACTCAAATAAAATATTAGGAAATTCTGTTGTCAGCTGTTCATATAAACGATAGACACCTAAAATATACTGGTGCATAACTTTGCCTTGATCTTTTGCTGCTTTGGCTGTGGAATACACTTCACTCATACAGCGGTTCATATCCCATTTAATATAAGAAATAGATGATTCCGAAATTACTTTATGCAGCATATCATAAATAGCGTCTACTACTTCATCATTTGAGAAATCTAAAATATATTGATTGCGTCCATGGCTGGAAGGACGCTGAGGGGTTGCTAATGTCCACTCCGGATGCTGACGATAAAGATCAGAATCATGACTGACCATTTCCGGTTCAATCCATAAACCAAACTGCAGTCCCAATGCCTCTACTTTTTCACTTAATCCTTTAATCCCGTTAGGCAGTTTATTTAAATTCGGATACCAGTCACCCAACCCGGTTGTGTCATCATTACGCTTACCAAACCAACCGTCATCCAGTACAAAAAGCTCAATTCCCAGCTTCTTCGCCGTTTTCGCCATTGAAACGATCTTATCTTCATCAAAGTCAAAATACGTCCCTTCCCAGTTGTTGACTAAAATTGGTCTCACCTGATCACGATATTTTCCTCTTGCCAGTCGCTTTTGATAAAGTTCATGATAAACTTGACTCATCCTGTTTAGTCCTTGATCCGAATATACCATTACTGCTTCAGGTGTTTGAAAAGACTCTCCCTGACTTAGTAACCAGCTAAAACAATGTGGATGAAGCCCCATGCTAATTCTTGTGACATCATAAGTATCAACCTCTACCTGTGCCAAGAAATTACCGCTGTAGACAAAGCTGAATCCCAGCACTTCGCCGTTAAATTCTGTTGCATCAAAACGTTTTAAAGCAATAAATGGATTAAAGTTATTGCTTGAGTTTCCACGCATCGAATAAATAGATTGAATGCCGTGTTCCAGTCTTCTTTCTTTAACACTGCGTTCTCTTGACCAAGCACCGGTTAATTCGATCATTTCATACTCTTTATCCGGCAAATCTAAATTCAGACTCATAGCTGTTTCTAATGAAATAGGTGATTGACCATGATGTATAAAGCGAGCATTGCGGCAGATGACCGGCAGCGTTTCATAGATTGTATAGCTTAAAACCAGCTCTGTCTCCATCACCGAATCATACATTGTGACAAGCAGTGTCATCGCTTCACTTTCATCTTCTACATAGGTAGCAGGCAGTCCCGATAATTTAGGTTTCCCATTCATTAACGCATAGGATTGGTAAGTAAAGTCAATAATTCGGCTCCCATTTTCCTGAACAATATCCATTGCCGGATGACGCATATCTCCGCTTCCATAAGCAGGATATTCCTGTTTTAAATGTTCCAGTGAAAAACAAAGATCTCCCTCAAAACGACATACGGCCATAGAGCGTGCCTGCATTTCTAATAAATGATCAAAATTTTCACGATCACGAATGTGTTTCCCATAATACAGCTGTCCCAAATGTCCATTTTTTAACACTTTAAATATGTAGCTTACATGTTCATTATATAAATGAAAGGTTTGTGATGTTTCATGAAATAATATTGGCATAATTTTCTCCTCTGCATTTTTGTTTTCCTTCTACCATTATAGCATGCCCTCTCTCATAAACCAGTAGCATTCGTTATTAAAATATGTCCAAATGTGATATCTTCAAAATTGCTCTCTCTATAAAACATGTTGTATAAATAAGTTGTTAAGATTTCTTTTATTTACATTTTTTAATCTTTCGTTGTGATAGAATAGTCAAGAAATGAAAGGAGTAAGACATGAAATTATTAAATGAAATTCTTCGTGGGATTCTCATTGGTATTGCAAATATCATTCCCGGAGTCAGTGGCGGAACGATGGCAGTATCAATGGGTATTTATGATGATATCATATATTCTATCACTCATTTATTCTCAGATATGAAAAAAAGCATACGGACTCTGTTTCCCTATATTTTAGGAGCCGGAATCGGAATTGTTTGTTTATCGTTTGTCATTGAATATTTGTTTCTTCATTTTCCTATTCAAACTAATCTATGCTTTATCGGATTAATTTTAGGTGGGTTGCCTATCATTACGAAACGCATCAAAATTAAAAGACCGGATTTTTCTCATAGTTTGATCTTTATCTTGTTTTTTGCATTGATTATTGGAATGCAGCTATTAGGCGGACAAGGCACTAAAGATGTGACCATTCAAATCTCATTATTGGAAATTATCAAGCTTTTTTTAATAGGTGCTGTAGCATCGGCAACAATGGTCATTCCGGGGGTCAGCGGTTCAATGATGTTGATGATTATCGGTTATTATAATCCCATTATCAGCCATATCAATCTATTTATTAAAGCACTTGTTGCTTTGAACTTTGATCAGCTTATTCAAAGCGCAATGATCTTAGCTCCCTTTGGCTTAGGAGTTGTGATCGGTATCTTCTTGATAGCGAAAATGATTGAAATCTTATTAAAAAATTATGAGTCCCATACGTACTGCGCAATTTTAGGTTTAGTCATTGCTTCACCGATCGCTATATTAATGGGAATCAATCTTACCCATTTAAATCTTCCTATTCTTCTGACCAGTGCGATTACGTTCGTTCTCGGTTTAATTATTGCACGATTTGCAGGACAGGAATAAATAAAAAGGGATATAGCTAAGTTCAGCTATATCCTTTTTACTTGAAGGGAGGGTTGTATGCACTTAATTATAAGTCTGCAGTGAATCTCTCCATTCATAAGATGGATTCGGCTCTTATTGAGCCCAACATATGTTAGGGGGTCTAGTCTTCCGATTTAATCGAAATGCTTTCGGTAATTCTTCATCACTTTTTGTCATTTCAATCATCGGAACGAAACGAGATGGAAATACGTTTTTCAAATCAAATTTACACATTATTTCTAATGGCACTTCTATTTTGCCTTGGAAAATATTCATTCGTTCCTCAGACAACATAACTTGTCCAACTAGCGCAGCCCCATATAAACCCATCGCTATAAGACTCAATGACTGTTTCATATTTCTCATCTCCTTTCCCTTCCTCTTTCTACACTTACATTATATACCACCAATGCAAGAATTTAAATAGATTTCCCTTATTTTTCTTTTCATATTATGTAAATCCTAAATTTTTAGTATTTTTTAAGTGAATTAGTATAGATGGGATACTGCTTTTATCTTTAAATTCCGATCACTTTCTTATTCGTCAAAACGTATCTTTGAATCATCTGGTAGCCTCCAACTGCTACAGCTGTTCTGATCAAAATGGAATCCACATCAAAGATTCCGATTCTTAACAAGAGAGCAGCTCCTTCAAAAATCATAAAAAATACACAACTGAACGTCAGCATCTGAACCAATGATGCTTTACGATTTAAGAATGCAAAAAGCACGCCCATTGATATTCCAATAAGAATATTCATGATAAAAAAACGAATTGGAATATTGACATTGAGTGAGCCATCCCACAAACTATTAAAGTAATACACCATCGTTTTAAATGGGATCACATTTACAGCTTCTTTGAACCAATGCTCTAAACTGAACATCCCGCTCGGCATAAAACGATTTGTACTCCAACTCAAGCCTAGCAATAGTAAAAAATAAGCAGCCCAACAATATTTTCTATTTCCTTTCATCCATGTTTTCATTCTTTCCCCTCTTTCTATCCTACTCTTAGGATAACATTCCTTCGATCCGGATTCAATGTATCTTTTGGTAAATAAATACTTTATAATACAACTGGAGGGATTCTATGTTTATTATCATTATTTTAGCTTTATTATTCTTACTGCCGTTTTTTTATTTTGGACCAATTCATAAAAACAAAGGTCATTTATCTTACGATGTCTGTATTGTATTAGGCTATCCGGCTAAAAAAGATGGAACCATTCACCCAATTTTACAAGCAAGAATGGATACTGCTATTCAGTTATATCACCAAGGTATCTTTAAGAAGATAATAGTAAGCGGAGGTGCCGTTAAAAATGAATATCTTGAAGCAGAAGTGATGAAAGCCTATGCTTTAAAGCATGGCATCAAAGAAGATCAGCTTCTATTAGAGACTAAAGCCCGTAATACCTATGGGAATATTCAATATGCAAAACAGATCATGAAGCAGCATTGTTTAACCAGTGCTTTGATTATCACGTCACCCTGGCAGCTAAGAAAAGCAAATCGCTTTGCGAAAGAGGCTAAAATGGATTACGCAATGATGCCTTCTCAGTATCCAAATGATTTTACACCGTTCCATATTTTAGGGGCATACCTGTATTCTTATATAAATTTGTATCGAAACTTCATTTATGCCATTATAAAAAAATAATGAAGCATCTTCTTTGACCAGTTTAAATGAATTTGATAAACTAACCTCAGTTAGTAAACACTAACTTATAAGGAGGTCTTAATATGGAAAATATTTTAATCGTATATTGGTCTGGTACCGGAAACACTAAAAAAATGGCAGAGGAAATTCGCAGCGGTATTGTCGAAACAAATAACACCGTAACGTTAATCAATTTAAAAGAAACAATACCACATATAGATGGATTTAAAAAGATTATGCTGGGGTGTCCGGCAACTAGTAAAGAGCAGCTTGAGGGAACAACTTTTCTGCCATTTTTAGAAGAAATCAAAACACAATTGGCAGATAAAAAAGTCGCTTTATTTGGTTCATACGGATGGGGAGATGGCGAATGGATGAGAAAATTCGAAGAGATTATTTCTCAAAGTTCAGCTGTTCTTTCTGGTAGTCTCATCATTAAAGGAGAACCAGAAGAAAAGGATTTTCGCTGTCTACAATTCGGAAAAGATTTTGCTAATAGCTAAAAGGAACTGCATTTACAGTTCCTTTTTAAATAGATCATCGCTTTTAAAAGCAGTCCATCTTCTATAATAAGATGGAATTGTTTAGGGAGTGTCTCCGGTGCCTACTTCCATATATCGATAGCTCGATTAATAGTAAGAAAAAAGATATTGGACCATCTTTTTTCCATAGCCATGTCCTTGATGCAGCGGCAGTGTTGCTAAATTTTGAGCTCGCACGTTTGCTCATTCTTAAAAATCACAATGCTCACCATTTTGATCCCATCATCCGCCAAGCCCTATATATCGCCCTGATATAAATAAGCTTCAACCAATTCCTTTTGTTCATCTGCTAACAGGAGCCAATCAAAATAATCTTCTCGATAATCTTATTCATTTTATTTCCATGTATTTTCCTATCTTATTTCAATAAAGATTGAACTATCGCATAGATTTTATTAGAATGAAAGTATAAAGATTGAGAGGGAGAAATATGAAGAAGTTACTTATATGTTTATTATGTTTGGGGTTATGGACTGGCTGTTCCCCTAAAAAAGACACACCTACAACAGCAGCACAGACTTATTTGAAAGAAGCAAAGGAGAAAGTAAACGAAGCTAGTCAGGAAGTCTTAGATCAATTTACCGGAACAAGCGATTTTACTATTCCCAATGATTTGATAAAGAAACTCGGTGATTTTTCTTATACGATTGCCAATGAAAAAATTACAGATTCCACTGCTACTGTTGATGTTACCTTTACAGCTTATGACTTTGGCAAAGCCTTTAAAGCCACGTTTCCATCTGCTTTTGCCTATTCATTAAATGAATCTCTAGCTGGCACAGATCAAGAAACGATCAGTCAGGAAGTTCAGAAAATGTTTATCGATGGATTCAATACGGCAGAAAAGGATTTTACTACTACACTGACATTAAGCTTGCATCAGGATGAAAACAAAAAATGGGTAGTCGATGATAATCAGGATCTGCAAAATGTAATCAGCGGTAATCTAGTAAATACCGTTAAAGAATTAAATGATTCTTTTAATCCTCAATAGCGCTTTAGTAAGAGCGCTTTTTTCTTTACCATTTTAGATCAAATTCGTTCTCATCCTGTCTTATTTCACACTCTTTTATTTGTATCTGAGTGATTTCAAATTGATTTTTAACGGCTAGCATCAGACATTCATATTCCTCACTCTTTCCTTGAACTTCCATTTCCACTCTGCCATCATACAAATTTCTAACCCAGCCAGTAAGATGAAAGCGTCTTGCCAGCTGAATGACCGTATAGCGAAAACCAACACCTTGAACATGGCCGCTAAAATAAATATGTTTTCTTATCATCCTAATCATCTCCTTTATTCATTCAAAGATTCTAATAGCTCCTGCAGTTCCTGCCAATGCTGAATAATGATTGCTCCTTCGTCATTTTCATAGCTGTTTTTAGTCGCACCCTGATATAAAACAGGCTGCAACGAAGCATTTTTTGCCCCAATAACATCATAATAAGGATGATCCCCGCAATACCACACTTCTTTTGGAGAAAGCTCGGCTATTTCCAGTGCTAAAGTAAATATACGCGGATTGGGCTTGCGAAAAACATATTCACTCGTCGCTAAAATAAACTCGAACGGGTGATGGATTAATCGAGATATACGCTTTTCTAAAGCTTCTTGACTATAAGCAATATTACTGATAACACCGGTACGAATATGATGCTTTTGCAAATAATTTAAAAACTCCTGAATACCCTCTGTCGGCTTTCCTTCGGCTGCCTGATCCCAAAATAATGTTTCTATCTCACTGTTTGATAAAGACAGCTCTATGCCATTGGCTTTATAAAAATAATTTTGGTAAAAATGGTTATGTACCTCCGCCACCATGGTGTCCGGTGAACTAAAGCGCCCTAATTCCCTATTAATATCGGTGGCTCTAGCCTGAAGCTCTTCGGCAGACAGATGATATTTATTTTTTACGGCATGTTTTAAAACAGCCTCAGTTCCTCTCACGCCGTTAAATTCTTTTTCCGCTACTAATGTCTGACCATAATCAAACAAAATCATTTTTGGCTTATTCATCGCTGTTTTCCAAAATCCTTTCTAATCTAATTTGCTTTTTAAAGCCACCGTTTCTTTCCCTTTTTTCTTTACGTATCTGCTCTAGTTGAGTGATTGAAATATTCATTGTTTCCGCTAGTGCATAGACCACTTCCAAGATATCACAAAGTTCTTCTTCATTTTGATCCTCTAAAAATTCATTGGTTTCTTCTGTCAGCTTCATTAATAAAGCCTGATAATATTCTTCGTCATTCATCACTGAAAAGACTGCTTTTTTATTCTGACTCGCAATAATTTTAGGAATATTGTCTCTTACTAATTTCATCTTTTCTCCTTTGCTGTGCTCGTATATTAAATTTTAAAAAATATAAATAAGATGGCTTCCTTCAACCATACTATTGATGAAGGAGGAATTATAATGAACCAGCCACCAAAAATGATTTCAACTAAAGACAGCGGTTCTTTCGACGATCAGTTAAATACTATTCTGGTATTATCTAAAAAAGTGAAAAGTTATAAAGAAAGTGTAGAGGACAAAGATATTCAAATGACATTAGATCGATTACATAGTATGTTAAAAACACATTATTCAAAATTATTGGAGTGTCTAAATGGATAATTTAAACCCACCAAAACAGCCAATTCTTCCTAATGAAAATGCTTTTAATGACTATGACAAAATCGATGATGTCCTATTATCTTTAAAATCACTTTTAAGTGACTACACAACTTTCATTATTGAATGTTCACATTTAGAATTACAGAAAAAACTGATCGAAATTCAAAAAGAAACCTACTGTTCTCAAAGAGAAGTTTTTGATTTAATGTACTCAAAAGGATGGTATAAGCTTGAAAAGCAAACCCCTGAAAAAGTACAAAAGGTTTATCAAGAATATTCTGGCAAAGAAACGCAATTATAATTCTTGTTTTAAGAGCCTTACGGCTCTTTTTATTATAACCCTCCGTATTCATAGCAGTTCAGCTAAATTAGCTGTATTTACTCATTTCTATTTTAACACAAGCTTTCTATAAAGTCATTTTAATAAAAAAGCACCTCGCTGGTGCTTAAAATAATAAACGCATATCATACCATGTGACAAAGCCATGTGTGGAAGCTGATTTTCCTTCATTCACAAAGCCAAACTGTTCATAAAAACCGATAAGGTATTCCTTACATGTTAGTACGATACCGATCTGTCCACGGTTCTTAGCGGTCTTGATAAAATGGTTCATCAGCTGCTGTGCAATTCCTTGATGTTGGTAGCCCGGCAGTACATCTAAGCCAAAGACCATTTGATATTTTCCGCATGGATCATGATAGCAGATGCTTTCATAAGCTTCATCTTGAATCGTATCCTCATTACTGATACAGCCATTGATAAAACCTACTATTTTTTCTTCTATTTCTGCGACAAAGAAACAGTCTTTAAACGCTTCAATACGTTCCTTTAAAGCCTCTTTAGACGCAGCTTCTGCCTTAGGAAAACAGCAGCTTTCAATATCGGCAATCTCTTCTAAATCCTCTGGTTTTGCTGATCGAATTATCATGTTAGCCCTCCCTGCAACTGTCTTTATCATAACAATTCCTCAGCTGCTTCGCAATTAGTTTTCTTCTTTGTAAAACAATTTACTGATTTCATTTAATACTAAGGTTAAAGAAGAAAGTAAGAAAATAATAATCCATGCATTCATTGACAGGCTAACTGTTTTCAGCAAGATCTTAAAGAACGGAAAAATCGTAACACTGATCTGTAAAGCAATGCTTAATACACAGGTTGCCAGTAGATATTTATTTTTAAAGATGCCAATCTTAAAGATTGAATGATTCATGCTTCTTAAATTTAGCGCATGAATTAACTGTGAAATAGATAAAACCATAAATGCCATTGTCTGACCGTAAGCATGGGAAATATTCAATCCATAACGATAGGCAACTAACGTGATCGTTCCGATCAGAAGTCCATTCATTAAGGTAAAAATCCCACCGCCATGACTAAAGACAGATTCATCTTTTTTTCTTGGCACTTCATTCATGATATAAGGATCTTCGGGTTCTAAACTGTATGCCAAAGCAGGTAAAGCATCTGTAACTAGATTTACCCATAAGATCTGAACAGCAGACATTAAAGCATTGGTGTGCGGCATCAGGATTACAGATAAAATCAATGCCATCATCTCTCCAATATTACATGACAACAAATATAAAATCGCTTTTTTAATATTAAGATAAATGTTACGGCCTTCTTCAATTGCCGATACAATACTGGCAAAATGATCATCGGTCAGCACTAAATCACTGGCTTGCTTGGCAACATCGCTTCCGCTTTCTCCCATCGCAATCCCGACATCTGCCTTTTTCAGTGCCGGTGCATCATTGACTCCATCACCGCTCATCGAAACCACTTCTCCATTACGCTGATACGCTTCAACAATTCTTACTTTATGTGTTGGGGATACACGGGCAAAGATCTGATGCGTTTTTACCTGTCGCTTTAATTCTTCATCCCCCATCTTCTCAATCTCATTTCCGGTTAATACAGAATTTGGGTTTTGTGTAATATTCAGCTGTCTTGCTATCGCTAAAGCAGTATTCGGATGATCACCGGTAATCATAGCGACTTTAATCGATGCCTTATGACAAGTTTCAATCGCTTCTTTTACTCCTTTTCTTGGTGGATCCATCAAACCGACATACCCTAAGAAAATCAATGGTTCATTATTTAATCCATTGTTTTCTTTATAAGCAAACGCAAGTACTCGCAGAGCCTGATTCGCTAAATTATTGGCTTCCTTTTGCAAAGTCTCTTTGCGAATCGATGACAATGGTTCTATGCGTCCGTCTCGGTATTCGCTCTGACATTCCTTTAATAAAACATCGATAGCCCCTTTTTCAAACAAATAGCGTCTGCTGCCCATTTGATAGGTGACCTGCATTTTTTTTGTTTTGCTTTCAAAAGGAACTTCAGAAATCTTATGATACTCTTTTTTCATTGCGATAGGGTCATAACCCGCCTTCATTGCAAAGGTCACTAAAGCCAGCTCCATCGGATCGCCAAACATGCGGTCATCGCCAAAGCTGACATCATGACAAAGACTCATACATTCATACATATGAACAGGAACATTACTGGGATAAGTGCCAACTACACTCATTCGATTTTGTGTCAATGTACCGGTCTTATCACTGCAGATGACACTCACTGACCCTAATGTTTCAACACCGCCTAATTTACGTACGATTGCATGATGCTTCGACATTGCCTGAACACTAAAGGCTAATGTGATGCTGACGATTGCCGGCAATCCCTCAGGAATAGCTGCAACCGCTAAAGAAATCGCTAAAAGCAGCATATCAAATAAATTCTTTCCCTGAATAAGTCCAATGATAAACATCAGACCGCATAACCCAACAGTTAGCATTCCCAATAACTTCGATAACTGTGCCAACTTAATTTGCAAAGGACTGTTTTCTGTTTTTTGATCGGTTAACAGCTTAGCAATATGCCCTACTTCACTCTGCTTAGCAATGGCAGTAACCAGTCCCACTGCTTTTCCTTTCGTTACATAGGTTGACATGAATGCCATGTTTTTTTGTTCCATGATCGGCAATTCTTGATAGCTGACAAATTCTGCCTGCTTTTTTACCGGCTCATTTTCCCCTGTCAGCATAGATTCATCAATTTCCAGCTGTTCGCATTCTACCAATCTTAAATCTGCCGGCACAAAAGATCCCGAACTTAAAAAAACAAGATCACCGATAGTTAAATCTTGATAATCAATGCTGCCGACATGTCCGTCTCTTAATACCTGAACGATCGGTGAATTTAATTTTTCCAAAGCTTCCAATGACTTTTCTGCTTTAGATTCTTGGAATACTCCAATAAACGCGTTTAAAATAAGCACGAATAAAATAATCGAAGCATCAATCAATTCCCCTAAAACAACAGACATCACAGCACCAACGATTAATATAACCACCATTGGATCTTTGAATTGTTCTACAAACATTTTGATTAGACTTTTCTTTTTTTCTTTTTCTAAAATGTTTTGACCATACAATTCGATACGTTCTTTGACTTGCTGGGACGTTAGTCCTAGCTTTGGATCTACTTTATATTCTTCGTAGATTTCTTTAATTGTTTTTCTATAATCCATTGTCTAACCCTCCTAGTTATATCTATGAAAGGAAATAACGAATATGCTTGATCTTACCAACATTTTTTTTACAATTTCTTTTATATTCCTTATTTTATCAATAAAAAAACGCCTAATTAAATAGGCGCTTCTAACGTTTCGGTACTAAATCGATAATTCTTCCCGCTAAAACATTAAATGGCATCGTCTGCAGCCAAACTTTACCGGGACCGGTTAATGTCGCTAAGAAGAATCCTTCTCCTGATAAGAACTTATTCTTTAAGCCTTTGACTGTTGTAATTTCATAATTGACAGTATCCTCAAACGCAGCGATATATCCCTGATCGACTTTAATTGTTTCTCCGGGTGCTAATGTCTTTTCAACAACATCGCCGTCAATTTCCAAAAAGGCCATTCCGGGACCGATGATTCTTTGCAGAACAAACCCTTCTCCTCCAAAAAATCCGGTGCTGACTTTCTTATTCAGATGCGCTTCTAAAGTGACAGTATTTTCCGCCGCCAAAAATGCAGTCTTTTGCAGGATCAATCGTTTCCCCGCCGGCAAATCGACTGGCATGATACATCCCGGAAATGATGACCCAAAAGCAATTGTTGATGCATCCTTTTTACAATGATAGGTTGTCATAAAGATGGATTCACCACTCATAGCACGTCCTAATCCCTTTAATAATCCCCCACGCGTATTGCTTTCCATATCGAACGCATCATCCATCCAGCACATTCCACCGGATTCTGTAAAAATACTGTCCCCTTGATTCAAGGTACAGCTGACAACCGGCAATTGTCCTCCTATAATTTCGTATTTCATAATGTCTCTCCTTTATTTGTCCTACCTTTATTATAACAGAGATTATTTTTAGAAAATAGAGTCGATAGAATTTTTTTAATTTTATCTATCACATTTTCTTTTTTAGTGCTATAATATGTAAGAACGATGGCCTGTTGGTGAAGTGGTTAACACACTGGATTCTCATTCCAGCATGCAGGGGTTCGAGCCCCCTACAGGCTACCATTAATAGTCGTTGTAAGCCAATCAAAAAAGATTGGTTTTTTTAATAAAGCATTTCTCCTCTTAAAAGAATATAGTATAATGTAAGAAAGAGATTTATATATAAGGAAAGGGTCATCTATTTGAAGGAAATGGTGACTGACTTAAATGGGTGTAAACATGATTGCCTTATGTTTATATAAATTATATTAGGGAGGAAAAAAATGATGATGGCAGTACTGCTGACCATTACGTTATCCAGATGTGGATCATCAGAAAAGACAGCCTCAAAAGAAAAAGAGTTTATTGATGAATCACAAATCAGTGATTTATACACAACTCCAAAAAAGTTTAAGCACAAGTATGTTACCCTGACCGGAGAAATATTTTCTACTCCGGAAGCAGATGGTGATATCATTGCTTTTCAAATGTGGCAGGATCCTGTTAAAATTGAAAACAATACGGTTGTTTCCGTTCGTAAAACCGGGAATGAGGATTTAGCTTCAGGGGATTATGTCCGTATTACAGGATATGTTAACGGGGAATACAGAGGAGAAAATATGTTAGGCGGCGTTGTTATTGCTCCTTTCTTTTATTATTTTTGAACCTGCATACGTTTCCATCCCGTTTATGAGACAATTCCATTATTTTCTATATCTATTTAATAAAAATCGCTGCAAAAATGGGACACAAATAATATAACGTACTTGAAAAGTAGGTGAAATTATGAGTGAAACTGAAAAAATAACTATACGGTTACTCCAAGCAATACATAACAGTGGTTATTCCTATGCTGAACTAGAAAAAAGAAGTGGTATTTCAAATCAGCTCTGCAAAGATATGCAACTGGAACTACAAAAAAATCCCTTTAGATGTTATTGAAACATTAGCTCCAATATTAAATGTGACTCCTGCATACCTAATGGGATGGGATAAAAATCATGTAGAGTCTAAGACAACCGAACAAATTAATATGTTAAGTAATTTAATAAAACACTGTGATGCATCGTTGAATATATTATCAATGTTATGTAAAAACAGCCGAATTGAACAAAAGCTATTAAAAGAAGATGTTGCAAAAAAGCCGGTATATCATTAGCTGATTATTTACTTTTTGAGGAAATTGGAAGTTTATTATCAGCAGGAAGTGCAATAAATATCCTTGATGCATTAGATATAAGTTATTCTTATGCGATAGGTTATATTAACGCCTTACAAAAAGAAAATTTATATAAGTTGTCAAAAGACCCACTAACACGTAGCATTGTTGAAAGAATAACGGCACTTGATGAAGATCAGCTAAGGTTATTGAAAACTAGATTAGAGAATCTTATAAACGAATAGAGATATTACTCTAAACAATCTTTTTATTTCTTATTACGATAAACACACTATATAGTGTTTATATAAAAACGAAGGGAGATTTTTATGGACAAATTCAAACACTTTATTAATAAAAATAAGATGATAATAATTCCCGTAATTATAATTATGCTATTTGCATTCATGAAATTATTTATTAATAAGCCACAAGAGGAAATTAAATTAACATTAACAACTTCAAAAACTGAGTATAAAGTTGGAGAAATAATCGATTATAAAGTAACGCATTCACCACCTGATGCTAAAATATATGAAGTCAAACTTTATTATTCGTTCTATACCGAACTAGATAAAGACATGACCACTATTAGAGCAAAGAAACGTGGAACATTTGATTTATATGCAGCTGTATTAGATAAAAATGGAGATCAAGTAGTATTAAGCAACAAAATTAAAATAAGAATAACAGACAATCCAGTTTCACTTTCGGCATCGTACACTGGATCAACTTTAGAAGGAACGGAAATTAACGACGATTCATCATTAGTAGTAAAAGTGACCTATGAAAGCGGAAATGAAGAAACTGTAACCGATTGGACAATAACCAACCCAAGCAATTTAATTAGCGGTCAAACAAGTTCGTTCAATATTAAATACGAGAATGTGGAATGCAACTTAGATATTACAGGTACAAAAGCCATAACATTAGGCGAAAAAAATGCGCTTAATAAAGCGTTAAGATATCTTCAGACTATGCCATTTTCATACACAGGACTAATAAAACAACTGAACTATGAAGGATATAGTGATTCAGAAGCAATGTATGCTGTAGATAATTGTGGAGCAGATTGGAATTTACAAGCAGAAAAAATGGCAAAAAATTATTTAGATGTGATGCCTTTTTCTCGACAAGAATTAATAAGCCAGTTAATTTATGAAGGTTTTACACAAGAGCAGGCGGAACATGGTGTAGCAAGTGTTGGATATTAAACATCCCTAGGTACATTAACAAAAAAGCCCCTACTCTATTGGCACTAGAGCAAGGGCAACTCTCAAACACTTGTCACGTATTTTTGGAGTAAGCAAAAATCGGTACACTTTCGCTTGCTCCTATTATATCTTTAGCTTTGTGGATTGGTTGCTATACAGGAATGAGAAAAGGTGAAATTTTCGCATTAGATGTAACGGATATTGATTTAGTAAATAGTGTAGCATATAAACAAAACATTAATCTACGATCATGAAAAAAAAGAATTGTATGTTTCTTCAACCAAAACAACTAAATCAACTGGTACTATTCCTATAGTTCCACAATTAAAAACTATTTTGTCTGATTATTTAAGACACCCTGCCTATCCTATTCTATTAAGTTCCGATGGAAACTATATTTCTCCTAATGCGATTTCTACTAGTATGCATTACTATTCTAAAAAGCATGGAGCCCATATTCATTTTCATCAACTAAGGCATAGTATGGCAACACGTCTATGTGAAGCTGATATAAACCCAAAGATTGCACAAGAAATATTACGTCACAAAAAGATAGAGACAACCTTAGGAGTTTATACCAACATAAAAAAAGACATAGTAGAAAAAACAATGTCGGATGTGTTTAGCACTGTAGATTTATCACCTAAGTATGTCAAAAACAGTTTCAGACAATCAGATAAATTAAAAAACACTGATGAAATCAAGGCAATTTCAATCAGTGTCCGTAGTTAAATGGCTGGGGTGGAAAGATTCGAACTTCCGCATGCTAGAGTCAGAGTCTAGAGCCTTACCGCTTGGCGACACCCCAATCAACGAAATTCATTATAACGCAAAATAAACAAAAAGAAAAGAGGGAAATATAAAAAAATGAAAAAAATTCGTACTCGTTTTGCTCCAAGTCCAACCGGATACATGCATATTGGGAATTTAAGAACCGCACTTTATGAATATCTGATCGCTAAACATGATGATGGAGATTTCATATTACGTATCGAAGATACCGATCAGGCTCGTGAAGTTGATGGTGCCATCGACATGATTTACCATGTTTTAGAAGATACCGGATTACATTATGATGAAGGTCCTGATAAGCCCGGTGACTGTGGCCCATATATTCAATCGCAGCGACTTTCGCTCTATAAAGAGTATGCCGACCGTTTAGTAGAATTAGGCGGAGCACATTATTGTTTTTGTCATGAAGAAGATATTCAAAAAATGCGTGAACAAAGCAGTGAAGGACAGCTCTTTAAATATGATGATCCCTGTCACGCTCAATCGATCGAAGAAGCACGTAAAAGAATTGCCAATGGAGAAACCTATACGATTCGCCAAACTATTCCTGCAACCGGAATCACTTCGTTTGAAGATGAAGTATACGGACATATCGAAGTAGAAAATGCCACTTTGGATGAAGGGGTACTGTTAAAAAGTGACGGCTATCCTACATACAATTTTGCCAATATCGTCGATGATCATTTAATGGGCATTACCCATGTTGTCAGAGGGAATGAATATTTATCCAGCACGCCTAAATACAATTTGATTTATCAGTCATTTGGCTGGGATATTCCTGCCTACATTCATGTTCCTCCAGTAATGAAAGACGAACAGCATAAACTTAGCAAGCGAAACGGCGATGCGTCTTATCAAGATTTAATTGATAAAGGCTTCTTAAAAGAAGCGATCTTAAATTACATTGCTTTACTTGGATGGGCGCCTCATGGTGAAGAGGAAATCTTTACACTAAATGAATTAATCAATGCTTTTTCAATAGATCGCATCAGTAAATCTCCGGCTATTTTTGATATTGAAAAATTAAAATGGATGAACGGCATGTATTTACGCAGCATGGATATTGATACCTTCCATGAATATGCCTTGCCATATTATCAAAAAGCCATTACATCAAAGGTCGATCTAATGGAATTAAGCAAAGCTTTGCAGCCCCGTGTTGTGATGCTGGAAGATATTTGTGAAGCTGTTGACTTTATCGATCAGGCATACCCTTTTAATATTGATCTTTATACAAGTAAAAAGATGAAAACTAATCCTGAAAATTCATTGGAAGCATTAAAATGGGTACGTACAGCTTTAGCAGAGATCGATCACTATGACGATGATGAAGTATTAATGAACTTATTTGTTCAATTAGCACAGGAACATGAAGTAAAGAACGGTCGTATTATGTGGCCTGTGCGTGTTGCCTTAACCTATAAATCATTTACTCCCGGAGGAGCGGTAGAGATTGCACATATTTTGGGAAAAGAAGAAACTTTAAAGCGTATTGACCAAGCAATACAAGAATTAGAAAAAGCGATAGCGGCATGATAAGCTCATGTCATTATCGCTTTTTTACTTTATAAGCTGTTGTTCTTTTAAAAATTGTACCGTCTCTTCATAGCATTGCCAGCCTTCTTTGGATAGCAGATCGGTTTGATATTCATGATTGGTTTCAACGACCTCTTTATCAAAGAATAAAGCATGATTCTCGATATTTAAAGCATTCATTTTCTCTACCAATTCTTTTCCTTGACTTTCAAATGAGCCGTTATTTCCATCTGTCACAAAACTGCTGGGAAAATCTTTAGTCAAATAATTTTTAATTACTGTCGTTTCCAGTAATGGATTTTCTTTCCAGTTTTTACTTCCAAATAAACTCCAGCCAATGCGTGAAGCAAAGAAATTAAGTGCTTTATCCTCTATATTCAGCATCTTTTCTACGTCATACGGTCCGCAGTATAAAAGCATCGCTTTAATATCCCCCGGGTTTAAAGCTGACTGCAGTCCTATCGCAGCAGCATATTTAGGGTTAGTATTAATCAAAGCACTTTGGGCGGCTATATGCGCTCCTGCTGAATCTCCTGCTAAAATGACTTGTTCTAAATCAATGGCTAACCCCTCTGCCGCCCTCTTTTGCAAAGTCATGATACATTCTTGGACTTGTCTAGCCTGTCCGGGATAGCGCATCTCCGGTGCCCATTGATAATCCATGCTTACCACTGCAATACCTTCACTGGCTAACATATAGCCCCAGTTTTCTACTCCGGTCGCACTGCCGGCTACAAATGCTCCGCCATGAATCCAAATCACCACCGGTACCTTCCCTTCAATATCCTTTGGCATATAAAGGTCATAAGTATTGTGCCGATCATTTGATTCATAAACAAGATCATTTTCTACAGCTACCCGACTTTTTCGTTCCTTTTCATCTTCCGGGTAAGAAATCGATGCCTCTCCCATCTGTCGTCTTAAAAGATAAACCGCCGGCATCGGACTGACATTTATCCAAATCACTAACCCGATGATAAGTATGACTAGAATCACAATAATTGAACCCACCACTTTTTTCATTGCGTTTCCCTCCGCTTTTGTTATTTCCATTATAGCATTTTTTAACGGTTAATCAATGCGGTCGATTTGTTCAACACTTCCTAAAGCGGCGATTTTGTCTGCTTCTTCCTGATCTAAATAATTACATTTCACCATTCTTTCAAGCACCTGTCGCTGTCTTTGTGACGCTAATATCGTTGAGTTAGTTGGAGAATAGGCTGATGGCGCATTGGGAATTCCCGCTAAAAGTGTCGCTTCATATTCATTCATTTCACTTGGCAGTTTATCAAAATAGCCAAGGCTGGCATCTTTCACACAATAATAACCATCACCAAAATAAATCGTATTTAAATACAACTCTAAAATTTCATCTTTGCTGCATGTCTGTTCAATATCAAAAGCCATGAATACCTCAGCAATCTTTCTTTCAATCTTTTTTTCCTGTGTAAAGTAAAGATTTTTAGCGAGCTGCTGAGTGATCGTGCTTCCCCCTTCTTTAAAAGAAAGAGAGATAATATCATTCCCGATTGCACGGCCAATCGCTAAGACATCAATACCACCATGTTCATAAAAACGATGATCCTCCACCGCAATGACCGCATCTAAATAAATAGAAGGCAGCTGATCTAATGAGGTATAGTTTTGATTACTTTTAATTGTTTCGACCATCTCAGCAAACGGTTTTTCTTCTTTTGCTTTATCATACATCTGATACCCTAAATAAACATAGTAACCACCGATCATTAAGACGATGATGATAAGCAGCATCAGAAGTCTTTTTATATATTTCATATGGGTCACCTCTTCCCTTATTACAAGTCTATTGTATCACGTTAAGTTTAAGATATCCCAAATATATCCTTACATTTATCTTACATTTTGGTAAGAAAAAAGAAAAGCCTAAGCTTCTCTTTCAATAAACATCTCATATATCGCTTTAATCGCTTCTTCAAAGTGAACGTTTTTCACCCCTACGATGACATTTAATTCAGATGATCCCTGATCAATCATTTTAACATTGATATTGGCTCTGGCTAGTGCTTCAAAGATACGGGCAGCTGTTCCACGACCGTCTTTCATCCCACGTCCCACTACAGCAATCAATGCGAGGTTTGAATCTAATTCAATCGAATCCGGATGAACAGCACGGTGAATGCCTGCTAGAATATCCTGCTCCTTTTCTAAGAAGTCATCGGTATGAACGATCAAAGTCATCGTATCAATACCGGAAGGCATATGTTCTAAAGAAACCTGATTTTCTTCTAACACCTGCAGCACTTTGCGGCTAAAGCCGATTTCACCGTTCATCATCTCTTTTTCAATCATGATGGTTGCAAAACCTTTTTTACCGGCAATTCCGGTAATAATATGATTTGGCTTATGACAGGTGCTCTCCACAATCAAGGTTCCTTTATCCTTAGGACGATTAGTATTTAATATATGAATGGGGATTCCCTCATCGCGAATAGGGAAAATCGAATTTTCATGAAGAACACTTGCCCCCATATAAGATAACTCTCTTAATTCACGGTAAGTAATCGTTTCGATTGATTCAGGATCTTTAATAATACGCGGATCGGCAATCATAAATCCAGAAACATCTGTCCAGTTTTCATACAGACTGACATGTGCATTTTTAGCGACAATAGATCCAGTTACATCTGATCCGCCGCGAGAAAAGGTTTTAATCTGCTTCGATCCATCATTCAAGGTTCCGTAAAATCCGGGAATAACCGCACAGCCACAATCATTTAATGCCTGCGATAAAACCGGATCGGTCAGCTTCGCATCATAGTTCCCACATTCATCAATAAAGATAACGTCTGCCGCATCGATAAACGGGTAATTCAGATAATGAGCTAAAAGCAAGCCATTTAAATACTCTCCTCGGCTAGCCGCATAATCAATTCCAATCTGAGCCTTAAAATCAGCTTCGATCGTTTTAAATTCTTCTTCTAAACTAAAATCTAAATTTAAATCATTGATAATATCTTGATAACGCTGTTTGATCTGTTTAAACACCCTTTCAAACTCGTTTTCTTCTTTTGCATAATAAGCCTGATATAAAAGATCCGTCACTTTCGTATCTTCTTTAAATCTTTTCCCCGGTGCTGAAGGTACAACAAACATTCGGTTAGGATCACTTTTAATAATCTCACAGACCTTTTTAAACTGGTTGGCATCTGCTAGTGATGATCCACCAAATTTCGCTATTTTAGCCATATTTCTCCCCCACTTTTCTATTTGCTTACTAAATAAAATACCACGTCTAACCTTAAATTACAAGGCGTTTAAAATGAAAAAGAAGCCTATTTTTCAGCTTCTTTTCTTAGTTTAAGGAGATAATCCTTAGATTTATCTTTAATTCTGGGAATAAACCTTTTAACAAATGTTCCCCTCCCTCTTTTCTTTAAATAAAAGAAACCAAAAACAGAGAAGATAAACGCACCGACAAAGTTAACAATCAAGTCCATCATCGTATCAATTAAGCCAATATCAATATAACCGTTTACAGGCAGCGCATTGCCATTAATCAATACTTCATTGATAGAAGAAATCGTATAAACCCGATTGCTCATAGACGGATCCAGCATCACTGAATGGATGGCGTGAATCACTGTATCTTTTTGCATATCCATATTGAAGAATGAATCCATAAAGAATTCAAAAAATTCCCAGACCACTCCAATTGTCATCGAGAAACAAAAAGCTACCAGCACCATGAACAAAGGGGATAAATGAAATTCTAAACGTTTATTGCGATTTAAAATATCTACCAAGGAAAATCCAATCGCAGCAGCTAAGAAACCGTTCATTGTATGCAGTAAAGTATCCCATAATGGAATTTTTACATAAAAAGCATGGATTTCTCCTAGAATTTCCGCCGCAAAGATAAATAGTAAGATAATGATTTCTAATGTTGTTGGAATTTCTATTCTGAATTCTACCTGAATAAAACTAGGGATGACCAATAAAAATAGCGTCAGCAGACAAAAGAATACATTTTCATAATTTCGATTGAAGAATTGAAGGATCATGACTATCACAACCATTGCTCTTAAAATCAAGTAAACCCAAAAAGAACTCTTATGCTCACGTCGTTCCATTTGCATGGCTTTCCATGTCATCCTGAGACGATTTTTCATCCAAGCCCTCCTATCCTAATGCAACATCCAATACCATCATAATCACAAAGCCAACAGCAAAACCGATCGTTCCGATATTAGAATGTCCGCCTTCTGAAGATTCAGGAATTAATTCTTCTACCACCACATAGATCATAGCTCCAGCCGCAAATGACAGCAAATAAGGTAAAATCGGTACAATGAAAGAAGATAATAAAATCGTCATTACAGCCGCAATCGGCTCTACAATTCCCGATAAAGTTCCATAGATGAATGCTTTACCTTTTGTTAACCCTTCACTTTTTAACGGCATCGAAATAATGGCCCCTTCAGGAAAATTCTGAATAGCGATCCCAATCGCTAAGGCGATCGCTCCTGCCATCGTTATATTCTGTGAACCACTCGCAACTCCGGCAAATACAACGCCGACTGCCATTCCTTCTGGTATATTATGAAGCGTTACAGCTAACACCAGCATCATTGTTTTAGTAATGTTGCTTTTTCTTCCTTCCGGTTCGTCATCATTTAAATGAAGATGAGGAATGGTCGCATCTAAAACAAGCAAAAACAAGATCCCTAAAAGAAATCCCACAGCAGCCGGTATAAAAGCTAATTTTCCCATCCCTTCTGACATATCCATTGCCGGAATTAATAATGACCAAATCGAAGCTGCCACCATAACCCCGGAAGCAAACCCCAACAACATTTTTTGTATTTTAGGACGTATAGCGCCTTTCATAAAGAAGACACAGCCTGCTCCTAATGTCGTTCCTAAAAAGGGAATCAAAATCCCCACGATTGTTTCCATAAAATCCCTCCCGAAATAAGTTAGTTTCATTTAACAATAAGTATACGTCATTCTTTTTTATTTGCAAGTCATATACCTATTATTTACCGTTTAAACAGATTTAGCCAAAAGCTTAATCATTTTATTCTAAATTAGACTGCGGACGCATGACAGGAAATTTTTGATACATAAATGCATCATCATACCAGTCATCCATGAATTCTCCGATAAAACTGTACGGCGGCTTGCCTTGATCTCTTAATGCCATACGAGCAAAAGCCGTATAGGTCACTATGATATCTAAAAGAATAAAAATCAGCACTGCATAATAAATCGGTCGTGCTAAGGCATAAGGAATTTTTTCAACCCACTTTGATACGAATGGATAAATGAGTTTCATCAATACGGTTCCGCCAATTCCCCATCCCAGCATAAAAGGAAGAGTGGTTCTGCCTGCAATATTTAAAAAGTAACCGGTATAGTTCCAAAACTCTACCCCAAAGAATACTTCGGCGATCCAGCTTGTTGCAAATTCTGTAGCACCGCCAATCAGCGAGGCATAAAGCAACGTTTTAGCAATGCTTCTTCTATCATTATGCTTTCCTAAGAAAACAACAAAAACAGCCACCCCCACTCCATAAATAGGACTAAAGGGCCCATAGATCAATCCTTGCCGAGACGTTGTTTGACCAAACTTTATAAAGAACAATAATTCTTCATAATAAGTCCCCACTATACAGCCGATTAAAAAGAAGATAAAAATCTTTGCGAAGCAATATCCTTTTGCAAATACTCTTTCTTGTATCATGGAATCGCCTCCTTTTTTCCATTATACCAAGAATCACTGTAAATTACAGAAATTCAGCTATATTTAGACAAATTCTATTATTTTTTCATTGAGAGTTTTACCGTTACTGTATCAAGGGTAAAACGCAATATGAAAAGAAACGATACATGTTTACACTTTAACTATTTTAGTTAAACAAAAAGCCCTCAACTGAGGACCTTTAGCGTTTGATTCGATCATATAAAAACGATTTTGACTGCATAAAAGCTAATTTTAACAGTTCATAAAACATTTTATATTCATCTTTACTCATATTGCTTAATTCTTTAATACCGCGAAGCCATTGCCTAAATCCGACTACCGTAAAATCGTTAATGCTTTCGACCTTCATCTCATCCAGCATTTTATAAAGAAGCGTTATAAATGTTTTCTTTTCTTCATCGGATTTATTCATCAGCACCTGATCTAAATATTGTTTGATCTGATCACTCTCTTTGCAAAGTGCCTCTGCATAAACAAAATGATCTGTATCCACTTCCCAGTAGAAAGCATCATGCTGGATCAGTCCGGTGCCGTACGCCTTGACAATCGTGGCCGCCTCCTGATGTTCCAGCAAACGCCCAAAGATAGAGGATTTAGGAATATAATGATGCAGTCGATCTAATATAAAAGAAGGATCATGATGTTCATAAAAAGTCTTGCGAAAACCCGGACCATCAAAACTATAAACACCCTTTATCCAAGGAGACAGTTCCTTACAGTAGATTGCAGCATACATGGCTAAATTCCCGCCCTTGGAATGTCCGCCGATATATAATGAAATGGGTGTTTTTTTCTTAAAGTGCCACCATTTCTTCGGTTTAAACCACACCTGACTAATCTCTTTTAAATAACTGGCTGCCAAAGTTTGAGAAGGAATAACATCCAGATAAGTCATATCAAAATCCTCTTTCCAGCCTAAGATGGAAATATCGGTGCCACGATACGAAACATAAACTATATTTTGGGGAAGTTCAATACATATAGCACCAAACTGAACTTCTTCCTGCTTATCATTCATCACCTGATAATGACTTAATTTCACTTCTTGATAGCGAAGAACAGTAGGAAGAATATGAATTAATTCTGAAAGTAACGGTGAAAAGCTATAGGTCTTATTAAAATGCTCCTGATCATATCTTGTACAATAATTGCGGCATGCTTCCTGCAATGAAACGGCAGTCTCACCTACAATATCTTCCCACTCAATATAGCTTAATAGCGCAAAGATCAGACTATCTGCTTCATTGAATGCTTTTTCACTAAATGAAAGATCCCCGCGCCATTTTAAATACGTCAGTATATTTTCCATTATCATCCCCCCCGATCTTTATCTATATTATAGCATAATTCATTCAATCAAAGGGGCTACTCACCTATTGCTTTACTGCCACAATGAAAAAAGCTGTTTTATCTGCTGTGACTCTCCATTCCTTGATTTTGAAATCTTCTGACAATAAGTTCATGATTTGCTTTTTTGAATATATTTTCACATCACCGGAACGGCTTATTTTCATATAGAGATTCATAATCCAGCGGCTGACCAACGGCTGCCAGCAATCTCCTAATAGAAAGATTCCATCTTTTTTCAGTACACGTGCGACCTCTTTTAAAGCTTTTTTAGGATTGGGATAATGATGAAAAGAATCATTACAGTAGATTAAATCAAATTTATTTTTTTCAAATAATAAATATTCAGCATCACCATAAAGCAAATAGGCTTTATTTTCTAATTTTTGATACGCAATTTCCAGCATCTTTTTAGATAAGTCCACCCCAAATAGTCGATGATCATGATTTTGCATCGCAATTTGCTTTAACAGTTCTCCTGTTCCACAGCCTAAATCTAAAATAGCTGAAGCAGGATATTTTGCTATTTCTTCTAATATATAAGGGTAAATTCTTCTGGCATGGTCACCATAGTGTGCTTCATCATAATCTTTTGCCTGCTTATTGAATTCTTTTTTTGTTTCTATTTTCTTTTTTTCCATATAATCCTCCTTTTGAATGAATATCGGTCATTCAATGTTTAAAATTAATTCCCTGACTATACATCAGGGATAATTTCTGATTGAATCAGGATATCCATATAATGTTTGATCAAATGAATATTCTGATTCAGCTGATCATGATCACCGGATAATAAATGAACCTGTCCATATAAAATAAAATCAATCAAGGTGTCTGCATTTTTTAGTTTTAAACGTCCTATTTGTTCGAGACGACTGATTTCTTTTTTTATAAACGGGGAAAGATACTTACACATTTTTAGTGTCAGCTGTTCATGAAAATCGCCATTTTCAGGACGGTGAAAGAAATCCTGATAAGTAGCATATTCTTCCTCATGTCCCATTTTCTCCATGATGGCTTGAATCTTCTCATTCATTGACAATGTTTCATCTTCTATGATGCGGATTGCAGGTTCTGTACAATGCACAACGTATTGATTGATTGCCTGATCGAACAGCTCTTGCTTTGAAGCAAAATAACGATAGCATAACCCCTTCACCACATTCATCTCTTTAGCGATATCTGCCATTGATGTTGCCTCATAGCCTTTCAAGGCAAATAGCTTCATCGCTGTATCCAATATTTCCTGTTTTCTTACCTCCGGTGCCTTTGAAACTCTCAGATGGATCACTTCCTCTCTTCTTTCATTATACACATCTGCTTTTAAATATCAATGAATATCGGTCATTCATAAAAATAAAAAAAGGATAAACACTGTTTTGTTTACCCATTTCCTATTTATTTCTTTGCGATCAGGCAGATGGTTTCTCCACTTTTTTTATATGGTTTTCCAGCTACATCTCCATAAATACTAATATCATGAAACCCGACTTCTTTTAAATCCCTCTCAATTTCTTCTAAAGTAAAGACATGTTCCCAGATGTTACAGCATTCCATTCCCGATTCATTGATGATAATATATTGTTCTAAAAAGGTAGTTTCAGCCTCATAACGATAAAATGATTTTAGGATGAGGCTGGTTTCCTCTCGCCAGAACCCCTGTTCTTCAATGCTCCACTCCTTGTATTCTTTTTTTCCTCGATACTTTTCTATCGTGAATACATCAAAAAGAAAACAACCGCCATCGTTAAGACTCGCATGAATCTTTTTTAGTAAAGTTTTACGGTCATCCGTAGATAATACTCCAAAATCACAGTAAATCATAGTGATTAAATCATAGCCACTACCAAAATCATCGCTGACATAATCCCCTTCTACGTATTGAATCTCTAGTTTCTTTTCCTTAGCACGAGTTTTAGCGTAATCAATAGAACGCTTGGAAAGATCAAAGCCAGTGACCTGATATCCTTTATTACTGAATAATTCCGCATAGATTCCCGGTCCACAGCCTAAATCCAATAGCTTCGGATAATTTGCTGAGGGAATACGCTCATCTATCCAATTCACTGAATTGATTACAAATTTCTCCCTGCGGGTAGCCGCTTCCATATCCGGATTTAAATGTGCTTCAAGCATCCCTTTAGAAATATAGGGATCATCCCAAAATTTCTGTGTGCTTTTTTCATAAAGCTTTGGTTTATTTTCGTATTGTTTTAATTGTTTCATTATTTGTTCTGTCCTTTCATTTATTGGCAACTATCTGCATTAAAAAAAACTGTGGGAATCCCACAGCTGCCTATTTCTTATGCTGTCTGTGGAATCCATTAAATAATCATTTTAAGCATGATAAATAAAACCTAATGTTAGGCTTTTTTATATGCGTTTGTGATTATTTTAGCGTTTTCCACGTTCCACTTATATTACTGATTATGCAATATCAAGTGCGCCGGACAGAATCAACTCCTTCTATAGTTGCCATTATCATTATACATAGATTTGCACTCTAATGCAATCTTACTATTATGGATGCTGACAATTTTCTTGTTTTGAAATAGTCTCCTCTTTTTTCTTTTTTACGATACAATAAAGCTATAAACATACGTCAACTGTTGACGAAAGGAGATGGCTATGTACAAATCGAAAGGAGAAAAGAATGTCAGCATTCAATGTGTGAAGGATTATTTTATAGAAAATAAAACGGCAACTAAAACAGAAATCGCTGGTGCCACGCATTTATCTTTAGCGACTGTAACCAATATTTTAAAAGAATTGCTGGAATCAACATATATTGTACGAATAGAAGACGAAGAGTCCACAGGCGGACGTAAAGCAAAACGCTATCAAATCTGCGGACAGTATATGCTGTTTGGACTCATGTCCTTACAAAACAGTCATCAGCAAATAAAGGTTAATGTTCGTATTGTTGATTTAGACTATACCGTTGTTTATAAAAAAACATATCAATGGGATTCATTGTCAATTGAAAAGATTTTATTCATTATTGAAGAAATGAAAAACAATTTTAATTTTTCCTACCTCAGCCTATCTGTACCGGCGATCGCCGATCAGGGCAAGGTAAGCAAATGTGATATTGAAGAATTGGAAAATTGTCAGCTTAAAGACAAAATAGAATCTGCCACAAATCTTCAAGTCACCATTGAGAATGATGTCAATACCGCAATGCTGGGCTATATCTATTCCAATTCTATAAATAAAGAATCGATTGCCTTTATTTATCAGCCGGATAATCATCACAGCGGCTGCAGTTTATATGTGAATCAGGCAATTGTTTACGGTGCTACCCACTTTGCCGGTGAGCTTGGCTATTTGCCTAACGGGACACTGAAAGAACAAGAATTATTATTAAAAGAAGATCCCTTGCTTTTATTAGTGAAACAAGTCGCCAGCGTTATCAGCATCATAAATCCCTCACATATGGTTCTATATACCCCATGTGTCAGTGAATCCGATTTCAAGCAGAGGATTGATGATTATATTCCTCAGATCCATCAGCCCAATTTTGA
Organism: Coprobacillaceae bacterium UN01-12pH3A; assembly: GCA_027676805.1. Classification (GTDB taxonomy): domain Bacteria; phylum Bacillota_I; class Bacilli_A; order Erysipelotrichales; family Coprobacillaceae; genus Beduini. Next base: position 205,639 of record JAQENU010000005.1, on the reverse strand, counting down.
ATTTATTGAAAATATGGACGAATTTACGTTTATGGGGTTAAATCACCTCTGTATAGAAAAATCACGCTATAAATTAAAAAAGGAGAACGAACAATGAGTATTAAAATAATTGCAGTAGATATGGATGGGACTTTTTTAACCCATGATAATCAGTATGATAAAGAAAGATTTATGAAACAATATACAAAGATGAAAGAAGAAGGCATTCGTTTTGTCGTAGCAAGCGGCAATCAATATTATCAGCTCCGCTCTTTCTTTCCGGAAATCCAAAAAGAACTAACCTTCATCGCAGAAAACGGAGCCTTTATTGTCGATCAAGATCAAGAACTATTTGTCGCTAAATTAGAAGATGATGACGTCAGAAAGGTAATTGAAGCCATTAATCAATATCCTTCTATAAAAAAGATCGTCTGCGGAAAGAAAAGTGCTTATATCAATGAATCTGTAGAAGACGATTACTTTAACCGCTTGAATTTTTATTATCCAAAATTACAGCGAGTAAAGAATTTCGATCATTTTGATGATACGATCTTTAAAGTATTTTTAAGCTGTGACGAAGATAACTTTGAACAAATTTTAAACGAATTAAAAGAAAGCATTGGACATATTATGACACCTGTAGACTGCGGTCATTTTGGCATTGATCTCATTATTCCGGGAATTAATAAAGCTCATGGCATTCAGTTTTTATTAGAAGCATGGAATGCGCCTGAAGGAGAAGTAATGGCTTTTGGCGATAGTGGCAATGATTATGAGATGCTGAAAATGGCAAACTACAGCTTTGCCATGGGCAATGCAAAACCGGCAATCAAAGAAGTTGCTGATTATACCATTGCCTCTAATGATGAAGGCGGTGTTTTAGAGGCTATTGACTGGTATTTCAATAAAGAAAAGATGTTTAAATAAATAAAAATGAAGGTCACAAACATTGTGATTTACCTTCATTTTTTTATTTAATGCCCACATTTTTTTGATAAATGGAAACAGATAAACGATAACAAATATAAATGAAGATATAGATAAACAGAACACTGATAAGATTGACACTCAGCAGCTCTGTCTGCATCAGTTTAGCTAGGGAATGTACTGAAAAATAAGAAGAAATGCTCATGACGAATAATGGTGCCAAATAGGCAAATCGCAGCTCATTAAGAATAGCTTTTTTCAGTGTTTTCTTACTAATTCCGATCTTATGAAGAATCTGATAACGCTCTTTTTCATCATAAGCATCGTTGTACAGTTTCATGAATAAGATGCTGCCACTGGCTAAAACAAAGACCATGAACATAAATACACATAATGAATACAGCACTTTAATCCATTCAATTTCATTGCTGTTTGGATCCAATGTCACTAACCCATCGTAATTTCCATAATTCTTCAGTGTATCTTGAGTGGTTTCAAAATGACTCATGTCACTTAATTTATAATTATAACAGTGCAGGACAGTCCCTAATGGCAGCAATTCTTGATACTGTGAATCACTGACCATATATAAATTCAAATTTTCTTGAAAATACCCTAGGTATGGGATTGCCGTTTCTTCGACTTCCTTATACTCTTTCCCATTGATTGTTGTTGTGACTAGAGTGTTGTCTGTGATAAACGACATTAAATGAAGCCGTGAAACATTAATATATTCATCCTCTTTAAGCGTGTCAAACGTAAATTCCAACCCACTTTCTTTAGCCAACTGCTGAACCTGAGAATAAGATAGAATACTATAATACTGATTTTGATACAGCGATTCAACAACACCACTGTCTAACTGTAATAAAGCGATTTCTGAACTATAGGCAATGCCGCTTTCTTTTTCTATTACATCTTTATATTCTTCTTTTAATCCAGGGTGAGAGCTTAAAATCTGAAAGGTGTATGTGTTTCTAAAATGAACGATGCCCTCATAACGATTCTTCATCGCAAACCCGGTAGCTAAGGCCGTTACTGAACATAACATTAGGATACTGACCATCGCATACGTTCGATAATTCTTTTTAATTCTAAAGATTATATTGTTTAACCATAAACTTCTTTCTTTTCTATAAAGAAAATTCTTATGATCCACTAGTTTTTGACAAATTAACGGTATCAACCCGCCAAATAACAGATATACACCTACAACAACAAATACCACTGCGGACAGAACATTGCTCATGACCTCTATTCCGCCCTCTTTAATCGCCAGATAATAGCCGATTCCAGTAATGATGACTCCTAAAATTGATTTCAAAAATAATATCCAAGATTTCGTTTTTACATATTCATTCTGTTTGTTTGCCGAAACCATATCTAAAACACTACTTCGAACGATATTAATATAGCCTTTTAATATAAAGATGAAATAAATAACAGAATACACCACAGTTGCATATAAAATGGCCTGCAGTGAAAAGCTAAAGACCAATTCCACTGAAATATCTGAAATAGCCATCATGATCATCTGAAAAAGCTGAGTGGTCAGTACTCCAAATCCAATGCCTAACCCTAAGGCAACAAGACCAATCATTGTGGTTTCAATGATATACAGCTTACCGATCTTTTGATTGGAAAGTCCCATAAATATATAGATCCCAATCTCTTTTTTTCTTTTGGTTAAAAAGACATTGGTTGAATACCAAACAAAGAATAAGATAAAACAACCCAATACAAAAGTAATAACTTGGACAATGATTTCAATATTGCGGGTGTTTGATTCACCTAATGATGTTAAAACTCCGGAAGATAAGATATTTTGAAAATTATAAAAAACTAATATGGCAAAGGCTAAAGATACAATTAAAGATAAATAGCTTTTAAAGCTGGTTTTAAAGTTATGAACAGCCAGTTTCAACATACTCATGAGAAATCACTTCCCATAGAAGCCTGCATTTCAATAATACGATCATAAAACTCTTTACGATCTGCTCCTTTGCTTAATTTGCATTTGATTGTTCCGTCGTTTAAAATATAAACATCCTTTGCATAAGAGGCACTGAAGGCATCATGGGTTACCATTAGAATCGTTGCCTGTCCCTGATCGTTAACAAGTTTTAAACATTCCAGCAGATCATGACTTGACTTAGAATCTAAAGCTCCTGTTGGCTCATCAGCAAAAATAATTTCCGGTTCTGTAATCAGCGCACGGCAGGTTGCTCCTCTTTGTTTTTGCCCGCCTGACAACTGATAGGGATATTTAGTTAGATGTGCACTTAATCCAAACATATCCGCCAATCTTTGACTCTTTTCTAAACAAACCTTGCTTGATACCCCATTTAGGGATAGAGGCAAGACTATATTATCCTGAAGTGTCATTGTATCGAGTAAGTTATAATCTTGGAAAACAAAACCAATTTTATCTCTTCGTATTTTCGACAACTCTTTATTGTTGATTTTAGAAATATCTTTTCCATCTATGAAGACAGATCCCTGTGTGGCTTTATCAATCGTCGATAATATATTAAGCAGCGTTGATTTTCCCGATCCGCTCGGTCCCATAATTGCGATAAAGTCATTTTGATAGATCGTTAAATCAATTCCTTTTAATACTCGTGTCTGAAATCCTCTAACCCCAAAATTTTTAACTAGGTTCTTGATTTCTACTACTTTTTTCTCATTCATACTTCTTTCCTCCTTACACCTTCATTATAAAAAAGGAGTGAAATGAAATCCTTACATCTACATTACAAACACTCTCCAATCTTACATTTTCTGTAACATTAGAGATTAAAATAGTCACGGTTATCTTGAAATGTTATTTTAAAACGGGTATATTCCCCTTCTATACTCTCTGCCTCAATCTGATGACCTAACTTTTCTATAATCAAATATGTCATATAAAGTCCCATTCCGGTAGACTTATATTTTCCGTTATGACGATTAATGCCTGTATATCCTTTTTCATAGATGCGGCGAATATCTTCTTTGCTGATCCCTTCACCATGATCTTCAATATATAAAAAGATGGAATCCCCTTTTACTTCGCTCCATATCTTTAAAACAGGAGGTTCTTTCGCATATTTGATTGCATTACTGATCAGTTGATCGATTACAAAAACAATCCACTCTTTATCTGTATATACTTGGCTTTCTGTGACATCAATATCAAGGTTAAAATGATTTTGTATAAGAAAGAACTGATTATTTTTAATTGAGGTTTTGACACATTCTGAAAGATTATTTGGTTTCACTTGTAAATCATAGATGTTGCTTTGTACTTTACAGCCCACTAGGGCGCTGTTTAATTGCTGATTGATTTTTTCAAGCTGTTCCTTCATTGGTTTCTTAACCGCTGGGTTTTCTATCTTTTCAAGCATCAGCAAACTCGCTGAAAGCGGCAGCTTCACTTCATGACACCATTTTGTAATATAATCCTGCAAATTATCATTTAATACGATCTGATCATGAAGCTGTCCCTGCAAAACATGAATATCATGTTCGATAAGTTCCGGCTCTTTTAGATCGGAAAACTCCCAGCAAATAAGTTCATCGGATTTAAGCAGCTCTTGTTTTTTCTGTTCTCTTTTTATAGCCCGATAACTATCTATCCCAATAAAAATGCCATAGATAGTTCCAATCAAAAAATCCAGATAAAGAAGATAGTTGATACTGGTATTGGGAACTAAAAAGATAAAGTAGAGATTAAAAGATAAAAACAGGATGAGACTCAATATAAACTCACGTTTATTATGATCTATATATTTCATTCGATATAATACCCATAGCCTTTCTTTGTTTTGATGATTTCATTATTACAACAAGCTTCCAGCTTGCTTCTTAATCGGCTGATCATCGTTGTCAAGGTACCATCAGTTACATACTCCTCGGTATTCCATAATGCCATCATTAGCTCTTCCCGGCTTACAATCTCACCTTTACAGCTGAACATTTTAGTCAGTATCTTTTTTTCTGATTTTGTCAGATCCACTTCCTGATTTTGATAGTAAAGAATAGCGGTTTGTGTATCAAAACAAGTATCCGGATCAAGATAAATCTTATCTTTGACTTTATACTGATAGGTTCTTCTGATGATGGCTTCCATCTTTGCTTTTAAAACATGCAGGTTAAATGGCTTTTCCACATAATCATCCCCGCCTTGAACAATCGCTCTGATTTTATCACTGTCATCGCCGCGGCTACTGATATAAATAATAGGAATATCGGACATTTCTCTTATTTTAGTACACCAGTAAAACCCATCATAGTAAGGCAAATTGATATCCAAAAGAATTAAATGAGGATGGAGACGTGAAAAATCCGCAACAATATCTGAGAAATTCATTGCACTTTCAGCTTTATATCCCCATTTTCTCAGAAAAGCTTTTATTTCATTCGCTAATATCTCATCATCTTCAACAACCATAATCAAAATATTGTTATCCATCCTGATGCCTCCCTTTCTCTATTCCATTTTATTATATCGGGTTTAATTAAACAATTAAAGGAATTCATCTTATCTTACAGATTTGTAATATAGAGAGTAAAAAATAAAAAGGAGTTCCTTTTATTGTGGAATTCTCCTTATTTATACAGTTAAAACATTGCTTTAAAGATATTTCCTACATTCTCTAAGCCATTATCAAGCTAATATCGTTCCTTTTGGAAAGACAGAGCGGAATATTTTTCTAACTAACGGTCCGGCAATAATTAATTGAAATGGCAGTGCCATAATAAAGTTTTTAGGTATATTTATGACCCAAATCATGAAAAGTGATCGCCAATTGCCCGTATTTAGGCAAGCTTCAATCCCACCAAATAAAGACATTGCGATTACCATAGGAACCACAATACTAATGGAGATGGCTATTATCTTTTTTAATGGCGAATAATCCGGTTTAATGAAATAGTTGAAAGCAATTCTTTTAGCAAAATCAGATACTACAAACCAATCCAAACATATTGCTACAATATAGGCAAAGGGAAAACCTATCCACCCGGCTTTTATTGTTTCAATATTAAATGTCCCCATATGCATTGTGATATTGTACAAACTCATCCATAGTACCATCACAAAACACATCATCACTGTATAAATCAAACTTTCTCTCTTATTTTCTGGCATTTTTCTTCCTCCTTTACCATAGACAGCAAAAAAGGCGGAAACTGTAAACTCGTTACAATTTCCACCAAAGTGTACCATCCTCACTGCGTTTCATTCATACTTACACTATACATAATTTCTTTTGTATAGCATTTATTAAGATTAATCCTTCTTTTAAATGAAGGAACTCTCTCAACGTCATTTATCATAACAGTTTTTTATTTTTTGTGTAAGTCTTTTTTTTATCTTTATCACTTATTAATTTAATATTTTGTTTTCTATATATTTATTAATTTCAGAAAGAGCACTACTACCAAGAGTAGAAAATGCTGATAATGATATTTTCTGTTAACGATTATACAAGCATTTTTTATAAACAATATTAGATATTCCCCATGAGATAATAAATGCAATCACGGAAACAGTAAATAAGATCTGTATAAATATATTGGTATAATCTACTAAACGAATCCCAAATATATCCAATATTTTTGAAGCAAAATAGACAATTCCGAAAGATATAAATCCGCTTGCCATCATGGAAACTTCCATCTTTTGACCTTTGTAGTAATAAGTAACAGGAATAAAGACTGCTGCAAAAGCTAAAGCCAAGGCAATTCCCATCAAAAACCCTTGCCATAAAGCGAATCGAGTTCCTAATGACTGCAAGCCCATTGTCCACTGCACCCCATAGCCATAAATAACGGTGATTAAGAAGCCAATTCCCACAAAAGTGAGATACGCTAAATAACGGGATGCAACAATGTTTTTTAAAGAAATGGGCAAAATTTTATGGTAATCATACCATTTCTTTTCAGCGTCTAACTGAATGCATCCCATTATACTCATCCCAAAAAACGTTGGCAGTACAATGATCAAGATTGCACCGAATCCTTTAAATGTTGCAAATCCCCCTAATATTAGAGTAGATAAAAGGAGAGGCTTCCAGCTTGTACCTAAATAGTATAAATCTTTTCTTATTAATCCAATCATGCTTCCTCCCCCTTCACATACAGCATCATAACATCATCTAATCGTGCTGGATCTACGATGCATTTGGGATACTTTCTTGCCATTGTTTCACGATCTTTTACTAAGATATCTGTTTCATAAGGCTGTCTGCGATAGCGAATAATATCTTCTTTGGAAATATTGTTAAAATCATTATCTCTGCATTTCATGATGCCATATTGATAAATTAATTCATCTTTTGAAGAAGACAAAATCAGTCTTCCTTCATGAACAAAGGTAATATAATCCGCTACCTTTTCTAAATCTGTGGAAATATGCGAAGAAATAAGAATAGAATGATGTTCGTCTTGTACAAATTCCATAAATACATCTAAAATCTCATCTCGCATAATCGGATCTAATCCACTAGTTGCCTCATCTAAAATTAATAATTGTGGCCGATGGGATAAAGCAATAGCTATCGATGTTTTCATTTTCATTCCCCGGCTGAAATCTTTAATCCGTTTTTTATCTGGTAAAGAAAATTGCTTTTTATATTTTTTAAACGTCTCACTATCCCATTGCTTGTAAATTTCTTTTAAGATATTTTCTACTTGAAGCAAATTAAAACTGTCATAAAAATCGCTGACATCAAAAACTACTCCGATATCTTCACGTATCTTTAGATTTAGGTGTTTGGCAGTTTGACCCAACACCTTTATATCCCCTTGATCCCTTTTTGTCAAATTCAAGATACAGTTAATAATAGTTGATTTACCTGCACCATTTTCTCCAATAAGTCCCATGATGGATCCTTCGGGCAAAGTAAAACTAATATCTTTCAACTGAAAGCTGTCATACGTTTTTGTTACATTGTTTAGTATTAGTGCATCCATTGCAGCACTCCCCCTTATCGCTATTCACTTTCATAAAATATTGCCAGCAATTCTGATAACTTCTCTAATGATATACCATTCGAACGGCCAATCTCAGCCGCTTCCTGAAGCTTTTCTTCTGCCAGCCGCATCTGTTCTTCTAGTATGAAATCTTTATTCTGAGCTGAAACAAATGTTCCTTTTCCAGCCGTACTTTCAATAAATCCATTTCTTTGCAAATCTTCATATGCTTTTTGTGTTGTAATGACACTAATATGCAGATCCCTTGCCAGCGCGCGCATTGATGGTAAAGGATCCCCACTTTTGAGTTCACCACTCATAATAGCGTTTTTAATTTGTGATGTAATCTGCTCATAAATAGGTTTAGCGGTATTATTACTGATCAGTATTTGCACAATCCCACCTCCATTGTACTTTGATGTACTTGTTGTACATGTACATTATATAACATTTCATTATTTTGTCAACCTGTCTAAATAATGTTTAGTGCTTCTATCAATATAAAATAAAAAAACTTAGATTTATCAAAGTTTTTTTGTTCGTATTCGTTTATTTCAATGCTCCTTATACAATTGCGACGGAATCAAAAATGCGATAATGATAAAAAGAATACCAACTACTAACAATCCGATATATCCAATCGAAAAAACAGATGGAAATTTATCTGATATTTTAAACAATGTGAGCTTATCTAAATTCATACTGCTGTATAGCCCTAAATCAAACCAAAATTCATATGTGAGTGAAAAGAGCCATGCACCTAACAATCCACCCAAAATCGCACTGATAGCTTTTTTAGCGCCACCGCTGCCAGCAGCTGCCACACAAGTGCCAGGACAAGTACCTACGGTTCCAAAACCAATTCCAAAAAGCAATCCGCCTATGATCACTCCTAAATTAGTTGTCTTAATACTTAAATGATTAATATTAAACCAACCTAGTAAACAAAACAATGATAATAAGACACTGGCAAATCCTATCGCAAATACAATAATTTTCATAAGTGTTAAATCTTCTAAACGAAGCATAGCAATTAGTTTTTTAGGTGATGATGCCCCTACCCAGTAAAGTGCATAACCAAATAAAAATCCTAAAATAATAGCAAGAACTACATTCATACTAATGTCCTCCTCGTGAACGGTGTGCTACTAATAAGGCAGTTGGAATCGCAACCGCAAAAGCACAGATGGCAAAGATATAGCCACTGACACTGCCCTGCATAATTCCGCTCATCATATGTCCGCTGGTGCAGCCATCTGCCATTCGAGCAGAATATAAAATAATCATTCCGCCAAAAAATGATGGCAGTAACTGGCGGAGCTCTGTTTTTATTGGGATTTGTTTTTCCTGACCAACATCAGACATTAAACTGCGACGTCTTTTATTATTAGCTGCATAGGCGATATAACCACCAAGAGGAATCGCTAAAACAAATACAAAATCATAATTCCAAGGATTTTCAATGGACTTTGCTAAACTTCCGTCTTTTCTGTCATAATAAGCGTTTGTACTACGATACCCACTGCTTCTTTCAGCATCCTCAACAATGACAGTTTCATCTAGTGCGCTGTGAAATATACCCGATAAAACCGAAAATTGAGTAGAAACACCAATTGGTTTTACTAATAAGACCGCAATAAAAAATACTGCTCCTAATCCTATTGCTTTTTTTATCCAAAGATTTCTTTCCACAATAATACCTCCTCAAAATACATTCATAATTAGGATTCGTCTTTTTCAGAGATTTATGCAATTTTTAAATCAATAAAATAGCAGCAAATCTGATTTGATTCGCTGCTGACTTTTTAATGTTTCCTATACATTAATGAATATTCCAATTAAAATAAATGACTATATATTAAAATCAGCTTTTTACTAGATGCAGACTCTTTATTGAAAAAGATTTAGCCATAATTTTATTTCTTTACACCATTTCTTTAAGACTGTTTGTCAAAGAAAAATCAAAATAAATGTTTGGATAAGGTTCATTTTTTAAAACATAGTGCCACCATTCGTATTCATAACGCTTAAATCCGCAGGATTCCATAATGGCACATAAAGTCTTACGATTTTCCATTTCTTCCTCGGTAATGTCATAAGAATTCCAATGAGAACGCGTATCCATATAATCAAAATCACTCCCCATCGGCAAAAGTTTTCCCGTATGCAGTTCAAACAAGGTAAGATCAATTGCACTTCCGCGACTATGACTTGAATGAGCAGCAATATAACCTTTTGTAATTAATTCGTTCCGTGCTATTTTAGGATAATGCTTCTTTTTTGTATATCCGTCTTCTGGCTGCTTTGCCCATTTTAAGAAGCTGTCAACCGCGCACTGAGGACGATACCCATCCCAAAGCAGTAAACCATAGCCAAGACGTGCAGCAATCTTTTTTGCTTGAAGCAATGCAGATGCTAATTCTTTTGTTCCGACAACTCTGTTGATTTCATATCCGGTTACCGGCTTTCCAGTAAAATTATCCCATGTAGCATATTTCGCATCCCAGCGAATATTATCCAGAACTTCATCTAAAAATACAAATCCTTCTATCATATTATTTCCTCCCTTCTAATGCCAACATGATCCAACGATCAATCAGTTCCTCAAATTTTATGTTTGCTGCACGCATCATACGGGGATAACGGCTATAAGAAGTAAGTCCCGGCATGGTGTTGACTTCATTAAGTATAATCTGTCCATCTTCTTGTAAAAACATATCGATTCGTGCAAGTCCGCTGCACCCTAAGCTTTGGTAAATGGCCTTAGCTGTCTGTTTGATTTCTTCTCTCTTCTTTTCAGGAACCTCTGCGGGAACAATAAACGCTGAATTTTCTGAACCGGTTTCCGGTGTTTTTTCTTGATGAATACGAAAGAATCCATGAGAGAGTTTGATTTGATCTACTTCTCCTACCATTAAATCGTCCCCATTGCCTAATACTGCACACCCTACTTCCATACCGATAACCGCTTGTTCAATCAAAACTTTTTTATCATATTTTCTTGCTTCTTTAATAGCATTAGGGAGTTCTTTTGGGTGACATACTTTTGTAATACCAAAAGATGACCCTGAACGTGTCGGCTTTACAAAAACAGGATAGCTTAGATTTTCACCGCATCGTGTCTCATTTTCATTCAAGATTTTAAATTCAGGTGTTTTAAATCCACTGTTTTGCATGACGAGATAAGTCAGAGATTTATCTAGGCAAACAGCTGATGCTTGAATGCCACACCCCACATAAGGAATACCGGATAATTCTAAAAGCCCTTGAACAGACCCGTCTTCCCCCATTTTTCCATGAAGGACAGGTATAATTACATCCACCGGCTGAATCTGACACTTGCTGTCACGCACAACGAGCATCCCCCGAATCATCTTATTTGATGAAATAATGACTGAGCAATCCGTGTGTTCCTCCCAATCCTTCGTTACTTTATCACATAGTTTCCATACGCCTGATCGGGTGATTCCTATATAAATCGGTTCATATTTTTCTTTGTTTATATTTGCGGCGACTTCCATCGCTGACTTTATTGAAATATCATGTTCTTCTGAAATTCCTCCAAATAGAATAGCAATTTTTAATTTTTTCATTTTATTTACTTCCTTTCAAATTTTTCACAACTCATTAATGTGTGTTCAACTATGTCGTATAAAGCTTGATCTGTATAATAAGCCGTATGAGGTGTAATCATCACATTTGGCATCTGTTTAAGACGGGATAAGTAAGAATTTTCGAACCCTTTATTGGTGCAGTCTGTATAAAAGATGCCCTCTTCTCCTTCTAAAACGTCCAATGCAGCTCCTCCCAGCTTTCCTTTTTCCAAGGCTTCGATTAAGACCTTAGTATCTATAAGTCCACCTCTTGCTGTATTAATCAGAATTGCGCCTTGCTTCATCTGTTCTATTTCCGGATAACTGATCAAATGATGATTTGTTTCATCCAATGGCAAATGGAGAGTTAAAATATCACTGTTTTTTAGAATTTCAGCAAAGGAAGAATCCATTGTTTCTTTATTACAGGAGAGCACTTTGCACCCAAAACCTTGCAGACGTTCAATAACGGCTTTACCGATTTGACCATTGCCAATAACACCGACGGTTAAATCTCGCAATTCTTTACCGCGAATAGTGTTTAACCGAAAATCAGATTTTTCTACATTGATTATTGTAGATTTAGCCCCTCTAAGAGCCATCAGGATCATCATTAACGTATAATCAGCAACACTTCCCGGTGAGTATAATGTGTTTTCTACAATAATGTTCATCTCTTTAGCTGCATTTAAATCAATATGGTTATAGCCAACACTGCGAGTAATGATACATTTCACCCCAGCTTTTTTAATTGCCGCTATCGTACTTCTCGAAAGTACAGTCTTATGTCCTACGCTAATACACTGGCTTCCTTTTGCCAGCACTGCAGTATCTTCCGTTATGTTTAAATCAATCAGTACTGGTCTTACTCTAAAGTGCGGAGATAATTTTTGAAACACTTCAATTTCATCAGGTTCACAGCCAAAAACAGTCAATCTTGTTGTGTTTGGCTTCATTTGCACTTCAGCTTCATTATTAGATTTCACGATGATATCTTCTCCTCTCTAAACTAGGAAAATAAAAAAAGCTCCTGTTCGCATATATCATACAAAACTGGAGCTATTCATATTTTAATATTTTATTAATGTTTCATTGTTGAATTCCTAAGAGAATCCTAAGGTGATAAAAGCGACTGACATTAAGAAAATTTAACAAAATATCGATATGTTTTTATTAACTATTACATATTTAAAAAAATTTGTTTAACTAAAATCTTTACTCCATCTGAAACAAAAAACAAATGCGATAACAATGTAATGCGTACTATATGAGTACAAAAAAGAGCGAAAAAACCTATATACAATGTTTTTTCGCTCTTTTAGAGTTATTTCCAGTATGCTCACAAAAATATTGCATTGTTATTTTAATACATATAATCATCACTTTCATCTAGAATATACTATTATTATTCTGATTTTACATAACTATCAAAATTATTGCATTCAAAATGTACTCATCAAATATTTTTATTTTAAACAACAATTTTAGTAAATCGATCATTACAGTAATTTGTAATTTTTATACTTTCTCTATACTATCAAAAAAAACATCTCTTTGATTACCTTTTCATCTTCTGAGAAAAACAACGAGACTGACTATTTTTAATCTACAGATTTCAATGCACTGAGCATATCTAATTTACTTAGTTTTCTGTTCATGATATACCCCAGTATCACAGTAATCCCAACAATTAACATCACTGGAACAATAAATGCTTTTGCCCCTAATGCTGGATTAAACATAACTTCATCAGGAGGTACAACAGCCAGAATATATCGATAAAGAATATCTCCCAATCCGAATCCAGCTAAAATTCCAATAAGAGAGAGTAGAATCGTTTCTCTATAAATATACATAGTTACTTCTTTATCATAAAAGCCGAGTACCTTAATCGTTGATAGTTCTCGTATACGTTCAGCAATATTGATATTTGTAAGATTATAAAGAATGACAACAGCAAGCAGAATAGCTACAACAATCAATACTTGCATAACTTTATTCAAAGAATGAACAATTGTATCAATCTGATTTGTTAATGTCATGTTTTGAATAACACCTTTTACACTATCTGATTCCATAAATTTGCTTGCCTGTATTCGAGCATTTTCTGTAGATTGATCTTTCAATATAATTAAATTCGCATTGGGCTCATAATTCTTTGAAAAAGATGTTTCGTAATATGAATCATTCATGAAGATAAAATGCCCAGTATACATTTCTGTAATATCAGCGACTTTTAGTGTATATTCACGATTATTCGAATCGGATATTGTGAAGCTATCTCCAATTTCAACATCTAATAATTCTGCAAATCGTTCTGAAATGACTGCTCCATCTGTATCTTTTAAGTCTATTTTTGTCTGTGTATTACGATGTTTAAGAGCAATATAATCATCAAATTTTGTTTCATTGTTTGTAACGATCAACTTGATTGCCTGTTTATCATGATTTTCACCAGCAACTTTTGTCAGCGAATCATAATAGATTGATGATTGTTGTTTTATAGCATCATCTGACAATAACAAATTCATTTCATCTTGCTTTTCATCATTCAGATTGCTATTTTGAGCAACAATTAGATCATATTTAATAATTTCTCCAAATTGTTTCTCGTTGATTCCAGAAATAGAATTTTGAACACTAAAGCCGGCAAACAATAATGTGACTGCTCCGCAAACACCAAAGATTGTCATTAGCATTCTTTTTTTATAACGGAAGATGTTTCTGGCAGTTACTTTATGAGTAAAACTCATTTTGTTCCATATTGGCTTAATACGTTCCAGAAAAATTTTAGAACCATTTGCTGGTGGTTTTGGTAATAATAAAGCCGCTGGTTTTTCTTTCAATTCTCTAAAAGCAACAATACAAGCTGGAAGAACTGCACTTAACATTGCTAAAATTAATGCAATCATAGTTGCTTTTAAATAAAAATGCATCTCTATTTTTGGAACATCAAAGCTTGCTCCATAAGCATTATAAATAATTAGAGGAACTAATATATGACCTAGAATAATACCTGTGATTGCACCTGATAATCCAGAAACCAAACCATAAATAGTGAACTTTTTCATCACATCTCTATCTGTATATCCTAATACTTTTAATGTCCCTGAATTTATTCTTTCTTCATCAACAAAACGCGTCATTGTAGTTAATGTAACTAATGCAGCCACAAAATATAAGAAAATCGGGAAAACATTCGCAAGAGAATCAATAATCACAGAAATTGTATCATAGATTTTGTACCCATCTGAACCAGGGACTTCTCTACGTGTATCTAAGGAATAAACAGGTAGTTCTAAACGCTCCATACTTTCCTTGGCATCAGCTAATTTTTTTTCACTCTCGCTTATTTGATTTTTTGCTTCACCTTGTTTTTCATTAAATTCTTCTAATTTGTTTTTATACTCACTCTCTTTTTCAGCAAGTTCTTTCTTAGCACTTTCCAATTTTGAAATATTTTCTTTATATTCGTTATCTTTCAATGATAGCATGTTAAAAGAATTTTCCCATGTAGCTAAACCAGCATAGTAGGTATTAAAACTTTGATTATATATATCAATACCCTCTTGATATTTAGAATAGCCAGCGTTATATTCTAATTCCTTTTTCTCTAATACCCCCTTTTGAGTTAATAGTGTTTGTTTTGTCTGATTGAGTTTTATTTCATTTTCTGATAGTTGTTTCTGGATAGCTTCTATCTTAGACATCTGTGGTTTATACGTATCCGACATAAATGATTGATACTCGATTTCCAGATTTTGAAGTCCTATTTCAACATTTGTCAATCTTTGAGTTATTTCATCTCTTATTTCATCAGGAAGGTTAGGATTATCAAGCTGGTTTTTAAGCAGATCAATTGTTTGACGATAGGAATCAATCGCAACTTCGTATTTACCTTTCCCATCGATTAACGATTCTTCATTAGAATCCATTTCTTTTTTTGCCTGTGTAAGTTCTGTTTCTTTTATTGAAATTTCATTAGTTGCTTTATCGATACTTTCCCAACCTTGTACAATTCCTTGATGAGCTGTATTTAACTGCGATTCTGTTTCTTGTAAAGTGACTTTAACGCTGTCCAATTCCTGCTTTGCAGAATGTAACTGTGTCCATTTTTCATTTAATTCAGCTTGTCCAACAGATAATTGTTCTTGTACTTCTTGTAGCTTCGTCACAGATGAATTGATGGTTGCTTTTGATCCTTCTATTTGTTCATTCGCATTTGCTAGCTGTTCTTCAGTACTTGATAATTTTTGTTTCGCCTCATCAAGTTGTCTTTGTCCATCATCTATCTGTCCTTGATACTCTTCTTTGATTGCTTGCAACCTCATTTCTGGTTGATTTATCATTAATTTTTCTAATTCACTTTTGTGATTTTGAATTAAATCCGTATATTCATTAGTGTATGAATCTATATTTTTAGTATCTTTAAATGTCATACGTGCTAGCATATAATAATCAGAATCAAAAACGGTATCTTTTACAAAGGCATATCCTTTTAATTCTCCTGCCCCAGAAGTAGATTGCCCCATATTGATAGAAGATAAAAATTCTGGCGAATCTGCAAAACCTACAATTTTAAAGGAATGCTTTTTTAAAACATATTTTCCAGAAGCATTTTCTTTTTCACTAAACTCTATGGTATCCCCAATTTTATATTTATCTGCATACGTATTTGACAAGACAATTTCACTCTCTTGGTTTGCATTTCTTCCATCTACCAATTCATATTTTGAAATTTCATTTGGATTAGAAAGGATACGGATACCATCTGTTGAATTTTTAATTTCAACATCTTTCAAATAACCATATTCAACTTTTTCTGTACCTGATAACTGATTGATAGTTTTCTGGTTTTCTTCATCAATTCCATAATCTCCAATTACAGTGATGTCCGATAAATTTAAATCTTGAAAATAATGGCTTCCTGTTTCTCTTATATTTGGTCCTGTTACTTTAAGACCAACTAAAGCAAAGGAACCTAACATCATAAGAGCGAATATAGAGATAAATCGTCCTTTTGTATGAGAAAAACACTTTTTGATGTCTTTCCATAATTTCTTCTTTTTCATGACTGTCACCTCTACCATTCGACTTCTGCTATACTTTGTGGATTTGAATTGATTTCTACTTTCTTAACTCGTGCATCGTGCATATAAATGACACGATTAGCAATTGGCGCAATCGCCGCATTATGTGTCACAATAACAACGGTTGCTCCCATTTTCGTACACATATCTTGCAATATTTGTAACACCTGTTTTCCAGTTTGATAATCAAGAGCGCCAGTAGGCTCATCACATAATAAAATTTTAGGATTTTTAGCAATAGCTCTAGCAATGGCTACTCTTTGCTGTTCTCCTCCAGATAACTGTGATGGAAAATTGTTGACTCGATTTGCCAGTCCTACATCTTTTAATACTTGATCAATGTCGAGCGCATGTTCTACGATTTCAGAAGCTAGTTCAACGTTTTCTTTTGCGGTTAGATTTTGTACCAGATTATAAAACTGGAATACAAATCCTACATCATTTCTTCGATAGGTTGTTAATTGCTTAGGTGTATAGTCTGATATATCTTTTCCATCAATAATCACTTTTCCTTTATCATTGGTATCCATACCTCCTAAAATGTTGAGTACAGTAGATTTACCTGCTCCAGATGCCCCTAAAATAATAGCTAGTTCTCCTTTTTCAATAGAGAAATTCACATCTTTATTTGCATATATTTTACTATCGCCCATTTCATAAGTCTTACAACTATTTATCATTTCTATATAGTGCATGATTCAAGCCCCCTATCCTTTGCAATACCATATAGTTGATAACTATTTTTCGCTTCTTTAAGCATTAATTGAATTGAATGGGAATCAAATGTTCCAACCGCTGTATAATATGATTTACGCATAAGTGAAACTAGCTCACCGTTCAATTCACACCACCCATGTTTTAGTATTTTGCCAGACAATAAGTTTCTATGATTTAAAATATCAAGATAACCAGATATCTCATCATGACTTATGTTCAACTCTAAACTTCCATCTCGTCTACCAACTGGTGTAATCATTGTTATCGTGTAACAATATTGGTCTGCATACTTTTTCATAAATGATCTACTCCTTTCCTGTCAACACCACTATTATAAAAAAGTATAGATATGAAAAGTATGGTCATATCTTCACAGTTGGGTAAAATACGGTCAAACACAAGTGAGTTGATGGGCAAATAAATAAAAAATAGCCATTGAATTATTTGATGGATAACTGTATATTAAATTTTATCAAGGAGGTTTTGAATATGAAATATGAGATTACAAGTTTAAATACAAAAAAACTCTTTGCAGAAGCATTGAAAAAAATTGTTATAAAGAAATCTTTTTCAAAGGTTACTGTCAGTGAGTTAATTAGTGAATGTAAGGTCAACAGAAAAACTTTTTATTATCACTTTGCAGATATTTACGATTTACTGAAATGGACATTAGATCAAGAAGCAATTGATGTTGTTAAAAGTTTTGACCTTATTATCGATTATGAAGAAGCTATTTTATTTGTCATTGATTATATCAAGTTAAATAATAAATTCTTGAATAATATTTATGATTCTTTGGGCAGAGATGAACTAAAGAGATTTTTTTATACTGATTTTGTAGGCATTGTAGAAGTTATCATAGGCAAAGCCGAAGAAGAAACACATAAAAATCTTCCGGATAATTTCAAAAAATTCTTAGCATCTTTCTATACAGAAGCAATTGCTGGAACACTGGTAGAAAGGATTACACATCAAGAACAACAAAGCAAAGAGGAACTAGTTACCTATATTTCTACTGTATTACATTCTTCCCTTACATCTATCGTAAAAGAGTTTCCTAACAGTTAGCAAAGTCAGAAGATTCAAGTCTTTTTTTCCAACTAATTCTTAAAATATAAGCATTATCTAAATATATGAAGTGAATATAAATACTAAAATATATGCAAAGTTTATTGACACAAAAAAACATCACTCATACATTCCATTACACTTAAAATTATCCAAATTTAATTCTCGCTATACTACACTTTCAGAAATCGAAAGAAAAATCCAATATGAAACAAATTTTTAACATAAAGCCAAATTTTAGACATTATTAAAAATAAGATTGTGTGGCTGCAATTTTTTACTTCAATAATTTCTTTTATAATAATTTCGTCAATGCAGTTCTTAATATTATTTATTTCTTTTCCCCATAACATTTGATCATTTTCTTTTATTTCTCACTAATATTTCTTTGTTTTTTTAACCAATTATCAACTTAATATACAATCCATTTGCCTCTTTATTAATCAATAATAAGCAATCTTATGGCTAAAAACAGTAAAGAATCCACTATCACCAACATTTCCACAAAAGCATGGGAATATGCCTGCTGATTCTCTTAATATAAATGTATATAAAAATGATGGGCGTAAAAGTAAAGAGTTATATACGAGTAATGAAAACTTTGTATGTTTTATTAATTATAATATTGACGGCATAACTTTCCTAGAAGATGACGATTTACTAAAATCATTTGGAAATCTTATTATCCTATGAATTAGATAATATTCCAACCGATTGGAGGGAGAAAAAGTATTTAACAAGATGTATTAAAAAAACAGGAAAACTGATCCACGTCCTTGTGTAAGTGGTCCAAAATATAAGAAATGTCGCGTTAATAAAGTAAGAAACAATTCATAGTTTAATCAATAATTTTCATTATTTTGTACTCAAACAAAAAGAAAAAATCCGTAAAACCTTATAGAATAAGGCTCTGTGGACTTTATTTGTTTATTCCTATTCGATAAAGACAAACGAATATTAAACTTAATCATTTAGTTTTGATTGTTTTATATTATTATGTTCTATACATATTATACTGCCGATAATGATTTTAGCAAGAAAATAGTATCATATCCTTTGTATTCTAATTATTTAATTTTATTAATAATATTCTTGCCAAATGGAGATAATTTATTAAATACTGGGTCCTTACTTAATTCAATTAGCTTATTCTCTGTGCCCCTAATATCGATATATTCAACTATTTTATTACCTATTATATTAATATCTTCTTTTGGGAACCCTAAATCTAATAAAATTCTTTCATATCCATCTTCAGAGTCTGAATATGACTTTATCATATTTACACTTTGTATAAAAGCTCTATTTTTTTCTTTAACAAATATTCCTTTTTCATCAAACAACTCATATATTGCAATTATTTTTGTCATTTTAAATTTTATAAATTCATCGATTTTAAAAAGTGTATCAATAAATACATTAATATCATCAGTTTCATATTCAGAATATACATCAGTAAACTTTTTTATTACAAACTTCATTCCTTTAGTTGAAACAAGTAAATAGTACACTGGGTCAAAAGATAAGTAGTCATTCTTATTATCCTCAGTACAAAATGAATATTTTTTTAGTTTAAGGTTATTCAAATATTTATTATCTTCCTTTAATAACTCAAACTTGATATCTCTTACTACATTAAATTCCTTCTCATAATTAGTTATTGAATCAAAATGTTCTATGAATCGTTCTAAGATCTTAAATTCTATACCAGCACTAATAATTTCCTCATAATCAATATTGAACCGTTCTTTAAGAATTTTAGATAATATCATGAATTTTTCTTTTCCTTCATCTGTTAATTCCTTATCTAAATATAAGCATTCATCCTCAATATCACTAGTATTAATTTCAGGATTTTCAAATACAATTTTCAAATCAATCCAATCATCAGGATTATACATATTATATGTTTCCTCATTTATTATGAATACTTTGCCACATTTTGGATTATTAATATTCAATCTTCCTACTCTTCCAATAAGATTGTTTAATTCAAAAACATTTCTAGGTGTATCTACAATAACTAAATTACTTGTCGGTGTATTAATACCTTCAATCAATGTACTTGTACATAAAATGGTATGAATCTTCCCATTTATTCGTGCGTATTCATCTTCAATATATTTTCGTAAAAAAATTGGAGTTTTCCCATGATGAATCCCTATACCTTGTTTTAAATAATCAACATAATACCACTCAGGGTGTATATTTTCAGAAATCCATTTTATTATGTCTTCATCATACTCTTTATTATTAGTTTCAGTATAGTTAGTTTTTAAAAACCGTATAATACTCCCTGGTGAAGCAAAGTACACAAATCTTTTTTCATCTGTTTTATTTAGATAATTATTTAGTTTAGGTACATATTCTATTTCATTATATACTATATTTAAATTTGTAATAAACTTTTCTATTTCAATATTAGATCTTTCAAAGCTAACACTTTTAATAAAAGGACCTAATAACAATATTTTTTCTGCCTTATTTACCAAATATTTGTATATATAATTCATCTTAATTAATCGACTATATTCATTTCTTTTATCCTCTTTTTCAGCAGAACTGATAGAGTTAAGTTTATATATTTCATCATAGACTAGTAAATCAATTCTATTTTTATTTAAATATTGTTGAAATAATTTTGTACTTATTCTTTCTGGAACAACAATTATTATTTTTTTAGATATTTCATAATATTGGTTTAATTCTGCATCAGAAGTAATTAGTGTGAATTCTTTACCAAAGTTTATGTAGCATTTTTCACGTAATTCGTTCATTAAAGCAATAGTAGGAACAACAAATATTGCATTATTAATTATTGAACTGTTACGCTTTATATATTCCAAAGCAATAAACGTTTTTCCAAAGCTTGTTGGAGCACTAATAAATAGATTTCCTTTTTGAAGTAACTGCAAACACTTTTCTTGCTCATTAGTTAAAATAATCTCGTTATTTAAAAATGACTGTCTAATAGCTTTATTTACTTTGTTAAAAAAATTATCGCTTGTGGAATAAATGTCTAAATCAGAAATTCCTAATATTGCCTCATCTACTTCCTCATTCTCATATATTCTTTTTAATATATCTTTTCTAAATTTGCTCATATTAATATCTAAATATTTTAAGTTATTATCCATAATGATTATTCCCTTTTAATTTAGATTCATCTCTAAAATATTCTAAAAATTTTACTTTATCTAAAATGGGGAGTACAAATATTATAACTTCGAATTTTTCTTTAAGCGTAATAAGCTTACTATTCTTATTAATTACACTTTTCACATCTGATTCTTCATAAACATCATCACACATTAGAAAAATAATTAATTTTTCAGTGATATCATTAGTTACCTCAATAAGTTCGTTTGTTCTATTAGTTTTTATATTTCGAAATATTTCAGCACTATAATTTAAATCTTCTTTTTTATCGTTGTTATGTTTACTTAATGATCCTACAGCAATATTTAGTGCTTCATTCAATTCGCTATAAAATTTTGCTTCTAAGTAATATATTGTCTTTTTATCAGGAACATATATTGTTCCATCATTTCCATATACCGCCATCTTTGGACTGGTTTTAAATACAAGCTTAGGATAGATATAGGTATCATCTGAATTATCACTCATAAATTTACTTACCATAGTATGCATGAGAAACTCTCCAATGTCTCCATGTAAAACAGGGTGATTAATATTGATACCATCTTTATTAATAAATCCCAAATTTTTTAGAGCACTGTAATATTTTTTATACTTAACCTCTTCTGAATATTCTAAATCGGGATTATAGAGTGTAGCTAACTTTATTACATTATCTATATCAAAAATTTTATTTGAAATTTTTTCGAATAATATTTCATTCTTAAATAGTAATTCATCCCATGAAAAATATTTAAGTTTTATTTTACTTAAATGTATATCTAGAATTTTATTTATAAAATCAAAATTTTCTTCAATATGAAATTCTTTATAGTAAAAATCTTTATCATATGTATTTTTATCAAAAATTGCTAGTTCATCAATAATTAAGTCTGATATCTCTTTACAAATTTTAGTGAAAATGAATCCATCAGTATTCTTCGTAATTTTTCCTATTTGATACTTAACATTAGTACCACTTGTATAAGAAACAATAAAAAATAGATTTTCTTGATTTCTTTTATATTTATTATAAAAATATTTCACTTCTTCAATACGATCTGGTTTACTAAATATTATAGATGCATTAAAAAGATTATAAACATATTCATTAATAGTATAATGCATTAATACCATCATTTTATCCTTTCCCCTATCCTTAATATTACCTTAAAATGTACTCTTTTCATTATTTTATTACACTTTTTTACAGATATGAACAATATTAAAAATAATTGATTTGTTAGATAAAATATTAGTTACTGGTCATACACCAACAAGGCTTATTTCAAATAAATCCAAATGAATATAGACACCAATCCTTTCAATAATTAACTTAAAATAAATATGTCCAACTTTTGGGGGGACACTACACTGATGCTGATTTTTCTGTACTCCTCTCAATCTTGTATATCTCATATTGTGTTGTTCCTTACAATCTCCAAACACAGTTTCCATATCCACGAAACCATAAGCAATAGGCTCATATCTTCTAATATAATTTTGACTCCATGTAGAATAGTTAGGGACTTGTTCATCCATCGAGATTCCTAGAAACCAACGATATGCAAGATTTACCTGTATTTCTTTACAGGTCTTTCTCATAGACCTTATACCAAACACGATTATTTATAAACATCATTTTAAAAAGTACCACAGGATCGATGCTTGGTCTACCCAAATCGTTATATAGAGGTTCCACTAATGGATAGATAAAACTCCAGTCTATACAGGATTCCAGTTTTCTTACATCATGATCTTGTGGGACTAATCCTTCGATTGTATTCAATATGATCGTATCATTTTTACTATTTCTTTTTGTCATTGCCATAGTCAATCACTCCTAGCTCGCATCTTTATTATACCATTTTTCGGATGTGATGAGACATATAAAAAGCAAGAAGAGCCTCAAGTTTTGCGAACTAGGATGAAGTAATCTTCTTGCTTTTATGTTTTATCATATTATTTCCTTTTACAAAAGAAAAACTGTTGACTTTGTAGTTATTATACTTTGTCAACAGTCTGAAAGCCTTTAAACAAAGGCTTTTTATATTCTCAAATCTATTCCCACTCGATACTGGCTATTGTGATCATCTTGTTTTCATATGTATTATAGCACTCTTTAGTCGCTTTAATCTAGAGAATAATGTCATTTCCACATTATATTTGATAATTTTATTGTCAGTGTATTGTCACCATTGCATTATTGCTAACTTATTAATTTTTTTAAACAATCTCCCTTTAAATAGTCTTGATTTCGTCTAATTCTATATATGCATTTTTCTTTAATTCAGAATTATATAAATTTGCTAAACTAATCGCAATTTCTTTTACCTCCTGAACATCTGAAATAGCACATTTTATTTCTATTTCCTGAGGATTATAATGCATCATTTTATTTCTAATACCATCATCACTAAAATACTTTGATAATTTTTTAATCAAATATGGGTCTATTATTTTCACAATTTCTTGATGCTGAAGTAAGGAGTTGACTGTCCTAATAACCCCTTGCTCCTTACATTCTATATTTACTAGAGTTGATAAATCTAAAATTTCAACTACTAATCGCTCGATTAATGGGAATAAATATAATAAGACTATTATATCGTCAGTATCAAAAATTTCCAATCCTTTTTTATTAATTATTTTTTCTAATTCTTTAGTACATTCATTTCGGAATCTCTCACTATACAACATATTTCATCACTTCCTTTATTTCATCCTTTTCATCTAAATCAATATCATTATTTTCAAAAAAGAACTCAGTTTGTTTGTCGCAATTATACCTTAGTGATATATAATCTCTTCTGGTTTTTTCTGGTAAATCTAACTGTTCTACTTTCTCTTGTATTGTTTGAAATTTAAGTAAATCAACATAAAATGGATTTTGACAATTAGAATCAATGAAATCAAAAAAATAATAAATTTCATGTCCAATCTGACTCAAACTAAAATAAGAATTTCTGTTTTTATACAAAATACCTTCTTTTTTATCATCATAACTAGTTATGTTAAAATTTTTTGTAACTTCTGCTTTAATATAAATTTCAATTGTAAGAAACATAATGTATAAAGTTTCACTTTTATTATTACAAAAAGGTAACATTCTCAAATTAAGTTCTTTCAAATCCATATACTGCCTTCTTATAACACTATATAAATTTCTACTTATCTTTGTTTGTTTATCGTTAATACTATTAAATAAGGATTGTTCATCTAAATTGTTTTGTACAAGAATTTCAACGTCTTTATCATCAATAAAACTATGATTTTTCATTTTTTCCACCTACGATAAGAAGTCCAATAACACAAGTGAAAATATATAAAAGTTCTACACTCAAGTCTTCCTTATGTACAAAATTACCATGCATAAAGTTATTCCTATATTCCAATCCAAACTCGTCGTATAATATATAATTTACAAACATATAAACGTCCCTCGATAATTTATCATCAACATAATATTGAAATAAATTTTCTAAGTTGCTAGACATTTTACTTCTCTCAAACCCTAATTTTAATTTTGCAAGTTGATCATAAATTAATTGTTCTATACACAATATTAAATGAGCACATAAAATATAGTCATTTTCATACGCAGAATTATTCGAGTTTAAAACTTTATCAATTATATAAGGTCTTAATTGTTCGTCAACTAAATTTCTAAACCTATCATACAATATTTGCCCAGCCATGGTAGATGTCATAGAAATATGTCTTAGCATTAAAAGATAGAAATCACCCTTATACTTATTAGTTAATTGTGACCCCATAGATTCTGTAAGTTTAATCCCTTCATCGTTATAATATAAAGAAAAATTTGTAGGAGATATTTTGTCCCAACTATAATATGTTCCTAATTCTGCATTTATAGTAACTTTGGACACTAGATTAATAAGTGGCGTATCAGAAAATGATTTTAAAGCACTTTCTAAAATAGAATCAAAATCAACTCTTAAATAAATAAAAACATTTTGTAAACTATTTGATAAGTCTTTTTGCATTTTCTCAAACACAGGCTGTTCAATCTCAAATTCATGTTTGATTAATGCCATTCCCTCATTAATGCTATCGCTTTTTACATAACTTCTTTTACAAAATAAAACGACTTTAATACACTCCTCTATCTTATTTTCATATTTTTCTCTAAATTTTTGACATTTCTTAATTGTGATAAATGATGAAACAATAGATTCTATGTTAGCAATAAATGAAATTGAATTTTTAATTCCTTTATTGAATTCATAGATTATTTTATTAATTTCATTTATCAAACAATTCAAAACATTTATATATGATTTTGCTTCTAAAACATTATGCTTATCTAACTTAAGGAGCAGCCTTAAAGCAGACTCAAATTTATATTGATTTACCGTAAAATTAAAACATCCTTCTTGAATATATTTATTATATTGATCAGAATGTTTAATAATATCAAAATCAAAATCAAAAAGTTTTGAAAGCATTTTCTCCTCATTTAAAAGAGTTTCAAAAACTGTATGATATTTCACATTATTCTTTGCTCTTTGAAATAATTTTGGTAAATTATCAAAATAATAAGATATATCTAAACCCGTTTGACTAAGCGCCATCAAATCGTTCAAATAATTTAAACTATCGTTAATATATAAACCATCATTATAAAAATCATTCCTAGAAAAACTAAGATAGAACAGTTCCGATGCTTCTTTATAAATACTTGATTTCTTATATATATCTGCTTCTAACGAAAACTGAAATGATAACAGAAAATCTCCTAAATAATTTTGAATATTTTTTAGTTCTTTTTCTACAGAATAATCATATAACCTCTTTACTTCCGAAAATTTATATTCAAATGTCATTAAATAATCATTAATAACATAGAGCATAACCCCATCTTTAATATATGTATGAGATATAATTTCGTTGAAATTTGCTATAGCCTTATAAAATTCGTCTATTCCATCATTTTCTAAAAGTGTAAACCCTTTGTTTTTATCAAATGTCAAAATAGAGTCGATATGTAAATATTTTTTTATATCTTCTCTTATAACCAATTTTATCTCTCCTTTTTATTACCTTTATAACTATTCTTGATAGAATTACTAATTGATTTATAACTAATAAGACTACAAACACTAAAATCATGCCTTTAATATTTAGTCATTTCAATTCCTATAATCACACATTCAAATTTGAATAAAACTTCTAAAAAAATATTAAACAAACTTTTCTATAACAATTCGAAATCACTTATCATTGTTTAACAAACATTCTTTCTATTCATTACTTAAAAACGCAGAGATATCTTCTAAAAATGGTTGCATTCGCCAATAACCAAGTTTAGCATTACTAATCTCAACTTCGGTTTGACTTTTTGCTTCTGCCTCAATATGTGCAAGATTACGTAATTTATATATATACTTTATTTCCTCTGCATAATCCACCTTAATAAAGCCTATACGGACGCCGCAATCAACCTTATCACTAAATGCTATACTATTTCTATTAGTCTTTTCATCCCTATAGACGCAAGTATAAATTTTTTCATTTTGGAACTCCATTTTCACTAATTTTCCTAGAGCGCTAACTGGCTTATATGCTTTATGTGTTCCAAGTGCAATAACTTCTGAATCATCTTTAAATTTATTCCAGAGCAAATATGTAATAACCGCTTCATAAATAGAGGCATATTGTATTATTTGAAACTTAACAAAAGGATGTAGCTCATTACCACTGACATAAAGAGCTTCCATAAGTTTAGCCATGTATCTTGCTGAATAAAATGCTCTGCCAAGACGATCTTTCAGTTCATTATCATCGTCTATAAAATCAAATTTTTTCATGTGCCACTCTAAATTCCCAGGTAAATCCTTAGTGCAATAGTTTCGAACAAATTCTCTTACTTCTTTCTCTAATGACATTTAATATTCCTCCTTAAATAGTAATAATCTTAATATTTTTCCTTTTATAAATCGTTAATATAATTAATTATAACATTCTTAATAAATAAATACAGATAAAACTCAGTAAAGAAATATAATGAAAAATACATGTTTATAACAAATCAGTTGTTGCACATTTTTTAAGGAATAGCATATTCCAAACGCATTTTTAGTTTAAAAATATAATTTTATCCCTATAATTTTCCAACATTTATATTTTTAGTGTTTAGGACTGACAATAATTTCGACAATAAAATATTGTTGTTTATAAAAAATTGGGAAAATAAAAAGATGACATTCAACCATAAAGATTGTTTGCCATCAGAATTCATATTATATCAATTTACAACTACTCCCACTCAATCGTCGCACATGGCTTCGGTGACATGTCATAGCACACACGATTAACATTCTTCACCTCTGCTAAGATACGATCTGTAATCTTCATTAAGATTGCCCAATCAATTTGTTCAATCGTTGCCGTCATAGCATCAATTGTATTTACTGCGCGAATGATCACTGGATATTCAAAGCAGCGTTCATTATTTTTAACCCCTACAGATTTAAAATCAGGAACAACTGTAAAATACTGCCATACTTTTTTATCCAATCCTGCTTTAGCGAATTCCTCTCTCAAAATAGCATCAGATTCTCTAACAGCTTCCAAACGATCTTTAGTGATCGCACCTAAACAACGAACTCCAAGTCCCGGACCTGGGAACGGCTGTCTGTAAACCATTTCATATGGTAATCCCAATTCCACACCACAAGCACGAACTTCATCTTTAAATAATTGATATAAAGGTTCAACTAAAGAGAACTGCAAGTCTTCAGGCAATCCGCCAACATTATGATGCGACTTAATTGTCTTTGCTGTCTTAGTTCCACTTTCGATAATATCCGGATAAATTGTTCCTTGAGCCAAGAACTCAATTCCATCTAATTTTCTTGCTTCCTCTTCAAATACACGGATAAATTCAGCCCCAATAATTTTACGTTTTTGTTCAGGATCATCCACATCTTTCAACTTTGTTAAGAAGCGTTCACTGGCATCTACATAAACAAGGTTAGCATGCAACTGATTTTTAAATACTTCCACAACACTTTCAGATTCATTTTTACGCATCAATCCATGATTAACGTGAACACATACCAACTGCTGACCAATAGCTTTAATCAATAACGCTGCAACAACTGATGAATCTACTCCGCCAGATAAAGCCAATAATACTTTTTTATCTCCGACTTGTTTTTTGATTAATTCAATTTGATCATTAATGAAGTTTTTCATGTTCCAATTTGTTTCCGCGTGACATTCATCAAAAACAAATGATTTTAAAACAGCTCTTAATTCTGCTTCATCCTTTGGATATGCTTTATTTTCTACTTTTGACAGTTCATGGTCAAAAGCAATAATTGGATATCCGGCAGTATATAAATCACTGGCAACATCGATTTTTTCCCCAACAATCACATTATTTTCACCACCGCTGATGATAATTCCTTTAACGTTGCTTAAAGCTTTTAACTCATCTACAGTAATATCATGAGGTTTGATTTCACTATATACACCTAAAGCACGAATCTCACGGGCAATAGTAGTATTCTGATGACTTCCTAAGTCTAATATTACGATCATATCTTGTTTCATCTTATTCTCCTTAATTTGCATAATTGTCAAAATATCCTTGAACTAAAACAACCGGTGTCCCTTTATCTCCGGAACCACTTGTCAAGTCGCATAATGAACCAATCAAATCCGTTAATTGTCTTGGTGTTGTTCCTTGTGAAGCCATATTTCCTACTAAATTATCATCTTTTTCTTTAATGCTGCTCGCAATAGCGTCACGTAATTCTTCACCAGTCAAGTCTTTAAAATCATTATCCGCTAAATATTTTAATTTCAACTCATTTGGAGTTCCAACTAATCCCTTAGTAAAGGCAGGTGAAACACATGGATCAGCTAATTCCCAGATCTTCCCTTGAGGATCTTTGAACGCCCCATCTCCATACACCATTACTTCAATATATTTTCCGGTTTTATCTAAAATAATTTGCTGAATATCTTCTACTAAATCCTGACATTCTCTTGGGAATAATTTAATTGTATCTTCTGTTGATTTATTAGATCCTAATAAACCATATTTACTGTTATATCCGCTGCCATTCACACTGCTAGTCAGAATATCATCTAATCCACAAACTACTTTTGCTCCGGCTGCTTTTAAAATGCGTTTTGTACGTGCTCTGGTATGAATATCACAAGTTAGGATATGATCGGCATAATTTAAAATAGTCTTAGCTTGGTTGGCAAAAATAATTTCTACTTCTGCACCGGCTTCCTTAATTAAATCTGCATAATAAGCTACATAATCAACACCTGTAAATTCATGTGCATTCTCACCAAATAATTCACGATACTTTTCTAAAGTTAAAACATCGCTGTAAGGATTAACTCCCGCTTCATCTAAAGCATCCAAACTTACTAACTGATTTCCAACTTCATCACTTGGATAGCTTAACATCAATACTACTTTTTTTGCGCCCATTGCAATTCCTCTTAAACAGATTGCAAAACGGTTACGAGATAATATTGGAAGAATAACTCCAATCGTTTCTCCGCCTAATTTAGATTTCACATCACTTGCAATAGCTTCTACTGAAGCATAGTTTCCCTGTGATCTTGCGACGATTGATTCTGTTATTGAAATAACATCACGATCTCTTAGTTCGAAGCCTTCGCTCTTAGCAGCATCCAATACACTGTCAACAACGACTTTAGCTAAATCGTCTCCTTCTCTGATAATCGGGCAACGAATCCCTCTTGAAACGGTTCCAACTTTTCTTTCCATAATAACGCCCCTTCTAAATTTAAATTACTGCATACAGACGTATTATAATATACCCTGCCCGCAATGTAAATTAGTCTTGAAAAATAAAGTAGAAAATTGTCAATTTTCTGCCCCTATTCCTTCTGTTTTAACAAAAAAATCCGATATAACCGGATTTAATTGTACTATTAATACTGACATTTTAATATGAAAGGCTGTTGGCTCAGTAAAGCAAGCAAGTCTTTTTTATCTTTTGTTTTAGGATATTCGATCTCTAACTTAATATGGATGGACTGATCCTTTTGCTTATCCACACTCATCGAATAAATCGGAATCTTGTGTGTTTCAAATAATGTATTTAATTTAGAAATAGAATCGACTTGATCCACTTCTACTTCCAAATAGCTATGTTCATTCATATGACGATAAAATAAACGCGTATGTGAAATAATTTGAATCAGCAGCATGCCAATGGTGGCAGCGATACCTAATGCGTACATTCCGCTTCCGATACACATTCCGATACCCGCGGTTGCCCAAACACCCGCCGCAGTCGTCAGACCGTTGACTGTTTCATTACGCACAAAAATAATCCCGGCACCTAAAAACCCAATCCCGCTTACTACCTGTGCAGCAATACGAGAAACATCCGCTTGCCCCGGCATATCAAAGAAAGCATACTTGGAAATCACCATGATCAAAGCTGATCCAAAAGCAACGATCATATGGGTTCGGATTCCAGCTTCCTTATTACGGTTATTACGTTCATATCCAATCAGACAGCCACAGACTGCAGCTATCAAAACACGCAGTAAATATTCTAATTCTAACATCGTTTCTCCACTCATTGTTCTCCTCCTTAATAATATCAATATAGTCCGTTTATCTTTAAAAAGACTATCAATTGAGTTTATAAATCCATCTTACAGTAAAACGTACCGAACCTGTCAATACCCCTGTTTAGTCTTTTCACCCTAAACAAGTCGTTTATTTTTAAGAATCTTATCCATTTATTCAATCTTTATAATGCCTATTCAATAATATTTATTTACTCACCTAACTTCTTCAAAAGAAAAAGCACAGAAATAGCTATAATTTCTATGCTTCATTTATTATAATAAATTTTTACGCAGTTCTTCTCCATTAGCAGGATGTAAATAAGCTGGTGCGATATCCAATACAGTTTTGCAGCCACTCATCCCCTCTTGGTGCATTCTATATGCCGCTCTGGCATAAGCCACTAATACACTTGAAGTAAACTCAGGATTAGAATCTAATTTTAAACGATATTCGATCACATGCTTATTTTCCTGATCAAATCCGGTAGTCCCGCTTCTAAACACGACACCGCCATGAGGAATTCCCTGATGATCTCTTTGCAATTCATCTTCACTGATAAAGTGCACCGTTGTATCATAATCGGCAAAGTAGTTAGGCATTGTCTTAATTGTTTCTTCAATCTTAGCTAAATCTGCCCCTTCTTCAGCCACTACAAAACATTCACGAGTATGTTTTTGTCTTGTTGTTAGGGTAGGATTCTGTCCATCACGAACGCTTTCCAATGCCGCTTCTACTGGAATTGTATATTGACGGGCATCTTTCACCCCATCGATTCTGCGGATCGCATCAGAGTGACCTTGACTGACTCCTTTTCCCCAGAAGGTATAATCTGCTCCATGAGGCAGGATTGCTTGTCCGTATAAACGGTTCAATGAGAACATTCCCGGATCCCAGCCAGCTGAAATGACAGCGATGGTTTGCCCGATTTTACAAGCTTCATTTACACGGTTAAAATGTTCCGGTATTTTAGCGTGAGTATCAAAACTATCAACGACATTAAAGCATTCTGCAAATTGCGGTGTTTGAACAGGCAAGTCATTTGCACTTCCCCCACACAGGATCATGACATCAATCTTATCTTTCATATTGAAAGCTTCTTCCATTTTATAAACAGGCAGTGAAGTATGTGTATGAACACTACTTGGATCACGACGAGTAAATACGCCGACTAGTTCCATATCGTCACTATTTGTAACGGCACTTTCCACTCCACGGCCAAGGTTTCCATAACCAACGATTCCAATTCTAATTTTCATCTTTATCCCCCTTTATTTTTATCTGGACATATTTTATCACTTTTTCTATTAAAAAGCACTACTCACTAGCGAAAAATAGAAATTGTTTTATCTAAAAAAGAAAAATACAACCGATCTCTATCAGCAAAGGGTCGCTAAAAAAGAAAGAATCTTGTATAATGAGCTTAAAAGGCGGGTGAATTTATGCTTACATTATCCAAAACACAGGCAAGACGTTTTTTAATTCGCTATCATGGCTTAGATAAATTAAATACGCATGGAAAAAATAATCGCGGTATTCTTCGCTATCTGCAAAAAATTGGTTCTATTCAATATGATCCCTTGAATATCGTAGGGCGAAATCCTGAGATTGTCCTATTTAGCCGCTTTTCCCATGTCAACCGGACAACCTTAGATCAGCTGCTTTATAAAGATCGGCTTTTAGTCGATGGCTATGATAAGGAAGTCTGTATTTATCCGATGTCTCAATATCCCTATTTCAAACGTGTCCGTCAGCACTTTGCCCATTATAATGAACTTGCTATTGAGTATCGTCATCAAGAGGAAGTATATAAATATATTGATGCTGTCTTTGATGAATTCAAAGAAAAGGCGCCTTGTTCAGGAAAAGATCTTTCCTTTCGTGCTTTAAACAAAAGTGACTGGGGAAATAGCCGAATTGCCAGTGTTGCCTTAGACTATTTGTACGCCCATGAACGTCTCGGCATCCATTCTCGCAATGGTGCCATGAAAATCTATGACTGTATCGAAAAATTGATTCCAGCTTCCTACTTATTAGATGAAGATCCTTTTGAAGACGATCTTTCTTTTATTGAATGGTATACCCTGAGAAGAATCAATAGTATTGGCTTTTATTGGGATCGCTCCGGTTCGGGCTGGCAGGGGCTTCATCTTTCCAACAGCACCACACGAAAAGCAGCTATCCGTTCATTATGTGAAAAAGGAAAATTAACAGAATTTCGTATCCATGATTCCAAGTATCATTATTATATTGCGACTGAACATTTAAAACAGCTGGAAACGCCGATACGACTTTCACCGTTTGTCCGTTTCATCGCCCCTTTGGATAATTTGATTTGGGATCGCCAGCTGATTCAAGAGTTATTTGACTTTGAAT
The DNA here is from genome assembly GCA_027676805.1 of Coprobacillaceae bacterium UN01-12pH3A. Taxonomy (GTDB): domain Bacteria; phylum Bacillota_I; class Bacilli_A; order Erysipelotrichales; family Coprobacillaceae; genus Beduini. The sequence continues at coordinate 172,196 of JAQENU010000005.1, read as the reverse complement.
ATCGCTGGGAAGTGTATAAGCCAGTGAAAGACCGTCAGTTTGGCTACTATGTTCTGCCTATTTTATACAAAGATCATTTGGTCGGGCGCTTTGATCCTGATCGCACCACCTCTCATTTTGCAATTGATCAAATTTGGTGGGAGGAAGGGTTTATTCCAGATTCTGTTTTCAATGACTTATTTAAAAAAGAAAAGGAACGCTTTTCACAGTTTTTAGACTAAAAGGGATATCTTCGGATACCCCTTTTTAGATGTTTAACGTATTCAAATCAACAATTTCATCACAAAGCTGATATTCTTTTGAACGATGCGTAATCATGATGATCGTGTGATCCTGCTTAATTTCTTTTAAGAAACCCAATATATCTTCTGAAAGATGTTCATCTAATGCACTGGTAATCTCATCGAACAAGATAATCCTGGTGTTTTTTAATAAGGCTCTGGCAATCGCTAAGCGTTGTTTTTGCCCTCCTGATAAATCCGTTGCATTCTCATTTAAGATCGTATCAAACTGCTGCGGCAAAGACATGATGTAATCATAAAGATGCACTTTTTTGCATACTTCCTCTATTCCTTTACGATCAGGATTAATTAAAGCAAGGTTATCGTAGATGGATAGGTTAAAAATGAATGGATCTTGATTCACCATAGTCACCATTTGAGATAACGCAGAACGGCTGATTCCAGACAGATTCTGATCATCGATCATTACTTTTCCAAAATTTGGCTGAATAAATCCTAGAATCAATTTCATGATCGTACTCTTACCACTACCGCTGCTTCCTACCAAGCCTGTAATTTTCCCTGGTTTAAAAGTAAGATTTAAATGAGACAAGGTCACTTGCTCATGATAGGAAAAGGTAACATCTTTTAGTGTCACTTCCCCTTTCATCTTTATCGGATGCCAATCCTGCTTATTTTGAAGCGGAACTTCTTCTTCTAAAAATTGAGCATAACGGTCAATGGACACCTTCTTTAAACGAAGCTCCCCTAAAATGGTGACGAGTTCACTCAATGAGCCAAACAAATTTCCAAAATAGGATTGAATAATCAGCACTGTTTCGATACCAAATATTCCTTTAAAACAATAATAGACAGAATATATCATTAACAAAATCTCTGCCAGCATTGTTATTGCCGGACTGACGATATTTTTAATAATATTATTATTGATCATATGGTCATGCTCAGTCAGATAATCTTCGTTGCAACGATGATACATCTGTTTAAACTGAGTTAGTAAATCAAAAATTTTGATTTCTGACATCCCGTTCATAATCTGAGAAAAGAACCCTACTTCTTTATCGGTCTGTTGTTTTGCTTTAAACATAATCTTCTCATAATGGTCATTATAGCGATTGAGAATATAAATCACGATTCCGTTGACCACAACCCCAAAGACCATCAAAGCAAAACTGATTTGCCAAAGAATAATGATTGAAACTAAAAAAGAAATTACTAGAAACAGCGATCTTGATAGCCATGTGCCAAAATCAGCGAGCTCCTTGACATCAATATTCATCGTATTAATAAGATGACTCTTTTTCTCATTCGTAAAATAGTCATATTCAAGATCGTTCACTTTATCTAAAACCAGGCTTTGCAACTGCATATAGCTGGCATTGTAATAGAGCTTTGCTGCCTGATAGTTGGCTATTCTGGCAATCTTAGATATGATCTTTAAAGCAAAATACACAACAAAGATAAAAATCACAGTATCCATTTTTTGAATGGTTAAAAATTTAATAGCATAGCTGAATAATAAAGAGGTAAACATATAGGGACCATCAGCCAATAGGGATGTGATAATCAAATAAAACGTATATCTCTTTTTTACTCTTACTAATTTAAAATACTTCTTTAATATATATAAATTATTCATTTATTTGAATCGGTCAATCGCATTTCTGACCAATTCTTCTATCTCCCCTTTACTTAAAATGATCGTTCCTGCATAGATCTGAGCAGCAATCCCATGACTGTAAAAACGAACATCACGATATAAATCTTCTGCCTGTTTTCTTGATAATGCATATTGTTTTTGACAATTTGCAATGGTTTCTAAGTTCCATGAGGAAGTTAACACCTCACTCACGTTTCTGCTTTCTATCAATGGATGAACAAATAAAGCCCCAAACAAATGCTTTTCTTCACTGGCAAAGTGAATATAAGCAGAAGCAATGGTAAACAATGCATCATTGGAATCGACATGCTTCAAGATAAAAGCATCATACTGTTCATCAATTTTTTTCTTTGTATTCTGTTTAAGTTCTTCCATATTTTTAAAATTCTTAAAGATAGGCTGAGTGGAACACCCCAGCTGAATGGCTAAAGATCGTGCATTTAACTGCTCAATTCCCTCCTCTTTAATAATGATATAAGCCTTATCAATAATATCTTCTTTACTTACCTTTGGACGTGGCGGCATTTTCATTCTCCTTTTAATAACGTTTGTTATATAACATATGTTATTTTATATTAATAAGTATGATTTGTCAATAACGGTAAAATAAAAATGCCTGTCTTTTGCAGGCATCTAATAATCATAACGACGAATTTTCTGATAATAAGTTAATTTATTTTTTAAATTAGTTTCATAATCTTTTGAAAAAAAGCAGAGGAATAAAACATCAAGTATATACAATAGCGATAAACGAGTAGAAAAAGACGAGAGTTTATGATAGTGATTTTCGGTTGAGCATAAATATAAATGATAATCCGCCATTTTTTTAATCTCAAAATCTTCTATGGAAGAAATCAGTAAAATGGGAGTGCGGTTTTCTTTTAAACAGCGAATAATTCTTTCTACCAGCAAGCCTCTTCCACCAAACGATATTACAATAGCTAAATGCTGTTCATTGCTGTAAGAAGCCGTTAAACGCTGAGCATACTCCTCTTTTGGAACATTGATCTCTATTCCGATTTCCTGCATTTGAAACTGGAAGTTTTCAGCAAAATGAAGATTTCCAGCAGAGGTATAAACATCAATTTTCTTTGCACGTTTCATTGCATTCACCGAAAACAGCAGCTGATCTAAATCAAAAAGATTAAATGTAGATACTAGTGTCTGTTTATAATCTTCCATCATCCCTGTCATAATCTGATGATGGGTTTGGTTCGGTTTGATCGGAAAATCAAAATCAAATTCAAGGTTATCTTCTAAGTAATTTTGAATGGAATAGGAAACTTTAACTTTAAATTCAGAAACACCGGATAGTCCTAGTTTTTCACATAAACGATAAAGCGTAGGAGTGGAAACGAAGCACCGCTCACAGATGTCCTTGGTTTTTAGCTGTAAAAATTCATCTGGATGATGTAATACAAATTCAATGATAGAACGTTCATTGCCCGTTAAGTTCTCAATGGTTTTTAATTGTGTAAAGATATTCATGCTTTCACCCCTTGCTTAAAGTATAAATGGTAAAAAAATCAACTCTATTCTGTTCATTTAAAGTTGATTTTTATAATAAGATTATTTTTCTAATAATGCTAATGCTTTATCTAAAACGCTTTTTCCATTCATCAGTCCATAGTCACGAGTATCGATAACATCGACCGGAATCGGTTCTGCCGCTTTTTGAATACGTTTTAATTCATAGCGAACCTGCGGTCCTAATAACACGACCTGCCAGCCTTGTTCCTTCAGCATTTCTACACGAACACTTGATGCTCCCACTGCCTTGATTTCAATCTCTATCGCTTTTTCCTGAGCTGCCTTTTTCATGTTTTCAACGAGCAAGCTGGTAGACATCCCGGCATTACACGCTAAAAGTATTTTTATCATTGTCCTTCCCCCTTATCGCAATTTGATTGCCTTATTTTGTATAGTGAAGGAGAATCATCATCAAAATTATATAACAGTAAACCTAATTCAAATGTAAATTAATTATATAGAAAACTAACGAATGGTTTACCTAGTGTGTACGGTCAATCCTTTGATTTAAAACGGTGATTATGATGATTTCTCTCTTCACCTTCCATTATAGAGATTTACCTTTTTTCAACAACAAATTATAAAAGAATGATATTTTTTTAACATAATTAACTTTAATAATAAAAATAAAGATGAGAAGTTTATTTCATCCTGTTGCTCCCTTTTAAATTATTCTCCTATTTATCAATGATAATAGTGAAATAAATGAGAATTTATTCCTTATTTGTTTATCCCGACTCTCCTACTTACTAAAGACATTATAATAAGAGTGAAATGGAGGAATCAAAATGAACCTTTTTTACAAAGATATATCTTATACATTATTTTATTTATGGATGAAAAAACATTATCTGAATGATTTTACGATAAATAAATCTGAAAACGGTATTACTTTAACTAAAACAGTTTTTCAATACACTATTATAATTTCTTTTTATGCTAATCAAATTATTGAGGAACAAATTTTGAATAACGAAGAGCAAATTCTTTATTATATGCATTTTGAATTTATTGATCTGCTGCAGGCAAGCCGGTTTGTGTCTGACTTTATACATTACTTTAAAAACTTGAACACCCCTAAAAGCAAGGTATTATTGTGCTGCAGCTGCGGAATTACCTCTGCCTTTTTTGCAGAACAGCTGCAACTTCATATTTATGCAGGACATTTGGATATTAAGATCGAGGCCATCGATATTTACACACTGATGCAAGAAATGCCGAATACTGAGTTAATCTTACTTTCACCCCAGGTTGGACATTATTACCATTCATTCTCCGCTTTATTTCCCAATAAGGTTGTTAAAATTCCAATTACCGATTATGCTGCTTATCAATATACAAGCATTCTTCAATTAATCATTAACTATTTAAACCCATAAAATAAAAAAGGCTTGCGCCTTTTAATGATGAATATAGTTTACATGATTATATGATTTCATTCAAAGTTATTGTCTATGACTCTTTTGCCCATTCTTCGCAAAATTTTGAATTGCGATTTAAAACTGGGTTAATCATTTTTATTTCTTCATGATCCTATATTGTATCTTCCTTTTCCCATATAATCCGTTTATTGACTATTTTCATTATTAAAACAGCAAAAATATCCACTGTCATCATTAAAAAAAGAAAAGATCAATGTGTTTGATCTCCCCATTTTAGTTGTTTTCTATTTTTTAAACATACGATGCCTAATCGCGGGACCCCTAACGGTTGTGCCACTACTTCACACTTTGCCATAAACATAAAGAATATGTTTTCCTTTGAATTTCCCAATAACCCTTCATAATTCCCCTGACCTTTAGACAAAATAAGATCAGCCTGATTATAAACAGATTGAAATTCTAAACTGGTTCTTTCCAGTACAGTCCCCAATGATCCATCACCATTAGAAACGAGAATTGCAGCTTCTTCCATAGCAACTTCTGATGCATCTTTAAGAGTAACATCATTAACAATTGGTTTTCCTCGTACTCCATAATAAACTTTTAAAGCAGGATATTGTTTCTTTAATAATTCTATAAATAATTTATCTAAAACTATCTCCCCACAGTTATCGCCTAAATAAAGCATTGTATGTGCAGTATTTAATTGTTTCTTTAATTCATTGGAATCGTCAACTGCTAATTGAGTTTTTTTAGCGTCTTTCAAAAGTTCTTTTATTGTGTTTTCATCAAAGGTATGTTTTGCGGCAAAATCAATTAAATTGCCAGTAATCGCAATCTTTAATGCGGCTTGGAAAGAATCTTTGGCACTTAAAATTTCTTGACGAATCGTTTCGCTCATCGACATCATGAACTCATTATAATACTGTTTGATTTTTTCATAGGGATCCTCATTCCCTAAGATTTGAATTACTTCTTGCCAAATCCCCGCCATGATCTCCGGATTGTTTTTTGACATATCGCATTGTTTCAAAATGGTATCCACCATTGTCAGCAGCTTCTCCTGAGTTTGCTTATCTAAATTTAAAAACCGACTGATTTTCAGCATTTGCTGACGATCACATTCAAAGCAGGCTTTATTCATTCTATATCCTCCCCATTTTCATTTCACATTTTTAACGTCTTCTAGGGGGAAATGATGATGTTTTGGCTGCTTTCTTTCAAATTCCTCCAGTTTTTCTTTATTTAATTGTTCTATCTCTAGTTTTAATTCACGCGCTGAAATACGGCGGCTCCCATGTCCTGCCACGATTAACTGCTCCAAAGCATCGGAAGTTGCCACAATAACATTATATTCATGGATCATCTGATGAGTGGCACGTTCTATGTAAGCATCTGCCGTCTGAGCTTCTTTTGTATAAACAACATGGATATTATGATAACGTTCACTGATCCCGATGTTCCCTTTCACCTTGTACGCATCAAAAACTAGAATCAACATGCACTGCTTATAGCCTTGATAGTTACATAAAATATCCATTAACTTTGATCGGGCTGCCCCTAAATTATGTTCCGCCAGATCTTTTAATTCCGGCCAAGCATGAATAATATTATAGCCATCCACCAATAAGCATTCCGGCAATACCTTATAGATCATTTCTTGTTTTAAGCGATTTCGATCATATGTTTCCTTACTGGATAAACGAATCTTCCTTTCTCCATAGGTTTTAGTAAATATTCTTTCTAATTCCTGATCTTCATTTTGGTAGGCAGAATATTTGGGCGCTTCTTGCTGAACCACTTTGGTTTCTTTAAAATAGTTATCTTTCAAATGCTGGAATTTAGGCACCTCATCCCATTTAACGTTAAACCCAGCTCCATGACTGCAAAAAACAGAACCGGTTGGATTATCGACATCGGATTCACTGTCATAAGCAAAAGTTTCAATGACTGCCTGCTGATTATGACATGGACGGTAACCATCCAATCCATAGGTTAAGCGCCCCGTTCCCTTGGTATAGGAAATGAGTTCACTTTGGTAATTCTGCATTAAAGCGACTGGCGCCGAACCTGTCAGGATGACTTTATCTGACTGCGTATCTAAAACAGTGAACTGCCCATTCATCTTTTCAATATCAAAAATTGCTCGGCTTAAATACTCATTCGCAATCTCCATTTTAAACTGGTAGTAAGGTTCCAACAGCTGACATTTTGCTGATTTTAATCCCTGACGGACAGCTCGATAAGTAGCTTGTCGGAAATCTCCGCCTTCGGTATGTTTTAAATGCGCACGTCCATTGATTAATGTCACTACTATATCAGTAATAGGAGATCCGGTAAGGACACCCAGATGCTCCTTTTCCTCTAAATGTGTCAAGATTAATCGCTGCCAGTTTCGTCCTAAAATATCTTCTTTGCATTTTGTTTTAAATACTAAGCCGCTGTTTCGTTCTCCCGGTTCTAATAAAAGATGGACTTCCGCATAGTGTCTTAATGGTTCAAAGTGTCCTACCCCAATAATCGGTTCTAAGATCGTTTCTTTGTATAAAACCTGTCCTTGATCAAATTCAACTTCAATATCAAACCGTTCTTTAATTCTATTTTTTAATATCTCAATTTGAATGGTCCCCATTAGCTGAATTCGAATCTCCTGAGTTGCCTCCTGATAGCGAAGGTGCAGCTGTGGATCTTCATCTGCCAGTTCTTGGAGCTGTTTCAGCATTTTAAAAGGATCACACCCTTTTGGCAGTAGAATACGATAGTCCATGAAAGATGCCAGCATAGGTGTTTGCACCGCTGTTTCAATGCCTAACCCCTGACCTACCGCTATTTGCCTCAAGCCTTTTACTGTACAGATTTCACCGGCAGTAACCTCTTCATAAGTCTCATATCTATTCCCAGAATATTTTCTAATCTGATCAACCTTTTCATCTTCTGACAGTCGGGCTTTTACTTTAAGACTTCCTCCAGTAATCTTCATATGTGTTAAACGATTCCCTTGTTCATCCCGTGTAATTTTATAGACCTTTGCCCCGAACTCCTTTGGATAATGACGAGTCTTAATATAACGATCCAGTCCATTTAATAAATGATCAATATTCTCTGATTTTAAAGCAGATCCAAAGAAACAAGGAAATATACGGCGATTGTCAATCTGATTTTGAATAGCTTCTAAAGAAATCTCTGTGCCATTCAGGTAATCTTCCAGTAAATGATCGTCGCTTAAAGCAATTTGTTCCATCGTTTGATCGTTCATTTCTGAAAAATCAATACAGCTGACACTTAATTTATCCTGCAATTCTTTCATCAAAAAGTCTTTACCGGTTTGATTTAAATCCATTTTATTGACAAAGATAAAAGTAGGAACCTGGTAATGATCCAGCAACTCCCAAATTGTTTCACTGTGATGCTGTACCCCATCCGTCCCGCTGATAACCACAATGGCATAATCTAAAATTTGCAGTGTCCTTTCCATTTCTGTTGAAAAATCTGCATGACCGGGAGTATCAACCAATGTAAATTCAGTATCCTTCCAGTCAAAAACAGCTTGTTTAGAAAAGATTGTAATTCCACGTTCTCTTTCTTGCCGATCATAATCAAGAAACGCATCTTTATGGTCGACTCTACCAAGTGCACGCAACTTTCCCGAAAGAAAAAGCATACTTTCTGTTAATGTTGTTTTCCCGGCATCTACATGCGCTAAAATTCCTATAATTGTTTTTTTCATCTATATTAACCTGCTTTTTATTTATTTATCATATCTATTATATAAAAAATAATAGATAATGAAAACTTATTTATATTTTCCATACATGAAAAAGCACATCTCCTAATATCCTTCTTACTATAATAGATAAATAAAATAACTAAATTTCATTCATCCTTCAAGATAGAATTGTATTATCCTGTGCTTTTATTAATACATTTATATTCTATTATTAAAGTTGGCTTTAAAGTCAATACCCTTTTTAAAGAACTCGGTTATCTGTTTCGTATTGCCTTAACCGGACATACTTCCTTACATAATCCGCAATGCAAACAATGTTCCTGTACAATATGATAAGGGGTCCCTGCTTCAATGCATTGCTGCGGACATTTTTTAAAACAGATCCCACATGCCTTGCATGTCTCAGTGATTTTAAACCCATTTTTTACTAACTCGACGTTTCCGAGTATCATTTCTTTACGGGTGATCGGTGAAGTGCTTAAGTCAAAATATTCAATCGTTCCTTCGCTTAAACAAAAAGGTTCTAATATATAACGAGATTCTCCGGGATAAACATCGTTCATCACCGGGTTATGTTCAAATATCTTGTTAATCCATTTTATATGGTCACGTAGATGCACGGGTTTTCCGGTAAAGCGAATCGTTTGATAGTTTTCTGTCATTCCTAAAATAGAAACCCATTTATTTTCAATCAGCTGCTTATAGAATGCTTTTCCTCTTGAAGTGCAGAAATATAAATTATTTCCTTCAACCAGCATGACATCGATAATTCTTACTTGTGGAATCCCATGATGGTCAACCGTCGCCATTGAGACACTTTTTATTTTTCTTAACTGAGTTAAGTATTCATTGTTCATTTATTCTCCTCCAGATTATTGATCTCCTTGTTTGAAGATCTGATTTACAAGTAAACAGTATCCAAAATTTTATTATCTTTAAACAAAGATTGGAGAATTAAATATTTTCCTCCCTATTAATTTTAATCAAGCCACTTCTGCAAGGTTTTAATCAGCACTTCCACATCGATCGGTTTTGCGATATGATCATTCATTCCGGCATTTTGTGCTTTCCCAATATCGGTGATAAAAGCATTGGCAGTTAGGGCTAAAATAGGAATCGTCTTAGCATCTTCTCGTTCCATCGAACGGATCCTCACTGTAGCTTCGTAGCCATCCATAACCGGCATTTGAATATCCATTAAGATAGCATCATAACCGCCTAAACAAGAGGCGGCATACATTTCTACCGCACGCATCCCATTTTCTGCGGTATCTACCAAAATTCCCTGCATCTGCAATATCTCTGCCGCGATTTCACGATTTAATTCGTTATCTTCTGCCAGTAAAACGCGTTTCCCGCATAAATCTATATGCTGATGTTCAGCATAGTCACTGGTAGTTTCTAAGCTATTGCTTGAACAGAAAAGTTGCAGAACATGCAGCATTTTTGATTTAAACAACGGCTTCGTGATAAAGGCGTCTGCACCGGCACGAATGAATTCATCCTCAATTTCAGAATAGTCATACGCTGAAATAATAATGATGGGAACATCTTCCCCCATTATTTTACGAATCTGTCTGATAGTTTCAAGTCCATCCATTTCCGGCATTTTCCAGTCTAAAATAACCGCAAAATAATCTTCTTTTTTGATATGAGCCTCCAAAATATCTTGTACTGCCTGATTTCCAGAGAGAACCCAAGAGCCGCGAATCCCTAATTCCTTCAACAATAAAACCGCACTTTCACATACCATTTGATCATCATCCACAACCAAGACAGAATTACCGATTAATTCTTCTTCCTTTTTTTCCTCTTCTATTTGCAACTGTAAAGGAAGTGAGACAATAAATTGACTGCCCTTTCCCAATTCACTAGTTACTTCAATCGTACCATTCATCATATGAATGATATTTTCAGTAATGGCCATTCCTAGTCCGGTTCCCTGTATCTTCGAGATCCGTGAATCTTCTGCTCGTGAAAATGGTTCAAATAGATGCGGGATAAAATCCTTAGGCATCCCGATTCCTGTATCTGTAAAGATAAATTCGTAACACCCTCTGCCACGAACCATTGATTCCACCTCATTAATGGTGAAACGAACCGTTCCGCCCTCCGGTGTATATTTGATCGCATTCGAAAGAAGGTTCATAAAGATTTGCTTAATGCGTTCTCCATCAGCAATGACTTTTTCATGACTGACATGCCCCACTACAATTTGAAAATCAAGATGTTTTTCTTCTACTAATGATTTGCACATATCCGTTATATTTTCAATCAATTCCGGTAAATCTACATTTTCAGGCAGCAAATCTATTTTACCGCTTTCAATTTTAGACATATCTAAAACCTCATTAATCAGGCTTAATAAATGCCGGCTTGAAACATTGATTTTATTTAAACAATCATTTAGCTTATCTGGTGCATTAATATTAGCTTTTGCGATAACGGTCATTCCCACTATCGCATTCATCGGTGTACGAATATCGTGGGACATAGACGATAAGAAATTGGTTTTTGCGGCATTGGCTACACGTGCCGCTTTATAGGCATCCTCCAACGCTGTTCTTTGTCTGTCCTGTTCCTGACGTTCTTTGGTAATATCGATACCTACACTGTAAATTGAAGGGATGCCATCCCAGCTATCTTCTCCGCTGATATAGCACATCGTAATCGTTAAAATACGTTCTTCTCCGTTTCGACGTTTAATTTTTGTTTCCAGCACTGCGTTTTGTCCGGTTTCATGAAGAGATTTTGCTATATTTAAAATCCTTTCCTGATCATCCATACACACATAAGTCCATTCTGAATTCAATTCTGATTCGAACTGTTCGGCGGTATAGCCAATCATCTCCAAATAGTCTCCGCTATACCAAATTACTTTTTTATAGTTTCTTGCTTCTATTCTTGAAAGACCACCCGGAATTGTTTTGATGATAGCTTCACGTTCCTGATCTTTTTTGGCTAATTTATATTCGGCACTAAACATATCATGAGACAATTCGATACGGGCACGTCGTCCCTCCCACTCTATCTGACGATTTTTAATCATAAAGGTTCTTTCTAGTATAGGATTGTAAAACTCCCATTCGTACGCCTCATCACAGGTCAAACGATCATTTGTACAAAACGGACAAGGTGAAGTTCTTCCCTGTATAACCTCATAACATTTTCTGCCAATCAGATTTTTCATTTCTTCCTGCAAAGTCTCACATGAAGTTTTATTAACATACAAGAGATCATAATTATCCATGTCACTAATATAGACATTGCCAACATATTCCGACATCATCCATTCAAAGTTCTGTGCTTTCATTTCTTTTACACGTTCTGCTTCTTGTTGCTTTTTGATTGTCTCATCAACATTTAAACAAACGATTTCAACGATGCTATCTCCCTGTATGCTTTTATCCGTAATTCTTGCCTGAATCTGCATCCAGCAGCTTGTATTCTCTTTCTTTGGCAAACAACAGATAAACTGGATATTCTTCTTATTATGATCAGCAGCTTCTTTAAAAGCAGTCTTAAAAAAATCGAAGTCTTTTAAATGATTGTGATAAAGTGATTTAAAACTGTTGTATAGAGACTGAAATTCAGCTTTTTGATAACCCAAATTCTCATAAAATGAATCATTCCCCCATAGAAAAGTAAATTCTTCATTTAAAAGCACATTACATATTCCGACTTTCATTGTATCTGTCAAAAGTTGATATTGTTCCTCTTGTGTAAGCATTATTTTTTCTTTTAATACATCTTTATTTTCTGCCTGATCCATTGATATTCCCCTCTTATTCTCGCATTTAGACAAACTCTAATTTCATTATAAGCGCTGTCATTTTCTTTAGCAATCTGAATTCGACTTTTCTCCTCTTTTTTCAGCTTTTATCAAACCTCTTCATGAAAGCGACGGTAATAGTTAGGCGTCATCTTCGTTTTTTTCTTAAATTGTTCAATATAATAGCTTGTCGTACTGAATCCACATCGATATGCGATTTCTGTAATAGATAAATCCGAGTTTAAAAGTTCAATGCTTTTTAGAAGGCGAAATGATAAAAGATAATCAAACAAACTACACCCCATGTATTTTTGAAATTCACGACAGAAAGAAGTACGTGTTAATCCTACCAAATTTGAAAGATCTTCTAGTTTTATTTTTTCTGTATAATGGTTTTCAATATAATTAATAATTATTCTCATTCTTTCATTGGCAATATTTCGCTCTTTTAATGACAGAAATTTAAAATGATGTTTAAAAAGCAGCTGCCAAATTTCTAAAAATAATATATGAATGGCGAGTTCTGATTCTTTCTCTTGATAAAGGGCATATATTTCTTCCAAATGATGCAGAATTTGTGTTTGCCATGCATCTTTGGGTTTAAGCAGGCAATAGTCAATGCTGTTATTTTGAATAATCGGAAGGATATAATGAGTATTAATAATACTCCCAGAAAAACTGGAAATAAAATTAGGATGCACATCAAAGCAGATATAATAGCTTTCAATTTTTTGAGTATTTTCTGTTTTATGCAATTGTTTGGAGTTAATAAAGATACCGTCCCCTGCTTTTAATAAAATTTTGTGCTGATTAATATGAAACCATACTTCACCATGTTTTACTAAGCAAAACTGCAGTGCCTCATGCCAATGCCACTCAGTAAAATTCAAGATATTCGGATACACATAATCATCATAAATGGAAAGCGGAAACCCAACGGTTCCATGAATGGTTAGATCTTTCTGACTCTTATTTATTTTCATAGCTTCTCCTCGAAAAGATAATATATTGATATTATTCGCTAATATTATTATATATTATCTTTCAATCAGTTAATATAATAATATATATACTATTTGGAGGAAATAAGAATGTATTATGATTTAACTTTAAAGATTACCCCTAAGCTGATGAAAGACGCAAACCAAAATGAAAAGATCACTTTATCCGGTCACATGGGTACACATTTTGATGTCATGGATAAAGAATTTCCATTAGATTATTTGCACTTACCGGCAGTCATCTTTGATATAAGCTCGATTCAAGATCGTGATATTGAAATAGACGATATTGAGCTGGATCTCGTTCAAGAAAATATGTTTATCGCCTTTTACAGCGGATTTATTAACGAGACTGGCTACGGAACTGCACGCTACTTTAAAAAGCACCCGCAATTATCTAAAACTTTAATTGAGGCATGCATTCAAAAAGGAGTTAGTATGATCGGTATCGACTGTGCGGGAATTCGCCGTGGAAAAGAGCATACACCGATAGACCAATACTGTGCCGATCATAACGTATTTGTCGTTGAAAATCTTTGTCACATGGAAACTTTGCTCAATCATCAAAAGGTCGTACAATGTGTAATCAACACTTATCCTATTCATTACAGTCAAATGACCGGGCTGCCTTGTCGCGTGGTAGCAGAAATATAACAAAAAAAACACATGATCTGTAGATTAAAATGATCTCTCAAAATTAGATGTGAAAATCTAACAAATGGAGTCCAATACAAATTCATGTGTTTTTATTATGAAACACGCTTTGCATTATTTTACTGAGCGGTTTTATTTTTAGAGGTATAATAAGCATGTTTTTCTTTCCTCTTCTTTATCTGTCAGATCAACTGTGATCTCTAAACGATAGGTCTTGTTGTGAAGAATAATGAACTTATCCTTAATCATAAAATAGCGCTAAAACACCGGGTAAAAAACTCCCAGCGATAAAAATCATGTGTCGTTAGTAACTTATTTGTACAAAAGCTGCACGGCTGATCTGATCCCTGCAAAAGGGATTCTGTTTTTATAGCTTTCTTCTTCTATCGACAGATGAAAAAGGCGCTTAGCCCCTTTATTCAAATAAACTATATCATAAATATCCGGATCTACTATGCAGACAAGATTGTCATCTTCATCTAAGATAACAGTGCTTAATTCATTTTCTAAAAAATCACTCATCTTACTGCACACTCCTTTCTTGCAAGATACTTACTCTCAAAATCGTTTTCATCGATAGGTTTTGAAATCAAGTATCCCTGACCATAATCACAAGAAAGAGTTTTTAATAAGTTTGCTTGCTCCTGTGTCTCCACGCCCTCACAAATAACTTTAATGTTTAAAGAATGGGCGACACTGATAATTAGACCTAAAATGTCTTGAATATTCTTTTCATTATGCTTATCCAGCAAGAATGCCTTATCAATTTTTAATATATCTACCGGCAGTGAGCTTAATAAGCTGAGCGATGAATAGCCTGTTCCAAAATCATCAATAGAGATTAAGAATCCTTGCTGACGTAAATCCTGCAATAGGTAAATGATCGGATCCGAAAGTCCATTAATCGAATTTTCGGTAATTTCTATTTCTAAACTTGTCGGTGACACATCATATTTATCCAACACAATAAAAAGCTGTTCTCTAAAATTTTTTCGATAAAGCGTTACTCTGGAGAAGTTGATAGATACCTTAAAATGACTTTGTTCTAAGTGATGTGTTTTGATATAGGCACATGTTTTTTCCAACATATAAAAATCAAGTTCAAAGATATTTCCGGTCAGTTCAAATAACGGGATAAAACTATCCGGATACAAAAAAACCTCTTTAGAAAATTGCCAGCGAACCAGTGCCTCTGCACCAATGATTTCCAAAGTAGCAACATCAAATTTCGGCTGAAGATAAAGCAAAAACTTCTCTTCCTGCAAATCACGATGCATCTGTTTAATTTTCTTATTGTCCTCTAATAGCTGGACCGTCAAAGTATGATCATACCAAATAATGGCGTCACTTTTCATACTTTTCGCATTTTTATGAGCTAAATTAACACGGTCAATAATCTCTCTGATTTCTATGTCCCCATGAATTTTAAACCCGCCAAAACTAAAAGAAATATCACTCGCTATATCAAATGCACACTCTTTCTGAATGGCTTCAATCACATGTGTGCCAATATGCACATAAAGATCTTTACGATTTTCAGCTAAAAGATAAAAATTATCGGCTCCGCTTCTTGCACAGCAATCTCGCTGAACCGCTACTTTTTTTACAACCTTGGCAATAATCTTAATTAAAGAATCCCCTAAAGGATAACCGTAGGAAGTATTGAGAAATTTGAAATCATTAATATCAAAGCATAATACCACCAATTCTTTATCATGCTTCTTTTCTAAATATGCCGCAACATTCAACTCAAACGCCGTTAAATTCGGAATTCCCGATAAACTGTCAATATATAACACTTTATTTAATTCATCTTGTTTAAATCGATACCAGATAATAAAAGCACTAATTGAAAGCACTAAGTAGAATAAGAAAAAAACAATGAGCTGTTTCAATTGAAGATTCGAATATTCTTCGGCAGTATGTACCATTCGGTCTGCATCTTCAAAATAATTTTCACTTAAACTAAAAAGCCGATCGGGAGATTGTCCAGCACGGATGTGATTTATTTCTGTTTTAATCTCTTCCCATTTAACCATCATAGATTGAATTTGATTTTGATAATTCTCATCATCTATTTTAATTAAATTGAAAGATCCATGTCCGGTATGTAAATTTTCTAGCAGCTCATCCAGATAAACGATCATATCATCATCAGGGTGATTCGTTAGCTCTTTTTTGATTAAACGCTGTGTAGCCCCACGCACAACTCCACTATAATTTATCACTTTTGCATATCCAAGATTTTGATAAAGCGAAAACATCAAAATTCCAATAGCAACAATCCATATAGCAGAAAAAATGATAATGTTATGTGCGGACTTTTTATTATGATCGTTCAACATCCCACATGCCTCTCTTCCATGTTGTATAACCCTAAAATATTATTTTTTTAAGACAATGACAAATAATGCAAGAGAAAAACAAATTCCCAATTATAACTTAATTTCACATTTTAAGTCATTATATGTCCTTTTTTATTATTCTATCATAGAAGCCCTTTATTTGAAACCACTATATTTAGTTAGGGGTAATGACACCATTTTATTTCGATAAGAGTTATATGACGATTCCTGTTTAAATAAAAAGAAAGCTCTTTATAAGAGACTTCCTATATTAAGGCTTCACTTTATATTGAATATATTTCTTTAATGAAAGCAGGTGCATCGGAAATATTTTTTCAGGGAATTTTTCCAATAAAGATGCAGCTTCTTCTAACTTTACCCAATGAATATTGATAGTTTCATTTGTATTGCTTACCGGTTCTCCCTCCCCTTCACAGATAAAGGTCATCACGATCAATGAATAGATGCCGTCAAGATTTTGAGTGATATAAAACGGGGTGAATCCCATGATACTTGCTGTTGGATTGATCGCATACTCGGTCTGCTCCTGACCCATAATTTTTGTAACAGTTAATCCGGTTTCTTCATATACTTCACGTTTTAAAGCATCAAAGACACTTTCATATTCTCTGATTTTACCTGCAGCAATCTCAATAAGACCATTCGTATTCAGATCATTTTCCTTTTTCCGTTCCTGCATTAGAATGTATGTTTCATTTTCTATTGTTCTTTCAATGATAGCCGCGACAGCCGGTTTAGCAAATTGTTCCTTCATAAATTTCTCCTTCTGTTCATTTTATTTGTTATCGAAAGACAAGTATAAAAGCTATGCCTTCCTTTGTCTTTTCCGCAAATATATCGCCATCCATTTTTCGCATGTATTCACGACATATATAGAGACCTAAGCCATTTCCTTTTAATCCTTGACTGTTGCTTCCTCTAAAGAAGCTTTCAAAAATATGATTAAATTCATTATCACAAACAGGCTCTCCTGTGTTAAAAAAGCGAACAAGCTGGCAATAGTCTTCTTCATAAAAAGAAATGTCAATGCTTCTGCCATCCCCATATTTAAAAACATTTTCAAAAAGATTCTCAAAAACCTCCTGACTGCGCTCAATATCCCCTTTTAACAAGCGATTATCAAACTTTTGAACAGTTAGTTTAATTTGTCTCAAATCACACTGTTCCTGATAAACCGCTAATACACGCTTCATCAGATCCGTCAGATAGAATTCTCCTTCTTCAATTTGAACATCTAAAATATCTTCCCTTGAAGAACGGATAATCTCTTCTACATAATTTTCGATTTCCGCTGCTTTTTCCCCGATTTGATGCATTGCATGAAGCTGATCTTCCTCTTTTATATAAATATTTTCTTCTAATGCCTTACTATACAATTTAATTAAATTAATGGGTGTTTTAATATCATGAGATAAAGACAACAGAATCGTCTTTTTATCTTTCATCAATTCTAACTGACGCTGATAAAATATATCCAGTTTATCTTTTAATTGGCTGATTCCCCACATAAAGCGACCTAGATAGCGACTTTTTTCTTCCTGAATGCTTCCTTTAAAATGCCCTTTTGAAAGATCAAGTGCTACATTATTTAAACGCTGGAAAGGATAAATAATTTTCTTTTTTAAATAAATCAGCACTCCTACAATGGATAATTCTAGTATGCCTAAAGTTAACTGTGAACGCCAAAATATCTGTTCAATGTTAAAGCTTGGTAATTGATAAATAAATTTCACATAGCCGATCAATTCATCAGCTTTATAATAGGGTTCAATATGGATTTTCTCGTTATTATTTTCATTAAAAAACGAATCGACACTCTTTTTTTCAGTCACAGAAATATCCAAAAACTTAATCCCTTGTATAGAGGAATAGGCACTAAGAATCATTTCCTCTATCGGCTCCCCCATGTTTATTTTTTCCATAATGCGATTGCTTTCAACGCGGTAGGTTTGATTCCGTTTATCTTCCATATGAATTAAACTGCTGCCTAGAAAAAAAGCTAAAATAAGATATAGGGTAACAGAAAATAGGATCAACTGATTATATTTCTTCATAACGATAGCCTACTCCCCATACGGTTTGAATACGCCTAGGCTGACGCGCATCTTCCTCAATTTTTGAGCGAAGCATTTTTATATGGACAGTCAATGTCTGATTCTCACTCATACTGTCCATTCCCCATATTTGATTGAACAGGTATTCTTTATGTAAAGTTTTGCCTGCATTTTCAATAAACAGCATTAATAGATCATATTCTTTTACATTTAGCTCTAAGCGTTTATCATTTAAATAAACTCGGCGTGCTTCTTTATCAATTATCAGCTCTCCGGAAACAAATTTTGACGTTTGGTTTGGTTTTTGCCTTTGACGTGCAATCAAGGCACGGATTTTAGCGCAAAGAATATCCGGGTCAACCGGCTTTTCCATATAATCGTCGGCTCCCAGTTCAAAGCCCATCAGTTGATCTGTTTTTGCTGATCTGGCACTCATGATAAAGATTGGCAGACGGCTTGTACGGCGTACATTTTGGCAGAATGCAAAGCCATCCATGTCTGGCAGCATGATATCTAATAAAATCACTTGCGGTTTATTTTCTTTTAGCCAGTCCAGTCCCTCTTCTGCCGATCCCACATGATAGCAAGAAAAGCCTTCCCTAAAAAGAAAGGCTTGAATCAGTTCAGCTAGTTCGGTATTATCTTCTACTATTAATATATCGGTCATTGTTTACCACCCCAATTTAATTAACCAGTCATTGAGTCTTCTTTCTCTTGCAGGAAGGTCATCGCCTGCATGGCATTTTCCTAATGAAATTTCATCGCGAATATCACCGTCTTCAATATAAAGAATGCGTTCGCATTTAGAAGCCACCTTCATATCATGAGTAACTAATAAAATGCTTGTTCCTTCTTCATTAATGCGTGTTAATTCGTTCATGACATCAATTGAATTCTGTTTATTTAATGCTCCTGTTGGTTCATCAGCAAAAATAATCTTCGGCTGATTAATCAGACTTCTGCATATGCAGGCACGTTGGAGCTGTCCGCCTGATACTTCCGTCACAGCATTGTTTGAAACTTCATTAATTCCCAGTTTCTGCATCAGCATCTTTGCTCGTTCTTTAATCTGTTCTCGTGATTGCTTTTTATTACCTTTTGTCACCTGATAAGCAGGTAATATAATATTATCATAAACTGATAAGTTTTTCAGCATATACATCTGTTGGAAAACAAATCCCATTTCCTGCAAACGCAAATCACTCATCTCATTAGCCGATAACTCCGTTAACTCTTTTCCAAAGAAATCTACTTTTCCGGCAGTTGCTTCATCCATCCCACTCACCGTATACAGCAAAGTGGTCTTGCCGGATCCTGATGGTCCCATGACAGCCACCATCTCTCCTGATTGAATTGTTAGATTGATATTTCTTAATACATTATTTTGTCGTTTATTTACAATATATGTTTTACATAGATTTGATATCGTTAAACATTCCATGTTTTATTCTCCTATTCTAAATTATTCATTTCTCGGATATTGATTTTCTTGATCCCTCTTGTCGCTATTGCAGTGGCAATCATGATCCCAATCAATAAAACTCCCGGATAAAGCAGATAAGTCTGCAATGGATCAACCTGAATGGCTACATCTGCCCCCATAATCGCAAAGATTGGTTTTAATAAAAACTGATTGCTTAACAGTGAAAGCGGAATAGAAATAATCATTGAAGCTAAAACAACTAAGATCATGCGGATCAGTTGCCATTGACGGATTGATCGATAGGTGAAGCCAATGCTTTTCATCATTGCGATTTCTCCTTTTTCACGTGTAATAAACAGTTTTTCCATTAATAAGGTAATCAGCATGATAACTGCGCACAGCATCGCGGTCATTGGAATAATCATACCGGACAATGCAGCTTGTATTCCTCCAACATTCTGATCAATTTGATCCTGAGCCGTATTCCATTCGTATTCTGGAAATTGTTCTTTCATTAATGTGACCATTTCTGCTTGAGTAAGATCAGTTTCCATATCAACCATCAGTGTCCAGTAATCAAACATCAATTCTTGTGAACAATCCAATTGATCATTCAGACGAGCGCTCTTTCCTAACTGCATATAATCCGAATAGGTTCCTGTAATAATCATTGTTTTTTTCTCACCATTGATTATCGCATCTACATAATCACCAATAACCCATCCTCTTTCTTTCATAATCCCCTCTGAAAAGGCAATTTCATTTTCTAAAATCGGAGCACTTCCGGTACTATAGCTGGAAAACGGATTTTCTTTGCCAAGCAGCTGGGTTGATAAAATATTGTAGCGATGGGTATCTCCTTGGGCTTCATAGTTAATAAAGTAAATTGGAATAGCTGAAATCTTAGCATCATATCCTTTTTCTTTCATTTCCTTTTCAACTCTGGCAACACCTTCCATCAGGTCTTTTGAATTTCTATATTTTTGATCTTCATTGTTTTCGATCTTGTGAACGTAAACGGCACTTGATGGGTCGTAATTAAATTTTTTAGCCATCTCATCACTTTTCATTGTATTAATTGTGTTCAATGGGATTGTAATTAAGATAAAGCTCATACAGAATGTAATAATCAGAATAATATAGCGAGGTAAATGGCTCATGATATCATTGATTCCTAAATAAAATGGAACGGACAAATGACGAGATCGTGAAAGGTGGATGCCCCTTCGCTTACTGAATCTCTCTCCGGTATAACCTCCTCGTATTGCAGTAATCGCTGATACTTTATTGAGCTTCCTTGTACAGAAATAACAAAATGATGAGACTAATACGATGATACTCAATGCGCACAATATATTAATTCCCATATTCACATCGCTATTTGCCATAATCATATTTTGACTGACACTGTCGATCATAATTTGACTGATTGGGATGCTGATGATTGTTCCTAAGGCTGCCCCCACAACAACGATGACAAAGTATTTAATTAAATATAATTTTTTTATCGAGTAATTTCGTAATCCAATGGCTTTTAATATACCAATTTCCTGATATTGCTCTTCTAATGAAAAAACTAACGTAAAACGTAAGACAAGCAAAGCAATCAGTATCAAACAAACGCCGATTAAGATTAACAAAGCTGCCATAATCATATCAAATGAATAGACCATTTTATACATATCTATGGAGATTGTATTCATGATGCCGCTGAATCCTTGCTCATTTAAACCATCCACAAGTTTAACAGGCTCTTGTGTCATAATATAGTAAATGCCAATCTTTATGGAATCTTCCGCAAATTCTTTAAACTCTTTTTCGTTGACAATGAATCGGCTCATGCCAATCATTTCATTACCGAAAGCGGCATCTTTCGTTATCTTAGCTATCTTGAATTCTTTTTCTACATCTCCATGACGAATAATTAAAATATCTCCCACATTCAGCTGTGTGCGTTTCATCATTGAAATAGAAACAGCAATTTCCCCGTCTTTTAGATCTAACGGCTTTCCTTCTTTATCAAAAACCAAACTGTAATCACTGTCCATCGTCGATAAATAAAGACCGGTTCCTTGATTATCCAGTTTTGATGTTTGCCCGTCTTTTTTTACAGTAACAGATTGATCTGCAAGTTCATAAAACTGATTGTAATCATAATCCGTCACGCCTCCGCCGGAAGTCTGCTGATCAAGCCATGTATCAATCTTTTCTTTATCCATTTCTGTATTTAATACCAAGTTAATATCCGGTACATTAGCATATTCCATATAATGATCGACAGCGGATGTCACAATCATAATATTATTAATACTGCTTGTTAGAAAGATCGTTGCGATAGTGATGAACAGAAATAGGATAAGGTTAACGCCTTTTCTTTTCATCATATCTTTTTTGAGTATTTGTATTAACATAAGTTCCTCTCCTTTATCCGCCTCCATTATAATCAATCAATTATTAAAAAATCCTTAAATAATGAAAATTTATAGGGAATGGGGTTATTATAAAAGATTTGATTGAGGATTAAAATAAAAAAGGCTATTAGGACGTCTCCTAAAAAGCCAAATGACCGAACTCATGTCCTAATACTGCCTTAATTTCATCAACAGGAGCATTTAACATTCCTTTTGTAATACAGATTGTTCTTCTACCCGTTGCGAATGCATTTGCTCCATTATTATCTAACATAAATAATTTAACATTATTCGGTATTGTTTTATCCATACTTTTTGCTTTGGCGTACACTTCTTCAAATATTGGATTAATAAACCTTTTATAATCCTCACTTCTTATCTTCTTGCACCCTGTTTGTAATCGCAATATTCGTTCCCCAAATGGATTCAATACAATGACTAACAAAATAAAATAAATTATTAAAGCAATGGCAAAAGCCTGAATCCACACAGTATTAAATGTGTTGATAGATAATAAAGCAACTATAAAAGCGTTTATACTAAGCAAAAAATCTAGTTCCTTTCATAATACACTGGGCTAAAATAATAGGACATCATTAATTTAATCTTTGATATATAAAGGAAATGAGCTATTATTACAGAACATCTGTTAATGATTTTAATGTGTTAACAACGTTCATTTAAAGAACATGAACTATTTATTTAATAAGTTAATAAAATGCAAAATTATTTTTTCTCTAACCTCGCTACTTATTGTTGGCAACCTTAACAACGGAATACCAGCTTTCTCTAATATACTATTTTTCAATTGATCTCGCTCTATTTGAGAGGATTGATTATGATATCCTCCATCCACTTCAATAACAGTAAATGGAGATTTACCTATTTTATAATAAATTACAAAATCACAACTCGCATTATTATGGATATAGTCTATTTCTCTTGATGTCAATTTAATACGACTTACAGACACCAGCTGCTTTAAATAAATCTGCATATGAAAAGTCAAAAAGTTAAAATCTTCCATTTTTAATATATCTCGCAATATTGCCGCAACAATTTGTTCTGATTTGAATTTAGAATCTTTCATTCTCAACTTTGAGTTTAGTTTTTCTAAAGATTTATCATATTCTGTATAAAGTAAATCGAAAGCTGAAATAACGGGACTATCATAAGTTTGATCTTCATTCGCATAATACTTTATATAACGAATTAACGCCGCTAAATGTTTATTATTCTTAAGGAATACATTATTCCCTGTTACCAAAGTAAATTTATTGATTGCTCTTGATACAGCAACATTAATAAGTGATGGATTATCTACAAAATCAATATTTTGCTGACTACTCTTTTTCTTATCTAACACTGTTGAAAATACTATCTCATCACATTCTCTGCCCTGAAATTTATGTATGGTGCTACAAATAGTTTCCTTTGGCATTTTTTCACATGCAAGATCCACTTGTGCATTATAAGGAGCAATGAATCCTTTTTCACCTTTAACAGAAAATATTTCATCATTTACTTTAAGATAGGATTCTATTTCTCTTAGGTTTGACAAATTGCGTGTATGGTTCCCCATAGATGTCACAATGAGTGATAAGGCATTTTCACCCATATCATTTTTCATAGGAATAAGTTGATTATTGTAAAATTCTTTATTGCAAAATTGAATTATTTTAGGATGACATCTGTAATGTTCCTTTAACAAAGTTCTGGGAACATCATCTTTAAATATTTCATCTAATGAATCTAAAAGGCTTAAGTTTTCGCAATCGTATAAACTATCAGGACATTTTATATTCGTTTTTATTGGAATGTGTGGCAATTGCTTTCTATCCCCGACAATAATAATATTTTTTGCACAGCCAAAACATAAAATGCCGGGAATAATATCCTGCTGTGAAGCTTCGTCTATAATAACGTAATCCAATATATAGCCACTTCCTATAGAATTCATCAAAGAATGTGTACTACTGCCTATTATAGGAAAATAGTTTAAGAACTTAGAGAAGTCTTTATTATAATTACCAATATCGAAAGTTGGACAATCGTTTGGAAATTTTTTAATAATATAATCGTATAAGTAGGCCATAGATTTTTCTTTTAAAGATTTCAGATTAAACTCAAAATCTTCTTTATCAAGTATCTCTTTAATTCTTTTTAACTCTTCATCTTTTTCATACAATAATTTCTCATAATAAAGAAATTGAAGTGAAAAAACAAAATTTTGTCTAGTCTCTAAATCATTTAAAAATTTACTTCTAATTATTCTATAATTCATTAATAAGTTAAATTTATCGATAAAAGATAAAAATTTATCTGACAGTCTTCTTATATAGACCAATAAATGAACCATCTCTGTTGTGGATAAATGATATTTATTTATATCTATCATTTTTATTTCCGGATGATCTTGCTGCCATTTTAAAAGATATTCTTTTTCAATTTTTATCTCTTCAATTTCGCTATTAAGCCTAGCCAAATCATTTTTAGCTGAAAGTAAATTTTCTATATTATTTTTAATCACAGTTATTTCATCAATCTGAATTGAACTACTATTAAATGTCGGCTTTTTATATTCAATATCTTTAAAGAAATCCTCTTTATTTTCCCAGTTACCTAATTTTGCTATTAAAAAATCTAAATTTACTTTTTCTAGCTTTTCATAAACATTTTTAACGGCTGAATTATTATTTGATACTATTGCACATGTTTCGCCATTGATTATTATATTTGCTAAAATATTTAGAATTGTTTGTGTTTTACCGGTTCCCGGTGGTCCCTCAATAATACTGATCTGTGATTTAAAGGCATTACTTACAGCTTCCATTTGAGTTTCATTAATTCCAAACGGAAATATTAAATGCTCTTTACTGATTGTTTTTCTAACACTCTTAGTCAAATAAGCATTTAAACAGGTTTGATTATACGGAAGTAATTTATCAAACTGATTTAAAACATTTTCTGCTATTGTTTTATTTGCCTTACCTTTAGTAACTTTCATTCTTTCTTTTGCTACTTGTAAAAAATATTTATAAATATCTCCATCTTTTATATTTGTTGATTGTGAGAGTATATTGTTAGACTTCAGCATTATATACCATTCATTACTTTCAATAAATCTAACAATATAATACTTATTTCCAATTTCAAATGCCTCTTTAATATTTTGTACTCTCTTATTAATTTTATTGTACAATAATAAATCACCTGTATGCCTTTTGTAAGGTTCTATTTTCCATTCATTTAGAGGTCTATGATACTTTTTATCAGACTTATATGTTATGGATGCCATCAATTGATTATTATTTGCTTTATAGATACTCCAATCCTTAATTTGATCCGTCAAATCATTTCCTCTTAATATAATTTTAAACACAATACCACCTACCGTTAGTAAAATTATACCAATATTACATATCTATTTACAGTCTAAAATAAAAGTATGTATATATAATTTAAATATGAAAGCTTAAAAAGACAAAAAAATAGATAATAGCATCACTGCAAAAAAGTTTTCTAAAACCAATCTGTCTCCACTTCAATATATAAACTGCATAATATAACATAAAAAGTGTCACCTTAATGACACTTCATATAACATATATATTTAAGTTCATTTCTGTCAAATGCTTTATTATCAAATGATTATCAAAATTTTCATACTCAAAATGTACTCAGTTATTATGAACTTCTCAAACCACCCATATTACTATATTTTAATTTCTTTCATATATTTACTTTTCCAAACTATAATTTGCCGCCAACACCTTTAAACTTTTCTACAAAAGCAGATATTTTCTGAAATACTGCTTGCTTTTTTGTTAAATACTTTGGATTAAGCGGGCTCATTTTAGGTAATATTTCATTTAATTCTGTACCATTTTCACTTGCATATTCTCTCTTCAATGAGACTAGGATATATCTCTTTGCTGCTTCTACATTAAGATTTTCCTCATTAATTAATTTCTCTGCTTCTCTTGCTTGCTCTTTTTGAGCAAACAGGAAGAATGCATCGATAATACTTGCCTTATCTTGAATCTCATTTAAATCAGTTTTATTCATAAAATCTACAATTAAACTTTCTTTTGCACGATTTCCGGTACTAGAGCGAATGATACGACGTACTTCTTCAACTAAGGTTTCTTTATCCTTTACTGCCTTATGTTTTTCAAAAATCAGTTCCAAAATATAATCGAGATTAATTTCTTGAGATTTTAATAAATCAACTTCAAAGATAATATCATCCCAATCAATACTTAAATTTTCATTGTTTTTTCCAGCTTTTTCACGGCGTAGCCAATCACGAATATCATTGTATACAGAACGATAATCTTGAATAGTTCTCTCTTTTGGAATTTGAATGTTTTGCATAGCCCTTATCTCTTCATCACTAACATAATGAGTAGCCTTAAATTCTTCTAACTCTTTTGGATTATTTATATCAATAGACTGCAATGCCTTTAAGTTAGTAAATTCATCATAGTTTTGCAATGCATTTTCAACACGCAGATACTCACCAAATAATTTAACAAACGCTTTTTTATCTTTTTCAGTAACAATTTGCTCAATATCTGGGAATCTTGAAGTCAACTCATTTACTACATCTACATAACCACGACAAGCCTCTCCCGTAGTTATATCAGTGAAGCCTTCCATATACTCTCTATAACTTTTTTCAAGTACTACGTTTTTAGTATTTTTGTCTCCAAAAAGTGTAATTGCATCTATCGTCGCTTGTTCTAAGTCTCTAAAAGTTACAATGTTACCAAAAGTCTTTGTTGAATCATAAATACGATTCGTTCTTGAGAATGCCTGTATTAAACCATGGTAACGGAGATTTTTATCGACAAATAGTGTATTTAGAGTTGGTGCATCAAATCCTGTTAAAAACATTCCTACTACGATTAATAAATCAATTTCCTGTTTTTTCACACGATTCGCAAGATCTCGATAGTAATTTTGAAATTCTTTACTATCTACACCAAAGTTTGTTTTAAACATCCTATTATAATTATTAATTGCCAAAGCTAAAAACTCTTTTGCACTGCTATCCAGTGCTGTTGGTTCGAATGTCTCATCGGCAATTTCTCCAATTGCACTTTGTTCTTCATTGGCAGCAAAAGAAAATATAGTCGCTATTTTTAAGGGCTTATCACTGTCTTTCTGTAAATTATTTAGACATTCGTAATACAGTTTTGCCGCTTCAACACCACTAACAGCAAACATCGCATTAAACCCTTTTGCCCCAATATGTGATCGATGCGTTTTTAATCTAAAATTATTTAAAATATATTGAGATACTTCCTTAATCCTCTCAGGATGAAGAAGTGCTTCTTTTGTTTCTGCAGCCGATAGTTTTTTCTCATCTTGCTCCCTCTCAATAGTTTTAAACTTGGGGCGGACATCATTATAATCTACTTTGAACTTAAGAACTTTTTCATCTCTAATTGCATCTGTAATAACATAAGAATGCAGTTCCCTCCCAAATACAGAAGCAGTAGTTTCTGCACCTAATGCATTTTCAGGAAATATCGGCGTGCCAGTGAATCCAAATTGATAATACTTTTTAAACTTCTTCTTTATGTTTTTTTGAGCTTCACCAAATTGAGAACGGTGAGCTTCATCAAAAATAAAAACTACTTGTTTATTGTAAATCGCTAAATCTTCATCACTTTTTATAAGATTGTTCAATTTTTGAATTGTGGTGACAATAATTTTATTATCATCTTTTTCAATATTTCGTTTAAGTCCAGCAGTACTCTCTGAACCATTTACACTATCAGGCGAAAACCTTTGGTATTCTTTCATAGTTTGATAATCTAAATCTTTTCTATCTACTACAAAAAATACCTTGTCTATAAAATTGAGTTCTGTTGCAAGACGAGCAGCCTTAAAGCTAGTTAAAGTTTTTCCTGATCCCGTTGTATGCCAAATGTATCCACCACTTTCAGTAGTACTCCATTTTTTAAGCTCATGCGCGCTTTTAATTTTCCAAATAATTCGTTCTGTAGCAGCTATTTGATAAGGTCTCATGACTAATAAATTATTACTTGAATCAAAAACAGAATAGTGTAACAAAATTCTTAATATCGTATTCTTTTGAAAAAACGTCGCTGTAAAATCTTTAAGATCCTTAATCAATGAATTATCCGATTTTGCCCAATTCATTGTAAAATCAAAACTATTTTTTTCACGTTTCGTCGTATTTGCAAAATATCGAGTATCCGTACCATTAGAAATTACACAAATTTGTAAATATTTGTATAGTGAATTATCACTGTTAAAACTTTCTTTGCTATATCTATTTACTTGATTAAACGCTTCTCTAATAGCAATCCCGCGTTTCTTAAGCTCTACCTGTACCAAAGGAAGACCATTCACCAAAATAGTAACATCATAACGATTCGCTTGGGTTCCTGTTACTTCAAATTGAGAAATAACCTGCATTTTATTTTTTGCTATATCCTCTTTATTTACAAGATAAATATTTTTTATGTGCCCATCGTCAAACACAAAATCATATATATAGTCATTATGGATTTTTCGAGTTTTCTCTATATGATTATCACTTGGTTTATCTAAGTATTCTTCACAGAACCTTAACCACTCTTCATCACTAAACACCACGTCATTAAGTCTTTCTAGCTGCACACGCACATTTTTAAACATTGCTACAGGAGTTGTTAACTCTGGTAAATATTCATATCCTTGATTCACTAAATCTTGAATAAATTCTTTTTCAAGAGATGCTTCTGTTTGATAAACTACAGCTGCTTCTCGTATAAGTGAATACTTTTCATACTTATCAAGAACTATAAAGTTCTTTGTTTCTGCAATAGGATTGTATTCATACATTTTTATTCCTCCTTCCAAAAGCTATAAGTGTTAATTAAGTGCTCAAGTAATAACTTAACTGTTTGTTTTTCCTGTGGTGTAGGCTCAGCTATAACCTCACCAGCTATCGTGGAATGGCTAGTAAAATTAGTAATGCGTTTATAATAAACATCCCTATCACCTGGTAATAAATCCCCCCAATCGGTATAACCTAAAAAGCTAGCAGTTTTTTCATATAAGTTTCTCAAATAGGTGAAATGTTGTCTTTTAACTTGATTATTTGCAACAGCAGTCTCTAACTCACTTTTTAAATATAAATGATAAGAAAGACATCTATTGGAATCCCCTTGTACCTTATTTAATTCAAATGTATTATCTTCTAGTCTACTTAGGATATAGCCAGCCTTTTGTTTTGTTTCGTTATACATTATATTATAAAAGTTGATATTATGCGTAGTAATAATGAATTTTACATTGTTAAGTTCAAAATCACTAGACTTAATTAGTCTTGCTAGGTTTACTGCAAGTTCTATTAAATGATTTTCATCTAATGAAGTTACTGGATCATCAATAAAAACATATTTAATATTGTCAAATTGATTTGTTTCTCTATCGCTTTCTTCTGCAACATTTAGTACGTTAACAACTTGTTCAAGTAATGCATAAAAAACACTCCAAATAAAACAACTTTCCTCACCTTTAGAAATTTTAATATTCTCTGCAATTGAATTATTCCCACGATTATATGAAAATATCACTTCTGTAAAAGCCTCTACAGTTCTCTCTCTTTCATCGTTATCCTTAATAGTATACTGAGAATTAAAACTTGGATTCAACTTATCATCTGTGTAATGCTGAAAATATTTAACAACATTTTGATCTTGTCCTTGATCTTCAAAAACCCACTTTGTAAAAACATTCGGATGTATTTTAAGTTTTGGTTTAGCATCATCTTTCAGATCATTATCCCAGTAAAACAAATCTTCTGTAAAAGCATTGTAATAAAGGATTTTCTTGTTTTTCAAATCTGTTTCTTCTTGATCCATGTCAATCTTAGGAGAAACAAGTGTTTTAAATTCTCTTGATAGTCTTGTCTTTCCGTTTCCGTTAAATGCATAAATTAACTGAACTTTTTTGTTGTTATCTTTTAATTCCAGTGCAATTTCTTTTAATGTTTTCCCCATATTTATTCCTCAGCATCTATATTTTTGAACGTTAAAAGTTTATCTCTGTAATATTCATATTGTTTTTGTCTAGCATCAATTTCAGCAGGAAGTCCTTTAGAAATATCATTACAGAGTGTGTCAAAGCGATCTAGGAATTTTACAATTCTATTTTGCTTTTCAATAGAGGGCAATGCTATTTTAATTTTATTCAATACAGCCTGTGTTAAACTTGGTACTCCACCTGCCGTGTTATAATCCTCAAGATGTTCTTTTTGTAACCAGTAATAAACATACTTTGGAACAGCTTTATCATTATTAATTTCTGTATAATAAATCGTATCAACATTCCAAAATGGGATATCTATGTAATATAGCTTATCTATTGAACCTTTTCTTGGAATTAGCACAGTTGGTTTATTATAGGCATATTTATCAACATACGTCATAATGCCACCTGAACCATAGACAGGAACATCGCCCTCCCTTAAATGCTTATAATCTTTTCCATTTTTAATTTTTAAAATTTCTTCTAAATTATAATGCTTAACATCTTCTTTTTTAGATAGTAGTTTATCTCTATAATACTCATACTGTTTCTTTCTCGCTGTAAGCTCTGCTGTAAGCTCTGCTGTAAGCTCTGCTGTAAGCTCTGTGAAATTGTCCAAAATACGGACAATTTCACGTTGAATTTCAATATGTGGGAGCGGAATAAGGATATCCTTAAAATCTCTACCTGTAAGTTTTGGGATATTTCCATGGATTAATGAAGTAACATCAACAGTTTGAATATAATGGTATAGATATCTCAACAATACCCCATCTATTTCCTCAATAATATGCGCATGGTTATTAACCCATATTTTTCCTTGTGCCCATGTTACAACTGGATTACCATTTTTATTCATAACACTTCCATCCTCACCGACCAAAATAAATGTACCATCAAAAATATAATCTGATACATAATCTTGTATTCCATTTGCACCATAATATGGGTAATCTCCTAATTCTCTGGCTGATTTTGTAACAGGTTTTCGTTGTCTATCTAATATCTTACAACATTGTTCTAATTTTTTATACTCAACTCCATCTGGACAGAGTTCTTCTATAAGTTGCTCTAATTTACTCATTTATCCTACCTCAATTTCTGCAATTATTTCATCAATCTCAGCACGAAGTCTATCTATGTTTGTCACTGTTTTCTTGATTTCAGCATTTAATTCAACTATATCAATAACTTCTCTTGTATCCCTAGCTTCAACATAAGAACTTACAGAAAGATTATAGTTTTCAGCCGCTATCTTATCGTTATCTACAGATATCGCAACATGATCTATATCTTTTTTATTAGCAAACAATTCTAAGATAGCATCAATATGATCTGATGTTAAAACATTGTTGTTTGTTTCTTTTCTGAAAAAATCTTCACCACTTGCATCTATGAATTGAGTTTTAGTATCAGTTTTGTGTTTTGAAAGCACTAAAATATTAACAGCAATTGAAGTACCATAAAATAGATTAGGAGCAAGAGAGATAACAGTTTCTACAAAGTTATTGTCCACTAAATATTTTCTAATTTTTTGTTCTGCACCACCACGATAGAAGATACCGGGGAAACATACAATTGCTGCTCGTCCTTTACTAGAAAGATAGCTTAAAGCATGAAGAACAAACGCAAAATCAGCTTTAGATTTTGGTGCAAGTACTCCCGCTGGTGCAAAACGTTCATCATTGATAAGAGTTGGATCACCACTACCAATCCATGGTATAGAATAAGGAGGATTTGATACAATAGCATCGAATGGCTTATCATTTCCAAATTGTGGATCTAATAGAGTGTTCCCTAGCGCTATATTAAATTTATCATAATTTATATTATGCAAAAACATATTCATACGAGCAAGGTTATAGGTCGTATGATTAATTTCTTGCCCAAAGAAACCATCTTCAATAATATGCTCATCAAACTGTTTCTTTGCTTGTAATAGAAGTGAACCAGAACCAGCCGCTGGATCATATATTTTATTTATTGTTGATTGACCATGTATTGCAAGTTTTGCTATAAGTTCAGATACACATTGTGGTGTGAAAAATTCGCCTCCAGACTTTCCTGCATTAGCAGCATAATTTGATATCAAAAATTCATAAGCATCCCCAAACAAATCTATTTGATTATCTTCAAACTTACCAAAATTAAGCCTCTCAACGCCTTTAATTACAGCTGCTAAGCGACTATTTTTATCTTTAACTGTATTTCCTAATCTATTGCTCGTTGTATCAAAATCAGCAAATAACCCTTTGATATCTGATTCAGACGGGTATCCATTTGCAGAACTTTCTATTGCTGAAAATATTTCAGCTAAATCTGTATTTAAACTATCATTTGTGTTTGCTTCCTTTGCAATATTAGAAAATAATTGGCTTGGATATATAAAATATCCTTTTGTTTTGATTGCATCTTCTTTAATCTCTTTTGTTATAATACTATCATCTAATTCTGCATAGTTAATACTATCGTCTCCACCTTCAATATAATTTGAAAAGTTCTCACTAATAAAACGATAAAAAAGGGTTCCCAATACATATTGTTTAAAGTCCCATCCATCAACGGATCCTCTAACCTCATTTGCTATTTTCCAAATCTGTGATTGTAATTCTGCTCTCTGTGCTGCGCTTGACATTTCAATTCCTCCGTTTAATATAATTAATAAATCTATAGCATTCAAAATTGTTATATACTATTTTACTTTTCATTAGCGTATTTGCAATTTGATTATACCATTTTTTAATACTCCCTTGTACAAAAACTTCACTCTATAAAAATTACAAATGCCCACAATTCATTCGTAAATACTAATATAAACTTCTTTAATTTGATTATAGATATTTGCTTTTACTTATCAAGTTATACATCTTATTTCTAAGCAAACACTAATTCATTATAGTTTTCTGTATTAATGGTGTTATATCAAGAAAATACTACTTTCAAATAGAGTGAAAAAGTTATAAATTAAAAACTTTTACAAATAAGTTGGGCAAATAAAAGATATAAACACTTACTTAAATACAAAAAAGCGCTTTTAACCAAGACTATTGTCATAAAAGAAAATACAGATAATCATTGAAATTATCTGCATCAATAGTTACTAACAGTTTTTTCTTATTCGAACCCCATGAATTCATATAAATTTAATAACCTTTTAAAATTAAGATATAAGCTTTATTTCTCTAAATTCATCAATTCCTATAAAAATTCTTACTTCATAATATAATAAGGTCAATTTAAGGGCATAATTAATAGATGTTTATAATGTATATTATAAAATATTCAAATTTTGATTTATGCCTTATAATATATAATTATTTTGCATTGTCATTTTTAATTGATAGGATATTAGGAATTGTATCATGATTATTTAAATCGAAAAATTTTTTTGCTTCCTCTATTGAATTAATGTCAGGAGAAGTAACTAATGCATCAAATGATTGTAGAGAAACATTTCTCAATGATTCATTTTTTATAATATCATCTCTAACACTTTTTGAAATAAAATAATCTTCAAATATAATATAATTAATGATTGATAGCCTTAATTCAAGAGACAATTTATTAAATCTTTTATAAAACTTTCTATATCTCTTATGTGTATTTTCTACAAACATTAAAATCTCTGTTTTGCTTTCAAAAGGGAAAATACAAATATGTAAGTTTGCAATTTTATATTTACAATCTTTATTATAAATATTATTTATAATTGATCCATCTAAATCTGTTATTAAAGCCACAGTACCTTGAAATGCAATAGGAACGGTATATTCTAATTTAATATGACTAAATAAATAATATTCTGTATTATCTTCCTTTTGACTTACTCGCTTCGCCCTGTAAAAACAAGACAATTCTTCTTTTAAATCTAACATTTTCACTTCTTCATATAGTCTTTCAATTTCGATAGGATAATTAATTCTTAATTTTCTAGATGCTTTAGGCATTTCAAGTTCAATATTTCTTTTATCTATTTGTTTCAAATAATTCTTCATGGCGATTTCAGCTAACATTTTCCCACTGATTTTATCATCATATTTAATAGGATTTTCATATGTTTGAAATGCTGTGTTATCACATTTTTGACAAATCAAATGAAAAGTTCCAGAATTATTAATTCCTTTCTCTATATCCATAAATGGTAAATCTATTAATTTATTAGAATAATATAGCTTTCCTTGATTTGCAATTTGCTTTAAACAAAACGCAGGTATACTATGAGAATTGCAAAAACTGTCTACTTCTCTTCCACATATCAAACATCGACTTTTTTAGAAGTCCTTCTTGCTTTAGATACAACTTGATTTATTTTCTTTTTGTATTTAATTTTATCTTTTTCTATTATTTCTTTATCAATGTCACTTAATTTAAAATTAGTGAACTCAACATCTTTCATTGTTGTCACCTCCAAGTATAAGTATTTAATATTAACTATTTTTAAATAAAACATTTAAGATCATTTCTCTTAATGATACTAAAGGATAAGAAACGATTCCATTTCTTTAAACGGTTTTCCTGATATACCATTAAATTTATCTGATTGTCCCTCTAACCAATAAAAAAGTTACTAAATGAACTAATGATTTTTAGCGCAAGTACGGAACAATTACATCATAAAATTTCTTACTCCACTCAGCATGAAATCTTGCCATTTGAAGCCAATCTACTTCATTTTCAATACTTACATTATTTAATTGATAAAAAACTTTTGAACCCTTTGCTTCATCATTCCTATTCCAACTCAAAGAAATCCCTAACTCTGCTTCAATTTTCTCTTTGTTTACAATTAGCATATCAAATGTTTTCTTATTAATTTCTTTGTCAGATTTTCCTAAATACATTTCCACTCTTGCAGAATCATAATTTGCAACACAATTAATTGAAAAACCACTAACACCGATAAATCCAGATATATAATTTTCTATCGTTGCATTAACGT
This sequence comes from Coprobacillaceae bacterium UN01-12pH3A, assembly GCA_027676805.1. Classification (GTDB taxonomy): domain Bacteria; phylum Bacillota_I; class Bacilli_A; order Erysipelotrichales; family Coprobacillaceae; genus Beduini. The sequence continues at coordinate 136,983 of JAQENU010000005.1, read as the reverse complement.
TGCTAAAAGATTTATCTCCATGTGCTTCATGAATAAAATCAAGTGCATAAGTCCAATATCTTCTTCTCAATTCAAAACGGCTGCCTGGTTCATCTTCATTCTCCCCGTTTTCATCTCTTAAATAAAATATAAAATCATTAGGATCGACATCATATAATTTTACTAACCTACGTAAGATAGATAGTTTCATATCAGTACTTGTGTTTTTTTCTGTATAAATATTTTCATCAATTTGTAACGCAGATCTTAACATGTTTTTATTATTGCTAAAATACACCGATAAATCATATTCACCTTTTTGCACCGCTAAATGATTTAATACTGATTTTTCATCAGTATGCAACAACTTTACAACTCTTTCATACATATCCACCCAACTTGTTACTGGCTGTTCTGCTTTTTTAAAACTAAATCGAACAATCTGTCTTCCACTTAAAGAAATATCTTCATCTAATGTAACGCTATCCATTTGTTTTTCAGCAGGCAAATAATTTGTTGCTGGTGAAGACCATATTTGTAATGCTCTATCTTTTAAATAATCACTTCGCTCTTTAAGTTCAGCTAAAGTCCATTTATCCTTTTGTGCGATATATGTATTCATTCGTATTCCACTGTCTAAAAAACCATTTTGCATATTTTTCTTTTCTTCAAAAGAGCTATTGCTATATTTTGAATTATAAGCAGTCAATGTCAAATTTGCTATTCTATGAAGCCACTCCTCATGAATTAACTCGTAATTTTCCCCAAGTTCTTTTTGCCATAATGGAGTAAGATGTTGAGGCATTATATGTTCAATTGAATATGTTCCATCATCACAATGACCATAAACATCCTTATCCTCAACAGTACCAAAGTTTTCAATGTGTTCCAAAATATAGATTTTATTTTTACTATTCATTGAATAAACTTGTCGTTCGGTAAAATCACGAGCAAATTCATCATCATTTGGAAAACGTGCTCTATCTTTTTTGGATAATAATGCATATTTAAATTTAGATACGTAATCATTATCAGTTCCATCATATCGAATAATCTCTCTATGCAACAGCAAAAAAATTTTATTTAAAGCATTTGTTGGTAAATCACATATATTTCTTCTAAACAGATAATTTTCAGTTGTTGTAAAAATATCCGAAACATCATCAATATTCAATTTATTTTCATCAAATAATCTTAAAACTTCCAGAAAAAATGGTCTTGTTACTGTTGTTTCTAAACGATTCAATCTATAAATACAAGCATTTAATATTTTATCAACACCATTTCCGTTTAGAAGTACTTGATATCTTTTAGCATAAGCCAACATATCTTTTAATAATCCTTCTGTTTCAATTTTTGTATATTCAACAAATTCTTTAAAGTTAATATACACTTTCTTTTGAGATGGGATTGCTTGTTGTTTAATGCTTAAGTAATCTCTAATAAAAGAACTAACATCATATTTAGTACAAATTTCAATTTTATTCCAATACTTCTCATAATATTCATTCTGATCATTTGTCGGTAATCCCATTAAAATAAAGTTACGAATTTTATCTCCTTCACTAAGATCTAGTCCAGTAGAGTTCAAACTCTCAAAAATCAATTGAGGATTATCATCATTGCTAAGTGTGATATTAATAATTTCAAGCTTGCAAATAGCATCGAATAATTCATCAACTGTAACCTCTTGTTTTTTTATGCGATCATAAAAATAATTGTAATTCGTAGTTAGATTTGAATCACGTATATATTCATCTTCACTATTAAATAACTTATCAAATGCTTCTCTATCATTCTTAACAGGTTTTAATTTAATACGTGTTTCCTTTGGCTGATATTTATCAACTAAAAAATCTTCGTAAATTTGATTTGCTAATGTTTTTTCCTCAACTACAACTAACCCTTTTGAAATTAGGTTATGCAGTGCCAAAAGTAACAATGAAACAGTTGTTAAACGCTGTTGACCATCAATAACAAGAAACTCAGTATTTCTACCAGAAGACTCATACACTGATACTAGACTACCAAAAAAATGGCTATTTCTTTTATTTTTTACAACCATTACTAAATCATCATAAAGTTGCTTACAATTCTCAGTCTTCCAATCATAATTTCGCTGATAGACAGGAATTATAAAACGTTTCTTTGAGCCATCCATATATTCAATTAATCTACATTCTGAACCTTTCAAAATTATACCTCCATTCTGTTTTTTGACTCATCCCACATAATATAATTTGATATAAAAATTATATTACGACCATACGTGTCTCTTCATTAACAAAAATTTCACGATAGCAACTCTAAATAGAAGATAGCATATCATTATAATTATACTTCTATACACATAAACTCTCAATAAAAATCAAACTAAATAATTATTTCAATATAAGTGTAAAATGTAATAAAATTACTTACACACTTTTAGCATTAAATTATATTAAAAAGAAGTGAGATTAACCCACTTCACTCATTTCCTTAATAACTATTTCCTCTGTAGTATTTCTAATGTTATTCATTTCTTGCCCCCATCTCATATAATCTTTTTCTTTAGTTCTTCATTGATATTTCTTTTTTCCATAAGTTGCTTTACCAATAAACAAGGCTAATCGATACTCATATAAGCGGTTGGAATTACATTGAAACCACCTCTGATATAAATGCCTTATTGGAACTTGCTTATGGCTTCCACGATTCAGTAATAAAAAGCATCAGCTATGTGAGCGGTGCTTATGTCAACAATGATAAATCTATGTATCCATCAGAGAGGTCCGCACGGTTACAGTCCTTATTGACAGCCAATGGTGTGCACAACCATAGAATTAATATTTGATGGCGTTACTGCATTGAACTTACGTCCCCCTGCCGATATTTGCACGGCAGACATCTTCGGCGCATCACTCTTTATAAAAAATGTATCGGTATATTTCTTTGATTCTGAAATAGATATGCCAGATACAACTAACAGCGATATATGGGTTAATTCCTATAGTCTACGTTGGAGAAAAATTTAGCTAAAAAAAAACTTACCAAATTTTCATTATCTGAAAATCAGTAAGGTTTTTATATGCTATAAAAGTAAAAACTCACTCCGTTATACCTATATGATATCCGGAAATGTTGCCAAAACGTTGCCGACGCTTAAACAAATTTGCTTGAAACCCGCATGAACACTGGATTTCCGAATCCGTGTATATCATTCAAACTCAATCGTCCCCGGTGGTTTAGACGTAATATCATACATCACCCTATTAACTCCGCGAACCTCATTAATAATTCTGCTCATGACCTTATTCAGCACTTCAAAAGGAATCTCCGCCGCCTCTGCCGTCATGAAATCAATCGTATTCACTGCTCTTAAAACCACAGCGTAGTCATAGGTTCTCTCATCCCCCATAACCCCTACCGAACGCATATTCGTTAAAGCTGCAAAATACTGACCAATTGAACGATCCAATCCTGCATTCGCAATCTCTTCACGATAAATCGCATCCGCTTCCTGCACAATCTTCACTTTCTCTTTCGTCACTTCACCAATAATACGAATACCAAGACCAGGTCCAGGGAAAGGCTGTCTAAACACTAAGTATTCAGGAATTCTCAACTCCAATCCCACTTTACGCACTTCATCCTTAAACAAATCGCGAAGCGGTTCAATAATCTCTTTAAAATCCACATAATCAGGTAATCCACCCACATTATGATGCGATTTAATCACGGCAGATTCTCCACCTAACCCACTTTCTACCACATCAGGATAAATCGTTCCCTGCACTAAGAAATCCACAGTTCCGATTTTCTTCGCTTCCTCTTCAAAAACACGAATAAACTCTTCCCCAATGATCTTTCTTTTTGCTTCCGGTTCTGTCACCCCTTCAAGCTTATGATAATATCTTTCCTGCGCATTCACACGAATGAAGTTCAATTCATAATTTCCATCAGGACCAAATACCGCTTCAACTTCATCCCCTTCATTCTTACGAAGCAAGCCATGATCAACAAACACACAAGTCAGTTGATTTCCGATTGCCTTTGACAGTAAAACAGCTGCGACTGATGAATCCACACCACCAGACAACGCACATAATACCTTACCATCTCCAACTTTTTCCCTAATCTCTTTGATCGCCTCTTCAACAAAAGAATCCATGCGCCAATCCCCATGACAGCCACATACATTCAGCACGAAATTAGAAAGCATTTTAGTACCTTCCTGAGTATGCAGTACTTCCGGATGGAACTGAATGGCATACAATTCACGCTTTGCATCTTCACAAGCTGCGACAGGGCAATCCGGTGTCGTTGCGGTAATTCTAAATCCCGGCGCAACTTTTGAAATATAATCAAAATGGCTCATCCAGCAAACACTGTTTTTAGATACATCAGAAAACAGCACTGAACTATTATCTACCGTTAATTCCGATTTTCCATATTCTCTTACGCTTGCACGTTCGACTTTACCGCCTAAAACATGCTGCATCAATTGCGCTCCATAGCATAATCCCAGCACCGGAATGCCTAATTCAAACAATTCTTTTGAATATGTCGGTGAATCCTCTTCATAGCAGCTGTTTGGACCACCAGTTAAAATAATCCCTTTAGGATGCATTGACTTAATCTTTTCAATATCCACTTTATAGGAATAGATTTCACAATACACATTGCTTTCACGCACACGGCGGGCGATCAGCTGATTATACTGTCCACCAAAGTCGATGACTATAACTAATTCTCTTTTCACTCGTGTCCCTCCTTAAAATACTTCTTTCATTATAATTGTTTGCAGACGATCCGGTCCAACTGAGAAAATCTGAATCGGACAATGGATCAATTCTTCGATACGTCTTAAATAATTCTGACAAGCTGCTGGCAATTCTTCAAAGCTTCTTACCTGCGTAATGTCTTCTTTCCAGCCCGGCATCTCTTCATAGATCGGCTGTACTCTTTCTAATTCAAAGATGGTAGAAGGCAGAGCATGAATCACCTTTCCATCTAATGAGTAAGCGGTACAGATTTTCAATGTCTCTAAGCCAGTCAGTACATCTAAAAGCATTAATGATACACCAGTTAACCCGCTCATACGCCTTGACTGATTTACCACCACCGCATCAAACCAGCCGATTCTTCTTGGGCGTTTCGTCACTGTTCCATACTCGTGTCCGGCTTCACGGATAAAATGTGCCAACTCACCATCAATTTCGGTTGGGAATGCTCCCGCTCCTACTCTTGTTGTATAGGCTTTAATAATACCGATGGCAGTCTGAATATGGGTTGGACCAATCCCAGCTCCCTCACAGACTCCGTTTGCCCCCGGATGAGAAGAAGTCACAAAAGGATATGTTCCATAGTCAATATCCAACATGGTTCCCTGAGCCCCTTCAAACAATACTTTTTTATCTTCACGAAAAGCTTCATCCAATACCAATCCAGTATCTGTTACCATTGGCTTAATGATTTTCGCATATTCTTTATATTCTTCAAAAATTTCTTCAACTGTAAAATTCAATTCCGGAAATTCCTGTTTCTTTAACGGCAATACTTCTTGTAATCTTTTTAAAAACAATTCTTCATTGATAAACTCACCGATACGAATTCCAATACGAGCATATTTATCCACATAAGTAGGCCCGATTCCTTTTTTAGTCGTTCCAATACTATTCGCTCCACGTCGTTCTTCTTGAATTCCATCGATTTCAATATGATAAGGCAAAGTTAAATGGGCACGATCAGATATCAAAATATGATCTGTATTGATTCCTGCTTCATTTAAATATTTCATTTCTTCCAATAAAGCCTTCGGATTAATAACCATTCCGTTTCCCAGCACAACCGTTTTTGCATTGAAAATTCCAGAGGGAATCAATCTCAAAGCAAATTTTTTACCATTGAACTCAATCGTATGTCCGGCATTATTGCCTCCCTGATAACGTACTACATAATCCGCCTGCTGAGATAAATAATCGGTAATTTTTCCTTTACCTTCATCTCCCCACTGACTTCCTACCACTACAACTCCAGCCATATAACTCATCCTTTCGTTCATTGCTTGACCAAAATACAAATTCATTATATTATACTTATAACCATAAGTAAAATTAATAAATACTATTTTTGATATAAGGAGTACTAATATGAATATCAAATTAGAACAATACAAGATTTTTAATGAAGCTGCTGCTACTCAATCTTTTTCCATTGCTTCAAGAAATCTTTATATTACTCAATCCGCCGTTTCTCAGGCAATCAATGCTTTAGAAAAAGAACTGCAGACACAGCTGTTTATCCGTCATCCAAAAGGAGTCACCCTAACCAATGAAGGCATGCTTCTGTATCGAAACATCAATGAAGCCTTATCCATTATTACCAGTGCTGAAAATCAACTGGTGAACTACCAAACCCTAAATGAAGGTGAACTTACAATCGGTGCCGGTGATACCTTGAGCAAGCACTTTGTCTTACCTTATATTACTCAGTTTCACGAATTATATCCGGGAGTAAACATTAAAGTTGTCAATCGTACCAGCATGGAAACTATCGATCTATTAAAAAGCGGTCAGATTGATCTCGGTTTTCTTAACATGCCGATTCATGAAGAGACGATTGAAGTCAAACCCTGTCTGCAGATTCATGATATCTTTGTCTCACATTATCCAAATGAAAAGACCTATACCTACAAAGAACTTGCCCAGCTTCCTTTGATTATGCTGGAAACAACAGCGAATTCCAGACGCTATGTCGATAATGTTTTTGCCAAAGAAGGAGTGCTGTTAAATCCTAATATTGAGTTAGGTGCACATGATCTTTTAATTGATTTTGTCACCAGCAATCTTGGGATTGCCTGTGTTACTGCGGAGTTTGTCAGTCAGGCAATAGACGATCATGAGGTTTACCCTATAGCTATTGAACCCCCGATCAAGGCTCGCCATATTGGCTATGCTTATTTAAAACGACGCACGCTCAGTCCTGCCTGTTTAAAATTTATTGAATTAATACAAGAGCAATAGGCTATTTAGTCCTTAGATCTTGTATTTTTCTTTAAGAAACGATAAATATTAGCGACGATCCGAGACTCAATGCGGGCATAAGAAAGCGTTGCTTCTTTTAAAGCTGCCACTTCAAATGCTTCCGTTTCATCTCCATAATGAATTATAACCGTAATAATATCACCTAATGGATGCTTTCTATTTCCAATCTCTAATTTCATAGCCTCTTTAGATACAGAATAGCATTTACCTAAACAAAAGGTTTCGGATAAACGAAAATCATCTTTATATTCGATATAATAAGGGGGCATGATCGCAAACAATGCTTCATTTAAACTCCCCGCTTCTATGATATAGTCCTTTAAACGCTCTTCAATGATATGTTTAGCTGCGGCAACACGGTGATCCGCCTCTGTCTGACTCTTAGCTTTCACAGCTAAACGGACACGGCAATGATCTTCAGAAGCGTATAAAGCGATCGATACTTCCTCTTGTTCCTCTACAATATCGTTAAGCTTTTGAGCCATGTCACTCTCACCGATCATCATGGTATTGATATTATACGTATAAATCTTATCTTCTCGATAACGTTCCAGATAAGGGAGTAAGGAATGGCTTAAAACGTAGCGCATTTCTTTAGGCGGTCCCGGCAAATTGACAATGCGTTTTTGATCACGACTCATCACACAGCCATTTGCAGTACCCACATCATTCTCTAAGATATAAGCACCTTTAGGATAATAAGCCTGCTTATAATTGGTTTCCGGAATCTGATTGCTGCCCATTAAAAAGCTGCATTTAGCAAAAACCTTTTTAGCTTCCTCTTCCCTAAATTCCATATTCAATCCCAAATATTCAGCAGAAAGTTCTTTCGTCAAATCATCTGCCGTAGGTCCTAAGCCCCCTGTCGTGATGACCATATCTGCCCCACGTAAAAAGGCGGTTTCCAAGCATTCTTTAAAACGATCAGGATTATCGCCCACAACCGTCTGATAAAAAATTGAGAAACCTAATTCACGGCAAGCCTTTTGAATTTCTGCAGCGTTAGTATTTACAATTTCACCTAATAACAATTCTGTTCCAACATTGATGATTTCAACCTTCATAAAACCCTCCTATCAAAAAAAGTAGCACTCCTGCTACTAAGATATTTTTCCTAAACCAATCACCATGATGCCACCTAAAAGTAAAGCAATTACTGAGGTGATAACCACAGTGATGTTATAAGCTGCTGAAAAAGGAATCAGCACCAATGAAGATGCCACGATCAACCCTAAAATCAAGCTTAATGTTCCGCGATGATATTTTTTAAGGAAATAACCGCATAATTTAGCACTGATGAGAATACCTAAGATGATTCCTACCCCCATGAACGCTAAAGGAATCAGAATATTCATTGAAAAGCTCGTAATATTGGCTAAATATGATTTAAACAAATAATATTCTCCTAAGATCAGCAATACCATTGATCCGCTGACTCCCGGCATTAGCATCGTACCACCGGCTATAGCTCCAATAAAGATCATTTTTATACATAATCCAATTGAAATCGCTGGGAATACCGGATTGACCGCAACATCCCCTTTACCAGGATTTAAGAATTCCAATCCAAAGATAATGCCAATACCAATGACAAAAGGAAGCAGGCTTAATCGTTCCCCTTTCATCTCTGATTTTAAGAATAATGGAATACTAAACGCAATAAGTCCGATAAACCAGTACATCGTCTGCGTTGGATAATGATTGAATAAGAATTCAATCACTTTAGCGAAGCCTACAAGTCCAATCACTGCTCCTACTAAAACCTGAGCTAAGAAAATGACAGCTTCCATTCTTTTTTTGTTATCCTTTGATACTAAATCCGAAATGCTATCCATAACTTTATTAAAAATACCTAAAACCACCATCATGGTTCCGCCGCTGACACCCGGAATAATATTCGCAACGCCTACAGCGATCCCCCCGATTAATGTTTTGATCATAAACTCACCTTACCTTTACAAGTTATGATTATACATAAATTTCTGATTTTATTCAATAAAAAAGGAGCAGTAAGAAATTCTTACTACTCACAGTTTTCAAATTGTGAATTATACAGTGACGCATAGAAACCATCTTTTGCCAATAAATCTTCATGATTTCCAACCTCAACAATATCTCCGTCACGCATTACTAAGATGACATCGGCATCTCTGATCGTCGATAAACGATGAGCAATGACGAAGCTTGTTCTGCCTTCCATCAAACGATCCATTCCTTCTTGAATCAGCACTTCTGTACGTGTATCTACCGAACTTGTTGCTTCATCTAAAATTAAGATTTTCGGATCAGTTAAGAATGCTCTGGCAATCGTCAGCAGCTGCTTTTGACCTTGTGAAACGTTGTTTGATTCTTCATTAATGACCGTATCATATCCATGATCCAAAGTTCTGATGAAATGATCCACATTCGCTACTTTAGCCGCTTCAATCACTTCTTCATCGGTGGCATCTTGTTTACCATACTTTAAGTTTTCTTTGATAGTACCGTTAAACAGCCACGCATCCTGCAGTACCATACCAAATAAACTTCTTAAATCTTTACGTGTATATTCCTTAATATCATGTCCATCGATCATAATCGATCCGGAATTTAATTCATAGAATCGCATCAATAACTTAACAATAGTTGTTTTTCCGGCTCCGGTAGGTCCAACAATAGCAACTTTTTGTCCGGAATGAATATGCATATTAAAATCATTAATGATGATCTTATCTTCAAAGTATCCGAAATGAACATTCGCAAATGTAACAGCTCCTTTGATGGTGCTTTCTCCATTTTGATCGACTACTGCTACCGGATTTGGTGTATCCGGTGTCATTTCTTCTTCAGCTAAGAATTCAAAGACACGTTCAGCTGCCGCTGCAGTAGACTGTAAAACGTTCATGATCTGAGCAACTTGCCCGATTGGCTGATTGAATGAACGTACATATTGGATAAATGCCTGAATATCTCCAATAGCGATTGTTCCCTGAGTTGCCAGCCATCCTCCTAATAAACAGACACCTACATAACCCAAGTTTCCAACAAAGTTTGTAATTGGATGCATCATACTTGATAAGAATTGAGATTTCCAAGCTGATTTATATAAATTTCCGTTATGCACAGCAAACTCTTCAATAGAGGCTTCTTCACCGTTAAATGCTTTTACGACATCATGTCCGCCATACATTTCTTCGATATGTCCGTTAACATCTCCTAAGTAAGCTTGCTGCTGCTTAAAGTATTTTTGTGATCTTTTTGTAATCTGCATCATTAGGACAGCGGAAATAGGCAATACCATTACCGCAAGCAAGGTCATTTCCCAGCTGATGCTGAGCATCATGATGAAGATTCCGACTACGGTTGCAATGGAAGTAATGATCTGTGACATACTCTGGTTCAAAGATTGAGCTATCGTATCAATATCATTCGTAACACGGCTTAATACTTCCCCATGCGTTTTTGTATCAAAATATTTTAATGGCATACGATCCATTTTTTCTGATAATTCTTTACGCATGTTGTAGGAAATACTCTGAGAGACTCCTGTCATGATAAATCCTTGAATATATGAGAAGATCGCACTGATTGCATATAATGCAATTAATAAAAGAATAATATTCCAAATCGCATCAAAATCAATACCTCCGGTTCCCATGACTTTTGCCATGATTCCTTCAGATAATTTTGTAGTGGCCTGCCCTAGAATCTTTGGTCCGATAATCGCAAAGACTGTTGATCCTACTGCAAAGACAATAACGATACATATTTTAAGATAGAAGGGCTTTAGATAATTTAATAAATTCTTCATCGTCCCTTTAAAGTTTTTTGCTTTTTCACCTGACCCACGGCCATGGCCTCCCGGTCCCATTGCCATTGGTCGACGAGGTGCACTTTTTTGCTGATTACTCATTACCTAGTTCCTCCTTTGACAATTGTGATAAGGCGATTTCTTGGTAAACTGAACAGTTCTTCATCAATTCATCATGTGTTCCGATTCCGGCAATTTTTCCTTCATCCAAAACAACAATCTGATCTGCATGCATGATTGAACTGATTCTTTGTCCAACTAATAATACAGTACTCTTAGTCTTTTGGCACAGTTCATTCAAGGCTTTTCTTAATGCTGCATCCGTCTTGAAGTCCAATGCCGAGAAACTATCATCAAAAATATAGATTTCCGGATTTTTAGCAATTGCTCTGGCAATTGACAAACGCTGCTTTTGTCCACCAGAAACATTAGTTCCGCCTTGAGCGATCGGGGTTTCATATTTTTCTTCTTTTGAAGCAATGAATTCCGTTGCCTGCGCGATCTCACTGATCACATCTAATTCTTCGTCTGTTGCACTAGGATTTCCATAGCGGATATTAGACCCGATAGTACCAGAGAACAGAACACCTGTTTGTGGAACTAGACCAATTTTTTCACGCAAATCATGCTGAGTAACATCTTTTACGTTAATGCCGTCAATCAGTACTTCTCCTTCAGTGACATCATAGAAACGAGGTACCAACTGAATTAAAGTGGATTTCCCTGATCCGGTACTTCCGATAAAGGCTGTCGTTTCTCCCGGTTTGGCAGTGAAACTGATATTGCTTAAGACATGTTCAGCCGCATCCGGATAAGAGAAGCTGACATTTTTAAATTCAACATATCCTTTTTTATTTTCATCAAAGTGTTTTGGTTCTTTAGGATCTTCGATAGAAGGCTCCATTTCCAACACTTCGTTTACACGTTTAGCCGCAACTGCTGCTCTTGGGATCATAATCATGATCATTGAGATCATAACAAATGACATAATGATCTGCATTGAATATTGCATGAATGCCATCATATCCCCAATTGCTAATGTTCCTAAATCAATTTGCTTTGCGCCAAACCAAACGATCGCTAAAGAAACACAGTTCATGACCAGCATCATGATTGGCATTACCGTGTTCATGACACGATTGACAAACAAATTGACTTTCCAAGTATTTTTATTTGCTTCGTCAAAACGTTCTTCGGCATGTTTTTCATTTCCGAATGCACGAATGACGAGCATTCCCGATAAGTTTTCTCTCATGACTAAGTTTAATTTATCGACTAATTTTTGGACAATTGTAAATTTCGGCAAGACAATCATAAAAGTCGTGATAATAACACCAAATAAAATAACTAAAACGACACCGATGATCCATGCCATTGAGTTGGCGCTGTTTAATACTTTGATTAAGGCACCAAAACCAATGATTGGTGAATACACAATAACCCTCAAGCACATTACGACAACCATTTGAATCTGCTGAATATCATTGGTTGTACGTGTAATCAAGGATGCGGTAGAGAATTTATTGAATTCTGTTGTTGAGAAATGCTGTACTTTATTAAAGACATCCTGTCTTAATTTTCTGGAAACTCCGGCACCAATACGTGATGAGAAGTACCCTACCGTAATTGCTGCAGCAGAGCCTAATAACGCAATCCCTAGCATCATGCCCCCAATTTTCAAAATATAGTTATTTTGAACGGCATGTGTATCTCTGCCTAATGTTTTATATTCCATCTTTACACCATTACTTGCAGCAATGGTCATTGATGATTCTCCTAATGTATCAAACTTTTCGTCAATGCCATCTGTCATTTCTGCCAGCTGTTCTTTTGGCATCATTTCGATCGCTTGTGCAAGCGTAACACCTTCTGGCAGCTGGGACAGCATTTGTTCTGCCTGCTCAGAAGTCTGTATTCCGGTCGCTAACAATAATGGCTTTACCATGATATGATTTAAGGCCGTACGGTCAGCTTTATCATTTAATACATAAATGTCTTTACCTTTAGCGTCTGGATACTTTTTCAAGGTTGCTTCATCAATATTCTGACTTTCCACCAATGTGTAATGTTCATCTAATGTTTTCTGATCTTCTTCTGACATAAATACCCTCATCAGATCATAGGTGTCTTTTGAACATACATCCATGACAGCGTCTTCGAAGCCCCCGGCTTGAATCCCATTTGTGATAATCTTTGACATATAATCCGGCAAAGCCAATTCAGTTTGTGCCTGAACATAAAGCAATCCGATTACGATTAAGATCGATACAATAAACGGTTTCAAATATCTTCTTAACTTTATCATCCTTATTCCTTTCCTTTCATATCAATTTTTTCAATGTTTTCATTCATTCGCTGTATCGAAAAAATGAATGTTTTCACTTCTTCCTCACTAAAACCATCAAATGCGTGTTTTGCAACATAGCCGAATGCTTCATAACACTCTTTAATAATGCGTACACCCTCATCGGTTATACTGACCTTTTGGATACGTTTATCATTCACATCGGTTTCACGTTTCACATATTCCATCTTTTCTAATCGCTGTAAACGAACAGTCAATGTTGCCGGCTTAATACGCATTCTTCGAGCGATATCCTTTTGTGTCAGTGGTCCATGCTTTTCTATGACATGCAGTAAAATCGGCGCTTCTGCCGATACTGGAAGATTTGCCATTTGACGTGTCAAACTATGGAACAACTGATGCGTCATCATACCAAATTGCTGTAAAGTCGTGATATAACCATATTCTTCCACTCTGTCACCTCCTAAATAGTTAGTCGTACTAAATGTTAGCTATACTAACTATTGTATTCTTATTATAGTTAGTACCCTAACTAATGTCAACCATTATCATATAAATCTTTTTATCTTCTATTTTCATCTTGGCTATTTAGTATTATTATTTCTCAGGCATCGCTTTCGTTCTTATATTCTTTTTATACTATATTCCTTACTTATATCATAATCGGCGCTCATTCCCTATACCACCATCAAACGTAATAAATGTTGTTGTCTAAACAACAGTTTTGCGGTGATGTGTTGATTTCAAACCACTATCTCATTTATGATAGCTTGTTTTTATATAAGCTCAATCTTTTTTTGACAGCTTATCTTCTAGCTTATTCTCTAACGCATAATTGGTGACAAAAAAACAAACCATACATCGGTTTGTTCATCTTATTATCGTATTTGTCCATCGCCAAAAATAACGTAGCGATAGGTGGTCATCTGCTGTAAGCCTAATGGTCCGCGGGCATGCAGCTTTTGGGTGCTGATTCCCAATTCCAAGCCAAAACCAAACTCTCCTCCATCACTGAAACGAGTAGAGGCATTGACATAAACACAGGCAGAGTCAATATGGTTTATAAAGTATTGAGCACGGCTTTTATCCTGCGTCATGATTGTTTCTGAATGTCCGGTAGAATAACGCTGAATATGAGCAACTGCCTCCTCCAAGGAATCCACAATCTTTAAATTAAGAATGTAATCATTATATTCAGTTGCATAATCTTCTGTATGAATGGGTTCAACATCAATAAATTGAGCAATACGTTCGTCTCCTTTTAAGACAACATGTGCCTCTTCCATAGCTTGCTTCAAAGTGATTAAAAAGGATTCTGCAACTTCTTTATGCACAAGCAGTGTTTCAATAGCATTGCATACAGAGGGTCTTGATGCTTTAGCATTGACTGCTACTTTCACCGCCTGATCGAGATCTGCCTTCTTATCTACATACTGATGACAGATGCCTGCTCCGGTTTCAATAACAGGCACAGTCGCATTCTTAACTACAAAATCGATCAGTCCTTTGCCTCCTCGCGGAACTGCCACATCAACAAGTCCATTACTTTGGATTAATTCTAAAACAAGGTCTGATGAATCAATCAGCAGCACCGCACGCTCGTCAATGATCCCATGCATCGCTTCATGGATCAAAACCACTAGCACCTGATTGGTATAATGAGCTTCTTTTCCTCCTTTTAATACACAGGCATTACCGCTTTTTACGCATAAGCAGGCAACATCAATCGTTACATTGGGACGTGATTCATAAATAATTGCCATCACACCAAGAGGAATGCTCATTTTCTTTATCAATAATCCATTAGGACGTTGTATACTTTCTAGCTCACGATGCAAGGGGTCTTTTTGCTTCACCACAATTTCTACCTGTTTTGCCATCGCATCAATCTTTTCAGGTGTCAATGTCAAACGTTCGGTCATGGCACTGCTTAATTCTTTGGCATTCGCAATATCCTTTCGATTGGCTGTTAGAATTTCCTCTTTTCGCTCAATCAATAAACAAGCAATATTCTTTAAAATCTGATTTCTCTTTTCCTCTGTCAAAAGTGCCAGCTCTTTAGA
This sequence comes from Coprobacillaceae bacterium UN01-12pH3A, assembly GCA_027676805.1. Classification (GTDB taxonomy): domain Bacteria; phylum Bacillota_I; class Bacilli_A; order Erysipelotrichales; family Coprobacillaceae; genus Beduini. The sequence goes on along the minus strand of JAQENU010000005.1, from coordinate 121,818 downwards.
AGCTGTTTTCACTTCTCTTAACTGATCTTGCAATTCCATATTATTCCCCCTTAAACCAAGTTCCCACACACATGCCATTTGCTAATTCGTGCAGGTGATGAATATCCTGTCCGTTCATAATCACCATATGACAGTGATTCTGCGTTGCATAGCGAGCGGCTTTTATTTTCGTTGCCATCCCGCCGGTTCCTAAAGCCGTTTGCTTATCATCAATCATCTGCAAGATTTTCTCATCAATATGTTCTACCTTTGAAACTAATTTTGCATCGGCATGAAGATTAGGATTCTTATCATATAACCCGTCAATATCACTGATTAAAACCAAAAGGTCGGCAGGCATGATCGGCACCAGTAAAGAAGCCAATGTATCATTATCCCCCACTTTAATTTCTTCGACAGCTAAAGCATCATTTTCATTAATGATCGGAATTACTTCCATTTCAAAAAGAGCCTGCAAAGTCTGACGCAGATGCTCCAAACGTTCCCCTTCTTTAAAATCATCATGATTCAACAATACCTGCGCACAGTTAAGTTTAAACATGTTGAAAATCACTTCATAATGATGCATCAAATGGGTTTGTCCTATAGCAGCTAGAGCTTGCTTCTTAGCAACTTCTTCTGGCTTTTCAGATAATTTTACAACTCCCATTCCGGCCGCAATCGCACCGGAAGTTACTAACAGAATCTGTTTATTTTCCTTTTTCAGCAAAGCTATCTGCTGAACTAGCAGCAGCATCTTTTCTAAATCAAGAACCCCATTATGATTACATAATGAGGAACTGCCTACCTTTATAATAATACGTTCGATCTTTTCCATATTTTCTCCCCTAAATCTTGAAAAGTTCATGTGAATTTGGTTCGCGTGTCTGATCGCGCAATTCTAAATAAAAGATAGAAATTGCCTGATAGAAACGAATCTGATACGACGTGATCATCAACAGCATGGAGATAACCAAATAAGTCGAAGTGCCGGCAATGGGTAAAAAACCGCAAACAGACATCACTAACAATGACGAGGCAAAGTAAGCTAAATAATTAGGTGTAAAGCTCAGCACTAGCCGTATAAAATCTTTTATATGCCCGCTCATCATTTTAGCTGATTTGATCAAGGCTTCATTCCAAGCATAATCATAATCTTCGACAATACAGGGAACTAATATAAAGACTGCCGACAGATAAAAATAAACAATCACACCTAATCCAATAAACAGAAGCACCCACCAAGAGAAATAATCGGTTAAGAAAAAACTGATCATATCGATGCGGAAACTATTGGAAAATAATAAATAGATCAAGTGGTCAAAGACACGATAAAACTGCTCCCCAGCCATATGATACAAAATACTGAAAGCCGGAACCATGATCAGCAGCATCGCTCCCACTAAAATAATTTTTCTTACAATGTAAGAAGGAAAGTATTTCGCAAACTGCTTAATGCCGATAAAAATATCACCGAAGGAAAATTCTTTCACTTCACCATGATCCAGCATTAATGCCATATGAATAAAACCATGCGATAAAGTAACTAACAAAAACTCAATCGTTAACGATAAAAAACCGCTGCTGGATAACTGTGCAAGCAAAGTCACACAGTTAATCATATAAAAAGCAGGGACTAACAGACGATAATAGCCATAAAACATATCATTTGCTTTTTTCCTGATCGCTAAAACATCCATCTAATCCCTCCCCCTATGTAGTATTTTTATGCTGTAAACTCTATTGTGTATTCATGATCCGTCAAGGTATCGATCAAGGTCGTAAGCACTTCTTTTGACTTCTCCTGTGCCTGTTCCAGTAATCCTTTTGTTTCTAGATCCAATTCTTTTTCTTCTTTTAGAACTTTTGTAAAGTCGACATAGTCCTGAACACTGATCTGATTAAAAATATTTTTCGATTCATTAAACAGCTGGATGCTTTTTTCATCGATGACGTGGCTGGTAATGGTTGCCTGCGGCAATGTCACCACTATCTTTTGTCCCTCTACTTTTACTTCCAACGCTTCTAAATCGATTCCTGCTTTAATAACGCCATCATAAGACAAAACAAACTCTTTTGTCGTTAACGGGATATTCCAGCCATTAAAATCAATATTATTTTCAAACTTGCCGATATTGGTATATAAATATTCTAAAGTCGTTAATTCACTTGCTGAACGTAATTGCTGAGTAATCAGATCTGATGTAATTTCCGGTTTTGACTGTTTTCCGCCAATGAAAGATCCAATCGTTAAAGAGATAGCTGCTACGATCACAACAAACACAATTTGCTTGATTGTCTTCATATATTTTTTCATTCTTCTACCCCCTAATGCTTATTTATTTGATTATACTATATTTTAAATTAAAGTTTAAGAAAAAAATAGCTAAAGAATTAGCTATTTTGTCATTTTGGAGATTAATTGCACAATCTCATCAATCTTTTCATTTTCTTTACCGCTTTCAAAAGCTTCTTTAACACAATGATGAAGATGCCCTTTCAATACTTCCTGATTGGCTTTTTGAACGAGGGACTCAATGGCTAGAAGCTGATTGGAGATATCGATACAATAGCGATCCTCTTCAATCATTTTGATCACGCCATCTAACTGCCCGCGAGCTGTCTTTAAATATTGCAGGGTTTTCTTTTGATCGCCCTTCATTATTCAATACCTGTTACTTTATATCCTGCATCTTCTACTGCTTCTTTAATTTTCCCGTCGCTGATATCGCCATTTAATTCAACATATGCTAATTTATTGTCTAAATCCACTTTTGCTGTGACACCGGGAATATTATTTAACGCCTCGTTTACACGAGACTGACAATGCGCACACATCATTCCTTCAATATAAACTGTTTTTTTCATCTTGATTTCCTCTTTTCTTTCTTTATTTTCGATGGTTGTTGCTTTAAAGAATCTTAAACGTAAAGCATTCGTTACTACACATACAGAAGACAGGCTCATTGCCAGTGCCCCAAACATCGGATTTAGTTTTAATTGGAACATCGGATAAAGCAGCCCTGCTGCCAGTGGGATACCAATACAATTATAGAAGAATGCCCAGAACAGATTCTGTTTGATATTGCGGACAACTTTATTAGATAAAGCAATCGTTGTCACAACATCATTCAAGTCACTTTTCATTAAGATAACATCAGCGGAATCAATAGCAATATCGCTTCCCGCACCGATCGCAATCCCTACATCGGCACTGCTTAATGCCGGCGCATCGTTGATTCCATCGCCGACCATCGCTACAAAATGGTGTTCTGCCTGAAGCTGCCTGATCTTCTTTTCTTTATCTTCCGGCATAGCTTCTGCGATAATTTCATCTAAGTGCAGCTGATCTTTTAATGCATTGGCACTCAAACGGTTGTCTCCCGTCAGCATCGTGATCTTGATGCCTAAGCGATGAAGTTCATCAATCGCATGATAACTACTTTCTTTAATATGATCAAACACTGCTGTGATTCCGATCACTTCTGTATCTTTGGCAACATACATGACTGTCTTTCCGGATTTCGCCAACGCCTCCGCTCTTTTTGTATATGCGTTTTCATGAATGCCTAATTGTTCCATTAGGCGAATATTTCCTATTGAATAGGCAGTGCCTTCAATATTACCGGTAATGCCAAAGCCGGTTTTCGCTTCAAAATCGGTCACTGATAAAGTAGCGGCCCCGAGTTTTTCTCCTTCTTCTTTAAAAGCTAAGGCTAAGGGGTGTTCTGAAGTTTTTTCTAAAGCTGTCACAATTGCCAGCAATTCTTTTTTAGTTAACCGATCGGATACAATATCACTTACTCTTGGTTTTCCTTCGGTGATTGTTCCAGTTTTATCTAACACGATATGATCCACTTTATGTGCATTTTCTAATCCTGTCGCATTGCGGATCAGAATTCCGTTTTCAGCTGCTTTTCCAGTTCCGACCATAATAGCGACCGGTGTTGCTAAACCTAATGCACATGGACAGGAAATAACAAGAACTGCAATCCCAATAGATAAGGAGAAGCTAAATGTTTTTCCAACAAGCAGCCAAACAACAAAAGCAACTGCTGCAATCACCATCACCGTTGGAACGAAGATGGAAGATACTTTATCTGCCAGACTTGCCATCGGCGCTTTGGAATTGCTTGCTTCCTCGACTAACGAAATAATCTTTGACAAAGTAGAGTTTTCATTAGTGGTTGTTACTTTAAACTTGAATGCCCCTTGCTTGTTCATAGTGGCTCCAATCACTTTATCATCAACATGCTTTTCTACCGGCATACTTTCACCGGTCAGCATCGACTCATCAACATAACTATACCCTTCAACAACAATCCCATCACTAGGAATACTCTGTCCCGGTTTAACTAAAACAATATCGCCAATCATTAATTCTTCAACCGGTACCATCACTTCTTGACCATCCTTAATAACTAATGCCTGTTTTGGACTAAGATCAATCAGCTTTGATATTGCATCCGTTGTTTTACGTTTAGAACGTGCTTCTAAATACTTCCCAAATGTAATCAGAGTTAAAATCATTCCGGCAGACTCAAAATAAAGATCATGGACAAAATGATTGTTCATCGCATTCATATCCATATGTCCATAAGCAAATGCCATCTCATAAAAAACAAACAAACTGTAAACAAGCGATGCTCCAGATCCAATGGCAATCAATGTATCCATATTGGGATGTCCTTTAAATAAAGAACGGAATCCTCTGATAAAATATTGACGATTTAAATAGACAATCGGCAACACTAATAAAAACTGTGTCAGCACTAAAATCAAAGCATTCTCATGACCAACAAAGAAAGATGGAATCGGATAAGTAAACATTACAGACATCGATACATACATCAATAAGATCATAAAAACAAATGAATAAATCACACGCTGCTTCATTTCTTTTAAATCATCTTTGACCTCTGTCTTTTGAACAGGACCTTTTTTTCCTTCCGGCTCGGCACCATAACCACCGCTGGTCACTGCATTGATAATCTTACTTTGGTCTACTTTCGATTCATCATAATCTACATTCATCGATTGACTCAATAGATTCACTTCTACATGTTCTACCCCATCAATCTTTTTTACACTATTTTCAACAAAAGACGAACAGGCACTGCATGTCATCCCTGTAATACGATATTTTTCTTTCATAAAACTCCTTTCCACCCCTCCCTAGTAGGGGTACGATTACATCTTAACTTACCTGTTTTATATTTGCAAGAAAATTGCTTAAAATATTTATTCAAATTATGAAAGCATTTTCATTTAAAAAGTGATATGATAGTAGCATAATGATTGAATGTTAGGAGATTAGACAAATGAAATTTTTAGTTTTAGATGTAGGTGGCTCATTTATTAAGTTCGCCATCATTGATGAAAATGGGAAACTCTATAAAAAGGGGAAAACACCTACAGATCATCGTCATGACAAGGATAAATTTTTAGATATTCTTGAAAACATCTATAAGGAAAACAAAGAAGAGGGACTTTCCGGTATTGCCCTATCTGTTCCCGGTGCAGTCGATGTTGAAAAAGGGATCGTATATAAAGGCGGAGGTGTTCCCTGCCTAGATAAAGTATGCGTCATCGAAGAACTTTCTAAACGTTGTGACGGGATAAAAGTCGCAGTTGAAAATGATGGGAAATCAGCAGGACTGGCAGAAGTATGGCTTGGTCACGCAAAAGATGTTCAGGATGCCATTGTGATGGTATTTGGAAGTGGAATCGGCGGTGCCATTATTAAAGATCGTAAGATTCATCGCGGAAATCGCTTAGTGGCTGGGGAAATTTCAAACATAATCATTGATTATACACGTCAAGATCTATTGGATGGGAAACCATTGTTCATGAATTTATGGGCATTAAAAGCCTCTGCCGTCGCTTTATCAATACGTGTTGGCAAAATGAAAGGCAAAGACTTCAAGGAATGTCCTGGGGAAAAAATTTACGAATGGGCAGCAGCCGGAGATGAACAATGTATCGAAGCAATCGAAGATATGTATTACAGCATTGCAATGCAGGCCTATAATTTCCAATACACCTATGATCCGGATATTATTTTACTAGGCGGTGGTATCAGTGAACAGCCAAGCTTTTTAACCGGTGTACAAAAATATGTGGATCTGTTGTCTCAGCATGAACATCAATTCGCTAAACCTGTCATCAAAGCGTGTAAGTTTAATAACGATTCTAATCTTTTAGGAGCTTTATATAACTTCATGCAGTTATATCATATTATTTAAACAATAAATGTCTGAGCTGTTTCAGACATTTTTTCTATTTGACTTTATTTCTTTCGACTATTAAGATATTAGTTATAACAAAGGGAGGAATTAAAATGAAATGTCTCTATTGCGGTAAAGAAACACAAAAGGATTATTGCAGTCAGGAGTGTCAGCAAAAAGCTGAGCAATATTACCAAAACCAAAGAAAAGGCATGCCTGTTTTTGCAGTTGTGGCTCTTATCGCTATTGGAATTGCTTTATTATGGAATTCTCCTTATCGAACAACGCTTAGCCTCATCCTCTTAGGTCTGGATTTCATTATCTTTCCTTTTACCAAAGCCTCAACGATTCGCCGCTCCGGTATTCAAAAATCGATGACGATCGCTAGATGTATCGGCGGAATTGCACTTCTTTTTGGCATTGTTTCTTACTTTTTTCTCTAACTGCATTAGAGTCTCTGATGTGGTTTTTATTTTCAAATCAAGTATAATAGAAAAAAGAAGGAGTGACTTTCATGCAGTTTCATGTCGACAGCTATACACGTGAATATATTAATAAAACAAAATATCATCTATATATCAAACCCGCCGCTCCGCTTCAAAGAGCAGTAGCGCATTACACGATTACTTTTCCCAATTATGAATTACCGATCTCTGATGAACCTACTTTACAATTGATTCCGGATGTCAGCGGTTGTTTTGTGTTTGACTTTGCTAAAGAGAGAATTAAAGTATGGGGACCAACCACCAAAGTCGTTGGTGTCGCTAATGATCTCAATACTTATCCCTGCCGTTTCTTTGTCGAATTCCTGCCAGGCGGACTATATCAAGTCTTTGGCAAATCAATTCGGGAAATGGTGGATCAGGAATATGAACTCAAAGATTTGAATTACAATCTCTATGATTTGATTCATACACAGCTATCAAAGATAACTACTTTTGATGAACTTGTCGATTTGATGGATGAGCTCTTATGTCAGGAAATAAAAAAACATCCTATTGAATCTCCTATCTTAGATCAAATCGAACATATCTATTCTCGACATATCATACAGCGTACCTCTGATATTGCTCAAAAATTAGGAATCAGCGAACGTCAGCTTAATCGCTGTTTTAATAAATATATTGGTCTGAGTGTCAAAAAGTTTTCAAAGATTGTGACAATTAACCATCTTATCAAAGATATGAATCATAAAAATCTTCTCGATCTCACCTTTGATTATTCTTATTTTGATCAAGCTCATTTTAATCATGTTTTCAAAGAAATCTGTGAGACAACCCCTACTGAGTATATCGAAAACCTGTCCGATTTTTACAATGAATTTTATAAATTCTAAATATAATAAAATATAGGGAGGATAAGAAGATGATAGAATCAAGATGTGGAATAATATGTAATGAATGTCATTATAAAGAAGAAGTAGGATGCTTGGGATGTGTTCATATCAAAAAGCCATTTTGGGGTGAAGAATGTATCATTAAATCGTGCTGTGAAAAAAAGGGATACGAGCATTGCGGAGAATGTGAAGCTTTTCCGTGCGATCAGCTGAATGCCTTTGCTTATGATGAAAAACAAGGAGATGACGGAAAAAGAATTCACCAATGCAAAATGTGGAAAGAATGTCAAAAATAAATCCTACATACTAAGCCGACTGTTAAAGTCGGTTTTAATTTATTTTCATAAGCTATTAAATATATCACCATTATTAGCTAATCTTAGGCATAATAAAAGACACTTAAAAGTGCCTACATAACCAGTCAAACTAAACATTTCTTAGATAAATACTATTCTTATCCGCTAATCTCATAACAATATCCACTACATAGCGATCAACTGGTATATCATAAAAATTTTCATCTATATAATAAGCCATCTCCTGTGTAAGCGGCTTTCTATCCTCTTCATTCATTTGTCTCTTTCCACTATTTAAAAAAGAAATCGTAAAATTGTATAAAGTATCATTCTTAAATCCACCATGATTATAAACATTTGTATAAGCTTCACATAAAAATTTTGCTGGCACAAAATCTATTGCTTTTTCAATTTGCAAGACTGACATTCCCATTTTTTCTTCCTCCTGTCTGTTTCTTATAGTATACTCCTTTGTCAACAGGAATGACAAGTCTGATTAAAAACCTATCGATAATAAATTATATCTAGTTAATCATGATTGCTTCACGTTAACATAATCCTGTTTAAGAAAACAATCAAAAATAAACACCTCAAAATATATTGATTAAAATTAGATTTTTATTATAATAACATCGATAAGATAAAAACACAGTCTGGTTGGTAGTCCAGACGTAGCAAAGCTATCAGTAACCTGCCTCCTTGGTTGTCCCTTCTTATTTATAAACTTTAAGGAGGAACAATTATGTCTGTTCAATCGCAATTAACTGTCTTTTTTGATGATCCTTTTTGGATTGGTATCTATGAAATCCGTTTTGATGGAATGCATCAAATGTGCAAGATTCGGTTTGGAAAAGAACCAACTGATCCACAGATTTATCAAATGCTTTTAAAATCTTTTCATCAGTTTCATTTCATTGAGCATGCTTCCAACAACGTAAGTCAAACGGTCAAAATTAATCCTAAGAGGAGACAACGGCTTGTCAGCAAGCTCATGAAGCAGCCTGCTCCAGCAACAAAAGCGCAGCAGATTCTGAAAACTGAGTATGAGAAAACACAGCAGCTAAAAAAACAGGAATCTAAACAGATGAAAGAATTACAAAAAGATCAGTTATATCGGCTGAGAAAACAAAAAAGAAAGGAAAAGCATAAAGGACATTAATCCTTAGCTTTTCTTTTCTTATTTAGGAAAGGTATACTATCAAAAGCAGTTTCTTGCTATGATGAAACAAAGGGGGAATGTAAATGAAAATATTATTTAGTGATGATTACATCATTGATGATAAAATGAGACCGGATCACGGGGGTATTCTGGTTTTAGGTGAAGATCGTATTCAGATCTACTCTAAAAACAATAATGAGGAAGTATTATGCTTTACTTACGGACAAATTGTAACGGTCACGATTGAAGTGCTGAGTGAAGTGCGCAAGACGAGAGTGTTGGTATTTGATATTGCAACCGGTACCCATTTTCGTTTAAATTTAAACATTCAGACGACAACGCAGCTTTTTGAATTACAGCCGGATCTTACTGTTGAAGAATTAAAGCAGTTGTTTGATCGTTTAGACCAACAAAAAGTAGTGATCCATGATCCGGTGCATCTGCGTGACTTTTACTTGCAGCCACATGGTTCTTTGCAGGCTTATGTCGCTAAACAGTTATCTGAACTTTATCCATTCTAATGCTAAAACAAGACATTACGATACTGTCTTGTTTTTTATTTGCCATTATAAACATAATCACAAATTTATACACTTGTCTAAATTAAAACAATAGTATATAATAATTTTGAAATAAAAGGAGATATTAACCATGAAATATAACCCCTATCAAAAGTTAACAATTGGCGCCACACGAACATTGAAGGCTTTACAAAAAGCAATGCTGACACTTCTTTCCGTAAAATCCTTTGAAGAAATTACGATTCAAGAACTCTGTGATGGTGCTATGCTGCCACGAGCAACTTTTTATAACTATTTTGATGATAAAAATGATTTATTGCACTACTGCTTTATGGTCTTTCAAAAACTGATCGATCAAAATATACCAGAAACCCTTGATACACAAGACTACATCAATACATTGATGGAAAACTGCTTTGATTTTCTTGACCTGCATCAAAAAGTTCTGCAAGAAGTCTTAGCACACAATCCGACAAATCGATATTTAATTAATCAATTCCGTTTTTATTTAACTATGAGCATGGCAGAAGCATTTAAAAACTGCCCACATCAGAAACTCTATAAAGTCCCTCAAGAGATGGCAGCAAAGGTATACAGTGATGCTGTTCTAACTTTATTAGAGTGGAAATATTTGGATAAAAAAGAATGCTCTAAAGATGAGGCGAAAGTCTATCTTGGAATTATAGTAAATGGGATTTCAGATGCAGCATAAGAAAAAGGAGAAATACTAATGATTTTTTATTTTAGCGGAACCGGAAATAGCCAGTTAGTGGCTCAAGAAATTGCCAACGTAACCAATGATGAATTGGTCTCAATTAATCAATATCTTAAAGCTAATGAAACGGGCTGCTTTGAATCTGATAAGCCATGGGTCTTTGTCACTCCGACTTATGCATGGCGAATGCCAAGAGCAGTGGAGCACTGGATTCATGATGCTTCTTTTAAAAATCAAACAAACGCCTACTTCGTTCTCACTTGTGCCGGAAGCAGCGGCAATGCAATAAGGTATGCCAAAAAAATATGCAAAGAAAAGAAATGGCATTTTATGGGACTATCGGAAATCATCATGCCAGAAAATTATTTGGCGATGTTCCCTACCCCTACTGCTTCAGCATGTCAGGATATATTAGAAAAAGCAAAGCCAGGTATTCAAACCACAGCACAGCAAATCGCAAAAGGAGAAGCATTTAAAAATATTCCATCCACATTGAAAGGCAAGTTGTCCAGCGGTCCTATTAATTCCCTTTATTACTCACTGCTTGTTCATGACAAAGGATTTAAAGCTTCAAAGCAATGTGTATCCTGCAATAAATGTGTAGAGAGATGCCCCCTTAACAACATTGAATTAAAAAATGGTAAACCAATCTGGAAAGGCAACTGCACTCATTGTATGGCTTGTATTGGCGGGTGCCCAACAAAAGCGATTGACTATAAATCAAAGTCAAAAGATCGCTATCACTATTATATAAAAAAAGACTAATCATTAATGAAAGGAAATCACCCTATTGAAAGAACATCTTATTCAAATTGATAAAAACTTATGTATTGGCTGTAGTCAGTGCATCAAAGATTGTCCTACCAATAATATTGCACTCATCAATAAAAAGGCGCATATAAAACAGCAGCAATGTATTCAATGCGGACATTGTGCAGCGATTTGTCCTAAAAAAGCAGTCACAATGACTGGTTTTGATGAACTCTCTATTGAATTTAAAGAAAAGACGACAGTGGATTCGCATCAGCTCATGCAAGCCTTAAAAACACGACGTACTATCCGTCAATTTAAAGATCAGCCAATTTCAGATGAAGTCATTCAACAAATCATTGAAGCCGGACGTCTAACCCCAACAAGTGGTAATGCACAGAATGTTTCTTACATTGTTTTAAAAAATAATCTAAAAGATTTTGAAAAGACTGCCGTTCGTTTATTTAGACATCTGCTTCCGTTGATTAAATTAGTGAATGTGGCAGCAAAAGAAGTGCCAATTGATGATGACTTTTTCTTCAAGAAAGCCCCCGCAGTCATACTTGTAGTCTCTAAAAGTCAAATAAATGGGGCGCTTGCTGCCAGTAATATGGCACTGATGGCAGAAGCTCATGGCTTAGGGGTCTTATATAGTGGATTTTTTGCGATGGCAGTAAAATATTCGCCAACACTTCGCAAACAGCTTCAATTAAAAAATGGTCAAGTTGTTACTGCATTAGTGCTGGGATATCCTAATGTCAATTATTACCGCACCGCTCAAAAAGAAGAAGCCATTATCCGTTATTTTTAACATCATAAAAAAATGATATAACCCACATGAGTTATATCATTTTTTATTCTTTATTTTAAATGAATATCCGCTAAATGATTCGCTAAACCAATATAGGCCGCAGGGGTCATATCAATCAATGTCTGACGATCAACATCTGACAGCATTTCCAAACTTTCAGAAAATTTCATGATATCTTCTTTTGAAATATTCTTTCCGCGTGTCAATTCCTTTAAAGTATCGTAAGCATCCGGAATTCCATATTTTCTCAGCATTGTCTGAATAGGTTCAGCCAGCACTTCCCATTTTTCATTTAAATCGGAAGCTAGCTTTTCTTTATTGACTACGCATTTTTCCAAACCATCTTTTGTTTCATTGATTGCTTGTAAGGAATAACCAAAAGCCAATCCCAGATTACGCTGACTTGAAGAATCGGATAAGTCTCTTTGCATACGTGATTTTGGTAATTTATTTGATAAAGCTATACAGATATTATTTGACATATCGACATTCGCTTCACTGTTTTCAAAACGAATTGGGTTTACTTTATGAGGCATTGTACTGCTTCCCACTTCCCCTTTTACCGGGATTTGTTTAAAGTATTCCATAGAAATATACAGCCACATATCCACATCGAAATCAACCAGCACATTATTGAAATGACGAATACCATCTAAAATATGACAGGTATAATCATGACTTTCTATTTGAGTAGTCAGTGGATTAAAGGTTAATCCTAAATACTCCTCCACAAATTTTTTTGCCAGCATCTGCCAGTCCAAATGTGGAAAAGCGGTTAAGATGGCACTGTAGTTTCCAGTAGCTCCATTGAATTTTGCTTTAATCTGGATGTTTTCAATGTTTTCGATGCTTGACATAAAGCGATAAGCATATACTTTAAATTCTTTCCCAATAGTGGTTGGTGTTGCCGGTTGTCCATGCGTATGAGCCAACATTGCATCTTCTTTGTGGTCGATTGCCCACTGATTGATGATGCTTGCAAATTCTTTAGCTTTAGGCAGCCATACTTCTTTTAACCCATATTTAATCATGCAGGCATAAGAAGTATTATTGATATCTTCAGAAGTACAGCCGATATGAACAAAGCTCACTAAGTAATCAAAGCCAAAAGCTTTGATTTTTTCACCAATGAAGTATTCCACCGCTTTAACATCATGACGTGTAACACTTTCAATTTCTTTAATGCGTTTAAAAGAATCGTAATCAAATTCTTTAGCAATCGATTCGATCTTAGGAACCTCCTGAAGATCGAATCGACTTAACACTTCACATTCTACATTTTCAATCAAGAATTTTAACCATTGGATTTCAACGAAAACTCTATACTTGACTAATGCATATTCAGAAAAGTATTCGCCTAGGGCGTCTTTTATTTTTGAATAACGTCCGTCTAATGGACAAAGAGTAAAACTTTCAAATTCTTGTTTTTCCATTCTATTTTCCGCCTTTAAAATAATTTACACCTGCTTCAAATAATTTTTGATCCATTTCACCATAAATGTTTTTGAAACGGTTTTCTCCCTGACGTTCACTATGTCCCATTTTACCGATCACACGTCCGTCAATAGAGACAATTCCTTCAATAGCTGCCATTGACCCATTAGGGTTATATGGAGATTCCATGGTTGGCTGACCATCCGGTCCTACGTATTGTGTAAAGACTTGTCCGTTTGCGAATAATTCTTCGATCACTTCTTTAGGTCCCACAAAACGTCCTTCTCCATGAGAAATTGGGATGATATGCTGATCCCCTACTTCTACATTCGCTAGCCAAGGAGATTTAACACTTGAAATGCGTGTTGTCACCATTTGTGATAAGTGGCGACCGATTGTATTGAATGTCAATGTCGGATCATTCTTAGTCAGATCAGAGATCTTGCCATAAGGCAATAATCCTAATTTAACCAAGGCTTGGAATCCATTACAGATACCGATCATTAATCCATCACGGTTTTCCAATAAATCTGTAATTGCTGCTTTTAAACGAGGATTTCGTAATACTGTAGCGATGAATTTACCAGATCCTTCCGGTTCATCACCGGCAGAGAATCCTCCTGGCAGCATGACAATATTTGCTGATTGAATGGCTTTTTCTAAATCATCGATAGAATTAGCAATATCCTTTTCTGTTTTATTTCGGATCAATACCAATTCTACTTCTGCTCCTGCTTTTTCAAAAGCACGTTTTGAATCATATTCACAGTTTGTTCCCGGGAACACTGGAATTACAACTTTTGGTGTATCAACGATCACTTTAGCTTTTAGTGTACTTCTTTCATTGCAATCTTTCACAATAACTTCATCACTTTCAGCAGTCTGAGTCGTTGGATAGATTTTTTCTAAGGTTTCACTGTTTGCCTGATAAGCTTCATCTAAAGCAATACTTTCCCCTTTATAAGTTAAGGCTTTTGAATCGTTTGTAACAGCGATTACACGAACATTTTCCAAACCGTCAACATCTTTAATATCTTCGATTTCAACAACGATATGACCATAATGGTTGGCTGCTAAATCTTCCATTGTCAGTGTATCTGCAAATTCAACACCGATTTCATTACCGAATGCCATCTTGCTGACTGCTTCGATCAATCCGCCTACTTTTATAGTATAGGCACTTAATACTTTACCCGCTTTTGCTAAAGAATATACGGCATCATATTGAGCCTGCAATTGGGCATAGTCAAATAAATGATATTCATCTTTTTTCAGCATGAACTCAACTAGTGTATGTCCGCTTCCTTTTAATTCAGGAGAAATAACATGTTGAACTTCCTGAGAAACAATCGCAAAAGAAACTAAGGTTGGCGGTACATGGATATCTTCAAATGATCCCGACATCGAATCTTTTCCACCGATTGAAGGCAATTTTAATTCTTTTTGAACTTTAAAAGCTCCTAGTAAAGCTGCCATTGGTTTTCCCCAGCGTACCGGATCATCCAATAACTTTTCAAAATATTCTTGGAAGCTAAAACGAATTTTATGATAATCGCCACCCATCGCAACAATTTTAGCGATAGATTCGATGACTGCATAGACAGCCCCATGATAAGGTGACCATGTAGAAATTTTCGGATCATATCCATAAGTCATTAAAGAAGCCGTTGTGGTTTCTTTCCCCAATACCGGGATCAAAGCACACATTCCTTCAGTTTCAGTACGATAAGTTTTTCCGCCATAAGGAGATAATACCGTTGCATTTCCGATTGAAGAGTCGAAACGTTCTACTAATCCTTTTTGAGAACATACAGCTAAATCACCTAAAATATCTTTTACAGTTGTTTTGAAGTCTTTTGTTGCTGCTAGGTGGAATGGCGTACACTCGAAATCAGGTAATGTAATCTTCACATCCTGATAGCGTTTCGCTCCGGCTGCATCTAAGAAATCACGCTCGATGTCTACGATTACCTGTCCCATATGGTGCATGACTAAACGCGGTTCTTTCGTTACTGTTGCTACTTGAACAACTTCCAGGTTTTCATCTGCACAGGCTTGTTTGATAAATTCTACGTCACTTGGTTCAACCACAATAGCCATTCTTTCCTGAGATTCAGAAACAGCTAATTCAGTTCCGGTTAAACCATCATATTTTTTCAATACATTATCTAGTTCGATATCTAACCCCGGCGCTAATTCTCCGACAGCGACACAAACACCACCGGCTCCAAAGTCATTGCAGCGAACAATACGCTTACTTACTTCTTCATTTCTGAATAAACGCTGAATTTTTCTTTCTTCTACCGGATTCCCTTTTTGTACTTCTGCTCCGGCAGTTTCAATAGATTTGATATCGTGTGATTTTGACGAACCGGTTGCTCCGCCAACACCATCACGACCCGTACGCCCGCCAATCAGTAAAACAATCTGTCCGGCCTGAGGAATATCACGGATCACCTGATGTTTTGGCGCCGCCGCTACGACAGCACCTAATTCCATACGTTTAGCTACATAGCCTTCGTCATAAATCTCATGAACAAAGCCTGTCGTTAATCCGATTTGATTTCCATAAGATGAGAAACCATGAGCAGCTTCACGACAAATCTTGCTTTGAGGCAGTTTTCCTTTTAAAGTTTCTTCAATGGATTTACGCGGATCACCGGCACCGGTAATACGCATTGACTGATACACATAAGCTCTTCCTGATAATGGATCACGGATAGCACCGCCTAAACAAGTCGCTGCCCCACCGAAAGGTTCGATTTCAGTTGGATGGTTATGCGTTTCATTTTTAAACATTAACAGCCATTGTTCATCTCCGTCATTTGTTTTAACGGTGATTTCCACTGAGCAGGCATTGATTTCTTCCGATACTTCCATATCATCCAAATATCCGGTTTTTCTTAATTCCTTCATTGAAATAGTTGCCAGATCCATCAATGTTAACGGTCTTTTAGTTTCAATTCCATATACTAAATGACGGCTTGCTTTATAAGATTCGATATCTTGTTCTAAAATTTCTTTGAAAGCTCCGTTTTCAATATCTAAATCAGTAATGATTGTACCAAATGTTGTATGACGGCAGTGATCAGACCAGTACGTATCCAACACTTTGATTTCTGTTTCTGTAGGTTCACGATCGATAGACTTAAAGTAATCCTGTGTCACTTTTAAATCATCATAGTTCATTGCCAATCCCTGATCACGGACAAAATCTCTTAACCCGCTTTCATCTAACTGATTGAACCCTGTCAATACAGGAACAGGTTTGATTTCTGGCATCTGATCCGCTAAATCTTCATATTTTTCTAATGAGGCTAAGCGCTGATCCACTGGGTTGATTAAGAAATCCTGAATTTTCTTGATATCTTCATCCGTTAACTGACCATGCATTACAAATAATTTTGCACATTTTACCTTTACAGTAGCACTTCCTGTTAAAATTTCAAAGCATTGTTCTGTTGAATCTGCTCTTTGGTCGTATTGTCCCGGTAAAAATTCAATCGCAAATACTTTAGCATCTCCGCTTGCATATTCTTCTAAATAAACGTCATCTACCATTGGTTCTGATAAAATCGTTGGAATGGCTTCCTTTAATACTTCTTCGCTTACTCCCTGAACATCATAGCGATGAACAATGCTTAAGCTTTCAATTTGATTCATTCCTAATTCTTCAATTAACTGGTTCTTTGCAGCTTCTGCTTCCACTGCGTTTTCTTTTCTTTTTTCTACATATACGCGATATACTTTGCTCATACGTGACCCCTCTTAAATTAGACCGATATCATTTCGGTAATATTTACCATCAAAATCGATGACTTTTGCTGCAGCATATACTTTTTCACGAATTTCTTCTAATGAAGATCCCAATGCACAGATATTCAGTACACGTCCACCATTTGTAACCACTTGGTGCTGATCATCAAAAGCAGTTCCGGCATGGAAGATAATAATATCTTCTGCCACTTCATCTAAATGTTGAATTAATTTTCCTTTTTCATAGCTGCCGGGATAGCCTCCGGAAGCTAAAACTAAACACCCAGCTGATTCATTCTTCCATTGAATGTTTACGTTTTTTAATTCTCTTTTGGAAACAGCCTCAAAGATATCCATGATATCTGTTTCTAAACGAAGCAAAATCGACTGTGTTTCCGGATCCCCGAAACGAACGTTGAATTCAAGGACTTTCACATCCTGACCATCGATCATTAAACCGATGAAAACAACCCCGCGATAATCCATCTGATCTGCTTTTAACCCATTCATGAAAGGCTCTAAAATCTTTTCTTGGAATGTATCCTCTATTTCTTTTGGCAAGAAAGGATTGGGTGAGAATGTCCCCATTCCGCCTGTATTCGGTCCTTTATTTCCATCAAAAACCTGTTTATGATCTTTGGCGCTTACCATTGGCACAATCGTTTCGCCATCTGTAAAGCATAATAAAGAGCATTCAAATCCTTTCAGGAATTCTTCAATGACTACTTTGCTTCCGGCTTCACCTAAAGTTTTCGTCTCCATAATATCTTTTAATGCTTGAATCGCTTCTTCATGGTTTTCACAGATAACAACCCCTTTACCTGCAGCCAGACCGTCTGCTTTTATCACGACCGGATAGCTGAAGTTATCTAGTGCCAAGACGGCTTCATCATAACAGTTTACTTCTTTATAAGCCGCAGTCGGAATATGATGTTTCATCATAAACTCCTTTGAAAAAGCCTTGCTGCCTTCTAATTGAGCAGCTTTTTTCTGTGGTCCAAAAACCGGGCAGCCGATAGCCTCCAGTTCATCTGCCATCCCTAAGCACAGCGGATCTTCCGGACCGACAACAGTAAAATCAATATGATTATCTTTCACAAACTGCTTGATTCCTTCAATATCAGTGACACTGCCAGGATGACATGTTCCTAGCTGAGCAATTCCCGGATTTCCAGGGATTGCATGAATTTCACTTACTCTTTTGCTTTTAGAAAGGGCGTAGGCAATCGCATGTTCGCGACCGCCCCCACCGATAATTAATACCTTCATGACAATCCTCCTAGTGTCTAAAGTGTCTTAATCCAGTAAATACCATTGGCATATCATTGGCATCACAGTAATCGATTGATTCTTGATCTCGGATACTTCCACCGGGTTGGATAACGGCACTGATGCCTGCCTTATGTGCAGTTTCTACACTGTCTCCAAATGGGAAATACGCATCACTTGCTAAAACGGCACCATTGAAGTCTTTGTCCTGATTATTATGTATTGCATTTTCCAATGCCCAAACACGTGATGTCTGACCCCCGCCAATCGCCAGCGTCACTCCATTTTTAACGATGCAGATCGCATTTGATTTAACAAATTTAACTACTTTCATACCGAATTCCATGTCGCTTAACTGCGCCGGTGTCGGCTGTGCTTTAGTGACTACTTTGATTTCCTCGATCATTTTATCGTTGATATCTTGAACCAGCACTTTTCCTTCTAAATATTTAATATCATATTTAGCTTCACGAGCCTCTAAGTTCTTTAATTTTAAGATACGTAAATTCTTTTTCTTCTTTAAGACTTCCAAAGCTTCTTCATCAAAATCCGGTGCAGCAACGATTTCAAGGAATGTCTTTTTCATTTCCAAAGCTGTTTCTTTATCAATTTTATAGTTAACGGCTACAATTCCGCCAAAGATAGATTGCGGATCCGCTTCATAAGCTTTCACATAAGAATCATAGCCTGTATCGGCAATCGCCACCCCACAAGGAGTAGAATGCTTAATAGCCGCTGTTACTGTCTGATCTTTAAATTCTCTTACTAAAGCCACCGCTCCATATAAATCATTAACGTTATTAAATGAAATTTCTTTTCCGTTTAATTGTTCATAATCCAATAAAGTATGTTGTACAAAAGGATCTTCATATGCATTCGCTCTTTGCTGTGAGTTTTCCCCATAACGCAGATGTTCTGTTTTCTTTAAAGAGATATTTAAGATATCCGGGAAGTCATCTCCGACAACTCCGGCAAAATAACGTGAGATCATCGCATCATAGCTTCCAGTCAAACTAAAGGCTTTATAAGCGAGATTTAATCTGAAATTATAGTCATCTTTTTGATCCTTTAACGCTTCTAGTACTTCATTATAATCTGCTGGATCTGTCACTATTAAAACATCTTTAAAATTCTTAGCTGCAGATCGAATCATAGAAGGACCGCCGATATCAATATTTTCTATCATATCTTCCATTGGTTTTCCTTCTTTTAACGCTTTTTCAAACTGATATAAATTCACACATACGATATCAATTGGCTGAATATTCATTTTTTCTACTGTTTCAACATGATGTGGATCATCTCTTCTATACAGCAATCCGCCATGAACCATTGGATGTAAAGTTTTTACACGACCATCTAATATTTCTGGGAATCCTGTCACATCATCAATCGCAATACAGTCTAATCCGGCAGCACACAGCTGCTTCATAGTTCCCCCAGTAGAAACGACTTCATAACCTAAATCAATTAATCCTTTAGCAAATTCAACGATTCCGGTTTTATCCGTTACACTAATTAACGCTCTTTTTTTCATAAGATTTTTGCCCTTCCTTTTTCTACCATAATCTTTCCTTCACAAAACAACTGAACTGCTTTCGGCAAGATACAATGTTCTATTTTTAATACTCTTTGCTGAATGTCTTCTGCCGTTTCCAAGTCCGCAATATCAACGGCTTCTTGAATGACGATCGGTCCGCCATCTACTTCTTCATTTACAAAATGGACGGTTGCTCCACTCACTTTAACCCCTCTTTTTAATACTGCTTCATGAACATGGATGCCATAGAATCCCGGTCCGCAGAAAGCTGGGATTAAAGATGGATGAATATTTAAAATACGATCCGGATATAACTGAACTAATTTTTCTGGGATGATAGCTAAATAGCCCGCTAAAACAATTAATTCAACGTTTTCTTCCTGTAATCGTTGAATTAATACATCTTGATCTTTAATTGTTTCAGCCTTGATGGAAGCATTTCTAGCTCTTTCTAACCCATAAGCGTTTTTGCGGTTAGAAACAACTAAAACAATTTCTCCATTGATGCTACCGTTTTGGGTAGCATCAATAAGAGATTGCAAGTTTGTTCCGCCTCCTGATACAAAGACAGCCATTTTTAGCATAGCGTAACTCCCTTGTCACCAGCTTCAATAGTCCCTACAATATAACATTCATCTCCAGCTTCTTTAATAGCGCTCATTGCTGTATCTACATCTTTTGGATCTAAGGCAATAACCATTCCTAATCCCATGTTGAATGTGTTATACATCATTTCTTCAGTAATATTTCCATTTTTCGCAATTAATTTAAAAATTGCCGGTACTTCATAGCTGTCTTTTTTAATAATCGCTCTTATTCCTTCAGGCAGCATTCTTGGCACATTCTCATCAAATCCGCCACCAGTGATATGTGAGCAACCTTTAATTTTAACGCCGGCATTTCTAACGTTTTTAAGTGCTTTTACATAAATCTTAGTTGGTGCAATTAATGCTTCTCCCAACGTTTTTCCTAATTCATCATAATATGTATTTAAGGATTCCTTGCTCATCTCAAACACTTGACGTACTAATGAGAATCCGTTGCTGTGAACCCCGCTAGAGGCAATCCCAACTAAAACATCTCCCGGTTTTATATTTTGACCATCGATAATGTCTTTTTTATCAACAACCCCTACCGCAAATCCTGCAAGATCATAATCATCTTCCGGCATTAATCCTGGATGCTCTGCAGTTTCTCCTCCAACAAGCGCGCATTCAGACTGAACACACCCTTGGGCAACACCACTTACAATCGTCGCAATCTTTTCCGGATAGTTTTTTCCGCAAGCAATATAATCAAGGAAGAATAATGGCTCACCACCAGAACAAACAATATCATTGACACACATTGCCACCGCATCGATTCCGATTGTATCATGCTTATCTAAAATGAATGCTAGTTTTACTTTTGTTCCACAACCATCTGTTCCCGATAAAAGAACAGGTTCTTCCATATTCTTAATCGCACTTAAATCAAATGCACCGGCAAATCCGCCAATGCCACCTAACACTTCCGGTCTCATTGTCTGCTTGATATGCTTTTTCATTAACTCTACTGATTTATAGCCTGCTTCGATATCTACTCCAGCTTTTTTGTAATCCATCTGTAATCTCCTTTTATTTAGTCTGCATTCTTTCCAGAACAGCTTTATAAGTTTCAATCAAGTCCCCGATATCCTGTCTGAAAACATCTTTATCATATTTTTGATTGGTTTCAACATCCCATAAACGGCATGTATCCGGTGAGATCTCGTCGGCTAATAAAATTTCACCCGCATCACTCTTACCGAATTCTATTTTGAAATCTACAAGTTTCAAATTAAATTTTAAGAAGAATTCTTTCAATAACGCATTAATTTTTAATGTTTCTTCTCTTAAGAAGTTAATTTCATCACGTGTTGCTAGTTTTAAAGCTACCGCATGATCGTCATTGATCAAAGGATCACCATAATCATCATTCTTATAACTCATTTCAAAGATCGGTTCATCTAACACAATGCCTTCATCCACACCTAATCGTTTGCAGAATGATCCGGCAGTAATATTTCTAACGATAACTTCTAATGGCAAAATCGTTACTTTTTTTACACGAATATCACGTTCATTCACTTTTTCGATCATGTGTGTTTTGATGCCCGCTGCTTCCAGCATTTCAAAAATAATACAAGAAATCGTATTGTTTAGTACACCTTTTCCCGCAAATTGATCATGTTTTGCACCGTTTCCGGCAGTTGCATCATCTTTGTAATGAATAATATACTCATCTGATTTATCTGTGGCAAATACTTGTTTTGCTTTTCCTTCATATAATGGTTGTGCCATTGTTTTACTTCTCCTTCGATCTCAACTATTTATATTGTTCAATGATTTTAGCGTTTGCGCTTAATGCTTCTGCCGTCATCTCTTCACGATGTTTGTTTAATTTAGCTTTAATGTCATCATGTTTTACCGCCATGATCTGCAAAGCCAAAATCGCAGCATTTTTACTTCCGTCAATCGCCACTGTAGCAACAGGGATTCCTGCTGGCATTTGTACGATTGATAATAACGCATCCATTCCATCTAACGCAGAACCTTTAATAGGTACGCCAATAACAGGTTTAATCGTTTGTGAAGCAATCACACCGGGTAAATGTGCCGCTTTTCCAGCAGCTGCAATAATCACTTCTGTTCCATCTGTTTCTGTTTCTTTTAAAAATTCGCTTAATGCCGCATGAGCACGGTGAGCAGATAATGCACGTACGCTTACCTCTACACCAAAGCTTTTCAAAAAGTCGATTGCGTCAGTCATTTTTGGTAGGTCACTGGCAGAACCCATAACAATTGCTACTCTCATATTTATCTCCTTCTTAAAATAATCCAACAATTTTTCCGTTTTCGTCAATATCCATATTGCACGCTGCCGGTACTTTAGGCAATCCCGGCATTCTCATGATATCTCCTGAAATCGCCACGATAAATCCTGCTCCTGCAGAAACAATAATTTCATTGATTTTAACAGTAAATCCTTTAGGTCGCCCTAAAAGCGTAGGTTGGTCTGATAATGAATATTGTGTTTTTGCCATACAGATTGGTAAATTAGCTAATCCCAATCTTTCCAGACGTTTAATTGTTAAGTTTGCTTTTCTATCGAAGATAACGCCTTCAGCACCGTAAACTTCTTTAGCGATGGTCATGATTTTATCTTTAATAGAAGCTTCTTTATCATATAATGGTTTAAATGAAGAGGTTTTTGTTTCCAGCAAGGTGATCAGTTTGTTCGCTAAATCAATTCCGCCGTCTGCTCCTAATTCCCAAACTTTGGAAATTGAAACTTCCGCTCCCATTTTCTCGCATTTTTCATTTAATAACTGTAATTCTGCTTCCGTATCTGTTGGGAAAGCATTGATTGCCACAATTGCCGGCACTCCAAATTTATGAACATTTTCAATGTGTTTTTCTAAGTTTTCAATACCTGAAGCCAAAGCTTCTAAGTTTTCGGTTCCTAATTCTTTTTTATCTACACCGCCATGCATCTTCAATGCACGAACAGTCGCTACAATCACGCAGGCATCCGGCTTTAATCCGGTTTGTGCACACTTGATATCAAAGAATTTTTCTGCTCCTAAGTCCGCTCCGAAACCTGCTTCTGTAATTGCGTAATCTCCAAGTTTCATTGCCAGTTTTGTTGCCATCACAGAGTTGCATCCATGAGCGATATTGGCAAAAGGTCCGCCATGAACAAATACCGGTGTATGATCCAATGTCTGCACCATATTTGGCTTAATCGCATCCTTCAGCAAGATGGTTACTGCTCCGGTTGCTTTTAAGTCATCTACAGTGACCGGATTACCGTCATAGTTATAAGCGACAATCATTTTTGCAGCACGCTGTTTTAAGTCTTCTAAATCACTTGCTAAACAAAGGATTGCCATTACCTCTGAAGCAACTGTAATATCAAATCCGTCTTCTCTTGGAACTCCATTTGTTTTTCCGCCTAAGCCACATACCGTATGTCTTAAAGCACGGTCATTTAAATCAACCACACGTTTCCATACAATACTGCGTGTATCAATATTTAATGGATTTCCTTGCTGTAAAGAGTTATCCAGCATTGCTGAGATTAAGTTGTTTGCCGCCGTGATCGCATGGATATCCCCAGTGAAATGAAGATTGATATCTTCCATTGGAACGACTTGAGCATAGCCACCGCCTGCCGCACCGCCTTTTACTCCAAAACAAGGTCCTAAAGATGGTTCACGCATCGCAACGATGGCATTTTTCCCAATCTTATTCATTGCTTGACCAAGACCGATCATGGTCGTTGTTTTCCCTTCACCGGCTGGTGTAGGATTGATCGCTGTTACTAAGATCAATTTTCCATCTTTTTCATTTTCTAAACGCTTGATAGTTTCTAGTGAAATTTTTGCTTTATACTTTCCATAAAGCTCTAAATCATCTTCTTCTAAGCCAATCTTACTTGCTACTTCTTTAATCGGTAGCATTGTCGCTTCTTGAGCAATTTCAACATCAGTTTTCATTCATGACACCCTTTCCTTGAAATTAAATAAGGGGAAATACCCGTCCCCCTTTTAAAAACTTAAAAAACGCATTAAAAAGATAATGCTTTTTTTAATCTTGTAGTCTACACTTATGGGGTGTAGGTAGAGACTCTTGACCCATGCATTCAAAAATATACAAGATAATACAACATTCATCTAATTTATACCATATTTAGGGCTATTTCACAATAATATTTCTTTTAAATCAAAAATTTAGTAATGTAAGCCCTTTGATAAATAATACTGCCATTCTGTCAGTGCTTTTAACGTAATAAACAAACAAAAATTGTACTCTCGTACGATCTAAATAAAATATTTTCCTACCAACCACCACATGATAAAAACGGAACCTGCCGGCATTGTCCAGGATACATTTTAGCTTTATTAGAACTGATGCCAAACTGCTTAGAATATTTATCAATGATATATAAAAGAATAACGTATGCCGCTAACAACAGCGAACCCATCAAAAAAATGACCGCACGTGTGTCCGCATAGTTTCCTGATCTTCCAAATAAATCGATGTGCATTGCCACCTTTTTACGCAGACGCCACCAAAAACCTCCCGCTAAAAGCCAAGGCAATATCATGATAAGATGGGTGGTGTACTTTTTTATTATGCTCTTCCCCTCATTTAAATCGCTAGTTCTGATATTTCTACTATGTTCTTTCTTTTATTATATCTTTATTTACCTGCAATTACCA
This sequence comes from Coprobacillaceae bacterium UN01-12pH3A, assembly GCA_027676805.1. Classification (GTDB taxonomy): domain Bacteria; phylum Bacillota_I; class Bacilli_A; order Erysipelotrichales; family Coprobacillaceae; genus Beduini. Next base: position 96,780 of record JAQENU010000005.1, on the reverse strand, counting down.
AACAACAAAAAAACTGTCACTCCCGCAACAGTTCTTATAATTTTGTAAATTCCCAAGCACCTGCAGTCTGATCCACCAAACGCTGGATATCCCAGTGCAAATCACTTCTTTTAGGACTGTTCGGATCATTTAAAATGATTTGTCCTCTTTCATCAATACCGGTTAATACGATAAAGTGTCCAGAGGGGGTAAAATCTCCGGGACCAACACTTAAAATAACTAAATGCCCTTGATTTAAGGCATCCAATATACTTTGGGCATTGCCCGGCAGCTGTGTTCCTTGCACGCCGAAGGCACTGGCTCCTTCTGACATTAATGTCCACATCGTCCCAACATCTTGTACATAATAACCGTTATCGTATGCAAATTGTGCAACGGATCGCGGATTAATATCACGATTGCCTGTAAGGGCGGAGATCACCATCGCTAATGAAGTAGGACCACAAGCGTTCAGCCCCATCATTTCATCAGCATAATAATCATATCCCCAGCGGGAATCCCATTGAATGAATAAAGGCACTTCTCGCTTAAAATCCTGCTCCGTTAACACAATATCATCGAAATGCTGGCGATTCGGATAATTGTAAACATAATCAATTTCTTCTTCATAGACAAGAAGAACGGATACCAAAGCCCGCGGATAGTTCTTCAGATTGTAAATAATCTCTTGAACTTTTTCATTATCCGGATACAATTCATTTAATTGGATGGCTAACGGATCAGTTAAACCTAAAGATTTCTTTTGTTTCATAAAGATACCGGACTGCAACAAATAAGCGCTCCCGCCGATTATAATTCCAAAAACAACGATCACCAGTAACAACCTTCTGACTGCACGCTTACTCATTGCATTACCTCCTATCTTATAAATACTATGATATATCTTTTAATTTCATTCTTCTAAATGATAATACATATAACACTGCGGTTAATAATCCATAGCCCCCAACAACAATCACATTGTTCAGTGTCTTATTCAGCACCATCAGACTTCCTGAGGTTAATGTGACATCCACATCGGTAGGAACATTTTTAAACAGATTCGTAAAGACATTATATACTTCTATCTGACCTGATGAACTAGATAGCTGTCCTATTAATTGTGTAAACGAATTAAAGATTAGGCCAAACTGATAGTTAAGATCGAATAGATATAAATGCATTTTATCATAAACACCTAATGATTGTGTAATTGTTCTCGCTATAGGAATGATACCAAAGATTAAGAAACCAATCAATGCCAGAATTAATAATGCCGGTACTTTTTTCTTAAAGCAGGTTGAAAGAAAGCTTCCGATTGCTCCGGCAATTAAGATGACAAATGTCCCATACAACAAGAAAACAAACGTATATTTTAATAAATAAATCAGAATATCCTGATCCGGCTGAGCTCTTAATGTAAAGATTCCCAATACGATCAGTAAAGAAATACCAAGATATGTCATTGCTCCTGCCAGCATCCCGCCAATCTTTCCTACAACTAGTTCATAACGGCTCACCGGTTTTGATAAAAGCAAACGCAGTGTTCCCTCATGCAGTTCATTGGCAAACAGTCCTGATGAAGTATTGGCAACAATCATCCAAATGCAAAGACCGGCAATTAAAACAAAGGTCAGCATACAATACATCACGGCTAAACGTTGTGACAAATAGACAAATGTAGGCGTTCTTGTCATGACATCCAGATAGTCTCCGGCAAGCAGATATCCTGCAAAAAGGCTGGCTGCCACCACAATCGGCATTGTGACATAGGTAAACATTTTAGAATAGGTTTTATTAAATATGTGCTTCATTTTGTTCTCCCTCCACTAACTGTTTATATAAATTTTCCAAAGTCACAGCTTCTTCTTGTAGTAAGTCTAACGTTAAATGATTCTGATAAATAAATTCAACGATCTCTTGTTTACAGACTTTTTTATCACTGGCTTTAATTCTGAGCGTCTCTTTTAACACTGAACAATCATAGCCCCTTTTTGTCAGATAATCTTCCATCATTCGATTATCCGAACAGCTGACCAGCAATACTTCTTTATTAAACACTTCCTGTACTTGGGATAACGGCTGATCTAAAACAATTCTTCCTTTATTAATCATAATGACATGATCAATGATCATTTCCAGTTCAGTTAAGACATGGGAACTGATCAGTACTGTCATCTTTTTTTGTGTAACCAGTCGCTTTAATGTATCGATAATTTCCATACGGCTGGTTGGATCTAAGTTAGCCGTAGGCTCATCCAATAATAGAATTTCCGGATCGTGGATCATCGCTTGAATCAACCCTACTTTTTTCTTCATCCCGGTCGAAAACTTATTGACCTTTTTAAATAAATGAGCCTCTAAATCAAATTCTTTAATTAATTCTTTTGTTTTTTCAATAGCTTCATCATACGTTAATCCTGATAAAGTCCCCATATACACCAAATATTCTAAGCAATTCATATCGCTGTAAAAAGAAGGAAACTCAGGTGAATACCCCATGATTTGCTTGGCTTCCTGTGATCCTAAGGGAAAGCCTTTTACACTGCCGGTTCCTAAAGTTGGGTATATCAGCCCCATTAATAAGGACATAGTGGTTGACTTTCCTGCCCCATTCGGTCCGATAATCCCATAAATCTTCCCGCTTTCTAACGAAAATGACAGATCATCAATCGCTGTAAAATCTCCAAACTTTTTATTCAAATGTGATATTTCAATAATTTTATCCACGTTTAACACCTGCCTTTTTATTTAAACGATATTTAGGATAGAACAGCAATCCTGCAATCAGTCCTAATACCAGCACTAAACCAAAGTTAAAGAAATAGCTTAAAGCATGTCCTTTTTTCACATTGACATGAACTGTTTGATGCGTCGTTTTGCCATAGCCATCATCATAAGATAAGGTTAGATTATGTTCCCCTTCCAATAAACGGAATGTTGCTTCATTGGCAGCTGTAGTCACCACTGTTTCACCACCGTCTGAAATCGTCATTTTCCCATTCTTATCGCTTTGCCATTGCAATGTCATGTATCCACCGTTAATTGTTTCTGGTGTTTCATTTAGATTAAAGTCAATAGCGTCATCAAGCATATAAAGATTTCCTTCATTGTTTGAAATAAGCAAACGTGTATCCGTTATATTTTTAGCGTATTGAACCCCGGTTGCAAACCCGGCAATCGGTGCTTCTTGTTCATAATCGTAAATCTGCATGAATCCATCTAAATTAAACATCACTTTTTTGCTTCCCTCTACTCCGACTAATACAAAATCAATAGATATATCCTGCATGACTTCAATTGATTTTATTTCCTCAAAAGTTGTACTGTCTTTGATGGAAAGCATGGTTTTAGTACGATAGCTGTTTTCATCAACAACTGAAGTTAGGTAAGCTACATCTTTCTTTCCGTCGCCATTGGCATCTTCCAGCAATGCGATTTTATGACTGTTTGGATCGATCTTAATTGGGATCATGCCCTCTTGTGCCATTGGCTGCTGCCATGAATGCTGACCATATTCCGGATAAGTGTTATGTGAATCTAAAGTTTCACCTGTGTCCCCATTAATGATCTCAATATAACCCTCCGGGGTATTGTAAACAATATCATCAGTACCATCCTGATTATAATCCACACCTGGGAATTCAAAAGATTCTCCCCAGTTATAGACCCCCTCTTTCATTAAATCATATTTTGTCTGCAAGGTTTTTCCGTCAATAACACGATATACTTGATAGTTGTTTGCATTTCTTGCATTGATAATCACATCATGAATGCCGTCGTGATTTAAATCTTCCATTTGCAAAGCCTGCACCTGATTCTGTAAGTCCTTAGCATAATCTATTTTAATTCCTGATTTGGCATAAGATATATCATATCCGGAAATTCTTGAATAATAAAGATTTGCTTGTGTTTCACCAAATAAAATAAAATCAGATACACCATCATTGTTGACATCGCCCACTTCAATTACCAACCCGGTTTCTTCCGCAGATGGAGAATACATCGATTTTAAGGTCATTGTTTTTCCATCAATAATAAAGCTGTCAACTAATATTTCATTGATTCCATCATTATTCATATCTTTAAAGTAACTGATTTTTTCCCCAGTAACATAATGTGTATAGGCTTTTCCATTCTCATCCACACCTTTATCCATCACGACTGGTTCATTCACTAGCAATGCCCCACTATCGGCATCTACAATTAAGATATGGCTTGCTTCTACTGTGTTATTGTTGTTGCGTTTATTTACCAGCATCAATAAATGATTGGTTTTTTCATCATATTGAATAGATTCTAATCCATTGGAATTGCCAATAAATTCCTCCGGCAAATCAAAGTTAAATAAAACATCCTCCTTATTGCCGTTCTTTAATTTTTTGATCTTTGTAGTTAAACCACTTTCACTATACCCAACCAGCATTCCCTGATCGGTATTGGCAATGATCGAAGCCATCGACAAATTGCCAACATATTCAATCGATTTAAAATCATTGGATACATAGAAAGTTACATTGCCTTCACTTTGAATTAAGTAGCGATCGTCTGCTTTAATGATCTTAATCTTTTCATCTTTTTCCTTAATAGATGGAGCTTTAATGCTTTCTTGTACGATCATCTGTCCATCTTCCAAAGAATAAATATTTACTTTCAATTCCCCTTTTTTACTATAGCTAGGCGCAACGATAACATCTTGCCCTTGATAAGTAGAAAGGATGGCGTTTGAAGCTTTTAAGTTGTATTGTTCAAATTTAAAAGTCTGTGTGATCTGATGAGTCTGCTGATCATAAACAGCAAGAGCAGGTAGAATTACCGGTTGTTCTCCTCCCATCATCATTCCGCCGTCGGACTTAAAAGACTGTGCTTTTTCACTGCCTAAGAAACCACTGATTAAAAGTGATTGATCAGTTAGCGGTTCTATCGTATATCCCATAAATCCATTAGTCGTTATTCCGGTTGGAAATACGGTTGGACGATACTGACTGTCATAGCCTGCATTAGATGATAACTGACGGATCAGCTGTTCTTCACTAATCATGCCTAAATCAACAGTATTTACAAAATCCCCAGTATCTTTATTTAATTGTACAAGTGTTCCGTTTTCTGCTGTCACAAAAAGAGAATCATTCACCCAATAAAGATCCCAAACATTTAATTGAACTGCACTGGTGCGGCTAGGATCCATTGTAGGCACCTGCAATTTTCCTGTCAGCTGCAGGGACCATAGTACTTTGCCTGTATTGCGATCTAACAGTTTTACCATTCCGGTTTGACAGGTAAAAGCAAGTCCGCTATCTTCTACCGGTATCATTTTCCAAATATTATCTTTGTCTTCATAATCAAAGATTTGGTTTCCTTCTAAATCTAAACAGACAATATGATAATCATATAAAATATAGATTAACGCATCTTTATATAAAAGCTGAAGGATTTTTGAATTTTCTTCAAATTGTCCTTTTCCCTGTTCTGTATTTAGATGATGATAATTCTTAGAAAATAAAACCTTAGAGTCTTCACTGCTGATTAAAGCTACATTATCCTGTCCGTTAGGGCTATCCATATAAACAAGGATATCATTTTGTCCGCCATTATTCACATCGCTTACGATCTCATAATCTTTTACCGGATAACTCGTTGTTACTTTGAACTGATCGTTTCCGATAATCGTTAATCCGTCACCTGTCGCAAGCATGTAGCCTGACAAACTGTCACTTATATTCACATATTTTGCAGAGCTTGTGCTCTTCGCATCTAATCCGTCACTATAAGGCGTTAGTGAGGATGATGACTGACCATGGACCGGGCTGAATGTGCTTGCCGCAACCACGAGCATGGTCATGATGATTGATAATCGTTTTTTCATAATCTTCCCTCCGCCCATATCCTAACATGAAAAAAACACAAAAAACGGGTTTTAAGAGAATCTTAAGAAATATTAAAAATTTCTTTTTTAGATATTTAAAAAGTAATTGTAGATTTCCATTTTTTATAAGGAATTTTATCTTATTTGACCTAAAAATGACTGAAAGTGCAATTGACTTTAGAGCCTCTTTACTTTATACTAAGTCTAGGTAATTACGGTTGCCTTAAAGATGCATGAATAGTTATTGTATTCATACGGAAATTGAAATCATAATCAAATGAAAGGAGTTTATTAAAACATGATTTATTCACATGAAGTAGAACAAATGTGCAGTGTTAAAATTGGCGCTTCACACGGATGTGCTCCAATTCCAGAAGAAGGAAAATGGGTATATTCAAAAGAAATTAAAGACATCAGCGGTTTAACACATGGTATCGGTTGGTGTGCACCTCAGCAAGGGGCTTGTAAATTAACTTTAAATGTTAAAGAAGGAATCATTGAAGAAGCATTGATCGAAACAATCGGATGTTCAGGGATGACTCACTCTGCAGCAATGGCTTCTGAAGCTTTGGTTGGTAAAACTTTATTAGAAGGTTTAAACACTGACTTAGTTTGTGATGCTATCAATACTGCAATGAGAGAATTATTCTTACAAATCGTTTATGGACGTACTCAATCTGCTTTCTCAGAAGGTGGATTACCTATCGGTGCCGGACTTGAAGATTTAGGTAAAGGTTTAAGAAGTATGACTGGTACATCTTATGCAACTAAATTAAAAGGACCTAGATACTTAGAATTAACTGAAGGTTACATTAACAAAATCGCTTTAGATGCTAATGGGGAAATCATCGGTTATGAATTCATCAACTTAGGTAGAATGATGGATATGATTAAAGCTGGAAAAGATGCTAATGAAGCAATGGCTGAAGCTACTGGAACTTACGGTAGATTTGAAGAAGCTGCTAAGTACATCGATCCAAGAAAGGAATAATAGGGGGTACAAACAATGGCATTATTTGAAAGTTATGAAAGAAGAATTGATCAAATTAACGCTGCATTAGCAAAATTTGACATCAAATCTATCGAAGAAGCAAAAGCTATCTGCGATGAAAAAGGAATTAATGTTTACGATATCGTAAAATCAACTCAGCCAATCTGTTTTGAAAATGCTTGTTGGGCTTACACTGTAGGTGCTGCAATGGCAATCAAAAACGGTGACATTAAAGCTGTAGATGCTGCTAAAACAATCGGTATCGGGTTACAATCATTCTGTATTCCAGGATCTGTAGCTGATGATCGTAAAGTTGGTTTAGGACATGGTAACTTAGGTTCAATGTTATTAGATGAAAATACAGAATGTTTCGCTTTCTTAGCCGGACATGAATCTTTCGCTGCTGCTGAAGGAGCTATCAAGATCGCTGAAAAAGCTAATAAAGTTAGAACTAAACCATTAAGAGTTATCTTAAACGGTTTAGGTAAAGATGCTGCTAAAATCATCTCAAGAATCAATGGATTTACTTATGTAGAAACTCAATTTGATTATTTCACAGGAGAAGTAAAAGTTCTTTCTACAACTGCTTACTCTGATGGACCAAGAGCAAAAGTAAACTGCTATGGTGCTGATGATGTTCGTGAAGGGGTAGCAATCATGCATCGTGAAGGTGTAGACGTATCAATCACTGGTAACTCTACAAACCCTACTCGTTTCCAACATCCTGTTGCTGGTACATATAAAAAAGAATGTATCGAACAAGGTAAAAAATATTTCTCAGTAGCTTCTGGTGGTGGTACTGGACGTACATTACACCCAGATAATATGGGAGCTGGACCTGCTTCTTATGGTATGACTGATACTATGGGACGTATGCATTCAGACGCTCAATTTGCTGGTTCTTCATCAGTTCCTGCTCACGTAGAAATGATGGGATTAATCGGTATGGGTAACAACCCAATGGTTGGAGCAACTGTTGCTGTAGCTGTAGCAATCGAAGAAGCTTGTAAATAATTATATTTTTTAAACTTTAAACTAGTTAAAATTATATAAGTTAATATAACTGTACACTTCATTTAGATAAATTCTACGATGATATGTGCAGTTTTTTTGTATCTAAGAAACGTATTATTATGAATTCAGAATAAAAAAGCATGAAATCAATTTATACATTTATCGAACCTAATCCCCTACCTCATCTTTTAATCAAGAAACGGTGAATCATTTCATTTAGCTATGAAAGAAACACTCGTAATGTGCTTTATGAAAAATGAGTATTTAATAGTATTTAGTTTTTCTCTTATTAAAGTTGATAAAAACCATTTTTAGCTTTTAATAAATTAAATATTTATATAAGTTAATGAAGTTTCTCAAAGATTAAATGAACAACTTATTATTTTTATTGAAAAGAACTTTTTAATTAAAAGTGTTTTTGCTACAATGACTTTAGAAAGATAAATAATATATTAGAAGCAGATGGATAATTTATTTTTAGGTTAGAGGATATTTTATATCAGGATACAGATATTATGAAATTTGATATAGTAACTGAGATGTCTATAATTATCGATTAGTAAAAATATCATAGAAAACAGATTATTAATCAACCCTTATCGAGGTTAAATTAGAAAAAAAGTGAGAACAAATAAAAAATGAAAATTAGATTGTTTTAAGAGAATGAGAAGGGAAAGTCAAAAATATGAAAGAGTATATAGAGTTAAAGATAAAGACAAGAAATTTAATCATATTTGGAGTTATCGTATTCATAGTTTGCAGTATTGGGGGATACTATTTTTGGTGTTCATATCACCCTGAAGTCACTATTCAAATCAGTGATGGCGGCACAGGAAAAGAAGGCATTAAAATTGAAACACCCCATATTAGTATTGCACCGACTGGAATTGCGGAACCTTCTGCGTCTATAGAGTTGAAGCTCAACAGTATTATCATGCAGCACGAATTCTTTTGTACATATATAAAGGATACTTATGAGACATCGGATATCAAATTAGATATAGAATTGGGTAATGAAACTACCCTCAAATATTATGGAACAGCGACCACTCAAGATGGAAAAATTCATAATATTGAAAAAAGTTTTGACTGTGGATTTTCAATGAATGCTAATATAATTGATAGCAATTAAATAAGTTTTATTTGGGTTTGCCAATCTTGACACCTCTTTGAAATTTAATACAATATCCCACAAAAATGATGACATCAAGATTATAGTAATCCACATGATAAGTTTTTCTATCCGAAACAGTTGTTGCAAAATTTGCAGCAACTGATTTTTCTATTTTCCCAACTTTAAATGCATTTTTAATATGCCTAGAAATGGTAGTTTTATTTCTGACGAATAACTCTGTCAGCTGATCAAGAAATTACTAAATTGTTTCCTCTACAAAAATAATATCAATTTTATATAAAACATCTTCAGTTGTATATATCATGATATTTCAGACATAATTCGCAATATCTCATCAATTTCTTCCATCACCACATTCAAATAAAAAACACACTTTTATCAAGTGTATTTTTAAAGGATAGAATCTTTTAATAATTGTATATAAGGATGGGTAGAAGTGCCAAAATTCTGACTGTCTAAACAGACTACTTGTTCTCCCTCCAATAAAACCATTGTGCGGTCACAAAATCGTTGAACAAGCGAAAGGTCATGAGAAATAAAGACTAAAGTCAGCTGATTTTCTACTTGTAATTTCTTCATTAATGTTAGAATCTCATCTTGTACGATCACATCTAAGGCACTGGTCATTTCATCACAAACAATTAACTTAGGCGATAAGGATAAGGTTCTTGCAATGACGATCCTTTGCAGTTGTCCACCGCTTAACTGATGAGGATATTTATTTAAACAGCTTTGATCTAACCCTACTTGCTTTAAACAGTATTCGATCTGAGCTAAGGCCTCTTTTTTGGGGCAAAGCTTAAAATTAATATAGGGTTCAAGTAAAAACTTTTTTATTTTCTTGCGCGGAGAAAAGGCACCGATAGGTTCTTGAAAAATATATTGAATATCTTTTCGGATAGGATAAATGTAACGATCACGAAATTCGATTTTATTCCCTTTATAATATATTTCTCCCCAAGAAGGCTGATCAATCAATGAGATCATTTTCCCCAATGTACTTTTGCCACTGCCACTTTGTCCGACAATACCTAAGCATTCCCCATGATAAATGGTTAAATCAATATGTTTCAAAGCCTCATTTGTTCGCCCATTGCTTGTATAAACCTGAGAAACATCTTTTAAAGAGAGAAGCGCTTCATTCATGATAGGGTTCCACCTTTCTTGTCACTTCTAAAAGCAATTGAGTATAGGGATGCTTCGGGGCATACATCATCTGATCATGAGTACCAAATTCAACGATCTCGCCATGATTCATTACCGCAATATAATCCGCTAAATAATTAGCTACAGCCATATTGTGAGTGACAATCATAATCGTCATCTCTTCTTTTTCTTTGATTAAACGAAATTCTTCTAAAATTTGTTTTTGACTCACCACATCTAAAGCACTGGTGGGTTCATCCGCTAAAAGCAGCTTTGGTTTCAAACTTAATGCCATAGCAATTGCTACACGCTGAGCCATTCCACCCGATAATTCAAAGGGGTATTTTTCCAAGACAGAATCAGGATCAGTCAAGGAAACCTGCCGCAGTTGTTTTTGTGCGGTTTCTAAAGCCTGATCTTTATCTATCTTGAAATGTTTATATAAAACCTCAATATATTGATCTTTTATCTTTTTCCGCGGATCAAAGTACTGACTGGCATTTTGAAAAATCATCCCGATTTGCTTCCCGCGAATGGTCTGCCATGAACGGCTATTCAATGATAAAAGCTCTTGACCATCAAAAAGGATATGACCATTTTGAAGGATGGCATCCTTTCCTAATAACTGCATCGTTAATTTAAGCAGCGTTGATTTTCCTGATCCACTCTGTCCTACTATCGCAATTGTTTTGTTTTTAGGAATATTTAGGCAAATACCTTTTAAAACAGGCTGATTCTGATAGTAAAGATCTATATGCCTATATTCAATTAGATTAGTCATTGCGAATGCGGATATCCTTTGTCACCATATAGTAATCAACCGGATGTTGATCAGCCCCTTCAACTTTAGAGGAAGAAACAGTATTCAATGGCAAATAAGAAACATATAGGCTTGCCGCATCTTCTAATAAAATTTCAGAAATCTTTTTAGAAAGTGCCTGACGCTCCTCAATATCAAATGTTCCGGCTAACGTGGCTATCAGCTGATCAACAGTTGGATTATTATAGTGAGCAATATTTTCTTTAGCACCGCTTCGATAATGGAATTGTAAAAATACTTCCGGATCACCGGTTGGCGCTGTAGAGTCATTTGCTGAACACATGTCAAATGTTCCGGCAGCCTTTATATCAGAAAGATTCTCTACTTGATTAATGTGGATTGTGATGCCAATTTCTTTCGCTTCATTTTGAATCGACTGTGCAATGATACTGGCATCACTTGATCCATGATCAGCACTTTCATAATATTCGATCACAATATTTTGACCATTCATTTCCCGGATGCCATCACCGTTGCTGTCAATATAGCCTGCTCGGTCGAGCAATTGTTTAGCTTCTTCAGGATTGTAACTATAGGCATTGGCAATGTCATTTCCATAAGGCAAGGCACTCGAATAAAGCCCCATAGCTTCCTCACCACCGGTCAACTTTACAATACTTTCACGATCAATTGCATAAGATAATGCCTGTCGCAAAGTCTGATCCGATAAATACGTTGACTCATTATTCATATATACCACATTGCATCGTGGTCCTAATACTTGTGACACCGTATATTTGGATGAATCACTGAATAAAGAAAGATTGGAATAATCAATAGTTGTTGCTAGGTCTACTTCTCCTGACTGCAATGCCAAAACACGAGAATCAGAGTCAGCTACCTGTGTAAAATGTACCGTCTCCACTCCGACCTTCCCGTCCCAGTAGTTTTTATTAGATGAACTGTCAATCGTTGTTTCCGGAACAAACTGATCGATCACAAATGCTCCGGTACAGCTAGGGGTCGATTGTATTTTGTCTTCACTCTCTGTGGCGTCATAGATAGTAAACAATGGTTCGCATAAATTATTAATGACTGCCCCGCTTGCTGTATTTAAATATACCGTAACATTTTGTCCTGTTGCTTCTATCCGATTTAAATCAAAGTAATCTTTGGCACGGGTATTTCTTTTAAAGGCTCTTTCTATACAGGCTTTCACACTTTCACCATCAACTCTGTTGCCGTTAGAAAATTGTATGCCCTCACGGATATGGAATTGCCAAGTCGTCTCATCTACTTGCTGATAGCTGTCTGCCAACCAAGGCTCTGCTTCAAATCTTTCATTTAAACGAAATAAAGTTTCCCCTACTCCAATACGGCTTAATACCCAGCCGTCATAATCATTCGTAGGATCTAGTGATGTGCTGATCCAAAACATCGCTGCATTTAAATGATTAGGCTGATTATTCGATTTTGAATCTGCTTGACATCCAAGCAGCGATAAACTAAGCAATAAACAGAATAAACAACGTCTTATTTTTTTCATACTTTCCTCCTAAGATTGTTTAGGATCCAGTTTATCACGTAAACTATCTCCTAATAAATTAAAGATGATCACACTGATCAATATGACAAGCCCCGGATATACCATCATCCAAGGCGCAGTCTGCATAAATTGTTTACTTTCAAAAAGCATATATCCCCATTCTGGCCAAGGCGGCTGACTTGCTAAGCCTAAAAAGCTAAGCCCGGCTAAGGAAATCATCATAGAGCCTATATCTAAGGTGGCGTGAACTAAAATTTGCGGAAATACATTCGGTAATAAATAAGCCCAGATGAGCTTAAACGGTTTAGCCCCTGATAGTTTGGCGGCAACAATAAAATCCTGATGTATGAGAGACGAAACAAGCGTTCTTGTAAGCCTTGCGTATTTCGTCCACCAGATTAAAGCTAAAGCAAATACGGTATGAAATAATCCTGCCCCTAATATACCCGCAACTGCAATGGCGAAGATCGTATCAGGAAAGGCTAATAAAACGTCTGCCAAACGCATGAACACATGATCAATCAGCCCATTTTTATATCCGGCAATCAACCCTAATGTCACACCAATCAGAACAATAATGACCAGCATCACAAAGGTTAGTGAAAATGAAGAAAAGGCACCGCATAGTATTCTTGAAAGAATATCACGTCCTAACTTATCGGTCCCAAACCAATGAGTGCTGCTGGGCGGCTGCAAAGATAATGCATAATTTACTTCGAGCGGATCATAAGGCGCCAGATATTTTCCAAAAACAGCTGTCAGCAATAATAATCCGGCTAAACAGGATAATAGAATTATTTTTATTGTGGTCCAGTTTCTTATTTTTTTCATAATCGTTCTCCTTTACTTAGCCGCATTTTAGGATCCATCATAAAGCAAAGCAGGTCAACAATGAGGTTAACACAAACATAAATGACCGCCATCCAAACTACATACCCTTGTATAATCGGATAATCTCGAACACGAATAGCCTCTACAATCATGCTACCAATTCCCTGATAAGAAAAAATTGTTTCTACAATAGCCGTGCCTCCCAGCAAATGTCCGATCGATAGTCCTAACAATGTCACGATAGAAGAAAAGGTATTGGGTAAGACATGTTTGAAAATGATCTCCCTCTGACTCAATCCTCTGGACAATGCCCCAACGACATAGTCTTTGTTTAGTTCTTCTAAGACAGCCGTTCGAATCTGTCGAATATAAGCTCCTATTAAAGGAAGTGCTAGCGTCATCATTGGTAATATCATCCCTTTAAGATCTGTACCGCTAATGACATTAAAAATTCCCAATTTTACTGAAAAAAGATAAATCAACAGCAATCCTAACCAGAAATTAGGTATAGAAATACTAATAAAAGTTAAAAAGCGAATAAAATAATCTATCCATTTATTTTGATAGACCGCTGTAAGAATGCCTAAAGGAATTGACACTGCTACAACAATACTTAATGATAAAAATGCCAGTTTCAATGTATTTGGTAATTTTTTCCCCATCTGTTCAATCACACTGTTTCCGTAATGATAGGATTCTCCAAAATCTCCATGCATTGCTTCATCTAACCAATGAACATAGCGTTCCATCACCGGTTTATCCAATCCCATCTCTTTACGGGTATTTTCTAACGTTTCACTCGATGGCGTTATTCCTCTTGAAAGATAATACATCTCTGCACTGTCACTGGGCGCAAGATCAGTAATCAAAAAAGTTAAGAAGGTCACTCCCAATAATACAAAGATCAGTGAAAACAGTCTTTTAATAATATAGTTTTTCATCATTTAACAATGTGTATCATGAAACTGCGAATAATCGATTTCCCTAAAGCATTCGTTTCTTCATTTAAAATATCCCATTCTATTGAAGCGACGCCCAACTTTTTTAATACTTCTTCATCCCAAAATGGGCGCAAATATTGTGAAAGTTCTAAATGCTCAGCAATGCCATCAATCCTTGATACATCAATTCCTTCCATATGCACATGTTCACTATGGGATTTTCGATCGTAATCCTTATCTGTATAATGATAGTAATAATTTCCGTCATAGTTCAATAAATGTCCGCCAGCCTTTAATACCCGCAGCATTTCCTGATAAGCTATGATTGGCCGCTCTAAGTTCCATGTTACATTTCGCGTGATAATCAAATCAAAACTACAGTCTTCAAACATCAGCTGATGAGCATCCATCTTTATAAAATCAATGCTCACTCCGTATCTTTCAGTGTTTCTTTGTGCCTCCTTCAGCATTTGTTCACTATAATCAATAGCCGTAACCTGACATCCTAACTGTGATAACAGGATCGAAAAGAATCCCGGTCCGCAGCCTAAATCCAAAACATGCCATTCTTTCTTGACTAAAACATAGCGTTTGATGAGCTGAAGCCATTCCTCTGCTTTTTCACTTTCCAATTCCGCCTGATTATCTAGGGAATATCCTTTCGCTCGGGTATTCCAATAGGCAGAAATATCTTCTAAATATTTTTTCATACATCCTCCCATATACTAAAGCTCTATTACATACAACACAAAAAGTCTAGGATAACTATTCTGTTTAATCCTAGATGATTACCATAAGATTTTATTCCTTTTTAATCGATTCATGATTGTCCTTTCCACAGTTATGTCTATAACTCTTCATACACTTCAATGTGTTGGGACGTTATTATTTTAATAGGTGTTACGAATTTTAATAGCTTTATGATGACTTACTTTATGAAAACATTCTTATTTTCATTCTATCCTTCTTGGATTTAGATTTATCTTACACCTTAGAGTTCACTTCAAGTCAAGATGTTTTTTATTTTAATTTTTTTAAATTTAGTATTGACTTGGAGTATACTCCAACAAGTACAATGAAAAAGAATTGAGGTGTAGATATGTTTAAATTAATTGAACCAAAAATACAGTTAGCAAAAAGCAGACAGTTATTTTCAAACCGAAATCTGCGTGACTTGATCGTTCCGCTGATTATTGAGCAATTGCTGATCTTATTGGTTGGGATTGCCGATACGTTAATGGTCAGCTATGCCGGTGAAGCCGCCGTTTCCGGTGTTTCACTAGTCAACCAGTTAAACACAGTCTTTATTCTTGTCTTTACAGCATTAGCTTCCGGTGGTGCCGTTGTAGCCAGTCAATATGTAGGAAATAAAGATAAAAAGAACGGTGTTTTAGCATCCAGTCAGCTGGTAATGATTACCACATTGATTTCTGTGGTGTTAATGGTTGTTGCTATTGTTTTCCGCAGAGAGCTTTTAACCTTGCTCTTTGGACGTGTTGAAAATGAGGTTATGCAAGCCTGTTTAACGTATTTGATTATTTCTGCGTTTTCTTTTCCGGCGTTAGCCATTTACAACAGCTGCGCAGGATTATTCAGAAGTATGTCAAAAACAAAGACGATTATGTATGTATCCATTATTATGAATGTCATTAATGTTGTCGGAAACTTTATCGGGATATTTGTTCTCCATGCCGGAGTGGCTGGGGGGGCTTATCCCTCACTGATTTCCAGAGTCATTGCCGCCGTTATTTTACTGATGATTTCTTTAAATAAAAACAACACTATTTATGTACGCATAAAAGATATCTTTAAATGGAGTCAGGAGATGATTCGACGTATTTTAAAAATTGCGATTCCTAACGGTATTGAAAATGGGTTGTTTCAGTTATCAAAGGTAGCACTGAGCAGTATTGTGGCAATGTTTGGAACCAGCCAGATTGCAGCCAACGGGGTTGCTCAAAGCTTTTGGTCGATGGCAGCACTCTTTTGTCTGGCGATGGGGCCTGCCTTTATTACCGTAATCGGGCAGTGTATGGGTGCCGGTGATATAGAGGCGGCAGACTATTATATGAAAAAACTATTGCGAATCACCTACGTCGGCGGAATCATCTGGAATGTTGCATTCTTTATAGTGACACCGCTTATTCTTCAGCTTTACAGCTTATCCAGTGATACTATTTATATGATTATTATATTATGTCTGATTCATAATGTATTCAATGCTTTATTATGTCCGATTGCTTCTTCTTTATCGAACGGATTACGTGCCTGCGGAGATGTCAAATATACGATGTATACCTCAATCTTTTCTACGGTTGTATGTCGTGTCATCTTATCCGTCATCTTTGGAATTTGGATGAACTTAGGTGTTATTGGCATTGCTTTGGCAATGGTAGGAGATTGGGCGATTAAATCAGCATTTATCGCTAAAAGATATTATCAGGGAAAATGGAAACAGTTTAAGGTAATTTAAAATAAAGAAGTATGGCAAAAGCTGTACTTCTTTTTTATTACATCTCCCATAAAATATGCTAAAATGATAAATAGAGAGTAAAAGAAAAGAGATGAATTTAATGTCACAAATAACTAAGAGAGCCCTTGCGGCTTCATTAAAGAAACTGTTAATCCACAAGCCGCTATCCAAAATTACGATTACCGATATTACTGAGGACTGTGAAGTAAATCGTCATACTTTCTATTATCATTTTCAGGATATCTATGATCTTATCGATTGGATTTATGAAACCGAAATGGAGAAAGTCATTGCTGACAATAAAACATACGAAACATGGGCAGACGGGGTACAGGCTTTGTTTCAGTATGCCTTAGACAATAAAACATTTATTTTAAATACTTATCATTCATTAAGCCGAAAAGATCTCATGCGCTTCCTTAATCAAACGACCTATCAATTCCTAATGGACGTTGTCAATGAGCAGGCACAAGGCATGAAAGTCGATCAAAAACACAAAGAGTTTATCGCTAATTTTTATAAACATGCTTTTGTAGGACTCGCTTTAGAATGGATTGAAGGGAATATGAAGCTGAATCCTAATGACATCATTCAGGATTTAACCACTTTAATTGAAGGGGATTTTCATAAGGCCCTGCTGCGTTTTGAGGAAAGATAGACAAATACAGAGGTTTGTCCAAAATTTAGACAATATAAAGCCAATGGTTAAAATTTAGCCATTGGCTTTTATCTGTCCATCGTTTTTATTCCATAAGCTAACTATAATATAAGCATATCAACAAGGAGGAATGTTATATGTATTACAGTAACGGAAATTATGAAGCGTTTGCCCGACCATTAAAACCAGAAGGAGTCGATAAAAAATCAGCCTATCTGATCGGTTCCGGCCTAGCTTCTTTGTCGGCAGCTTGCTTTTTAGTCAGAGATGGACAGATGAAAGGTGAACATATTCATATCTTAGAAGAAATGGATTTGCCTGGCGGTGCCTGTGATGGCATTTACAATTTTGAAAAAGGATTTATTATTCGCGGCGGTCGTGAAATGGAGAATCACTTTGAATGTCTATGGGATTTATTTCATTCGATTCCATCCATTGAAACAGAAGGCGTTTCTGTGTTAGATGAATACTACTGGTTAAATAAAAAAGATCCTAACTATTCATTAATGCGTGCAACAGTCAATCGTGGTCAAGATGCGCATACTGATGGCAAATTTGCCTTATCAGATAAAGCCGCTATGAGCATTATGGAATTATTTATGACCCCTGATGATCAGCTTTATAATAAAACGATCACAGATGTTTTACATCCGGAATTTTTCAAATCTAATTTCTGGCTGTACTGGCAAACCATGTTTGCCTTTGAAACATGGCACAGTGCTTTGGAAATGAAATTATATATTCAGCGTTTTATCCATCATATTGGTGGTCTGCCTGATTTCAGTGCCTTAAAATTTACGAAATATAATCAATATGAATCCCTGATTTTACCTATGATCAAGTATTTGGAATCTCATCATGTTCAATTCCATTACAGCACTCAGGTAACCAATGTTGAATTTGAATTCAATGGCTCTAAAAAACTAGCCAAGCGTATTATCTGTTTGCATCAAGGAATTGAAGAATCTATTGATCTGACAGAAGATGATTTGCTCTTTATCACGAATGGCAGTTGTACAGAAAACTCTACTTTAGGCGATAACACACATGCACCAATCCACAATACTAAAGAGGGAGACGGCGGATGCTGGCAGTTATGGAAAAAGATTGCCGCACAACACCCGGACTTCGGTCATCCTGATAAATTCTGCGGCAACATCAAAGCAACAAACTGGGAATCCGCAACTGTCACTACTTTAGATGACAAGATTCCGCCATACTTAGAAAAGATATGCAAACGTGACCCATTCTCAGGAAAAGTCGTTACCGGCGGGATTGTCACTGTTAAAGATTCTAACTGGCTCATGAGCTATACATTCAATCGTCAGCCGCATTTTAAAGCTCAGCCTAAGGATCAGCTGGTTGGCTGGATCTATGGACTTTATACAGATGTACCCGGAAACTTTATAAAAAAACCAATGCGTGAATGTACCGGAATTGAAATATGTGAAGAATGGCTGTATCATATGGGGGTTCCCGAAGATCAGATCTTAGACCTTGCTACTCATTCAGCAAGCACTATTCCATGTATGATGCCTTATATTACAGCTTTCTTTATGCCTCGCGAAAAAGGCGATCGTCCAAATGTTGTTCCAAATGGCAGTGTTAACTTTGCTTTTATCGGTCAATTTGCCGAAACCATCCGAGATACGATCTTCACCACCGAATATTCTGTCAGAACCGGAATGGAAGCAGTCTATACCCTGCTTGACATCGACCGTGGTGTACCGGAAGTATGGGGATCTTGCTATGACGTGAGAGATTTGTTAGATGCCACTTCAAAAATGATGGATGGAAAAAAATTGGATCAGATTTCTCTGCCTTTCAAATATAAATTTGTTGGCCGTAAAGCATTAAAAGAACTCCAGGGTACTATTATCGAAGAACTATTAGAACGCTATCATCTTATATAAACTAAAAACAGGCAATGAAGTAAACTCAATTTATTAGTTTCTCTAATAAAGGCGGTTTATTTCAAATGCCTGTTTTTTATTTAGAATAATGAATATGAGTCAGCTTCCATTCATTTTCTTTTTTGATCACGACTTGTGTTTCTAATCCCTGAATGCCATAAGGACTTTGATCTTCCCTTCTTATACACTCTGTATGATATTGAAAAACAACAATAGCTATTTCCTTTGTCACAAAATGAATATCGATCTTTTCCGCAATCAGATCAATGGTTAAATAATGGCGTTGAATCCCGTTTATTAAAAAGTCCTGATAGATCGTATCTAGTCCAATAAACTTATTTGTAATAGAAATTAATGTGTTTTCTTCATCTTTACTCCATAAGCTGTAAAAATCTTCTTTGTTTTGTGAATGAATGGCTTTCTGGTAATGCTTCACTAACTCTTTTATTAACAGTTCATCCATTTTATTTCTCCTTTTCTAAATTATTTCGTCTTTTCTTGCTAATCAATCGTTTTATCGTTCCTAATGTCCGTTTCCATTAAACCGAATTCATCATTTAAAAGTAAGCAAGACTGCTCCACTACTCTTTTCCATCTTTTAATAAACTATTATACGTTGTTCGGTATTGTTCAAAGGATTTAGAAGCCTCTACTCGTTTTTGATAATGCGTTTCACGATCTTCATTAAACAGATTAGCGTATAAGATATCTAATAAAAACAAGACACTTAAATTCATGCTGAAGCTGCCTAAATTGTCAATCAGCTTTTCACGACTGGACACATATAATATAAAATCAGCATATTGAAAAAGTGAATTTTCACCATAGGTCGTTATTGCCAATAAAGGAATATGACGTTTTTTTAACTGCTTGGCAATTCTTAATAATGTTTCTGTTTCACCGGAATAAGAGATTAACATGAAGACGCTTTTTTTATCACAGTATTTGCTGCGATAAAACATTTCATCGGCTTTTTCTTCAGTAATGACATTTTTGCCGATTTTAAGCATCTTATCTTTAAATGTCTGAGCAATATCTAACTGTACCCCTAATGAATATATATAAATAAAATCTGCTTCTCCTAAAAGGTGAATGGCAGCCTGAAGCTGATCATGATCGAGCAAGGTCAGGACATCTTCAATAACCTCATGATATAAGGTCCCCATCTTATTGGCAATCACCATGTTTTTATCTTGAACATCAAAAGGCTTGTTAGGGTCAATAGGATCAAAATGTTTAGATAAATAGACCTGTTCTTTAAGATAAGCCTCTCTAAATTCATTGTAGCCTTGATAACCGATTTTCTGACAGAAGCGGACAATGGTTGAAGGAGCCGTAAACAGCTTTTTGGCAATATAGCGAGCGCTTTGTTTCTTTATATCTTGCTGATGTTCCAGTAAATAATCGGCGAGGGTGATCTCTAAAGGAGAAAAGCCCACTTTCGCCCTTAATATTTCATCAATTAACATGCAGATGGCCTCCTTTATATCTGCTTTTATTTAAACACAGATTCGTTATCGAAGCAAGGTTCCCTGTTAAAACCGTGATTTTCGTAAGTGATCCCTATTAAATTATCTTTTATCATATAAATTTGCATAAAAATGTAGAAATTCATCAAAAAAATGATATAATAACAACGTTCAAGAATCAATAAAATAACACGGAGGAAAATTATGAAAAAAGTCTATGAAGGTAAAACGAAAGATGTTTATGAATTAGATAACGGAAATGTGATGTTGAAATTCAAAGATGATTGTACTGGTAAAGACGGTGTCTTTGATCCGGGTGAAAACTCAGTTGGATTAACAATCGACGGAATTGGTAAAGCAAACTTAGAAACTTCTATCCATTTCTTTGAAATCTTAAAAGATGCTGGAATCAAGACTCACTATGTGGGAGCAAACATTGATGAAGCAACAATGGAAGTTCTTCCTGCAAAAGTATTTGGTAAAGGTCTTGAAGTTATTTGCCGTTTGGTTGCAACAGGAAGTTTCATTCGTCGTTATGGGGATTATATTAAAGACGGAACACCTTTAGAAGGGGGTTACGTAGAAGCAACATTAAAAGATGATGACAGAGGAGATCCATTAATTACTAGCGAAGGACTTGCTGCTCTTGGAATCATGAGTGAAGAACAATTCGCAAGCATGAAAGATCAAACATTAAGAATCACAAAATTAGTTGCTGATGATCTTAAGAAAAAAGGTCTTGATCTTTATGACATTAAATTTGAATTTGGTTACAACAATGATGAAGTCATCTTAATTGATGAAATTGCATCTGGTAATATGCGTGTGTATAAAGACGGAAAAATCGTTGAGCCTGTAGACTTGACAGACATTATTTTAGATAAATAAAAGAAATCTGTGGAAATATTTCCGCAGATTTTTATTTTAACTATTTATCTGATACCTCCACTAGCTCATAGTCACGGTTTCCGATATTTAATGCTGCCGCTGCTTCGATAGTATGTACCCCATTTCTTGATTCGATTCTCTCCAATAAATGGGATTTTCCGGGATCCTGGCTTGCATAAACCAGATCTAAGCAGGCCTGATCTAAAGCCAATGGATCTGTTGAACATAAGATACCGATATCTGCAATGGCAGGGTCTTCGGCTTCTGCACAGCAGTCACAGTCGACTGACATATTGCACATGACATTGATATAAACAATATTTTCATTAAAATAGTGGACGATTGATTCTGATGCATCTGCCATAGATTCTAAAAATTCATTATGGTCTGCACTCCAAATGTTGGCTGCGACACCAGCACCATGAATGTGTGCTTTTCCATGAGACGAAGCAATTCCAATAGAAATGTTTTTTAAAGCACCGCCAAAGCCCCCCATTGGATGTCCTTTAAAATGACTTAATACCAGCATAGAATCATAGTTTTTCATATGTTCCCCGACATAGTTGACTTTCAGGTGATAACCGTTTTTAACCGGAAGCTCCATTTCGCCTTCTTCATCCATAATATCCACCTCTGCAATATCTGTCCAGCCGTGAAGCTTCATGGTTTCCCAGTGTTCTTTAGTTGTGTTTCGTTTTCCTTCATAAGCCGTATTGCATTCTACGATCGTTCCTTGTACATGGTCAATGATCGGTTTCATAAACTGAGGATGGATAAAGTTTTGATTTCCCACTTCTCCGGAGTGAACTTTGACCGCTACTTTTCCGGGCAGCTTAACGCCCATCACTTTATACATCAGGATCATAGCTTCCGGTGTAATCTGACGGGTAAAATAAACTTTTGATTTTTCCATTATTATTTCTCCTTTATATTATTGTTATCTTTCTATACAAGTTCATTATAATATTAAAGTTAACTTTAATGTCAATCCCCTTTATAAAAAAGTAAAAATCCTATTTCTATATGAAATAGGATCAGGAAGCTTATCCACTGATAATGACAACCATAATCAATAGACAAGCGACAATCAACAACTTTCTTTTCACTTTATTCTCTCCCCACTGCACTGATTTTAGAAAAGTGTAAGCGCTTTTATAAAAATAATTATAGCACAAAAGTTAGATTTGAAAAGTATTTTTGAATAATCTTAAAAAAGAATAATTTCAATGCAACAAAAGATGTGCAAACGTTTACATTTTATTGTATAATTATACTGTTATATAGGAGGAAAGATATGGAACATTTAAAATTAAAACCTTTCCCTAAAGATTTTCTTTGGGGAGCAAGTACTTCTGCTTATCAAGTAGAAGGAGCTTATGATGAAGATGGAAAAGGGTTATCAACACAAGAGACAGCTCCTATTCCAGAAGGAACTACTGATTTTAAAGTAGCAAGTGATCACTATCATCATTATAAAGAAGATGTCGCTTTAATGGCAGAAATGGGCTTCAAAGAATATCGTTTTTCAATTGCTTGGCCTAGAATCATTCCTGATGGCGATGGAAAAGTGAATCCAAAAGGAATCGAATTCTACAACAACTTGATCGATGAATTACTAAAATATAATATTACACCGGTTGTTACTTTATATCATTTCGATTTGCCATTAGCTTTACAAGAAAAATATGGCGGATGGGCATCAAGACAATGTATTGCGGATTATGAAAGATATACTCGTGTATGCTTTGAAAATTATGGAGACCGTGTAAAACATTGGTTAACCATCAACGAACAAAACATGATGGTCATCTTCTTCCCTTATCCAAGTGAAAAAGATAAATACCAAGCTAACCATCACATGCTGCTGGCACAAGCAAGAGCCATGATCGCTTGTCATGAATTAGTAAAAGATGGTAAAATTGCGCCGGCACCAAACATTACCTGCATTTATCCTGCTACTTCTTCACCGGAAGATACATTGGCGGCAATGGATTATGATCAATTAAGAAACCGTATGTACCTAGACACTGCTGTGTTTGGTAAATATCCTGAAGCATTCATGGAATATTTGACTCAACGTGGATGGGCGCCTACTTTTGAAGAAGGAGACGCTGAAACATTGGCAAACGGAAAACCTGATTTTATCGCTTTCAACTATTATGGTGGCGGAACCGTAAAATATATTTCTGAAGAAGAAGCCAAAACAGCGATTGAAAAAGCCAAAGGAAGTCAAGCTGAATTCATGATCGGTCTGATGACAGAACCTGGTATTGCTCAAAACGTACAAAACCCTAACCAAAAACAAACTTCTTTAGGAATGGGAATTGATCCGGTTGGATTACGTGTTACTTTAAGACAATTATGGGAAAGATATCATTTACCATTATTAATCACTGAAAATGGGTGTGGTGTTCCTGATAAATTAGAAGAAGACGACAAAATCCATGATGATTATCGTATCGACTATTTAAGAGAACATATCAAAGCTTGTCAGGAGGCTATCACTGATGGTGTTGACTTAATGGGATATTCTCCTTGGTCTGCCATTGACTTAATCTCTACACATCAGGGATGTACAAAACGTTATGGTTTCATTTATGTTAACCGTGATGAATTTGATTTAAAAGATATGAGAAGAATTCGTAAAGATTCATTCTTCTGGTATAAAAAAGTTATTGCTTCTAATGGAGCCGATTTAGAAGATTAAATAACATGGTCTAATTCAGACATCAAATAGGATTAATTTTTGTATACTGCAGAAATTAATCCTTTTATATATACTCTTATATCTTTTTATTTATCTGATTGAAAAGGTTGCAGTTTCAGACCGGCTGTCTATTATCGATTCAAGAATTTCTTATTATATCTGTTTTTGTTCATCAGTTATTTTGGTTAAAATAAAATGAATCTCTTTGATTGGGTTATCCAAACTTTGAGATTCATTTTTATTATAAGCTAAGTTTTAATACCATTCTGTCCCATCTTTACGACGTAATATTGTACGAACCCATTCTTCTAAATGATAATGGTCAACGGTTCTAAATAAATAAGCATGATTCCCCATGGCAGCGGCAAGTGCAGGTGCAATTTCGGTTTCTAAAAGCAGCTGATCTTTCATCATCGCGATGATTTCATCGTGGCTGTAAGCATAATCGATGCCATGACGGCGTGATGCGTAGCCAACATAGTATTTTCTTTGAGGAACACTGAAACAACGGTCAAACACCAGCATATCTGCCCATATTGAGTAAACATCTTCATCATAGGCATAATTGATCATATCCGGCATATAAGCGCCCGGTGCACGCATATTGACTTCTAATCCGATAAGATCTCCCTTCTTACCTAAACCTTCCTTATCCCCATCTAAACGGAAGAATTCAAAGTGAAAGAAACGACTTCGTGTATCAAATGCTTTGACTACCTTTTCACCGATTTGGCGAATATCATTATCCTCTACAGACTGTGAGAAGAATGCCATATCTGTCTCAAAATTCACTGTATCCATAATGGAATGAAGCATCACATGACTTGAACAGATCAGAATATTCTTATTAGAATCTGTAATGCCATCAAACGTTTCAACGTGTCCGTTTACAAATTCTTCCATAATATACAGTACATCATCTTTCGTTGATAGAAAGTAGTCTAATTCCTCTCTGTTTTCCAGCTTATAAGTCTTACTCGCGCCTACACCGTTATCCGGTTTTACGACAATCGGATACCCAACTCGATCGGTAAAGGCATAAGCATCATCATGCTGATAAAGCAGCTGATAGCGAGCAACCGGAATCCCAGCCTGCTGATAAACATCTTTCATCTTGGATTTATATTTCATTTCTCCCATATGTTCGATCTTCGTTCCGGTATTCACATTAAAGTCACTGCGCAGTGTTGCTTCTAATTCCAGCCAATATTCATTTTCAGATTCGATCCAGTCCAATCTCCCATATTTACTGATAAAATACCCACAGGCACGATATACCGCTTCATAATCATCTAAATGATCTACTCGGTAATACTCTGTCAAGGACGCTTTTGTCTGCGCTGACAAGTGATCATAAACTTCATCACCAATTCCCAATACATGAACGCCTCTTTTTTTCAAACGATCACAGAAGTTATAAAAATATGTTGGAAAGTGCGGTGATATAAATACAACGTTCATTTTATTTCCTCCCTTTTAAAAAGCTCCAAAGCATATGCTTTGGAGTCATTTATTAACGATTTAAAAGATCATTAAACAATCTTTCATATGTTTTTGCACTCTTTTCCCAGTCCAGCTTTTCATTCATAGCATTTTCCACTAACTGCTTCCACTGGTCTTTTTGCTGATAAACCTGAAGTGCATAATCCACGATTTCCATCATTTCATGGGCATTATAATGAGCAAAACTAAATCCGGTTCCGGTCATCAAATATTCATTATATGGCTGAACACTGTCTTTTAATCCGCCGGTTTCCCTAACAATTGGAATGGTTCCATAACGCATAGACATCATCTGTGATAATCCGCATGGTTCAAATAAAGATGGCATTAAGAACATATCACAAGATCCATATATACGGCAAGACAAGCCAAAATCATATTTAAGATTGACGGATAATTTATCCGGATATTTCTTCGCAACATTTTCAAAAGCCTGTTCATACTGATAGTCTCCAGCTCCTAAAATCACTAGCTGCAAATCACGTTTCATCATTTCATCTAAACGATTGATGATAAGATCAATCCCTTTTTGCCAAGTCAAACGTGTGACAACACCGATTAACGGAACATCCGGATCTTCAACAAGACCTAATTCCTTTTGTAGAGCCGCTTTATTTTTAGCCTTTAATTCAATCGTATCGACATCAAATGACTGAATCAGATTCGGATCAGTTTTCGGATCGTTAATGACATAATCGATTCCGTTTAATATTCCATAAAGATCATTCATACGAATACGGAGAATATATTGAAGATCTTCTCCAAATTCATCTGTCAGAATCTCTTTTGCGTAGGTTGGAGAAACCGTCGTGATAATATCGCTGTAAAGAATAGCGGATTTCATCATATTGAAGCAATCTCCGTTGCGTAAATTCCCATTTTCATAAAGGTAGTCCGGCAATCCAAAGATTGAGTTAATAATTCTTGGGTCTGCTTTTCCCTGATAGGCAATATTGTGAATCGTGAAGACGATTTTAATATCATCATAATAAGGATGCATTGCATAGCGCTCACGATACAGTGGAGCAATCATAGCTGTCTGCCAATCATGAAGATGCAGGATATCAACCTCCAGCTGCAGATGTGAAATCAATTCTAAAACTGCATAATCAAAGAAAGCGAATCTCTCATAATCATCATCATAGCTGTATAGTCCCGGACGTCCATAGTACTCTTCATTGTCGATGAAGTAGTAAGTCACATTATCTCTGACACATTTAAAAACTCCGCAATACTTTTTACGCCAGCTGATATATATATCATAATGGGTTACATATTCTAAATCTTCTGTCCCCTTCATATCCGCATATTTAGGCAATAAGACAATACAGTCATGACCTAATTTCTGCAAAGACTGAGGTAAAGACCCCAAAACATCTGCTAACCCGCCTGATTTAATGAATGGTGTACATTCACTTGCTGCAAACAAGATATGCATTAAACAACATCCCCTTCTTTAACATAAAGTGGTGAATCTTTATCTCCAATCAATTCTTTATGCTTTTCTACACGTGCTTCTTTATCCAAAATAACATTTTCCAAGTGTGATCCCGCAGATACCTTGCATCCAGATAGTAGGATACAGTTTTTCACGATTGCACCTTTGCCGATTTCAACGTTACGTCCGATAATACTTTCTTCTACAGTTCCGTCAACGATTGTACCATTGGCAATAAACGATTTTTTAACCTGCGCATTCTTTTTGTATTTTGATGGCGGTGTATCATTTGTATTTGTATAAATAGGCCAATTTGATTTAAATACCTGACTGAAGATATCCAAATCTAAGAATTCCAAAGAATATTTATGATAAGCTTCAATAGAGTTTAAGCAACGAGCATACCCTTTATATTCATAAGCCATAATTTCACGTTCATCGCATAAATAAGCTAACGTATCGCTTAGATTGAAGAATGCACTAATATTTTGTGCCTTATTCAGCAGCTTCATCAATGTTTTTAAATTAATGACATACGTATCTAATGAAATATTTCTTTCTTTTCGATTCCCTTTGTTTTCTTTCACTTCTACAACACGTTTTGACTTAATATCTAAGCAGTGTTCCCCAATGAAAGCCTGATCTGCATTTTTAATATGCTGATAAACCATGGTGATTTCTGCCCCGGTTTTTTCATGTTCTTCAATTACGTCCTGATAATTCATTGTTGTGATGATATGTTCAGGAGCGATCACAACATAATCTGCCTTGCTTTTTTGCAGGAAAGCAATATTTTCAATCATATTATTAATATCATGATTATAGTGGGGATTATTTGCATAGCGTTCATTATACAATAATGAAATTCCCCCTGATTTAGAGTTGAAGTTCCAAGAATTACCAAGTCCCATGTGTTTAAATAATGATCTTGGTTTTTCTTTAATCAATACTCCGACATTATCAATATTTGAATTTGAAAGATTAGATAAAACAAAATCGATGACACCATAACGTCCCAAAAAGCTTACAGATGCAACCGGGCGTCGTTCTGTTAATCCTTTAAAATCAATGTCTGAATGTAAATTTACGAGTCCTATAACTTTTGCCATTTTCTTTTACCCCCTATGCCTATTTATTCACCGAAACAAGTTCGACTTTTTTTGCTTCTTTATTGATGATTGCATTGGCTTCCACCACAACTCCTTCATCAACAATTGCTTTATAGACTTCTGCCCCTTCTTCAATTAATACACCAGGCATTAATACTGAATCGACAACTTTAGCTCCGACTCCGATATGCACGCTGTCAAATAAAACTGAACCAGATACTTCTCCATCAACGATACATCCCTGAGTGACCATGGAATTCGTTACTTTTCCTTCAGAGCCAATGATTTGCGGATGGCTGGTTGTATCACTCGTATAAATCTTCCAATCTTTCTTGAAATTGTATAGATCTAATTCTTTATCTGCAAGTAAATCCATGTTCGCCTGCCACAAGCTGTCTACTGTTCCAACGTCTTTCCAATATCCGTCAAACTCGTAAGCATATAATTTCTTTTGATCATTCAGCATGTTAGGAATAATATTCATACCAAAGTCATGTTTACTGTTTTCGTCTTTAGCATCTTCAATCAGGTATTTCTTTAATTCCTGATATGTAAAGATATAAATCCCCATTGAAGCTAAAGTAGATTTAGGTTTTGTCGGTTTTTCTTCAAATTCATAAATCGTTCCGTCCTTATGAGCATTCATAATTCCAAAACGGCTTGCTTCTTCCAAAGTAACATTTAATACTGCGATTGTACAGTCGGCTTCTCTAGCTTTATGTGCTTCCAGCATTAAAGCATAATCCATTTTATAAATATGGTCTCCCGATAAAATCAATACATATTCCGGATCATACTGATCTAAAAAGCTGATGTTTTGATAGATGGCATCGGCTGTACCTTCATACCAGGTTGCTCCTACTTCACCACGTTCACGTGCCGGCAGAATTGCCGCTGATGAGTTGGTTCCATCAAGTCCCCATTTAATCCCTGAGCCTACATAAGAACCTAATAATACGGATTCATATTGAGTCAACACCCCAACGATGTCAATTCCTGAATTTGCACAGTTGCTTAATGGAAAATCGATAATACGATATTTACCACCAAAATATACTGCCGGTTTAGCCACTTTAGCTGTCAGAGCTTCTAGTCTGGTTCCTCTTCCTCCCGCTAAAATCATAGCTACTACTTCTCTACTCATTATTTTTACCCCCTTAAATTGTAAACGCTTTCTATACTTATAGAATACTACAAATGCGTATCTTTTTACACCCTTTTTATGTTTTTTTTGTAATTATTTTTTTACAAAATATTATTTATTCCAATTTGTAAATATAGGATAAATTATTTTATAAAATCTAAAATAACATCAGGCAAAAGTTATTTATAGGATACACACACATCTTTTATTCTATCTTGTGTTTAGTTCTAAATTTGTAGTTTCTTGTCGTTGTCAGACTTCTTTCAAAAAGAATTTATCATCATCGAAAATCTTTTTTTCCAAAAAGCTATTTTGCTTATTAAAAGAAAAACTGCTCTCACAGCAGTTTTATCGTTGTGCAATAATATAGACTGAAACCGGCTCGATTAAAAGATTGGAATATTCTCGTTTAATCGCATTCTCTGTAGTAATGATCACTTCATCTTTGGCACTTAAATTGTAATATGTTGATTCTGTCTTTGGATTAAAAATAACCTTGATTTGCTTAAACTCACCTTTAGTCTGATAAACGGTGTAGATCATCACACCATTGCTTAAATGGCAAATGTTTACATTTTTTTCAATTTCTTCTTTGGTGGTATAGCGAAAACCATTATTTTTTCGTCTTAGCTTCAGCAGATTTTTCACATAATATACCTGATCGATCATTTCATCTTTTCTTTCCCAATCTACCTGATTAATATTATCGGGTGAATTAAATGAATTATGCACGCCCATCTTGCTTCTGGCAAACTCCTGCCCGCAATGAAGGAAAGGAATACCCTGCGAAAGAATTACCGCTGTATTCAAGAGCTTCTGTCTTTTTAAGCGTGTTTCTTCGTCTTCCTCCAATGTTTCTTTTAAATAATCATACATCGTTGCATTATCATGACATTCCACATAATTGATGGACTGTTCCGGCAAGGTAAATTTATGCTGATTGCGGATGACCTCTCGGGCTTCATCAAACAGCTCGGTATTTCCGCTTAAATATCCTAACCGTACATGATCATTGGTAAACGTGGATCCTTTTAATACATCCCTGTACTGATCATTAAAAAAGCTGATTTTTGGCATCTGTGCCTGATTATCCAGCATTGCCTTGTGATCATCCGGAAGCATCGTATTCATGTTCCAGCCTTCTCCATAAATCAAGCAGTTAGGATCTTTGCTGTAGAGGACACGCTGAATTGTATTCATAGTCTCAATATCTAAAATACCCATTAAATCGAAACGGAAGCCGTCCATGCCATATATTTTTTGCCAGCGTCTGCACATGTCGACGATATATTTACGGACCATGAAGCATTCACTGTTGATGTCATTGGAACAGTAAGACCCATTGGAAATATGTCCAAAGTCATCATTTCTGAAATAATAATACGGTACTAATCGTTCCAAGCTTGAACTGTTGACATCATAAACATGGTTAACCACCATATCCATCGTCACTCGCAGTCCTGAAAGATGCAGGCGATTAACCATATCAACGCATTCATTAATTCGGCTGTAAGGATCGCTTAAATCGGTGCAGTAGCTTCCTTCCGGCACATTGATTTGGCTCGGATCATAACCCCAGTTATAAAATAAATCTGGCTTTGTCTCTTCTATGGTTGCAAAGTCAAATATAGGCATGAGCTGAACATGGGTTACTCCCAGATCAATCAAATAGTCAAATCCGGCAATCTGATTGTTTTTAGTCACCAAGCCTTTTTCCACCACCCCTAAAAATTGACGGCGATACTTGCTTTTAATGGTTTTAGAACTGGTAAAGTCACGAACGCTGACTTCGTAGATCACAGCATTGGTTTTTTGTTTTAAAGGAAAAGACATTTTTAAAATCTTATGAAACTTTTTCGGATTTACCACAACACTTTCTACTCCGTTGGCTGTGCTTGCATAAGCATAAGGATCGGTTGTCTTTAAACATTGGTCCCCATTGCATGTCCAATACGTATAGCGTGCTCCTTCCATATCTTTTTTGATCGTCACTGCATAAATTCCCTGCGTCTGTCTTTCCATGTCTACAGTTTCCATCTGTCCGTTTAGCTGATACTGTAGCTTAACCGCATGTGAAGTCGGCGACCACACTTTAAAGGTTGTTTCTTCTAATGTATATGTCGATCCTAAATCATCCCCATCATAAGCAAAAAGATGATCAAACATCGGATCATTGACAACCCCTCTTGTTTCTAAGGCACAGCTTAATCCATGATTGTTTAAAATGGTAAAGGGTGTTCCTAAATATAAATTATCTACCATTAACTGATAGACGTGCCAATCATTTTCTTCATAATCATAAACGATTCGTGTAGAAGATAATTCCTGAGTAAGCATATTCTTCAAATAGAACTGCTCAATGATTCCTCCATAGTATTGTTTTGCGACATGAACATGAATCACATTAAAGCGTTCCAAATAGGCACTCATAAAGATCAGTGATTTTTCCATACTGCCTCCTATTATCAAAAACTTAGAATGGAGGAGTCCTCCATTCTATCATTTTATTTTTCAACTGGCATAATATGCCAAATTTCATCTGCATATTGCTTGATTGTTCGATCAGATGAGAAGAATCCTGATTTTGCGATATTAATTAAACACATTTTTGCCCATGCGGATTTATCTAAATATCTCTTTTCGACATCTTGCTGTGCTTTGATATAAGCATCAAAATCAGCAAGCAGGAAGTATTCATCATTGTAGTTCATTAATTCTTCGAATATAATTCTAAATTCTTCACGTGATGCACTCCAGCTTCCATCTACCAAAGAATCCACCACAAATTTCAATTTTATATTATTATTGTAATAATCCCAGGCATTATACTGACCAGATTGACGCAGCGCATCCACTTCTGTGGCCGTAAGTCCGAAAATTTCGCAGTATTCATCACCAACACGTTCATGAATTTCCACATTAGCTCCATCCAATGTTCCTAAAGTTAAAGCTCCATTCATCATAAACTTCATGTTTCCGGTACCGCTCGCTTCTTTTCCAGCCGTTGAAATCTGTTCCGAAACATCTGCCGCCGGCATGATCATTTCAGCTAAAGTTACTCCGTAGTTTTCTAAGAAGACTACTTTTAAGTAATCTGAGGTTTCCGGATCACTGTTCACAACGTCTGCAACACTGTTAATGAGCTTAATCACTTTTTTAGCGAAGAAATACGCCGGTGCTGCTTTTGCCCCAAAAATGAAAGTACGCGGATAGATTCTAAATTCCGGATTACGCTTCATTTCCTGATATAAATAAATGATATGCAGGACATTCAGCAGCTGACGCTTATAAGCATGCAGACGCTTTACCTGAATGTCAAAGATCGAATCCACATTTACATGAATGCCATTATTCTTTTGAATATAGCGTGCTAAAATCTTTTTACGATCACGTTTCACCTGCATAAAACGTTTTTGAATATTCGGATCATCGACATAAGCCATTAATTTTTCTAATTCGTCCGGCTCTTTGATCCAATGATCTCCGATAGTATCATGCAGCAGCTCTTTTAACTGCGGATTGGCATAAGCAAGCCAGCGGCGATGTGTGATTCCGTTTGTTTTATTATTAAACTTATTTGGATAAAGTTCCGCAAAAGCTTTCATTTCCTGATGAATTAAAATATCTGTATGCAAACGTGCTACGCCATTTACACTAAAGCTTCCAACAATCGCTAAATGTGCCATATGCACCTGTCCGTCTTTGATAATCAGTACACGGTCAAACACTTCATCCGGATTTGATACATGTTCCTTTACATAGCCGATAAAGCGGCGATTAATTTCTTCGATCATCATGTAAACACGCGGCAGTAAAGCACGCATGGTATCAATCGGCCATTTTTCCAATGCTTCCGACAAAATCGTATGGTTGGTATAAGCCATTGTATGAGAAACGATCTCCCATGCGTCTTCCCAATCATAATCATGTTCATCAATAAGCAGACGCATCAATTCCGGAATTGCCAGTACAGGATGAGTATCATTTAATTGAATAACATTCTTTTCATGGAAATTATCTAAAGTCTTGTAGGTTCTTAGATGTGATTTAATCAATGCCTGCAATCCGGCAGAGACAAAGAAATACTGCTGTTTTAAACGCAGAGTACGCCCAGCCAAAGTAGAATCATCAGGGTAAAGGTTCTGACAGATTTCGTTGACCTCCTGGGAATATTGACGAAAATCTTTGTTAGTCGGGATATTCGTACTGACTTCAGCGTCCCATAAGCGCAGCGTATTGGTCACGGTCGTTTCATTTCCGATAATAGGCATATCATAAGGAACGGCACGAATACATTCCGCATCGACATGTTTAAATCGTCCGGTACTGTCATCCCAAATGACCTTTCCCCAAAAGCGAACATCTACGGCATGCTTTGGCTTTCTGATTTCCCACATGTTCCCGATTGACATCCATTGATCCGGAATTTCAGTTTGATAACCATCAACAATTTTCTGCTTAAATAAGCCATATTGATAACGTAAGGTATTTCCATGCCCCGGCATTGACAAAGAAGCCAAAGAATCCATGAAACAAGCCGCTAGACGTCCCAAGCCGCCATTCCCTAAACCGGGATCAGATTCCAATTCTTCCAGTTCATGAATATTAATATCCAAGTCTGCCAATCCCTCTTTAACAATATCATAAACACCTAAATTCATCATATTATTGACCAGCAGTCTGCCAATCAAAAATTCCATCGAAAAATAGGTCATCTGTTTTTGCTGACTGGCTTGTACTTCTTCTTTCGTCAAAGCCCAATTAATGGCAGCCTGGTCACGGATCAGTTTTTCCAAAACCATAAATTTTTCTGTAACATGGGCTTCTTTTAAAGGACGTCCATAGCCTTCAATAATTCTTTTTGTAAACTCCGCTTTAAATTCTTCTTTATTTCTAAACATCTTTATTTCCTCACTATTCTTTCCATTCAAAGATCATTCCGGTATAAGGGGCTATTTTCACATCAATCGAATAAGGCTTTCCTAACACGATGCCTTTTTTCGTTTTTAACTGTCGTGAATTCACCTGATTGCTTCCAGAATAAATATCTTTGTCACTATTTAATATTTCCTTATATTTTCCCGCTTTTGTTACCGGTATGCAATAAGAGGCATGAGCATTTGGCGTGAAGTTAAGCACAATCAATAAATGCTGTCCCTCCAGCGTTTTTCTTTCATAAGCAAACACGCTTTGCTTATTGTCATCGACAACCATCCACTCAAAGCCCTCTTGGTAATAATCATTTTGATACAATGCCGGATAGTCATTCACTATTTGATTCATTTTTTTGATAAATTCATGGAAAGAATCATGCACCGGATAAGACAAGATGTTCCATCCCAGTGATTTCTTTTCATCCCACTCTTTATACTCTGCCAGTTCATTCCCCATGAAATTGAGTTTCTTACCGGGGTGACTCATCATATAAATATATAAAGTTTTAAGCTGTGCCAGTTTTTCTTCATAGGTTCCATAGATTTTATCAATAATCGTTTTTTTAGAATGAACCACTTCGTCATGAGAAAACGGCAGTATGTAGTTTTCACTATAGAAATAAGCCATTGAGAATGTGATTAAATGATGTTCATGCTGCCTAAAATAAGGATCCAATGCCATATATTTCAAGGTATCATTCATCCATCCTAAATCCCACTTATAATCAAAGCCAAGACCACCTTCCACACTGGAACGCGTTACTTTCGGATAATCAGATGAGTCCTCGGCAATCAGTAATGTATTAGGATGGCGTTCATTGATTTTATACGTCATACGCTTCATAAAATCGATGGCTCCGTCATTGGTCCCCATCTCTTTGTTGCCTTTCCAAAAGATTAGGTGACTGACAGCATCAAAGCGAATTCCGTCAATATGATAATATTCAATCCAAAAGTTGATGGCTGACATCATAAAGCTGCGGACTTCATCGCGTCCTAAATCAAAATAAACACTATCCCACTCTGTATAGCGACGATTTAAATCCGGATATTCATAAACACATCCGCCGTCAAACATTGCTAAGCCATGCGCATCTTTGACAAAATGAACAGGAACAAAATCCATGATGACCCCGATTCCTTCTTTATGGCACTGATTAATGAAGCTCATCAACTGCTTTGGTGTTCCATAACGGCTGGTTGCACTGAAATATCCTGTTACCTGATATCCCCATGATCCGTCAAACGGATATTCGGACAGTGGCATTAATTCGATATGCGTATAGCCCATTTCTTTTATGTAGGGAATCAGTTTTTCGGCAATCTCTTCATAATTATAAAATTCTCCGTCCTCTTCATCCGTATAATCTTTCTTCATTTTCCAAGAGCCGATATGCATTTCATAGATATTCAGATTTTTTTCAAAATGCTTATCCTGTTTTGCTTTCCAGCGCTTATCGCCCCAACGAAAACGTTCTAAATCATAAATACGTGAAGCATTCCCCGGACGCACTTCACTGTAACGCGCATATGGATCTGCCTTATAAAGATGCTGCCCATTTGGTCCAATCAGCAAATATTTATAAAGCTGTCCTGCTTTTGCTTTTGGAACGAATCCTGAATAGATTCCTCCGTCCCCCATTTTCTTTAAAGGATGCGTCTGCTGCCATTCATTAAATTCACCAACGACAAATACATTTTTAGCGTTAGGTGCATAAACGGTAAAACGTACTCCTTTGACTTCCTCTTCTTTACAAAGATGGGCGCCAAATACTTTATATGCTTCCAAGCACTGTCCTTCATAGAACAGCTGAATCAAAAATTCATCTAGCATAAAATTTCCCCCTTTAACTATAGTCCTATTATAACAAATAACTAAACATATTTCACTCTAAAATGATAGCGTTTTCAAAATAAATAAAAAACGAGTCCAAAGACCCGTTTCATGAATTTTAATATTCTGTTTCACCAATCATTTCCATCATTGCTTTATGGAAGACATTTGTCTTATCCAGTGCATCTTGCTGGTTGCTGCCTTTAATTGAGAAGTAGAATTTACATTTTGGTTCTGTCCCGCTTGGTCTGGCAGCAATCCAAGATCCATCTTCCAGGTAATATTTTAAAACATTTGATTTTGGCAGATCAATAACAGTTTCCTGACCGTCTGCTGTTTTGATGCTTGTTTCATAATCCTCTGCGCTGACTACTTTATATCCGGCGATTTCAGCCGGTGCATTCTCTCTTAAACCCGTCATGATATTTTTAATCTGCTGAGCACCTTCCACACCTGCTTTTGATAAAGCAATCTGAGTTTCTTTGAATGTTCCATGTTTAGCGTACAGATCATTTAGTACATCAACTAAATCTTTTCCTTGCTTTTTGTAATAATTTCCAGCTTCAGCCGCAGTTAAAACTGCTTGAATGGCATCTTTATCACGAACGAAGTCCTTGATGACACAGCCATAGCTTTCCTCGTATCCGAAGACAAATTGTTTTTCTCCGGTCTTTTCATATTTTCTGATCTTATCTCCGATAAATTTAAATCCGGTCAATGTCTTTTCAACGTCAACACCATAGCTTCTCGCTACTAATTCACCTAAATCAGATGTAACGATCGTATTATACATTACCGCATTATTTGGCAATGTTCCTTTTTCTTTTAATTGACTTAAAATATACTCCAAATAAACGGCTGCAGACTGATTACCGCTCATCAGCACGTATTCTCCTTCATGCTTAGCGACTACGCCTAAACGATCCCCATCAGGATCACAGATCACCACTACGTCTGCATCCACTTCTTTAGCCTTTTTAATAGCTAATTCATAAGAAGCCTCCACTTCCGGATTCGGTGATTTTGTATTTGTGAAATCAGGATCCGGAGCAC
Source organism: Coprobacillaceae bacterium UN01-12pH3A (assembly GCA_027676805.1). Classification (GTDB taxonomy): domain Bacteria; phylum Bacillota_I; class Bacilli_A; order Erysipelotrichales; family Coprobacillaceae; genus Beduini. The sequence continues at coordinate 59,448 of JAQENU010000005.1, read as the reverse complement.
ATTGTGCCAATACCGGAATCAAATCATATCCCAATCTTTCCAAACATGTTCTGACAGGAATATTTGAAGTCCCGTGCTGAGGAGAGAAAACGATTTTAAAATCTTTTTTATCCATTCCCGGATTGATTTCAATCGCCATGACTTCCTTATAATAAGCCTCATCCACTTCTTCGCCAATATACGTAATGTATGGATAAGCTTCTTCATCACTGCATACTTCAACATTTAATTCATCTTCAACCTGATTGACATAGTCTACCACTTGATCTGCCCATTCAGGGATCAGCTGACATCCAGTATCGTCATACACTTTATATCCATTATATTCTTTTGGATTATGGCTGGCTGTAATCATGATTCCACCGGCACATCCTAAATGACGAACCGCAAAAGATAATTCCGGTGTCGGACGTAAGCTTTCAAACAGATAAGATTTAATTCCATAAGTGGCTAATACTTTTGCTGATTCGATTGCAAAACGATACGACATGTGTCGATTATCATATCCGATTGCTACTCCACGTTCTTTACCATTTGGCAAGGTCAATACATATTTAGCAAACCCAACGTTTGCTTTACGAATTGTATAAATATTTAAACGGTTGGTCCCTGCTCCCAAGATGCCGCGCATCCCGGCAGTACCAAATTCAAGATTAGTATAAAACGCGTCTTCTTTTTCTTTTTCATCCATTTCTTTTAGACTAGCTTTCATACTTTCATCTAATCCTTCAAAACTTAACCATTGATTGTATTTTTCTTGATAACCCATATCGTTTTATCCACCCCTATTTTTTTACTTTAATCACTTGTTTATTCGGCAATATGCAAATCTTTGATGACTTCTTTCAACTTATCGATTACTTCCGGTTCATCCTGCCCTTCAGCTACGATTTCCAAGTGCGCCTTTGTGGGAATCCCCAATGCCATCACACCCATAATCGATTTCAAGCTTGCCTCTTTCCCATCATAGATTAATTTGATGTTGCTGTCAAACTTGCTTGCTTCATTTACTAAAGCGGTTAAAGATTTTGCGTGCATTCCTAACGGATCAGTCACCACAAATTTATAATTCAAAGTCATATTCCATTCCTCCCTAACTGATTGACCTTTCATGCTTCTATTATAGCGTACTTTTAGGAATAATCCAATGCTTTTAACCAAAAATGTTTGCGCTTACAAAAGTCGACAAAAAAAAGAGGCAGCGCCTCTATTCACAGCTAAATCTCCACTACTTCCCCTTTTGCTTCTGTCCCATCTGCTAAATTAGCTAAATAGTAAATCGCACCGGTTTCTGGCTGATAGAATATATCCAAAGTGTCGATTGTATTCATTTTTATCCCCTTGACTTTTAATTCTTCTTTTACTGCTTTTTCAATATCCGCTGTGATGACATTTTTGTCATGATATTGAATTTCCATTTTTGTTTTCATATAGTCCCTCCATTATTCAATATATCTATTTAAATAATAGCACAAACCGAAGAATTAGACAAATATTTATGGAATATGACATAAGGATCAATAATAAGCACGATCGACTTCAACAACGGTAAAGAAATTCTTATCCAATCGCTTCACTTCCCGATCAATTTTTTCTTTCAATTCAATCACATTCGTTTCATCTTCCGGCGGTAAAACAACATCAAAAAGAATATTCGTATGCGTCGGTCCGCTGACTAAACGAAAATCATGGATCGTGTAGACAGGATTGATTTTTTCAATAATCTGAATTACTTTTTCTTTTAATTCATTGATCATTTCATTCGTACTGTCCACCGGATCCATATGAATGGTAGCGTGTACATTAAAACGGCTTAGAATTTCCCTTTCGACTAAATCGATCACATCATGAATTTCTAAAAGATCATCATGGCAGTCAATCTCTGCATGTAGTGTAACAAACGATCTTCCAGGACCGTAATCATGCAGCATAAAATCATGAATACCTAAAATGCCTTGATAAGACATCACTAGATTGGCAATTCCCTCTACTAATTCTTTATCCGGCGCCTGTCCCAACAATGGACCAACAGTATCTTTAAAAACGTCATATCCTGCTTTTAATACAATGAACGACACAAATAATCCAATCCAACCATCAATATTCCATGATGCAAAATGACTGACCAGCATCCCGATCATAGCAGCAAAAGTGGTAATCATATCATTATAGCTATCCTGACTGGCAGCTTTTAAAGAAGTGGAATGAATGCGTTCACCAATCGTATTATTCATTTTTGCCATCAAAAATTTCACCAGCATTGAAAAAACCAGCACAGCAATCCCGATATAACTGAATTGAATTACTTCCGGATGAATAATTTTCATCACGGATTCTTTCAATGACTGCAATGCCACCATCAAAATTAAAAATGAGATAATTAATCCCGAAATATATTCAATGCGTCCATGCCCGTAAGGATGATCCGTATCAGGGTGCTTGCTGGCTAGCTTAAAGCCAAACAAGGTCGCAAGATTGCTCCCCACATCTGAATAGTTGTTTAAGGCATCTGCCTGAATGGAGATACTTTTTGAAAATATTCCAACGATTAATTTAGAAGTAGCCAAGACAATATTGCAAATAATAGAAATAATGCTGACAAATGTTCCATAGCGTTCTCTCACTTCTCGCCGATCTACCTGTTCATAATCTTTGATACATTTTTTTATTAAGAATTGCATAATATCCCCCTTCAAACAAAAAAGTGCTATTTTATTTATTATAGCACAATTAAATCGAATCTTTCACACGTTTTGTGAAAGTTGAAACATCCTTGAAACCGATCTTTTCAAGTTCCTTTACAACTCTGTCGACATTTTCTCCCACTCTGTCACTGGTATGGGAATCAGTTCCGATCGTAATGATTCGTCCGCCTAAATCATAGTAGCGCTGCACCTGTTCAAAGTTTGGAAAGCCACAGGTTTCTAAATCTTTAAATCCGGATGTATTGACTTCAATTCCTTTTCCCTTTTTGATCAATGTTTTAAAGATTTCATCAATAATATCCTGATATATTGCATGGTTCACCGACTTATCTTTATAAGGACCATAGCGAACAATATAATCCAGATGTCCTAAGCAGTTAAAGTCATCAAATTGCTGTACACAGCGCAACGTTTCTTCAAAAAATTCACGATGTGCTTCTTCTTTTGTTTTATTGTCAAAGAATTTCCCCGGTAAAAAGAATTCTGTATCTCTGATGGCATGAATTGAACCAATCACATAGTCAAAAGGATGTGTCTCTATAAATGTTTTAATTTCATCTTGATAAAGACAGTCTAATCCGACTTCAATCCCAATCTTAATTTTCACTTGATTCTGATAGGTCTTTTTTAAATCCAGCATCGTTTTTAAATAACGATCAATATCTACATCAAACGATGTCCCCGGATAATGAAAATCCTGATGATCCGTAAAGCAGATTTCTTCTAATCCCATTTTAATTGCCTGCTTGATATGCTGCTGAGGATCTGCCTCACTATCAGCAGAAAAGCAAGTGTGCATATGATAATCAATTTTTCTCATTAATACTCTCCTTTTTGATGGAATGTTTTTTTATTGCCTGTGATCTGATGGCGCTCTTTCAATTTGCTTTGAATATCCTGCAAAGAGATATTCTTTTTAGCCATCAGGACAAAAATATGATATAAAAGATCATCTATTTCACCAATCAGTTCATCGCGATCTTCATTTTTTGCCGCAATGATCGTTTCGCTGGCTTCTTCCCCGATCTTTTTACATATTTTATCAGTTCCTTGATCAAAAAGATAGTTCGTATAAGAATTTTCTATCGGATTAACTTGACGGTCTTTAATTAAATCATAGACAGATTGGAATATCGTGCTTGGGCTTTCTTCTCCTTGGATATCATTGAAAAAACAGCTGTAGGCACCTGTATGACAAGCATTTCCGATCTGTTCCACCTGAATCAATAAAGTATCCTGATCACAATCCAACGCTATGTATTTAATATTTTGAAAGTGACCGGATGTTTCTCCCTTGTGCCATAGTGACTGACGGCTGCGAGAATAAAAATAAGTCTGCTTTTCTTCCAGCATTTTTTCATAAGCTTCTTCATTCACATAGGCAAGCATTAGCACTACACTCGTTTTATAATCCTGTACGATTGCCGGAATCAGCGGCATTTTATTAAAATCTGGTTTCATCTTTCTACCTCACTGGAATATTATTTTCTTTCAATCGTTCTTTTACTTCACTGATCGTACTGACTCCATAATGGAATAAAGAAGCCACCAATGCCGCATCACAATCTGTCTTTTTAAATACATCTATAATATCGTCAATGCTTCCACACCCGCCGCTGGCAATAACCGGAATACGGGTTGCAGCGCATACTGCCTGCAGCATGTCAATATCATAACCGGATTGGGTCCCATCCTTATCCATCGATGTCAAAAGGATTTCGCCGGCACCTCTTTGCTGGCATTCTTTTGCCCATGTGACAAGATCAATGCCGGTATTTTCCCGTCCGCCTTTAATATACACTTCAAAACGATGTGTTTGTGGATTCTTTTTTGCGTCAATAGCGACAACTACACATTGACTGCCAAATTCTTGTGCCGCCTGATTAATCAGTGCAGGTTCACGAATAGCTGCTGAGTTGATCGAAATTTTATCGGCCCCGCAGAGCAGTACTTTTCTAAAATCATCTAAATGACGGACACCACCGCCAATTGCCAGAGGGATCGATAAAGATCCGGCAGCTTCTTCGACTAATGCATACATCGTATCGCGATTTTCATAGGTTGCGGTAATATCCAAAAAAACGATTTCATCCGCCCCTTGCTCATCATAATGGCGTGCCAGTTCAACCGGGTCTCCGACCTCTTTTAATCCGTTAAAATGAATGCCTTTGACCACTTTTCCATCTTTTATATCTAAACAGGGAATGATTCTTTTTTTAAGCATGTAATGACCTCCTCTAAATCTATTTTCCCATCATAAAAGGCCTTTCCAATAATACAGCCGTAATTGTCTTTTACTCGATAAACATCTTCTTTACAGCTGATGCCTCCGGATACAATCACTTGCAGATGGGTTTCCTGTCGAATTTTCTCATACAGTTCAAAATTTGGTCCGCTTAAAGTCCCGTCTTTACTAATATCGGTGACCACCACATAGCGAACCTGCAGGCTTTCCAGCTCTTTTAGAAAAGTAAGATAATCGACTTTGCTGGTATCCAGCCAGCCTTCAGTAGCAACACAGCCGTCTTTAATATCTACACCTACGACAATCTTTTCTGCCCCGTAAAGCTGAAGCGCTTCTTTTAACAACGGTTTATTTTTCAATGCCACCGTTCCTAAAATGATCCGATCTATTTTTAACTCCTCTAAATAAAATGCGATAGTCTCTTTATCACGAATTCCTCCGCCCAATTCAATAGGCAGCTGAGTATGCTCACGAATAGAAGCAATTGTCTTTTGATTGATGCGGCAGCCCTCTTTTGCTCCGTTTAGATCAACTAAATGTAAGAAATCAGCGCCTACTTTTTCATAATAAGAGGCAATCTCCACAGCATCAAGTGCATAGATCGTTTCTTGTTGATAGTCCCCTTTAAATAAGCGCACTACTTTTCCATCTTTTAAATCAATAGCCGGTAATATTAACATGCAATCATCTCCTTAAATGCCTTTAAGATTTTCTTTCCGGTTTCTCCGCTTTTTTCCGGATGAAACTGACACCCCATCACATTGCCTTTTACTACAATTGCCGGAATATAAGCTTCTTTATAGCGAGCATAGGCTACAACTTCGCAAGTAGGACAGTAGGCTTGAAAAGAATGCACAAAATAAACATCTTCTTTTTCTGATACATATTTCAGCAAAGGGTGGTCATTTTCAAAATACAATTCATTCCAACCCATATGGGGAATTTTAAGAGTACATTCGATAGGTGCCACTTTTCCTGATAAAAATCCCAGTCCTTTTGTCAAAGAAACTTCATTTCCTTCTTCAAACAGAATTTGCATTCCTAAACAGATTCCTAAAATAGGAGTCCCCTTTTCTTTGCATTCACGAATGGTATCAATAAGATCAGTTTCTTTCAAATGCTCCATTGCCGCTTTAAATGTTCCCACTCCCGGCAAAATCAATGCTTTGGCATTTTTAATTGTTTCTTTATCACTGCTGATTTGAGCTTCTATTCCGGCTCGGCGGCAGCCATTCAACACACTTTTTAAATTCCCAACATGATAATCAATGATAATCACCATATGCTTCACCTATAATTGTCCTTTCGTTGACATTGGGCGCTGATCCTGAGTGAATTGAATTGCTTGTTTCAGTGCTTGACCCAGCCCTTTAAAAATCGCTTCAATCATATGATGCGCATTCTTTCCATAAAGCATATTAACATGCAGCGTCATCTGGGTATTAAATGCAAATGCACGCAGAAACTCTTCCAGCATCTCACATTCAAAAGTCCCGACTCTTTCAACCGGCAGTTCACAATGGTAAACCAAATAACTGCGGCGGCATAAATCTAAAGTAACCTGCGCCATCGCTTCATCCATCGGCAAGAAGGCATTTCCGTATCGCTGAATTCCATTGCGTTCTCCCAAGGCTTTAGCCATTGCCTGTCCTAACGTGATACCAATATCTTCAATCGAATGATGCGTATCTACCTCTAAATCCCCCTGACAAGTCAAATTAAGATCCATGCCGGAATGAAAAGCAAAAAGAGTCAGCATATGATCTAAAAATCCGATACCGGAATGAATACAGCTTTTTCCTTCGCCCTTCAGTTTTAGTTCTACAGTAATATCCGTTTCATTCGTTTTCCTGGCAATCTTAATTGTTTCCATTTTACTCTTCCTCCTCAAAGCGGACTTGAATTGAATTGGCATGAGCGTCCAAGCCTTCTAATTGAGCAAATTCAATGACATCCTCTTTAAACGTATTTAAGATGGTTCTTGGATATTGACTATATGAGGAATATTTAACAAAATCATATACACCTAAAGCGGAATAGAATTTAGCCGTACCGCTTGTTGGCAGAACATGGTTTGTTCCGCTCATATAATCCCCTAATGGTTCCGGTGTATATTCGCCTAAAAAGATGGATCCGGCATTTTCAATATAAGGCAGGGTATTCATTGGCTGATCGACCAAGACTTCTAAATGTTCCGGCGCTATATAATTCGATACATCGAATGCTTCCTGAATTGAATCTACGAGGACGGCTCCGCCATAATTCTGCAAAGATTCTTCAATGATCTCTCGGCGTGACAGTGTATTTAACTGGCGAGTTAACTCTTTTTCGACTTCCTCTACCAGCGAAGCCGAAGTCGTCACTAAAATGGCACTGGCTAAACGATCATGTTCTGCCTGACTCATTAAATCCGCAGCAATATATTTGGGATTTGCCGATGCATCGGCAATCACAAGCACTTCACTAGGTCCGGCGATCATATCAATATCAACGGCTCCGTAACAGCATTTTTTGGTAGTTGCTACAAAGATGTTTCCCGGTCCGACAATCTTATCTACTTTTTTAATCGAAGGTGTTCCATAGGCAACAGCAGCAACAGCTTGTGCCCCCCCGACTTTATAAATTGTTTCGATACCGCAGACATGAGCTGCCGCTAATATGACATCACTTACTTTTCCATCCGCTTTTACAGGTGTAATAATTATTAACTCTTTGACCCCGGCAAGCTGAGCAGGGATCGCATTCATAAGAACTGTTGAAGGATAGGTTGCGGTTCCTCCGGGAACGTATAAGGCTACTCGTCTTAATCCTCTGACGATCTGTCCCATGATGACCCCGTTTTCTTTAAATATGGACCATGACTGACTTAATTGATGCTGGTGGAAATCAATGAGCTGACTCTTCGTTCTTTCTAAGATGCGAATAAAGTTATCCCCGACACGTTCTACTGCTTCATTCACTTCCTCTTTAGTAACCAAAAGATCCTTAGGGCTTTTAATCTCATACCCATCAAAGCGTTTGGCATAGTCAAACAAAGCTTCATCCTGACGATCGATAATATCCTGAATGATTTTTTCTACCGTTTCATTGACTTCTTTATTAATCGTGGCCTTACGAGCGCTGAATAATTGATCCAATGCTGTATAATCTCCTGTAAATTTCATTCGTTCTAACATGTTGTTTCCCCCTTCAGACGTTCAACTAACGTCATTATTTCCTCTTTTTTAAATTTAAAACTAACTTTATTGCAGACACAGCGAGTGCTGATATCACTGATTTTTTCAATGACTTCTAAACCATTGGCTTTTAATGTTGACCCTGTTTCAACAATATCAACAATCGCATCTGCAATACCTACGATCGGACCTAATTCAACCGATCCTTCCAGCTTAATGATCTCTACATCCTCTAATTTAGATTGAAAATAACGTTTAGCGATGGTCGTGTACTTTGAAGCAATACGCTTACGGCGGTTAAACTGTGTATCTCTATACTGCGGATAACTGGCAACTGCAAAGTAGCATTGACCGATCTTTAAATCGAGTAAATTATAGTAATCGTTAAATTCGCTTTCATCCAAAGTATCTTTTCCTACAAAGCCAATATCAACAATGCCATGCTCTAAAAAGGTGAGGACATCATTCGCTTTGGCAAAGATAAATTGCAGATCATCCTGTGTGGTAATCAACAGCTCCCGATCTTTATTTAATAGCGGGCGCATGTCATAGCCGGCTTCTAAAAGCAAATGACTAACTTGTTTTTCTATTCTTCCTTTTGTCACTGCGATCTTAATCATCTTGTTTCTCCTTATCCGCTAGTTCACTTAGCATATCTAAATTAAAGCTTAATCCTATCGCCTGACTATCCCGCCCAAAAACCTGAAGCAATTGATCATAACGCCCGCCGCTAATGATCGCTTCTGCAGCATCTAAGTGATAGGCTTTGATCATCAAGCCGGTATAATAATTGAATTTTGGTACCATCGCTAAATCTACTGTTAAATCCTCAAACTGATCTTTAAAAGAAGAATAAAGCGTCTCTAAATGGTTTAATGCCTTCAGCAATGTTTCATCTTCCAAATACATTTTAGCTGCGATAAAGACCTCCTGCTTTCCGGTCAGAGTAATCAGCTGATTTAAAAAATTTGCCATTTTTTGGTCAATAACCTGACCTTTTACTTTCTCTTTCACAAATAGTTCCATAGCACTCATATCCCGATAATCTAGGATCGTCTTTAACTGTCCGTCATCTTTTATAAGATGTTCCAAGCGTCTAAAGAAAGCGGCACTGCCTAACTCTGTTTGCACATTGGATAAGGACATCGTCTTTAGGCTTTGCGATAACACCGTTAAGCATTCCTGATCTCCGGTGATTTCATCTAATCCCATCAATTCAATGCCAGCCTGATAGATTTCACTTTGACGTCCTTTGTGACTAAGCTGCTTACGGTAAACTTTCCCAAAATAACAATAACGTCCCACCGACAAAGCGGCATGTGCATGATAACGAGCTAACGGAAATGTAAAATCAGCTCTTAATGAAATAGCCTTTCCATCTTTATTGAAAAACTGAAATAATCGTTCGACTTCAATCCCGGTAGCAATGTCCCGATAAAGATCCGTGTATTCAAATGTCGGTATCATCACTTCATCATATCGATGGTCATCGAAGACTGTTCTCAGCTTGGTTTCCATCATTCTTAGTGTCCTGACATGACCTTTTAACGCTTCCTGCGCTTCTTCGGGAAGCACAAATTTGTAATTCTCCATATTTTCCCCCTCCAGATAAACAAAAAAGCGAGTCCAATGACCCGCTTGCTTAGCACGTTTTTGTCATTAGATACAACCCTTTGAAATAACACAAAATGGGCTGTATCAATTTGCTGATATAACCCTACTGTATCCAATGATGGTGATGTAATTGTTGTGAAATTCGATTTGTATTCATAATGATCACCTTCCGCTTGATAGTATAGTAGCACAGATAAAATATAAAATAAAGCTTTTTCACAAATTTTATTAATAAACTTACTTATAATACAAAACTGTTTTTTAAACTTTATTAATTTAACCCACACTCTCCTCTATTTAATAAAAAGGAAAGTCTTTTAAATCATTGACTTTCCTCTTTTCCTCTAAAATCAGACACTAATAATAAAATCCCCATCTATTAAACTACTGCTTTTTTAGATAACTTCTTTTTCTTTGAGCCAGTCTTGCCATGCCTCCCAAACTCAACAACATCAATAGAATCATCACATTCATATTCGTGGAATCTCCCGTATTAGGATTTTTCTCAACAGGTGCTGGTACTGTTTGATTACTGTTTATATCTGGATTTTGTTCAATATCGACTGATAGCTGATCTTTCTTTTCATATACGGCTCTGATAATTAAATCTTCTTTGACACCGGTGAATATTTGATCCCAGCCAATAAATGTATAGCCTTCACGAGATGGCAGTGTTGGTGCTGTGGCATCTTTTAGATACTCTACGCGTTGTTCATTTAAAACAGTATCATCAAAATCGATAAAGACAACATTATATTGATTAATCGTGTACATCGCTTCTACTATCATATCACTTAATACGTTTTGGAAGTCCTCATTCCAACCGATAAATGTATGCCCTTGACGAATTGGTGCTTCCGGGTAATTCGCTGCGGTATTATAGTCCACTTTTTGTATACTGATGACAGTTCCATCGTAATCTTGAAAGATCACGGTATACTCGATTATCTTATACTGCGCTTTAATACTCATATCCTGTTGAATGTGGGTTGCTTCTTTATCCCAACCAGTAAAAATATACCCTGTTCTTTGGGGAGCGGTGGGTAATTTGGCATCCTTCCCATACTCAACTTTTTGAGTATCTAAAACCGTTCCATCATCATCAACAAATTTAATAGTATATGTATTTATGTTAAATAAAGGATAGAAATTCATTTCATCTGTAATATTAGTGAGCACTTTATCCCATCCCATAAATGTATAGCCTTCTCTTATTGGGTCAGCAGGTGCCACTCCCTGTGCGCCGTCTTCGACATAGTCTATTTTCAAAATATTGCCAGCATGATCAAAAAATGTAATTTTATTTTTATACACTGGCGTTCCGGTAACACTCATAGAGCGTACTTTACCACCAAATGTACCTATCTGATAGGTATATTGAATAGCTGCCGGTTTCACATCATAGGTAACTCTTCCCGTCGCCGCATCCAAAATTCCGCCATCAACCATTACTACCTTAGAAAGATTCTCTTTACTAACCAGTAAGTTGAGATCAAGGATATATTTACCATCACTTTTTTTAATTTCTGTCTCGACAGATTGCGTAGCATTGACAATATACGTTAGATTCGGAAAATCCACCTCATTCATAGTAAGATCCGCTAAATGATTACGGCTTATTGATAAATCTTCCAACAATTTATTGTGGCTAAGATCTAAATTTGAAAGATTATTTCCTGAACAGGTTAATGATATCAGCAGTGGATTTTCTGCAAGATTCAATTCAGTAAGCTGATTATCCGCTACATTGATTCTTGTCAATTTTTTATTGTCGCTAAAATCAATTTTGCTTAACTGGTTATTATCCAGATAAACACGCTCTAACTCTGTGTTTGCACTTAAATCAATCTTTGTTAACTGATTATCGTTCATTCTCAATGTAGTCAGCACCGAATTTTCACTTAAGTTTACAGATGAAACAGGTGAAAATCCTGTATCAAGCTCGACAAGATTAGGACATCCGCTTAAATCTAATTTAGAAATATTTGATCTCAATAAAGATAAATCTTCTAAAGCTAAACAATTTGTTAAATCAAGCGTATTCAGGTTAGTATTACCACTTAAACTGACTAACATAAGTTCTGTCTTATTACTTAAATTTAATCTTGAAATGTTGGTATCATTGATGATCAAATTTATAAGCTGAGTATTTTTGGTCAGGTCAAGTTCTGTAATTTGACTGCCTGTCACACTTAAATCTGTTAATTGACTAAAATATTCAATTCCCTTTACACTCGCTATTCCATCCTCATCTGCAACTATGTCAAACCATGTAATCGCTTCTTGTTCATCAATGCTCAATCGACCATCTTTATCAGCATCAGCAACATTACTGATTATTGAGCGAAACACCGGATCAGGAAAGTTTGCTTCATTAAGCAGCACTTCTCCATCACTTGCATATATCTGATTATCTTTTTTATCAAGCTGATGTATGGTCATCCCTAAAGAAAGAGAGAATATCCCTAACATGCTTAATATATATTTTATTGATTTTTTCATATTATCCTCCTTATATGTTACTCCCAATAGTTACCTTGGCGCTCCTTCTATTTTCAGATTTTTTTCCATTGATTTTTTATTCCACCCATTTTTCAATCAAACCATGCATAACTCACTATTTTCTATGTACTTTTCCGCGAAGCTTTTCGGTGTAAGCGGCGGATCAAAATAATATCCTTGTAATAGATCAACGCCCAAATTGCATAATAAATCTTTTGTCAGCTGGTTTTCTATGCCTTCTGCACATACTGTCTTTCCCAATGAATGACAGAGCAGAACCAAAAACTTCACTATTTTTTGATCCATATCGGATTTCACAATTTTATCTATAAACATTCGGTCGATCTTTATTTCACTGCATTTAAGTGTCCTAAATACTTCAAATGTTGAATATCCAGTGCCAAAGTCATCTATAGCAAACGTTATGCCTAGTTTATATAGCTTTTCGATTATCCTTTTCGCTGCTGCCAGCTCCTGCCATTCTTTTGTTTCCGTTAATTCAAACACGATAGTTGCTGGATTTATTTGATATTTTTTTATCCAAGCAACTAGATCATCTGCAAAGCTTTTGAATTCAATCTGACAGGTCGAAATATTTATATTTGCCTGAAGATATGGGTTTGTTTTTTGCCATTCTTGCAGTTGTTTAAAGACTGTACAGATAATCCATTTCCCTAATCGAATCATTTGTCCTTCTTTTTCTAATAAAGGAATAAAAATGGATGGAGAGATACTGCCAATCCCCGGATAATTCCAGCGAATCAAAGCTTCAAACCCTATAACATGCTGAGTATTTGAATCAACCAGCGGCTGATATAACAGTTCAAATCCTCTAAAATCTTCGTTTATGCATCTTTCTAACTCACTGCCAATATCTTTCTTCAATTCCATCTCCTCCATTAAAGTTTATTTTTATAAAAGTCCTTATTCCTCCTTTCAAAAACACACCATGAATCCACCTTGTTTTCAATCAATTTGGCATTATAATAGTCCCATTTGCTGACCCTTAGTGTTTACATGACTCAATATAATAAAAGCTTTCTTACCATCTTTTTATCTGTACTGCTTTAATTTTGTGCATTAAAGATGCACTCGGGTATTATTGTTATTAAAATCATACATTTTGTAATATTTATGATATATTCATTTATGAAAGAATAATTACCGCTTTTTAATCATTTATATTAAGAAATAGAGTGTTATGAAACGTATAGGTTTTATAACACTTTTTATTTATTTTGGTTTAAAAACAGGTTGTAATTACATATTTTATTTTTATAAATAGAGTTTGCCGAGCTTAATATCCTTTAATAAAATAAAAAATCAAGAGGATTTCTCTTGATTCTATAGTAAATTTCTTTTAACCGAATTATCTTGTTTTTCATAATCATCCACCCATCTAGTAAACAAAGTGGTATTGGTAAACAACCGTCTGCTCGCTTCTCTTTTGCTGATTAAATCAGATTTCCACTGCTGATAAATATTTTCAAATTCATCAGGATACGGCTTTTTTGGCCGCCCGAATTTTATCCCTTTCATTTTTGCGCATTCAATGCCTTCTTGTTGCCTTTCAAGAATATTTTCCCGTTCAATTTCGGCGACATAACTCATAATCTGCAATACCATATCTGATATAAACTGTCCTGTCAATCCGTAAATATTTTGCCTTGTATCCAGCATTGCAAAATCCAGCACTACAATATCAGCTCCGGTCACCTTGTTGATCCTATGCCATTGTTCAATGATTTCATTATAGTTTCTTCCTAATCGATCAATGGATTTAATGTATAGTACATCTCCTCTTTTAAGTTTTTTTATCAGCTTTTGATATTGCCTTCTTTCAAAGTTCTTTCCTGAAATCTTTTCTACATACATATTCCGCTGTTGAATTCCAACTTTTTTCAGAGCTTCGATTTGTCTATCCAGATTTTGATTTTTCGAAGATACCCGTGCATATCCATACTCCATTATTCAACTTCTCTCCTTTACTGTCTCTTTCTACAACGTTTTATTTTATCATTTCCATTATATTTATATCGTATCATTAAACAAATTCTGTGATGCTTATCTCTACTAACCTAAAATATTGAATAGTTTTTATAGAATAAATGGAAGCATTCTATTAGCTATTTTGTTTTAAATCATACTAAATATACAGATATATATATAAATAGTATACTTGTATTATATAGGATTGAATGACAAAAAAACTGTTGAGCAGGTACGCAGATGTACTCAATCAACAGTCTGAAACGTCTTATATAAAGAGGCTTTTTTTCATTATCTAATCTTTTTAAATACAGTATAAATGCGGTAAGCCCCATAAAAAACAAAGAGAAATGAGAATAAAAGCATGAGGATAATCGGCCACTTTCTATGGCACTTCATTGCTGTTTCATTATCTAAAGTATCATCGAGCTCTTCAACCGCAACACCGGATTTACGGGATATGTTAAGGATCCTTTCTTTTCTGTTCATATGTATGCTCCTTTCTTATTGATCCATCTCTATTTCTATTATACATGAAAGTTTCAATAATTGCATCATCGGTAATAAAAATGAAATATCTAATGATATTCCACTTCTAATTCCAGTTTTTGTGTATTTGCTTTTAAACAATCAACAAATTTTGCAGCATTTAAGACATAGACAGATAATTCCTGTTTGGCTGTTTTAATTTTTACTTTTGTTTTTGAAACCAGTTTAACTTCCTTTACATCTGCATAATCAATCATAACCGGCAAGATGCCGATATAACGAAATGCGTAAACCAGCATAAAATCCTCTTTAACTAAAATATTAAAACGTCCCAACAGCATCGTTAATGCCATTAAGGATAATACGATAGTAATAATTAATTTTGCAGTTTCATGCTGACTGGCAGCATTGATTGCTAAAACGACCATGCCAATAAAAGCTGCTGCACAGATACTTAATAAACGGGGTTCTTTAAATTTCATTTTCTACCTCTTCTAAGTTTCTTTTTTCAAAAGTTTGTTTCATTTCCCTACGAAAACGATTGAATGATACAATAAATATAATGGGAAACACAATACTGCAGACTGCCATCACAATAAGACAGCCCAAAGCAATAGATGCAAAAGTTACTGACATAGCTCAATCACCTCGAGGTCATCAGGAACATAAATACTGCCATTAAAATACTTTGCGGCTTCCAGTGTATAGAGTGCTTTTCGCTGAGTCAGATTTTTCTCTTCGGTATGCCAAAGGATAAGATGTTTAACACCCAGCTGTGTCGCTAAAACAGCAGCATCTTTAGCTGTGCTGTGATGCTTTTCATAAGGCTTAAAAATATCGCGCTGATCATATAGACAGAATGCTTCATGCATCAGCCAGTCAGCACCTTTGACATATTCAAAGCATTTTTCATTATAGGGTTCATCTCCGGCAAAGGCGATCTTTTTCCCATCCTCATTGATAAAAGTAAAAGCAAATTGCTTAGCTTTAGTCGATAATATATCATAAAACGTAAAAGGTGTATCTAAAATTGTCCATTGATCCCCATCTTGCAATGGGTGAAAAAGCACACGCTGATCAAAACATTTGGTCAGCTTTTTTTGTAAAGTCAGCTCACAAAGTGTTTTAATTGTCTGAACCAATTCCGTATGTGCATAAATATGAAATTCACCGATATAGTCATTCGCTAACATTTTAGTCGTAATCATGCGAATAATCCAAACCACCCCTAAAATATGATCGGTATGTTCATGAGTAACAAAAAGGTGATGTATTTCATTCAAAGGAATATTCATCTCATCTAATCGCCCCAAGATTCCATTTCCTCCACCGGCATCTACAAGGAAGTATTCATTATCTTTCTTTAATGCAAAACACGTATTATAGCACTTTTTAACAGCGGCATTCCCAGTTCCCAAAACCAATAATTTATCCATGAATAAACTCCTCCAATTCTTAAATAAGTATACTGATTATTTTACTTAAAAGCAAGAATTTGACGTTCATCTTTTTACTCTATAAAAAAATAGAAATAGGATTATTAAATAATCATTATTTTCACAAAAAGAATAGCGTTATTTTTTAAAACTATGTTAACATTTAAATAGAAAGAACACTTTTAAAAATTTAATAGAACCTTGGACTGCCCCTATAGTTGATTTTAGACAATAAAAAAGGAGAGACAACGATGAAAAGAGGAAAGAAGTTATATGTGATAATGATGAGTTTATGCACCGCCATTGGGTTAAGTGTGTCTTCAGCAAAAGCTGTTGAAGTTTATGCGCTGGTTGAAGAAAATAACGCTGTAAAGGTTTATAAAAATAAAGGGACTGAAAAGATGTATGCCGATCTTGATTTATCCAAGTTGGAGCATACCAGTGAAATAACCATTTATCATGACGAAATTCAAGATATTGATATTCGAATAGATATTCAAAATTCTATTTCTGATAAGTCACTTTATTCTCAGCAAACAACCGATTGGAGTTCAGGAATGCTGCCTGATGGATTGAGCACTTTGCGTCCGCATATCCGCAGCGGTGGTTTAGAAGCCAGCTTTTATGCGGATGTGAAAGGGAACTATCCTGCTAGAATCATTAAAGTGTACACGCCTATGTTTAAGAGGGAGCATGCCACTGTAAACAGCCTTGACCTCAATATTATTACGGAACTATCAGAGACATATCTGCCTGCAACAGCGTCAATGACCTTTAATTACACAGTGAAAAAATTCGGGTTTGTGCTGGGAAGTCATGTAGGATACTTAACCTTAGAAGTGAATACCGACGGTCAAATCAGATTAACATGGGGATAATTTAAGACCTGATTTGATATAACGTGCAAATAAAGGATGTATATTAATTAAGATCATCTTGAAAATGACAGGCTGCATTTATCGCTTTCTATTGCCCCACTTTAAACTTAGATTTAATGCAATCTCCCTAGATTTCAAAGCATTGACTGTAAGCGTAGCAGCGTCGGCTGCTGCGCTATTTTTATTCAATTCATGAAAAATTAGGCACAGGTCATTGAATGGTGCTATACTATAGAAATTAAGGGGAGATGGAATTATGGAGAATAGAAAAAATGATTTTACTAAGGGAAGTGTCGCACGCAATATTATTAATCTTGCGATTCCCATGACACTCGCTCAGCTCATCAATGTTTTATATAATATCGTCGATCGTATTTTTATCGGACGTATCGATAACGGAGCGACCTTAGCTATGAGTGGATTGGGTTTATCCCTGCCGCTAATTACGATCATTATTGCGTTTGCTAATCTATTTGGAATGGGCGGTGCTCCACTGTGTTCCATTGCCCGAGGGAAAGGCAATGATCAGGAAGCCGAAGAAATCATGGGGAATTCTTTTGCTTTAATGATTATTTTTGGGATTCTCTTAACGATTATCGGCTTACTGTTTAAAAAGCCGTTACTTTTCATGTTTGGTGCCAGTGAGGCAACCTTTCCATATGCTGATGCCTATATTTCAATTTATCTGTTAGGCAGTTTATTTGTAATGATTGGACTGGGAATGAACAGCTTTATCAATTCTCAGGGATTCGCCAAAATTGGGATGATGACTGTTTTACTAGGCGCCATTACCAATATTGTGCTGGATCCGATCTTTATCTTTACATTTCAGATGGGCGTTCGCGGCGCTGCTTTAGCCACTGTTATTTCACAGTTTATTTCTGCTGTTTGGATCCTTCTCTTTTTAACAGGTAAGAATACCATTTTGAAACTGCGTTTGCAGCGAATGAAACTGAAGTTAGACTATATCCGTCAAATTGTTTCCTTAGGCATGTCAGGGTTTGTTATGGCGATTACCAACTCACTAGTAGCCATCGTCTGCAATGCCAGCTTACAATCCTACGGTGGTGATATTTACGTGGCGGCAATGACCGTCATCAATTCGATCCGTGAAGTTGTTTCCATGCCATCAAGTGGATTAACGAATGCCTCTCAGCCGGTATTAGGGTATAACTATGGGGCTCAGGCGTATGATCGTGTATTAAAAGGCATTAAATTTATGACGGTTGTTTGTGTAGCCTATACCTTTGTAATGTGGCTGATTATCACGTTATTCCCAAGCTTCTTTATTCATATTTTCAATAAAGAACCGCATCTGATTGAAGTGGCAATTCCTTCTTTAAAAGTTTATTTCTTTGGTTTCTTTATGATGGCGTTTCAATTTGCCGGGCAATCTGTTGCAGTTGCCTTAGGAAAGTCTAAACAAGCCGTTTTCTTTTCTTTATTAAGAAAAGTATTTATTGTCGTACCACTGACATTGATTCTGCCTAAAATGTTTGGCTTAGGCATTACCGGAATTTTCTTAGCTGAACCGATCTCCAACTTTATTGGCGGCGGCGCTTGTTACCTAACGATGTGGCTGACAATTGGCCGTGATTTAAAGAAAAAAGCCCTGCTTCAAAAAGAAAAAGCAGCACTTTAATCTTAATAGCGTTATGAGTGTTCATAACGTTTTTTATTTAATTAAAAGTCAGAATACAAGTACTCATTAAACAGATCATGCCGACTGCCATAAAAACCAGGGCAGCTCCTGCTCGTTTCTTACGTGAATTCATGAGTATTCTTTCTTCACTGTTCATTGTAATCGGATATTTTCTGCGTCCGATCAAATATAGAATCAGCCCGCCGCTTCCATTATTGCCGCTCAGGGAGAATAATCCCCACCATTTAGGATGTTTTAAGCCACGGCATTTGGCATCCAGCTCCGTTAAGCGAAAAATTTGATAGGCCAATGCGAAAGCTCCCATTAATACCATAAATACAAATACAATTAAATACCAAGTCATCGTAATCCCTCCTTAAAACTTTCTAATGATCTGATAAAACAAGAAACATGTACTGATGATTCCAATCGAAGCACTGCCAATAATCAGATAATTATTTTTAGCGATCAAGCCATTAAATAAAACAAATAAAATTAAGAAAAATATATTGATACCGATCGCCATGATCAGCTTTTTGTTGCTGCTGACTGTATCGGTGCTTTCTTCTAAATGCTGAATCATTTTAGAATCCCCCTTTAATAGTTCATCCAGACTGATCTTATACAAATCACTTAGTTTAATAATACTGATAATATCGGGATAGGACTTTTCATTTTCCCAGTTGGATATTGTCTGCCGAGAAACCTGCAGTTGGTCGGCTACCCTCTCTTGTGTAAGCGAAGAAGCAGTTCTTGCTTTTTTTAATTTGTCCCCAATCTCCATAACACTCACATTCCTTTCGTACTCATCATGCCATGTTTAAGTTTATTTGTCTATCCAACTTCTTTGACATCGTCATATTTCATGTCAAAATCCTTTGACATTGCTTAATTCATACAATAAAAGCACTCTTATGAGTGCTAATTAACGGCGTTTACTGCTTTTCGATGAACGACGGCTTCTTGATGATGCCATTGTTTTCTTTTGCGGTGCTTTTTCTTTTTTTACAGGATCACTTAAATCTTCCATAGGATAATAAGGGTTATCCACAACCGGAATAGACTGATGAATAAATCTTTCTACCTCTTTTAACAAATCCTTTTCTTGATAACAGCAGAACGTAATCGCTTCTCCGCTTGCTCCCGCACGAGCTGTACGCCCAATACGATGCACATAGTTTTCTGCTTGTTCAGGCAAGTCAAAATTGATGACATGAGTTAAATCATCAATATCAATCCCTCTTGCCGCTATATCTGTCGCTACTAAAATTCGGGCTTTATTATCTTTAAAATTCTGCAAAGCACGGACACGGGCATTCTGTGATTTATCCCCATGAATCGCTTCTGCGGTTATTTTTGCTTTATTAAGCTTCTTGCATAGCGTATCTGCATTGCGTTTTGTACGTACAAACACAATCGCATTATAAATACGCGGATCGTCTAACAGACGAATCAACAGTTTTGCTTTATTTAATTTATCGACATAATATAAAGACTGCTGAATCTTTTCAACGGTCATATGTCCGGAACTGATCATAATACGAATCGGATCATGTAAGATTTCATCAACCAAGTGCTGTATTTCATCAGGCAAGGTTGCTGAGAAAAGCATAGTTTGTCTCTTAGCTGGGATTAATCTCATAATCTTGCGAATATCTCGGATAAATCCCATATCCAACATACGGTCTGCTTCATCTAAAACGAAATATTCAATATGATTTAGATCCAGCAAGCCTTGTTCATGTAGGTCCCATAAACGTCCCGGTGTTGCAATAAGAACATCAATCCCACGTTCAATTGCAGTCACCTGCTGACCCTGACGCACACCACCAAAGATGGCAGCTGATTTTAAGTTAACATAGGGATTCAGTGACTGAAATGTCTCATTGATCTGTATAGCTAATTCACGTGTCGGTGCCAAAATCAAAGCTTTGATTGTTCGCGGATATTTATCCGCTTCCTCACGCAAATAAAGTTTCTGTAAGATAGGTAAAGCAAAGGCAGCGGTCTTCCCGGTTCCCGTCTTAGCGCAGCCAAGCAAATCCTTTCCTTCTAATAAAGGCGGAATCGCCTGTGACTGAATAGGTGACGCTTCTTCATAATTCAAATGAGCCACGGCTTTCAGCAATGGTTCGATTAATTGTAATTCATTAAATTTCATTTATTTCCTCTTTCTTTAAACATACAGCTTAGTATAACACAAACAAAAGAAAAACACTACTGTTCATAGTGTTCTTCATGCGGACGTGTTTCATAACGCTCGATAATACGCTGAACAACGGGATGACGAACAACATCCATCGCTGATAATTCAACAAATTGGATTCCTTTAACGCCACGTAGGATTTGTGAAGCAATCTTTAATCCTGAATGGATACCGCGTGGTAAATCGATCTGCGTAATATCTCCGGTGATGACCATTTTAGAATTAAATCCTAAACGAGTCAAAAACATTTTCATCTGTGCATCAGTTGTGTTTTGCGCTTCATCTAAAATCACATAGGCATCCTCTAAGGTACGACCACGCATATAGGCAAGCGGTGCAATCTCGATCGTGCCTTTTTCGATCAAGCGTTCAGTCTGCTCAACACCTAACATATCATGCAAAGCATCATATAAAGGGCGCAGATAAGGATCTACCTTTTCTTTTAAATCCCCTGGCAAAAAGCCTAGGCTTTCCCCGGCTTCTACTGCCGGACGGGTTAAAACAATACGCTTCACTTCATTATTCTTCAATGCAGCTACCGCAAAGACGACTGCCAAATAAGTTTTTCCGGTTCCCGCAGGTCCGATTCCAAAAACCACATCATTCTTTTTCAACGCTAAATAATATTCTTTCTGACCTATCGTTTTAGGATAAATCACTTTCCCGGTAATGGTCTTAGCGATCACAACATCATAAAGAGCATCTAATTTTTCCAAGTGATTATCTTGCTGGAGTTTTAACGCATAGATAATATCTCTGGATGAAATATTAAGTCCTTTCTTCGTTAATGCCAGTAAGGCCATCACTAAACTTTCTACTTTTTGAATGATGGCTTCCTCTTCACTTTGAATGATCAGTTCATCTCCGCGCAATATAATATTTATATCAAACTGTTTTTCAATCAATTCAAGATTCTTTTCGCCGATCCCTACTAAACGTGTAATCTGATCGACTGTATATTCAGTTAGTTTCAGTGTTTTGCTCATTCATATCTCCCTTGCATGCTATATCTTCTATTACGGTATAATGTACCTTTAACCTTATTTTACTATTATCAATGCTATAATGCAAAACCTTTTCTTTGTCAATCTTTGCCTCACTGCCTAATTGCTGCTGCAGCTCATTGCGGATTTGCAGCAGTAATGTATTAAAATCATCAGCTTCATCTTGAAGGGGTAATTCTTTTTCAATATCATACCATGTATATCCATATACTTTTCCTTTAGGATACACCATAATCGTCTCATCAAATGTTGACACAATGGCATTGCTGACCAATAAATCCCCCGGCTGCACATACTGATTGATGCTGCTCATGATATAACCGCTTTGAATCTGAAATTCCTTGATGACACTTTCCTTGCAGGCAACAATCGGGCGAACATCTTTTTCTACGATCTGCGACTCTTTTTTATTAGTGTACTCTATATAGATAGTTTCCCCTTGTTGATAGATATTTATCCAATCAATATTGCTTTTATAGTCATTGAGCAGCTGATTTTTTAAATTGGCAATATCATCCAAGGACATTTTCTTATCAAAAAAGTCAATATGATAGTCTTTCAGCTTGGCGACAATTTCTTCATTTAACTGATACTGCGTACCAATGATTTTTAAATTTAAAATATGCTGCTGTGTATAATAGAATACACCGATAAAAACCACTGCCCCGACAAGCTTCACCTTACTTTTGAAAAAACGAGTAATATAGTAAAGCGGACCGACACTTCGAATAAATTGCAGCGGAGCATCTGTTTTCTGTAAGATATAAGTGTCTCTGCGCCGCACTAAAAAACTATACGTATATGTATCGATCTTACGCAAATGGTACAGCTGCACCTTATTTTTAGTAAATAAATCAATGTAATAGGAGATATTGATACACTCAATTTCATACACATCATAGCCCAAGCTGATGTTAAGCATAAATAAATTTAACTTCTTTCATAATGCCTCGAATATGGATTTCTTCTTGTGATAAGTACACAACGATGAAATCATCTCCAATCAGCTTTAACATACATTTGGGCATTTTCAATAGGATACAATGTGTTTCTAATGTGATGATGCTTTCATATTGCTTTATCACGATCTTACTTTGGTCTAAATATATCACAATATCACCTCATGAAATTATATGAAGCACTTCTAAACAAAATGCTTTAATCCCATCTTTTAATAAAAAATAATGACCGCTGCTGATCGAATCAATCTTTCATTATCAAATAAAAAAGAGATTTTACTCTCCTTCATTCATCTGATAACTCTTTATAAAATTATTAGAATATATTTTATTTATTCTTTTTTATATTTGTTACTCTCTGACCTCTTGTGAGATAGTGAATGTCAGTACTTTCCAAAGTCTCCTGAATTCCATCGAAGTAGATTGGCAGACTTGCTGAAAAAAGAAAGCTTTTGCCCTGTTGTAATTGGAAATGGATATGCGGTTCACTGGTATTTCCGCTGTTGCCGCAGCGAGCAATTGGCTGTCCCTGCGATACATAGTCTCCAGCCTTGACGAGAATGCTCCCTTTTTTTAAATGGGCAATCGTTGTATATTCTTTTTCTCCATGATGGATGACAATGTAATTGCCCCTTATATCGGAAGCTAAGCATTGGATTTCTCCATTTTCACTAATTGGTGTATCCTCAAAGCTATCCTTTATATCCACAACTACCCCGTCTGCCGGCGATAAAACCGATTCTCCATAACAATAATAGTCACTGACTGTCTTCCCATCTGTACGATAAGATTTCCCCTCTTGATCTATATAAAAATCGTAAGCATAGCGCTGATTGCAGATGCTCCAAGAATGCGATGTTTCCTTATCCAATCCACCATTTACCGTCAGCCATTCGCCATCAAACGGAAGCCTGTAACTGACTTTTGCTTTATAATGATGATCAGGTAAATGAAACCAACAGCGCATATAAATAATCGGAATGCCGATCAGCATGCCAAGATTCTGAAAAAGGAATTTTAAATCGCTTGTCTTTGATGAATGCTCCTCTTTTTTAAGATCATATATCAAGCTCAAAATAAGCTCAATCGGGGCTAATAGAAAGAATAAGTAAAAAAGCGACAAATAGGGATAATCAAGAAGGGTTCCAAAGAGTCCAAAACACCCAAACCAGTACATTTTTTTCATAAGCTGAATTGCTTTTAAGATAAACACCGCCTCCTTTTTATGCGTTACTATAGAATGATCGTATCATACTTATGTGCATCTGTCATTTTCGATAATAAAAAAACAGGCTGGTTATGCCCACAATTTCAATAGCAATGATTTGTTGCGTGACTTTATCAGCATGAAACTATACAATAGCTATGAGGTGAAACTTATGAATACCATTGGTGAACAAATTAAAAGCTTACGACAACAAAAAGGAATGACCCAACAGGAGCTGGCTGATCTTTTATTTATTACCAGGCAGGCGATATCTTCTTATGAAACCGGGAAAACAACGCCTGATCTGCAAACCTTGCAGCGCTTAGGAGAGATTTTCAATACCGATCTGATCCATTTATCCACTGTTGCAAAACCGATCAAAAATTATTCTGCTTTGCTTTATATGAGCATTGTTTTGATGGCAGTCATTAATCTGATCGTTCGCTGGAACTTAGGACTTCCGTTAATTGGTGAAGATATTTTCGTTTATATTATGCTTTTAATGGCAACAACACTTTATTTCATATTTAACTATGTCATCAAAAATGAAGACTATACATTGATTGCCGGCTTTGATTCCTCTCTGCCCTATCATTATCCGACATTAAAAAAGATGATCCTTTCTATACTTCATGTTGTATTAATAGATATTAGCGGATTCATGCTGTTATTTTTGATTTTGGTCTATCTTGATGTCAACCCTAAGATATTTCCTCTGATCATGCTGGTCTTCATTTTAAATTTTATCGGTTCTATCCTGCTTGTTAATTATCGTTATAAAGATCAGCTGCTTTTAAAGAAAGTAGATAATGTGGGAAGCCAGATTCCTTTGTTTGTCTTTTTAGGCTCTGTCTTTAGTTTAGTAGGCATGATGTGGTTTGTGATGGAACATTTCAATATTTCCAATAATACCCCAGAAGCGATGCAACTTTTACTGATTTTGTTTCCTTATCTCATTTATAATGTAGCATGGATGCTTATTACAGATAATAAAATGAAAAAAGCAGTAGAAAAGCCCTATCCTTATGTAAGAAGTGTATTAATAACGGTTGTTATCAATTTAGTGTTATTAACCGCTCTTTATTTAACTGCCTCAAACTTTTAACAACATTTATCTAAAGTATTTATTTTAATGATTAGATTGTGTATAATAGGGGTGAATTAAAGGAGGCTTATAAAATGAGTTTTAGAGAAGACTTTTTATGGGGCGGTGCCGTTGCTGCTCATCAGCTTGAAGGTGGCTGGGATCAAGGCGGAAAAGGACCTAGTGTTGCCGATGTAATGACCGTCGGAGCAAACGGAGTTCCAAGAAGAATCACAGATGGTGTCATTGAGGGGGAAAACTATCCTAATCATGAAGCTATCGATTTTTATCATCGTTACAAAGAAGATATTGCTTTATTTGCTGAAATGGGCTTTAAATGCTTTAGAACAAGTATTGCCTGGACAAGAATTTTCCCTAACGGGGATGAAATGGAGCCTAACGAAGAAGGGTTAAAGTTCTATGACGATCTATTTGATGAATGTATCAAACATAATATTGAACCTGTCATTACATTATCCCACTTTGAAATGCCCTATTATTTAGTCACACAGTATGGTGGATGGCGTAATCGTAAAATGATCGAATTCTTCGTTCGTTTTGCTACAGTATGTTTCAAACGTTATAAAAACAAAGTTAAATACTGGATGACATTCAACGAAATCAACAATCAAGCGAATTACAAAGAAGATTTTGCGCCTTTCACTAACTCAGGAGTAAAATACGCTGAAGGTGAAGACCGTGAACAAATCATGTATCAGGCAGCTCATTATGAATTAGTAGCGAGTGCTCAATGCGTTAAAATCGGTCATGAAATTAATCCTGAATTCCAAATCGGGTGTATGATTGCCATGTGTCCGATCTATCCGTATTCTTGTGATCCAGAAGATATGATGATGTCTGTTGGGGCAATGCATAAACGTTATTGGTTCACAGACGTACATGTTCGTGGTTACTATCCAACTTATATGCAGAAATTCTTTGAAAGAAAAGGCTATGACTTAGATATTACCGAACAAGATGAAGATGATTTATTAGATGGCTGTGTAGACTACATCGGTTTTAGCTACTACATGTCTTTTGCTACAAAAATCACTCGTGATAATCCACATTATGATTATGATGAAACTATCGATTTAGTAAAAAATCCTCACGTTAAAGCGAGTGACTGGGGATGGCAGATTGACCCAGTTGGATTACGTTATGCTTTAAACTGGTTCTATGATCACTATCAATTGCCAATGTTCATCGTGGAAAACGGATTTGGAGCTATTGATGTAAAAGAGGCAGATGGTTCTGTTCATGATCCATATCGTATAGATTATTTAGCTGCACATATCGCAGAAATGAAAAAAGCGGTTGATGAAGATGGTGTCGACTTAATGGGATATACGCCTTGGGGATGTATTGATCTTGTTTCCGCAGGTACCGGAGAAATGAAAAAACGCTATGGCTTCATTTACGTAGATAAAGACAATGAAGGTAAAGGAACCTTAGACAGAAGTAAAAAAGATTCGTTTGACTGGTATAAAAAAGTAATTGCTACAAACGGTGAAGATTTAAGCAAATAATCTAATGCCCCACTCTATTTCATAGAATGGGGCTTATTGCGTCAGACGTTATAATTTACGAACAGGATGACGAATAATCGTTTTCATTTTAGTTGGATCAGATTTACGTCCGTCGGACAGATAAATTTCATGATGATAGCGCTGATCGGTAATATCCAAGACATAGCCGTTTTCTTCGATATAACGATGCATCTTTTCTACCGTTTGCGGTTCATCATCATAACTTCCTAAATGCAAGCACTGCACACAGCACCCCTCATCATAGCTAAAGAGCTTTACTTTTGAAAAGTCTTTCTTCTTTTTAAGAGTGGCTTGTTCTTTTGCCCATTCCACATCCTTCTCTTTAACGAATTCAGGCAGACGAATGAGCGAAATCCAATGAAAATCTTCTTTATGGGCGTAATCTACGCCTTTTTTATTTTCCATCCACCAAAATCCTTCTAACGGAGGGACAACATACTCGAAAAAGCCTTCCATATCATAGCCTTTCTTATAACTCATCTTTAAAGTATAAGCAACTCCATAAAGCTGTCTGATCGCATCGCTGTACTGTCCGTCAGGATCATTTGGGTTTCCTGTTCCTTCTACGGATAGAAACTGCATTGGCGGAATATCGATAATCTGCGGTTTTACTGTCGGACGGTAAAATGCCTTTTGTTCTTTTTTATAATCAAATGCCATTGTTCATTCTCCTTTCATTTCTAAGCTTATTATACTAAAGATAACTTGACAGCTGTCTGTCCGGTTTAAAAAAAGAATAGGTTTCCCTATTCTAAAATCAACTGATACATACGTTCTTTGGACTCTTCTTTGCTGGCTTTATTATAGCGCCCATCGGTAATCGAAACGAGCTCCATCCCTAACTTTTCCATAACTTTATAAGATGCCGTATTTTGATCATCACAATGCGCAATCAATCGTTTTAATCCTATCGCTTTAGCAAATTCAATCATGGCCTTAGCAGCCTCAAGGGCATACCCATGGTGCCAGTAGTGTTTGTTTAATATCCAGCCCAATTCACCGATAGTATGATTTTCATCAAGATAAAGTGAAACTGCACCAATATGCACATTATTCAGCAGAACAGCAAATTCATAAAAATCCGGTGTTTCTTTCTCCCACTCTTTACTTACGTTTTCTAAAAAGTGTTTTGTTTCTTCTCTATTTTGATTGGGGAGATGCACCATATATAACGTATTACTTAAATCACTGGCATAAACGTGAGTGGATTCTAAGTAGCTTATTCCATGCGGCTTCAATACCAAACGTTCACTTTTTATACAAGGAGATTTCATCATCTTATTTAAACTGAGCCATATAGGTTTCGATTTCGTCTGTTGTACGGATAATGTCTTTTGATAATACCACGCATCCGTCTTTTGTAATCAGCAAATCATCTTCAATACGAATGCCGATACTTTCTTCGTCAATATAAAGTCCCGGTTCGTTGGTGATGATGGCTCCCGGACGCAATTCTTTATTGCTGGCAATGGTCGCATCATGAACATCAATACCTAAATGATGGGATACCCCATGCATGTAATACTTGATTAGCTCACTGTCCTCTTTGATTAATCCAATTTCTTTTAATCCGTTAGCTAACACTTCTTTGCAGACATTGTTTAGTTCAACGGTTGTCATGCCCGGTTTTGCTGCAGCAGCAACGGCCTGATTTGCTTTTAAGACAATATCATAAATTTGTTTTTGGCGCGCAGTAAATTTCCCATTGATTGGATACGTACGTGTAATATCAGCACAGTATCCCTCATATTTTGCGCCTAAATCCAAAAGGATCAATTCATTATCTCTGCAAGGCCCGCAGTTTTCGGAATAATGCAGCATGGTTCCGTTATACCCGGCCCCGGCAATGGTCGCAAAAGACGGACCGCTCGCACCATTATAGCGAATCCTATATTCAAAGTTCGCCTGCACCTGATTTTCCTGCATCCCCGGTTTTAAAGTCTGCATCACAAACTCTAAACCGATTTGTGTAATATCGATTGCTTTTTGCACTTTAGCGATTTCTTCTTCGTCTTTTTGCATACGAAGCGGTGCAATCAAGGCATAAGCATTTTCAATTCTTACAGATGGATACGTTGTTTTAAACTGCTCTGCCATCACCATATTATAGTCCGGTAGATCTGTCGGTGAATTACGATACAGATCAAAATAAACGTTTTGAATATTATTTTGCATCATCAAGGTATTCATATATTTATCGAATTCATCTAAATATTTAACCGTTTCAATCTGTGATAACTCACTGGCTTGGGCTGCTGTTAATTGTTTTCCCTGCCATTTTTCTTCCAATGGATCGATACGCTTAATAAATAAAACAGGCTGCATTTCTGTATTTTTATGCATCACGAATATAACATCTTTTCTTTCAATCCCAGTCAGATAAAAGAATTGTGTATTGACAGCAAATGGATGGTAGGCATCTAAACTAATATGATGCTGTATCCCTGAATAAAGAATCAATAAATCATTTTCCTGCATTTGTTCATAGACTTGTGTCTGTCTTGCTTTTTTGCTCATTGTTTTTCCCCCTTACCTCTTTTTATTATACCTTCTCAAAATAAATTGTAAATGAAAAAACGCTTTCCGTTTTACCTGTCATAAAAGTATAATGATAATACATTTACTACATCCCATTTATTTCATAGAGCTTTAAAAACATGAAAAAAGCCATCTAAAAGATGACTTTAGCCAAACTGAATATAATCTTCCTGCTGACTTTCGTAAATCGTGACAGCAAATTTTTCTTCAAGAAGCATTCGAACCTGAGGAACCATTATTCGCTCTGCAAAATGTCCGACATCAATTAAGCATAAACCTTTGCTTAAAGCATTTTGTGCTTCATGGTATTTAATGTCACCCGTGATTAAAACATCAACCTGATTAGAAAGCTCATCAATAAAATCAGCACCACTTCCCCCAATGACCGCGATCTTTTTTACTGGCTGATCAATATGACCAACAAAGCGCAAAGCCGGCAGTTTCAGATCTTGCTTGATCTTTTTTATCAACTGTCTCAATGTTGTATCCACCTTTGCCGTTTTGATTAAGCCATCTTCTCCGTAATCCTGATACTCTTCTATCTGTATTGCTTCCATCAGCCACTTATTCATAGATAAATGTGGGGCGCGATCCATACAGGTATGATAGCTATAGATCGTTATATGATGGGTGAGTGCCATCTGAATGATTTTACTAATTTCCTCTTCTGTATTTACACAATAAAGCGGATCAAACAATAAGGGATGATGCGTGATCAGCAAATCAACATGATGATCGATGCATTCCTGCATCACTTTAGCGTCTGGAGTAAGGGCAATCATAATGTTTTTTACTTCTTCATGAATACTTCCTACTTGCAGTCCGCAGTGATCCCAGTCGTAGGCATCAGTTAAAGGGAAAAAAGTTTCCAAATAGTCGGTTATTTCTTTAATGATCATTTAATATCGCCTCTATCTCTCGTATATCACTTTGGGTTTCCTGAAACTTAGGATGTGTATGATCTTGGATGCTGTCAAGAATACGTTTTTTGATCTTCACTTCCCTCTGGCATTTCTGTTTAAACAATAATGGCTGATCTTTTCTTAAAATTGGACCATAGCGATAATCCAGCATCGTATATTCTATATTTTTATCTGTTCTTTTAAAAACAATAACTTCGTAAAGATGATGAAGGTCTTTCACAATCGCTTCATCTATAATTTTCCATCCATTACTGCATAGATATTCTCTTACAAAATACTCACAGATATTCGCCTGCAAGATAAGGGTATGCACTTGATTTAGCTTATCTAAATGCGCTTTTAAAATATCAACCATTAAAAAACCGCCCATGCCGCTGATTGAAACCATAGTGACTGGCTTGCCAATAATTGGTTCCAGTCCATCCCCTAACAAAGGAATGACGTGATCTTGTAATTGCATTTGCTGAATCGTTTCTTTACTAGAACTCAAAGGACCTTCTGATACATCACAGGCATAAGCTGTACTGACAATGTTTTGTTTTACTAAAAAGCAAGGCAGATAGCCATGATCAGTCCCAATATCGGCTAACTGATCATCACTGCTGGCTTGCTTTTTTATCATGGCCGCAATACAATCCAAACGTTTTGATAATTTCATTTTAACGATCTAGGAAATCTTTCAAACGTTTTGATCGAGATGGATGTTTTAATTTTCTTAAAGCCTTTGCTTCAATTTGGCGAATACGCTCACGAGTAACGTTGAATTCTTTCCCGACTTCTTCTAAAGTACGTGTACGTCCATCATCTAATCCAAAACGCAGACGCAATACTTTTTCTTCACGATCT
The DNA here is from genome assembly GCA_027676805.1 of Coprobacillaceae bacterium UN01-12pH3A. Taxonomy (GTDB): domain Bacteria; phylum Bacillota_I; class Bacilli_A; order Erysipelotrichales; family Coprobacillaceae; genus Beduini. The sequence goes on along the minus strand of JAQENU010000005.1, from coordinate 28,455 downwards.
GTTAATTCTAATAAGACTTCATTCAATTCATCTTTCAGTAATTCATTTGCCGCATAATCATCCGGTGACATAGCCCCTTCATCTTCAATGAAATCTCCTAAATGCGAGTCATCTTCTTCTCCGATAGGGGTCTCCAAAGAAACCGGTTCTAAAGAAATTTTTTGAATTTCACGTACCTTTTCAGGTGTCATATTATCCATTTTTTCAGCAATTTCTTCAGCATAAGGTTCACGTCCCAATTCCTGAATCAGCTGTCTTTGAATACGTGTCAATTTATTGATTGTCTCTACCATGTGCACCGGAATACGAATTGTTCTGGCTTGGTCTGCAATAGCACGAGTAATCGCTTGTCTGATCCACCATGTCGCATACGTTGAGAATTTGAATCCTTTCGTATAATCAAATTTTTCTACAGCTTTGATTAATCCCATGTTTCCTTCCTGAATCAAGTCCAAGAAAAGCATTCCACGTCCGACATAACGTTTTGCGATAGATACTACCAAACGTAAATTCGCTGCCGCTAAACGTTTTTTTGCTTCTTCGTCTCCATCTAAAATACGTTTTGCCAGTTCAATTTCTTCATCATGGCTTAACAGCTCTACACGTCCGATCTCCTTTAAATACATTTTAACCGGATCATTAATCTTGACGTTGCTTCCTAATTGGTTATCATCATACGTATCTGTCGCAGCTGTATACATATTGTAAGTATCGCTGGTCATTAAATCGAAATCATTAACGAAGTCTAAATCAGGTCCTTCTTCTGTCGCTAAATCATCAATATCAGAGTCCAAATCAAGATCTAGGTTAAGATCAATTTCTTCTAATGATTCCAAGTCGATATCAGCATCTTCCAATTCATCTAAAGAGTCATCGACAATATCAATATTGTTTTCAGTTAAGAACGTTAAAAGTTCTTCTGCTGATTCGTCATCCAAATCATATTTTGTTAAAAAGGCATCTAAATCTTCCTGAGTCAATTTGCCTAATACTTTTGATGTTTCTAAAATATTCTTTTTTAAATCTTCTAATGTTACAGGTTCTTGTTTTTTAGCCATCTTGGTCCTCCTAATTTTTTTGGATCTCTAATATTTTCACTGCGAGTTCGGCTTTTTTTAAGGCATCTAATTCATTTGCCATCTGTAGTTTTAATTGTTCTATCTCTTTAGCCTGAGTATTGATTTTTATGGTTTCTATATAATCCTCGATCACTTTCATCTCGACTTCTTCGGGTAAGTTTTCATCCATGATTTCTAACACATATTCCACCATTTTTGTATTTTGTATGTAACTGATAAAGCTGGCAATCATCATCTTCTCTTTTGTACGATAGTAATCTACGATATAGCTGGCGATAATGCGATTCATATCATTAAACATGAATCCAATCTTTTGTTCATAAAGATCACATACTTTTTTATCGTGCAGCATGTAAAACAGCAGATGACGTTCCGCTTTTTGATATTTGTCTAAACGCTTGTAATCATTGCGTACAACCGGACTGATGGCCGGCGGACGAACAACTTTATTGGTTTGCAGAGACTGCCAGAATTCCTTGATCACATTTTGATCACTATTTGATCGCGTTGCTATCATTTCAATGTAGTATTGACGATCGATAGGGTTACTCATATTGGCAATCAACTGGCAGGACCTTTGAATAAATTCACGGGTCTCTTCATGATTTGCCATATTCGTGTTTTCATAAAGATGCTGAATTTCAAATTCAACCGGATCCATCGTTGAAGTTAAGGCAATGCGCAATGTCTCCTCACCGAATTGCTCTAAGATTTCATCGGGATCCATGCCATCCATCAGTTTGATCATTTTCACATTAAACTGATGATCCAGCAAAAGCCTTGCAGACTTGATTGCCGCACTTTGACCGGCACGGTCACCATCTAAGCAAAGATACACCGTATTGCTGAGCTTGCGTATCATATTCATATGCTCATTTGTCAATGCCGTTCCCATAATGGCAAGGGTATTATTGATGCCAATGCGGCTTAATGCAATGACATCCATAAACCCTTCCAGCAAGTAGACAAAGCCTGCTTTTTTAATCGGCTCCTTCGCCTTATGATAATGGTAAAGCGTTTTTGATTTAATGAAGATTTCCGATTCCGGTGAATTCATATATTTGCTTTCATCGGTATTGGCTTTATACACACGCCCGCTAAATCCTATTACTTTTCCGTCTGCATCATGCAAAGCAAACATCACACGGTCACGATAGCGGTCAAAGGCACCATGCTCACCGTCAATGATCAGTCCGGAACGCACCATGTCGACTTCTTTATAAGCCAAATTTTGAAAGGCTTTGTAAAGCTGATTGTCGCGTCCCGCATAACCGATGTCAAATTCTTCGATCAAACTATCATTAATATGGCGGCTTTGCAGATATTCATGCGCAGCTAAGCCTGTTTTTGTATGCAGCAAATGGCGAAAAATCATGTTGGCTTCATCATGCATTGTATAAAGCGGCACAAGTTTTTCATCCACTTTTTTTGCCGGCGTATTAAAATTTAATTCGCTGACATCGATCCCGCCTATTTCGGCAACTTTTTTAACTGCTTCAAGATATGATATATTTAAATACTCTTGTAAGAAAGTAAAAGCATTTCCTCCGGCTCCGCAAACGAAACATTTATAAATCTGTCGTGCCGGTGAAATCGACAAAGACGGATTGGTATCATTATGAAACGGACAGACCGCTTTATAGTCTTTCCCCTTTTTTTGCAAAGGGAGGTATAATGAAATAACGTCAACGATATCAACACTTTGCAGTATCTCACTGATTTTCGCGTCACTCAATCTTGCCATTTCATCCCCTCCTCATTTTTAATTAAAATTTAATAAAATCATTCACATACTGTGTCAATTCTGAAATTTTAATACGTACTTGTTCCATTGTATCACGATTTCTGACAGTCACACATTCATCTTCCAACGTATCAAAGTCAACCGTTACGCATAGCGGTGTTCCGATTGCATCCTGACGACGGTAACGTTTACCGATTTGTCCCGCTTCATCATATTCACACATAAACTCTTTTGATAAAGCTCCATAAATTTCAGTAGCTTTTTCAGAAAGTTTTTTTGTTAATGGGAGAACGGCTACTTTGTAAGGCGCAATCGCCGGATGTAGATGCATCACGATACGTGTATCATTTTCCAAGGCTTCCTCGTCATAAGCATCCGCTAAAACGGCTAAGAACATACGATCTACTCCCACTGCCGGTTCAATGACATAAGGTAAATATTTTTCATTAGTTTCAGGATCTAAATATTCTAAATTTTTCTTAGAGTATTCCTGATGTCTTGTCAAATCGTAATCCGTACGATCTGCAATTCCCCATAATTCTCCCCATCCAAATGGATAAGCATATTCAATATCTGAAGTGGCTTTTGAATAGAAGGATAATTCTTCTTTTTCATGGTCTCTAAAGCGAAGATTCTCTTCTTTAATTCCAATATTTTTCAAGAAATTAAAGCAATAGTCTTTCCAATAAGCAAACCATTCCAAATCTGTATCTGGTTTACAGAAGAATTCCATTTCCATCTGTTCAAATTCACGGGTTCTGAAAATAAAGTTTCCCGGTGTGATCTCATTACGGAATGACTTACCGATCTGTCCGATACCGAATGGAACTTTTTTACGTGAAGTTCTTTGTACATTCTTGAAGTTAACAAAGATTCCCTGAGCAGTTTCAGGTCTTAAATATACAACGCTTTTAGCGTCTTCAACAACTCCCATATGAGTTTTAAACATCAATTGGAATTGTCTGATTTCTGTGAAATTCGATTTTCCACAGTGCGGACAAACAATCTGATGCTCCTGAATAAAAGCTTCCATCTGTTCGTTTGACCATCCATCACTATGAATTTCAGGATCGTAATCCTCAATCAATTTATCTGCACGATGACGTGTATGGCATTCTTTACAATCCATCAAAGGATCAGAAAATCCGCCAATGTGCCCCGTTGCCTCCCAAACACGTGGATTCATTAAAATGGCAGCATCGATCCCAACGTTATAAGGCGATTCCTGAATAAACTTTTTCCACCAAGCCTGCTTGATGTTGTTTTTCATTTGTACCCCAAGTGGTCCATAATCCCAAGTATTTGCCAATCCATCATAGATTTCTGATCCCTGATAGACAAATCCGCTGCTTTTTGCGTGTGCTACTAATACGTCCATATCTTTTTTCGCCATAAAATTACCCCTTCCTCTAAGTAAAAAATGCCATTTAGTCTTACTAAAGGCATATGGTTGACGATATAAAAATTCAATTATTACAATACTTTTTACCCGCACTTTTGTCAACCAACTATAAGGGTACCTATTTACATTACAAAGGACAGTTCATGCTTCCATGGCTGTCCCCCTAATATATTATATTACATTTTAAAATAGAACCGGATTTAACGCTTAGAATAGCTCGGCTTAAATCGGGATCCTCTTGGCTTTATTAAACATTTAGGCCCGGTACCGATTAAATCCTGTCGCTTAGCTTTGATCAGTGCTTCATAGACTAAATCATAATTTTTAGGATTACGATACTGCATCAAAGCACGCTGCATTGCTTTTTCATGAGGATCGCGCGGCACATACACTTCACTCATATCACGCGGATCCAAGCCTGTATAATACATTGCGGTCGACAGAGTTCCCGGTGTCGGATAAAAATCCTGCACCTGTTCTGGCTGATGATGAATATCACGAAGATACTCTGCCAGCTCGATAGCCGCAGCTAAATCACTGCCCGGATGAGAAGACATCAAATAAGGAACCAAATATTGATTCTTATGATACTCTTTATTTAAATCTTCATAACGTTTTACAAATTTTTCATAAAGACCACGGCGTGGTTTCCCCATTTTGTCAAGTACTCGATCACTGATATGTTCCGGTGCTACTTTTAATTGTCCACTGATATGATTCTGTACCAGCTTTCTAAAGAAGGTATCATCTTTATCATACATTAGATAATCATAGCGAATCCCAGAACGGACAAAAACCTTTTTCACGTTTGGCAATAAACGCAGCTGATCTAATAATTCGATGTAATCCTGATGGCTGACTTCCATATTTTTGCATGCGTTTGGCCATAAGCACTGCTTGGCTACACAGGTTCCGTGCTCCAATTGTTTTTGACATGATGGCGCCCTGAAGTTTGCGGTCGGTCCGCCAACATCATGGATATATCCTTTAAATTGTGGATCCTGAGTAATTTTCTTTGCTTCTTCAATGATCGATTCATGAGAGCGAGCTTGTATGATCCTTCCTTGATGAAAAGCTAATGCACAGAAATTACATGAACCAAAACATCCTCGATTTGAAATAAGACTGAATTTCACTTCTTCAATCGCAGGCACATGACCGGCTTCTTTATAGCGAGGATGATAGTCACGCTGATAAGGCAAAGCATAGGCATCATCAAACTCCTGTGTAGTTAATGGACGATTGGGTCTATTTTGTACGACATACCAGCCATCATAGGGTTCAACCAAGATCGATGCATTGAAATGATCCGTATTTTGATATTGAATATTAAATCCTTTTGCATAAGCAGCCTTATCTTCACAGATTTCTTCGTAGCTAGGTAGCATGATATAATCATTTAAATTAGAAATATCTTTTGTTTTATAGACTGTTCCATCTAAATAGGTTAAATATTTTGCTTCCAACCCGCTGTCTAATGCTTCTGCAACTTCGATAATGCTGTTTTCTCCCATACCGTATAACAGAAGATCAGCATTCGCATCAATGATAATTGATTTACGCACTTTGTCATCCCAGTAATCATAATGAGCCAAACGGCGAAGACTCGCCTCAATTCCACCGATAATAATCGTCGCATCTTTAAAAGCCTGCCGAGCTTTTTGAGAATAAACGATCACCGCACGATCAGGACGCTTCCCCATTTTCCCGCCGGGAGTATACTGATCCTTTTTGCGTCGGCGTTTTGAAACACTGTAATGATTGACCATTGAATCAATATTGCCTGAAGAAATCAAAAAACCAAGGCGAGGCTTTCCAAACTGTTTAAATTCATCTAATGAATGCCAATCCGGCTGAGCCAAAAAACATACCTTAAACCCACGGCTTTCTAATGTACGACAAATGATGGCAGCACCAAATGAAGGATGATCCACATAAGCATCCCCGCATATGTAAACAAAATCAGGCTGTTCCCACCCTCGTTCTTCCATTTCTTTAGCGTTCATTGGTAAAAATTCGTTCATACCCTCATCCTTTCTTTACGGTTTTCTATTATGTCATAAATTTCTTCGTTTGAAAATAGATTCCGCTGTATTCTTCTACAAATGTTTCAATAATTTGAGTCACTTCCTTCAGCGTTGTTTCTGTAAAGCTTAACTTATCTATATTTTTTATTGTTAATAGCTGCATATGCCGAAACAGTTTTAATACATCTTTAGAATAGACCGGATCTTTTTTGTTCAGACAATCAACACAGATAAATCCCCCATCAACAATACTGATAGAAGCGATCGGCTTAGTCTCCTGACACCTGACACAGCGATTTACTTCCAGAATAGTCCCTGATCTTTCCAGCATTGCCAGATTGAATAAATCATATACCATTTTAGGAGGATAACCCACCTGCAGCGCCTGAAAACTGTCTTCTATGAGTTTAAACAATTGTTCATCCGGCACATTTTCCTCTTCCTGCTTATAAACATATTCATTGATGTAGCTGCTGTAGATCTGAAGCTGCAGATCTTCTTTAAGATGACGGTAGAAATCCACGATTGTCGCCTTTAATAAAAGACTGATTCCCTTTTTAGGAATAATCATCATTTCCACCAAACTCAATTCCTGTAACGCAGCTGCATTTTTGCTTTCCATTTTATTGACCCCTTTGGCAATAAAGGTTAATCGTCCAAATTCCTTGGTATAGGCATAAACTAAACGGTCTTTTTCCTTATAGGGCATTGTTTTTAAAATAAATGCAAGGGTCGTTGTCTCATTCATTAATATTCGTCCTCGTTATACCCTAACTCTTTCAAATATTTTTCTTTATTACGCCAATCTTTTTCCACTTTAACAAACAAATCTAAATCCACATCCATTCCTAAAAACTGACGAATATCCTTACGTGCGGCTAATCGAATTTTCTTAATTAATGCCCCCTGCTTTCCGATAATAATTCCTTTTTGTGAATCGCGGGTCACGACAATCGAAGCAATAACATCTAAACGATGCTCTTTTTCATCTTCTTCTATTTTATCGATAAGAATAGCGACGGAATGCGGGACCTCTTCATGTGTATAATGTAAGATTTTTTCTCGAATGAATTCAGCGATGATAAATCGTTCCGGATGATCGGTCAATTGGTCATCTTCATAATATTTCGGTCCTTCATTTAAATCATCTTTTAATATGCTGATCAAATGATCAACCTGCAAGCCGGTTTTGGCACTGATTGGAATCATTTCTTTGAAAGGAAAAAGATCCTGCCATTCCATTAATTTTTGTATCAATTCTTCTTTTGACAGCAAATCAACTTTATTTAATACTAGATAAACAGGAATTTCTGCTTCTTTTAAACGATTGATGATATAATGATCCCCTTTGCCGATCTTTTCATTCGCCGGAGCAATAAATAAAATCACATCTGCTCCATAAATTGAATTCAGCGCTGAGGTATTCATAAATGAACCTAAACGATCCTGCGGCTTATGTACTCCCGGTGTATCGATAAACACAATCTGACTGTCTTCATCGGTATAAATCCCCTGAATCGTATTACGTGTGGTCTGTGCTACATCGGACATAATCGCGAGCTTTGTTTTTAGCATCTGATTCAGCAAAGTTGATTTCCCGGCATTGGGTCTTCCTACAATACTTACAAATCCTGATTTAAACATGTAAATCCTCCTCTAAAAATGCTCCCGGCAATAGTGCTTTGATATTAGTTATCAAATGCTTTGTCGGATTAGCTAAAATAATGGGTGTTTCCGGCAGCATTAATTCTGCTAAGACCTGACGGCAGGCACCACAAGGCGTCACCACTTCTTTGCCATAAGCCACAATAGTCAGCGTTGCGATATCCTCTTTACGATAACCATGACAATATGCTTGATATATTGCGTTACGTTCCGCACACATCGTGGATCCATAGGCAGCATTTTCTATATTACAGCCATCAAACCATGTTCCATCTTTCATTTCAATTGTTGCCCCTACGGCAAAATGGGAATATGGGATATAAGCTTTCTTTGAAGCAGCAAAAGCTCTTTCGATTCTTTTCTTTGCATCCATTCTGTTTTCCTACTTTCTTAAAATTTCCATAGTATTCAATATCGTGTCCTGTAATGCCATCATCACTTTCTCATCCTCTTCGATCATATGATCATAGCCCAATAAATGAAGCAGCCCATGCGTAAACAGGAAACATAATTCGCGTTTGATGCTATGCCCATAATCCTGTGCCTGCTCTACCGCTTTATCATAAGAGATAAAGATATCACCTAACAAGCGCGGCATGCCTTCTATATAAGGGGATTCCTCGTCTTCCAAAGCAAAGGTAATGACGTCCGTTGGCCGATCGATATGACGATATTCTTTGTTGATTTCATGAATGCGTTCATTATCTATGATGCTCACAGAAAATTCAATATCATCTTCAATCTTCAAATAATCAAATGTATATAAAGCGATCTCTTTAAATAAGGCTTCAAACTCACCTAAATCCATCTCTAGTTCATTAATCATTTCAATATCTAATTCCATTTTATTTCGCTCCTATATATATACTTCCTTTGCTTATTATAACACAGCTTTCGCTATTAGAAACAATATTTGTTTGATGATCTACTGCCAGAATTAATTTATTTTTAAAATTTTCACTCTCTAATATTTGTTTTACTTTCTGTTTTAAAGAATCACTCATATGACTAAACGCCTCATCAAAGACATACATTTCATAATCAAGCAGAATCACCCGCACAAAAGCAATTAACTGAAGCTGTCCTTGAGACAGTCCCTGACCTTGTCCATCTAGGGAACATGTCAGCAAGGGGTAGAGTTCCGTTAAGTAAAACCTACCCATCAGCTTATATAAAGCACTCTGGTCGATACCTTCCGTCAAAAACTGGAGAACATTAATGTTCGCAATAAATGGTTCCCCGTTTAAAAAACAAATTTTCTCTTTCAGCTCCCTTTCAGAAATATGCCGAAGTTCCGCCTGATTTAATTTGATGCTCCCGCGATAATCTTTCAATTGCCCGGTAATCAGTTTAAGAAAAGTAGTTTTTCCGCTCCCATTATCACCGATGACCTGCAAATGATGGGAAAACACTTCATCCTGATGCTCGAATATCGGTTTTCGATAGCCAAAAGCAAAACTGACATGATCAAAAGCAACTGTATTAATAGGTCCCTGTATTGTTTCTTGTCCCTCATTATTTTCTATATTCAGTGTTTTATAGCGTTCAAAAATCATTCCCATGCGTTTACCCTGAATAATTAATTGAATCGCTCTAAATAATGGGTCAACTAGATACGAAACCAATGTATAAGCCAGCATCAATTCCCCTATTGTTAATCGGTTAGAATGAATTAATCCATAGCCTTGGTAGAACAATAAAATACTCATAAATTGAAGCAGCATATTAACAATGATCTGATAATGACTTAAATCCCTCTTCTTCTCTTTAAAATGCTTTAGATATTCAACAAAGAAAGACTCCCGATTCTGCTTTTCAGTACGCTCTAATTTAAATACTGAGTAATCTTTATCATGCATCAGGTAATGATGTGCCAAAGTCATGAGATATTGATTATCAACTAAACTCTGCTTATCCTTTTTATTTAGCCGCTTCAATATAAAATAACTTAGTCCCATTACTAAGATCAAAATAATGCCAACGCCCGACAGTAAAGCCGGCGCCAGCCAATAAAGTGCAGCAAAAAACAAGATAATCTGAATGGCATCAACACACAAACTTTCTACACATTCGATCAAATATTGCGGCAGCTCAAGCAAGGTCTGCAGCTTGTTTAAGCTTTCCTGTGGCAGATAACGTTCCTTATAATCCATCGGCAATGATAATAAGTGATCAATCGTTGAATAGACAAAGCTTGTTTGCAGCTGTTGTTCAAAAGTGATCATCCAGTCATTCTTTACCTTTTGACAAAAGGCTTTCTGCATCAAAACAAAAAGAACGCCAATACTAAATACATTTACAAGTGAAGTATTCATATTTTCATTCAGCATATCCATTAAATACTTAAAATATGTATTCATTATTAAAGTAAATATAGACAGCAAGGAGGAAATCGCCATTATTTTCACAATAAAGGAACGTCTCTGCTTCATTTGCTGCCAGACATACCGATAAAAAGAAAGCGCAGCAGTCTGAGGCGGCTGTCCAACAATCTGAATTATAATCGCTCTGTTTTGATAAAGCTGTCCTAATTCAGCTAAGGTATAACGGACTAATCCCTCAGCCGGATCCCCACAAATAAAATATGGAGCTTTATAACGGTATAAAACAATATAGTGTGATCTGTTTTGGTGATGGGTATGTAAAATGCAAGGATAGCGCAAATGCGTTTTTAAAGTCTCTAAATCCGTCTCATACCCCTTAGCTTCAATATGATAATATTTCAAACATTCGATCAGCCCCTGCATGCTGATCCCATGATGATCGAGACGACAAAGCGCTTTAATATGATCCACTTCGTCATCAATATGAAAATATTTTAAGATCATATATATACTATAAGCCCCACATGAGTAATTCTCATCCTGCAGATAGATTGGATATTTTTTCATACAATTCCCCCTGCTCCTATCTACTTATTCTTTCTTTTTTTAAAACTTACTCAAATTAAACTATTCTGTATTTCTCATTAAAGCTATATTTTTCATAAATAACCCTACCTATCAACACACAAATAATCATTATCTTATTAAGACTTGGGTTACATTTTATATTTATTTTTGATAATATAGTAAAGAGGTGACAAAGATGAATGAACAACAGTATCAGTCTGTATTAAATTGGTGCCGCACAAGCAAAACAAAAGAGAAACTGCTTACTTTATTATGCCGTTACTCCCCGATCAGTGTCATTATCGTTTATTTAGGGATGATCAGTTATTTAGTGATCCAGCATGACCTGCGTTTAATCAAGGTCCTGCTTTATCCATTTCTCGCTCTCCTGACCATCACCCTGATGCGTAAGCTATATAACTGCCCGCGTCCTGCCGATATGTATTCTATACAACCTTTGATCAAGCATCATCAAGGAGAATCGTTCCCTAGTCGTCATACGGGAAGCGCTGTTATTATTGCGTTTAGTTGTCTGTATATATCTTGCCCTCTAGGTATGCTTTGCTTTATTATCGCTTTGTATGTAGGAGTATCAAGAGTCATTGCCGGTGTTCATTTTATTAAAGACGTTGCTGCCGGTGCTGCAATCAGCACTATATATGGCATACTGATGTTTATTTTATAAATATATCGCAAGCATGAATCATGCTTGTTTTTTATAGAAAGGAATTTATTATGCAGCCATCCATTGAATTATTAAAAGAAATCATCGTTCCCTATGAACGACTGCCCCTTCGCATTTTCTATTTTCACGGCAAAAAATCAACGATCGGTTATCCACTGCATACCCATCGTGATGCAGAGTTATTATTTTGTATTCATGGCAGTTTAGATATCAAAATTAAAGAAACTACTTATCACCTAAAAAAGGAGGATTATCTCTATATTAATCCACAGGAGCCTCATGCCACGATCTGCCCTGTTCAAAACGAAATTCTTGTCTTGCAGATTTCTAAAGATTTTATCAGTAATATCAGTGATGATCCTAACTTTAGAATTGAGAATGAAACAATGTTGGAAAAAGAAAAAAGAATCACTAAGCCTGAAAGAATAAAAGAATTATTATTTCAAATCTATGGGCATTACTCACTTAAAGAGGAAGGCTATCACCTAAAGATTTATAGTTTGATCTTCGAATTAGCTTATCTGTTGGTCCGTGAATTTAAAGAGATACGACATGCTTCCATCGAAATTTCCACATTGAAACATCAAACTCTCGTTCAAGATATCTGTCATTATATTAAAAATCACTATAATGAATCGTTAACCTTAAATGAATTATCACAGCAATTTGCCTACACCCCTCAGCATATTGCTTCTCTATTTCAAAATTATATCGGGATGACCTTTTTAACTTATCTAAACAGTATTCGAATCGATAAATCTCTTCCATTACTGATCAACAGTGATCTTTCCATCCTTCAAGTATCTGAAGCCTGTGGATTTTCCTCCGTAAAATCCTTCAACAAAGTATTTAAAACCGTCTACCAGTTATCCCCCAATCAGTTTCGCACGCTTAATAGTGGACATTAGATTAAAAATTGACCATTATTTTCTTAAATATAGGAATGATATTCTTTCTTTTCTTATCTAAAATAATAAGTAGAAAGAAGGAGGAAAATTATGAAAAAATATTTAGCCAGTGATATTGATGGAACGCTTTTGAAGCATAATAATGGAAGCGATCAAGAACGGACTATTTTAGATGAAGATATTCAGGCATTAAAGCAATTCACTAAGCAGCATACCTTGATTGTTTCAACCGGAAGAAATAAAATAAGCACATTTCAGCTATTCGATCGTTTCAATCTTCACTTCCCTAATACCTATTATATTACAAGCAATGGTGCCCAAATTTTTGACACTGAACGTCGCTGTATTTTTCAAATGACATTAAATTTGGAGACTGCCCAGCAAAGTTTGGAACTGTTTCATCAGTTAAATGTCCATTCGGATTTACTATGTAGTGTTTTTGATGGAGAAACAGTTTATCTGTTAGAAAAACAAGAGGATACTAAAAAGATTCCGGATTTAAGTAAGATTATTAATATCTGTGTTGAATCTAAAAATAAAAATATTTCCGATATTCAAGCATTCTGCCAAAAAGCCGAGGCTTTTGCTAACTGTGAGGTACACCAAAACAACTGGTATGTGGATATTGTTCCACAAAATATATCAAAAGCGTTTGCTATTCAATTCATTACAGATTTGGATATATCAAGCAAGTCCTCTCAATTAGCTGCTGTCGGCGATTCATGGAATGATATCCCTATGTTTGTTATTGCAGATGAAAGCTATACGTTCCATCAGTCTCCCGTTGAAGTCAAACAAAAAGCAACCCACCATATTGACCATGTCTATCAGTGCGTTGCAGATTTCTTAGAAAGATAAAATAGAGATACTTTCGTATCCCTATTTTTTTATTTAATTGTTTTAACATGGTTGAATGGAAATAAAATAACACCATCCTTACCAATAAACTTATCGTAAGGGAAACTTCCTAAAACACGGGAATCAGCTGAAACTAAACGATTGTCACCCATCACAAAATATTCATTTTCGGGAACAGTCACCTCAAAGTCCTCCGTAAACAAAGGACTATTATATTTAAGCTTAGCTTCTTCCATATATTCCTTATCTAAATAAGTTTCTTCATATTCAACCCCATCGATATAAAGATGATCATCTTTAAATTGAATCGTTTCTCCGGGGAATCCGATCAATCGCTTAACAATTTTCTCCTGCAGCTGAGTTGAATACAATACCACAACATCAAAACGTTCTAAGCTGTCTTGACTCAATCCAATCACATTAATTATTGAAATATCATTATTATCTAAAGTCGGATACATAGATTTTCCATTCACAATCACGGGATTAACTACTTTTGTAAATATTAAAGATGTAACAACTGCTACGGCGACTAATTCTATAATTGTTTTAATGAGTTCTTTTGATTTTGAATTGTTTTTTTCCATTGAAAGACTCCTTTATTCTTTTTTATTATATAGCCGCCTAAGATAATTATCAAGACAGACGATAGAATAAAGATAACAATTCCTTTATTATATTGCATCTTCTTCTACCGCAGCGCCTAATTGCATCCTTCCTCACATAGTCCTCTTATTTTTCCGCCATAACCTTCTGATTTGCTTGTCCTTTTTAAAATAACCAAATCCGGATATCTTCCAAACAATAGCCTAGACTAGTTTCTTAATACTTCTTTAGGCGTATAACGTAATATTTTAGGCAGAAAAATCAAATTTGGTAAGATAAACAGTAAGAAATAATAGATGATATATTGTTTGCAGAAATGAAATAATGTGAGTTGAGCAGGAATTTTCATTACCCATAAAATTATTTCTTTACCTAAAATTGTCCATAAAACACATAAAACGAAACTTAAACCACCGTAAATAAAAATTTCATTGAGAATGAGAAAGCTAATCTGACAAGAACGAACTCCATTAGTTTTCAATAAGCTAAATTCAAATTTACGCCCCGTTAAATATTTAAAAAATATACAAATATTTAGAATGAACATAACAATGAAAAGCCCAACAGTCAATAACGAACAAATCGTTTTTATCTTTGCAATACTGTCACTTAATATTTCAATTTCTTTAATTTTGTTTGTAACACCTAAACTTTCATCTATCTTCTCAATGGCTGACATAACCGAAACAACTTCATTAACTTCATCTACATAAACAATATACGCAGAACTGTTTTGATAATTTTGACTTAAAGTATCATCAAGAAGATAAATTGTCTCCAAGCTTCCTCTAGTGTAAGGATTAATATAATTCTCATCATAAGTTCCTAGAATTTTATAAGTATAGTTAATCATATCCAATTTGATCTCAATCAACGTCGCATCCATTAATTCGTTTGATAAATCTGCACTAATTAATACTCCCGTTTCATTGTCCTCTATCTCTTTAACCAATAAAGGATCCCTATATTGAACAAGCGATACAATTGCGTTTCTTCTTAATATCTCATTATTTACCTGTATATATTGAATATTCCAAAATTTAATGGGAACCGCTTCTACAACATGATGAAGTTCTTTTATTTTGATTAGTGTTTGTAATGAAATTTCTGAACCCTTTCCAATATAATTCACTTCTTTTGCATCAGCTTGACCAGATGCAATTAAAATTTCTTTTCTCGTATTTTGATCAAGATATGTCTGCTGTGCAGCAAGAAAACTTACAGAGAAATTCTCACATAAAATCAGTACTGCCATTGATAAACTCATTAAAACCATTAAAACACTTAAAAAAGTACGATGACTGCTGATTAAATTTTTACAATAGCTGCCATAAAAAGCTTTTAGCACTGTATTTTTCAATTCTATATGGGCAGATCTTTCTTTCAATGATGTTTCGCACTCCAACTGTCGATTTTTCACTTGATAGACAATATCACTATTTTG
The DNA here is from genome assembly GCA_027676805.1 of Coprobacillaceae bacterium UN01-12pH3A. Classification (GTDB taxonomy): domain Bacteria; phylum Bacillota_I; class Bacilli_A; order Erysipelotrichales; family Coprobacillaceae; genus Beduini. Next base: position 13,146 of record JAQENU010000005.1, on the reverse strand, counting down.
ATAAACAACTGGAGAATGACTTGCGATTAAAATGGCCTTATTTTGCTTGTGAGCCAGTTCTTTTAATATATTCATTATGCTTTGTGCATTATCTTCATCTAATTGACTGGTAGGTTCATCTAAAATGATTAAACTTGGATCTTTCACGATAGCTAATGCTATTGCTAAACGTTGTTTTTCTCCACCGCTTAAAGTAGAAACCGGGGTTGACAAATGCATATTCAATCTCACCATTTTCAATATTCTTTCCCAATCTTCCGGATGTTCATTTTTATGAGCTATTTGACTGATGACTTCAAAATTTCCTTGAATGCTAAATGATTCAAACACACTTCTTCCCTGATAAACAAAACTGATCTCACTTTTTTGAAGTTCACTCTTTTGTTTAGAATTTAATTGATGAACAGATAAGTTTTCAAAATAGTATTCTGTATCGTTTAATTGATCTAACAAGCCCACTAAATATAAAACCGATGTTTTTCCACATCCGCTTTTTCCAAATATGGAGGTGATTTGACCTTGATTGATCACTAAAGTGGCATCTTCTAATAACGGCTGAACATATTGTACATGAATGTGATCTAATCGAATCATACTAATGTTCCTTTCTTAGCTTAAACAAAGTCGCTCCATTCATCCATAAAGTTAAAACCAATGACAGCACTAAACCATACATAAACAACTGAATTAATTGTTTAATAAACCCATACCCCATTATAAAGAGTTTCATTTTCAGCCCTATTAGAAATAAGAATACAGTAACAGCAAAAGATAAAACGAGTACGATTAAAAACAAATAAACTGTTTCCAAAAGAATATAGCGTAAGTAATCTTTCTTTTTATAACCTGCCTCTTCTAAAAATTCAAATTCTTTTATTCTGCTCTTATTATTCAAAACGCTATATAACGTAACCAGCATCAATATCACGATAATGATCAAAAAGACAAGGAGATTAATAAAAGTATTATTCTTTTGAAATGTTCCGCCCATTGCCATAGCATTACGAGTAGTATTTTCAATGCCATAATTTGAATTCAAACCTTTAATTTCATCCAAGGTGTCTTCAAAAGAAAAGCGATCATTTGTAAAAATGATATAACAATTATCCGTTCTTGGCTTTAATGACATTGTAATTTCAAAACTTTTAAAATCTGTTGACAGGGTAGCCTGATATTTTTGATGAAGCAATTCATAACTCATTAAAGGTCCGTTGCTAAAATTTGAATTAAAGCCCGCCTGAATTAATGCTTCCGCTGCATCTTTCTCTAAAGAAAGCGTAAACGAGGTTTCATCAATGAAATAAGTTTCATTTAATGCTGCTCCTTTCACTTTGTCAAAAAGTCCTGCTTCAAGATAAATTTGACAGTTTGAAGTTAATTGCACATATCCCTCATCTAATATTCCTTTTATAGGTGTTCTAAGCGTAACAATCTTAAATACACATGTTTCCTCTAAAAACTTTCTTTCACTTCCACTATCTGTAATTCCATTGATTTGTGCAGTCAACGTTCCTACCGGTACTGCTACATCACATGATATAAAGGTATCTGGCTGAAGTTGTGTTAGACCAATAGAATTAGCAAAAGCCTGTGTAATATAGGCGCCTTCTTGATCTATAAATTGTTTGCTTTTTAGTTCAAGGTGCTGTTCCTCAAAATACGGATAAACAAAACTTGTTATTTGGGCTTGCGGATTATCAAAATATTCACGATTGACACTTCTTGTTTCATCAGGTTGTTCGATTGTTATTTTTTCCATAGTGTCTTGTGGGCTCATATACTGTGGGATCCCTTGTTCACTATAATACAGTTCCACTTCTTTTTCTCCATTAATAAAAGAATCTATATTCACAATGTATCGATCCATTTTAAACGAATCAAAAGAATAAATTTTGTCAATACCCGCATTATTTTGCAGAGCTTCATAGACTTCATTATTTACAAATCCAACGCTTTCTGTCGAATAATTTTTTACTCCAATACTATCGTTGTAAACATAACTTTGATTTTTTCCCATGATATTATATAATTCATTAAAATGTCGTTTATATTGATTAGCAGAATAGAGCGATAACGCACTAAATGCGACTGAACAGGCAATAAGCAAAGTTATAACAGCCTTTTGAAACAATGTTTTCTTTAATGATTTTTTAATCAGAAACTGATACAAAGTAAAACCAATTTTTTTATTGACCTTTTTTAATTCTTTTTCTTGTGTCTGCAAAGACAGTTCTTTTTTTATTAAGAGCTTTTTATTATCTATATGATAAATCTGTTGACACCGCTTATAAACATATGGGTCATGACAAGTTATAATAATATATTTATTATATTTTTCTGCAATACTTAATAATAATGAAATGATATTTTGACTGTTTTCTTTATCTAGTGAAGCCGTAATTTCATCACATAGCCATATATCAGCATCTTTAGCCAAAGCTAAAGCTATAGAGAACTTTTTTTGTTCCCCGCCTGATAATTGATTAGGGTAAACAGAATCATTTATACTTAGATGAACATCTTTAAAAATTTCCGTTGGCGAATATTTATTTTGATAAATATCCAAAATCATTTTAAGTTGATCGACACAGGTCATATTCTCTAAAAACAAAGATTCTTGTTTTAAATAACTGATATGATCATAGTAATTATAAATTTCCCCAACTTTGATCTGATTAAAACAATATTGTCCGGAAAATTTTAGTTTTCCTGCCAAAACATTCAAAATAGAAGTTTTGCCTGCACCACTCTCACCAGTAATAGCTGTTATGGTTCCATTATGAATCCTTAATCTTTCGATATAAAGCAATGGCTGTTCATAAGCTATTTCTCCCTTTAATAGCTCAATCATTTAATCCCCCTCCTTTATTCACATCCTTCTTCACAAAGCCCTTTGACAACTTCTTTTGTCTTTGGTTCATCACTTGTTCTTTTAAGGATAATTAAATTAGCATATTTTCCCTCTAATTTTTTCTTTGTTGCTTCATTCATCAGCACCGCATAATTATAATTCGGCAACTCTGTCTCTTTATTTTGATCAATAAGCATATTCATAGCTTCATTTGACGTATAGATATAGTCGGAACTGCTAAAACCATAAGTATCCGCAAAACCCATGATTTGTAAATTTAAGGTTATTTCTTTCATTTTGTATTTTCCATTTTCATAGGCAACAGGAACTAACGTGTTCGTAGTCCAAACAATTTTATCAAGAAATTGATTATCTATACCTAAATGAAATGCTTGAATAAATTTATTAGATAAATAAACGGGAATGGAATTTTCTTCAATTTTTTCTCCTACATAAGTATGAGTCAAATATTTCTTGGGTGTCTCTTCTCTAATATAAGGAACCATGGCATAATAATTGGAATAATATCGAACATCTTGAAGGCTGTCCTGCACATTATCATAAACAAGTTCACCATTTATCTTAACCTGCCAGCTTCTATCTTCTAATAATTGATTATTATAGAAATAATAAGTATATTGAATAGGAAAAATTTCTACATCCTTTCTTTCACTGATTTCTTCAATAATCGTTTCATCGATAAGTAAGTTTTCCTCAGGCTTATAAGATCGATACCTTTCCTGCATAGAAGAATACATAAGATACTCAGCGATAATGTCTTCTTCACTTTTTTTATTTTGACACCCCATTAGAATAAAACATAAACACAATACGATAAGACATTTTACTTTTCGCATAATTTTCTCCCATTATTTAGTAAATAAAGGCTATGTTAATATAGATTTCCACAGTAACATAGCCCATATTCATATTAGAAATAAACACTAACTACTCTTTCAACCCAAACCACATTACTTCCGTAATTTGAACCATATCCGCGATAGTGTGAATTAACCCAGGTTGTACCAGTTAAGTTATAATCATCATAACTAAAAGATGCTAAATCACTTACTACATCCCAATCATTCGATGAAACAAACCACCCATCCTTTAAATAAGCATTAACCCTTATTGCAGCAAAGTTAGTAGTTCCTGGTGGGTAATCATACCCAATTTTATATTGATAGCCAGTATATCCACCTCCACCAGTATCGTCTATTCTTGTCGCAGCTCCTACAGAGCAAAATGCCAAAGCAATAATAACCAAACAACTAATAGATGATATTAAACCAAACAATTTTTTATGTTTCATAAGGCTTCTCCTCTTCAAACTAAAAGAAACTTCATATAATTATATATTATATTACTGGATAGTTTTTTTAAAATATCTCATCCCCATTGGTTTCACTCCCCTTTCTATTTTGAATACCTACATCTATAAAATAATTTTGTTTTATAATCAGCATATGCATCAAAGATTTAATATTTAGTTATTTATTAATAATAAATTAAGGCAACTAAAACCTAATATTATATTTTGACATATGTAAAATATAATATTCAGAAATTAATATATAAATAAGTTTCTTATTCTAAACTAATTATAGCATATTTATAAAAAAACTAAAACATATTCTTATATTTTTTTATTAACGAATTTATATAGGGTTATTATTTACATAAATAAAAAAACTTACGCATTTAGATCCGTAAGCTTATCATGTATAAAGTATTATATTCAATAAAATAAAAAAACAATCCTCACGGATCGTCATTATCTAATGGTGCCCAAGGCCGGACTCGAACCGGCACAGTATCGCTACCGACGGATTTTGAGTCCGTTGCGTCTACCAATTTCACCACTTGGGCAATCAAATACGTTGCTAATAGATTATACAATTATAATAATAAAAATGCAATCCTTTTTTCTAAAAAAATATATTTTTATTTTGCTAAACAGATGTAGTAAAAATAGGTTTCTATTTGTAAGTTTACAGAGATGTAATTTCCATTATCACTTTTAGTGACAATTTTTGACATTTACAATTTAAAAGAAGTAGTAAATCTTTTCTTTATACAGTATAATATATACTGTAATTATTATAGTAATTGGGAGGGATAAAGATGGCTATCATTGATTTTGTCAAATACAATGGGGATCCTGATGTTTTTGCTTGGAAGTGTCCGGATGAAGAGTTAAGCACATGGACACAATTGATTGTCAATGAATCACAAGAAGCAATTTTATTTAAAGAAGGGAGAGCTTTAGATCGCTTCGGTCCTGGAAGACATGTCTTAGATACGAAAAACATACCGCTGCTTACCGGATTGATCGGTCTTCCGTTTGGTGGGAATTCACCATTTACCGCTGAAGTCTATTTCATTAATAAGACAGTTGTTTTAGATATAAAATGGGGAACCCCTTCACCTATTCAACTGCAGGATCCTAAATATAATGTCATGATCCCAGTAAGGGCCTATGGACAGTTTGGGATTACCATTTCAGATTCTAAAACGTTCCTGACTAAATTAGTAGGGACAGTTCCTTATTTTGATAAAGAAACTGTTGTGAAGTATTTTAAGGGGATTTACTTAACCAAAGTAAAAGATGCAATCTCTTCTTATCTCATAAAGGAACAAGTTCCAATTTTAGAGATTGGCGCTTATTTAGAAGAAATTTCTGACTGTCTTTTAGACAAGATTCGCCCGGAAATGGCAGAATACGGAATTAAGATCGTTAATTTCAATGTTAATGATGTCAGTGTGCCGGAAGATGACCCATCTGTTATCAAACTAAGAGATGCCTTAGCTAAAAGAGCGGAAATGGATATTATCGGCTATAGCTATCAGCAGGAAAGATCTTTTGATACATTAGAAGGAGCCGCTAAAAATGATTACAGCGGCGGCGGATTAATGGGAGCCGGCATAGGCTTAGGTTTAGGGGCTGGTCTTGGAGTTCCTATGGGACAGCAAATGGGTGGCATTACCAGTCAGATTGACGTTACCACTAAGCAAAAAGAATGTCCAAAATGTCATCAGATGATCCGTGAAGACGCGAAATTCTGTCCGGAGTGTGGCGCTGATGTCCAAATTGCTAAACAAACCGAATGTCCAAACTGCAAAGGCGCTGTTCCAAATGGGGCCAATTTCTGTCCAAGCTGTGGTGAACCAATGAATAAAAAATGTCCCAATTGTGGTATAAAGGTGAAACCAAATACAAAATTCTGTCCTGAATGTGGGACTAAATTATAAAAGGGAGTAAATAATATGAAACAAACAAAAAACACTTCATGGGGCGTAATTACGTTTGCATTGATTTTCTTTTGGCCAATCGGTATTTATTTATTAATCAGACGTTTCAACAATGATAAATCTGCAACGTTTCAGCATTCTAAAGGATTAAAAATTACTTCTTATATACTGATGGGATTTGGAGCAATCGCTGTGGCAATGACTTTAACCGGTCAAATGACAACTAAAGATGATTTGGGAATCGAGCATCAAATTGTTGGGGCTCAAATGATTCCTTATCTTCTGATTTCGGCAATGTTCCTATTAGGAGGAATTGTATTATTCAATAAAATGCGAAAAATTGACAAGAATTCGATTAAATATAAACGTTATATCAACTTAGTCGTAAATAACCAATTAAGCGAAATTAGTAAAATTGCCTCAGCACTGTCATTATCTTCAAGTCAGGTAACCGTAGACTTGCAAAATATGATTGATAATGGTTATTTGGCTAATGCGTATATTGATCATTCCAGAAATCAGATTATATTAACTCAACGACCTGCTGGTCAAAAAACAGAGACCTCTGTCATGGAAACTTATGTCTGTCCAAGCTGCGGAGCTAAAAATGAGATTTATGCAGGCAGTCCAAAGGTATGTGAATACTGCGGTACAGTCTTAAAATAAAAATAAGGTTAAACATTCAGCGTGTTTAACCTTTTCTTATATTCTGATTATGTTCTTTCATGAAACGAATCATTTCTTCTTTTGGTAATGGCTTTGAATAATAATACCCTTGAATCTGATCCACCCCATTGCGAATCATAAACTGATTTTGAAAATCATCTTCAACTCCTTCGGCTACAACCGATAAATTCAAATCTTTAAAAGTTCGTATAAGATTTTTCACCATAATGGCAGATTTTTCCTGTTTACTAACTGCCCATACTAAGCTCTTATCCAATTTAATCGTCGTAAACGGAATTTGTATCACCGTAGAAATATTCGAATAGCCTACACCAAAATCATCCAATCCCATATAGATGCCCATTTTTTCCATATCACTGACGAAATCATGAATGATATCCATATTTTCAGCTAAAGTAGACTCAGTAAATTCAATCTTAATAACCGAAAAAGGAATATTATTTTTACGAATAATTTCACAGACTTTCTGTGCCAAATGAGGCTGACGGAACTGAATAGCCGAAAAGTTAACATGAATACATTTAATATTAATCTCTTCATCTAATAAACTGCGGGCAAACTTGCATACCTTATCCAAAATCATATAGGTCATTTCAATAATCAGCCCGGTTTCTTCTGCGATCGGAATAAATTCAGAGGGATATATCGGTCCTAATGGACTGTCATTGATACGCACTAAGGACTCTGCATATTCAAACTGTTGAGTAGCGACACTGTATAAAGGCTGATAATACATTTCAAAATCTTGATTCGCAATCTTTTCTTTTAGGATCTTGACAATTTCTCTTTTTCGCTCAATCATCTCAAACATCTTCTGATCACAATAGCAAACATAGCCGTTATAATTCTTTTTTGCTACAGATACCGCGTATTCCACTGAACTAATCAAGCTTTCAATGCCCGTTGTACTCTCCGGATAATCAACAGCCCCGATCACATAGGAAAGAATAGCCTCATGTTCCTTAACGATCCAAGGCTTTTGCATGCGTGCTTGAATCTGTTTTAAAACCACACTAATGACCTCATGGGGCTGACGAATCAATATCGCAAACTCGTCTCCTTTAAAGCGATAAACATGCTGCTGTCCGACTAAAGATGCTAAGTAATAGGCAATCGTTTTTAAAAAGGCATCGCCTACTTGATGCGTAAATGCACTGTTGATTTGTGTGAAATCACGTAAAGAGATAACAAATAAACTAAAATGCTGTTTAGGATATTCACTGAGTAAATACTCCAGCATGTTGGAAAGCTCCAGCTGATTAGGAATATCTGTCAGATAATCCATTGAAATCTGTTTGTTTTGTAAATATAGATAAATGATCAATAAAGCACAGGTCGCAGCAGAACCGGTCAAAATAATGGTCGGAAATATCTGCTGAACAGCAATCACGACACTGGCAATAATTGGAAAGGCAGACAAAATATTAAAAACATTCTTTTCCACCTTATCTTTTTCCCTAAAAGCAATGACAACCGCTCCTAAGCAATAAGCATAAAAAAGAATATAAGTAATTGCAATCCATGGTCCTTTAACATAGCCGGATTGATAGCTTAAATCAAATAGCTCCTTATTAAAAGGATTGGTTAGTACTAACAAAGTGTAGAGAATCGATGGGATCATGCTTAACTTTATAAAGCGAATCAGACGTTCTTTATTTTGATAAATAACAGTTGCGGCATATAAGCAATAAACCGCCCCCATTAAAGGTGTAAATATAAAGTAGATCGTAGTAATCAGCCATGTCAGCCAAAGCGGGAACACATGATAATAGGCAATCATCACAGTTGAAAGGATATTTGTGGTTATCGCTAAAAAGGTAACCAAAAAACAACATTGAAAAATACGATTTCTCAATGTCGGCAGCCAACTTCCACGTCTTGAATAAAGCCAAATTATACTGAGTATAACAGCTGAAATACATTCCGGCGCAATATTCCAATCTAAAGTTATCATGATTATAGTCCCAATCCTTTTCCCACTAACTGCCTCCATTATAACATTCTTAATCTCTCTGTACAAGATGCCTTCTTTATAATAAAAAAAGAAATATGAACGCTATACTACCTCGATATAGCTGTCCATATTTTCTTTTTTAATCACAATTTGCCGATCGATCTGCTCCTTCAATTCCTGAACATGACTGATGATCCCAATCAGCTTATCACTTTGGCGCAAATGAAGCAGTACATGGAGTGCCTGCTGTAAGGAATCACTGTCCAAAGAACCAAATCCTTCATCAATAAACAATGTATCTAACTCAATTCCACCGGCAAAGTTTTGGATCATATCCGATAATCCTAGGGCTAAAGATAAAGCGGCTTTAAATGTTTCACCGCCGGATAATGTTTTAATATCACGAACAGTTCCGCTCTCATAATCCTGAATCACAATATCTAATCCGGACTGGCGGCTTCCCTTTTCCTCTTTTCTCAGCATCTTATAGCGCTGATTTGTCATCTCTTGAAAGCGAATATTGGCTAATGCTAAGATCTGTTCAAAATAGGCTGCCAAAATATAGCGTTCAAAGGATAATTTTAAAGCATTGTTGCCAGAAGTTAAAGAATACAAATCATAGTAATTCTGATAAGCAGGTTCAATCAATGCAATCGCATGATAATCTTTTTCCAATTGCTTAAGCAGACGCTGATTTTGCTGATAAAGTCCCAGCCTCTGCTGATACTGATCTTTCATGATAATACTTTGTTTATATAGTGCTTCGATCTCTTTAGACAATGAAGATAAATCTATTTTTTGTGTACTGGTTAATTCATTTTTTAATGACTGAACCAATGTGTCATTGCGTTCTTTAGCTAACAGATAGTCCTGATAGTTTTTTTCTAACTGGCTGATCTCTTTTGGTGATCGTTTAGCGGATTGATAGTGGAGCAGGTCTTTAAACAACAGATGAAGCTGTTTATCAAAGGTTTTTTGAGTATGGTGACATTGTTGTTCCCACTTTTTCTTTTCATTTTGATAACCAGCTTTTTGACCTAACAAAGTATTCAGTGAGGTGTGTAGGGTGTTATAGGATTGTGTGGAAGTTTCCATTTCTTTTGTTTTCGATGTGATGGATTGCTGGATATATATTATTTTTTCTGAAATGCTCTCTTCTTTTTCCACTTCTACATCTAACCCTTTAATTTGCCCGCTGTAAGCGGCAGCTTTAGCATGCATCTCTTGTAACTGCTCCGATGTCTTCTGATATTTCTGCTGAATGTTTTCTGTTTCTTTTAAAAGCTGTTGACGCTGTGCTGCTTTTTGCTTAACTTCCTTTTTCAGTTCGCCTAATGCTTCTAATTGATGTTTTAAATCTTCCATCTTATCGAGCAGCTTCTCTTTGGCAGCCTTCTTTTCTTCTGAGGAAATCCCCATCGCCTCACACTCAAACTGGATTTGACGCTGAATTTCTTCAAACGTCTGCTTTTTTTCTAACACCAACTGATAAGTCTCCTGTAAATGGCTTTGCGCCATCTCCAATTCTGCTTTCATTTTCTTTAAAGTCTCAGATGATAAATCTTGGTCGGATAGCTGTGCCAGCTGCGGATGGTGTGTTGAGCCACATACCGGGCACGGATTATTTTCTTTTAGATTCTGTGCTAATATCCCCGCCTGTTCTAACATTAGACGATTTTCATAGTGCAAGGTCTGCTGGTTTAGATAAGCATAGCTATCGGCTTCTTTTTGATACACTGATGCTTGAAGCGTATAGTGTTGATGCACCGCTGCTTCTTTTTTTTCTAATTCCTCTAAATGCTTATGGCGCTCTAACTGTGTCTGTATCGCTTTTAAATCCTGCTGACATGTGAAATACTGAAGCTCTACATCCTGTGAAGCTTCAATAAATATTTTTAAAAGCTGTTCGTCATGAGCATTTTCTTCTTTTTTATGCTCTAATGCTTTAAGCAGCATCTGACACTCTGCAATCTCTTTTTCTAAAATAAGACTTTTTGCCTGCAAATATTTAAGCTGCTTTAGCTTCTCTATCTGATCCTGATATTTTTTTAATTCCACATACAAGGTCTGCACCTGCTGTTGAACCTGCGGTACTGCCTGGTACGCCTTATCAATCTGCTCTGCTTTTTTATTTAAATTCGCTATTTCCTGTTCAAGCAGGGTTTCTTGATTCAGTAAAGTCTGTGATTGTCTTTGTGCTTCATTGAGCTGTTTTTCAATAAGCATCAGCTCATTAGCTTTTTTTGCTTCTGCCAGTTCTTGTTGATCCCGGATCATTTTTGTTTCCTGCTCAAGTAAAGCAGACTGCTCAACTAACGCTTTTTCAAGCTGATCTAATCGTGTATTGTTTTTTTCGATCCAGCCATAGTTTTGACGCTTTTCTTCTAAAGTTTTTAACAATTGATTCCATTCATCATTTTGAACAGCCAATTGTTTTTTCACCTCAAGTTCTTTTGCTTTTGTTGTTTCGATAAATGCCGCTGTCGTAAGCGCTGCAGCTTCTTCATCAATTTGCTTTTTTAAAGTTTCAATCGCAATCATCGTCGATTCTATTTTTTGTTTATACTGATTATATTTTTCTTTCAGTAAACTCTCAAATCGATCATAATGATGAGTGCCGAAAAGCTTTCTGAAAATCTTTTCTTTTTCATCACTGCTGGCATGAATCAATCGTGTGAATTCACCTTGAGCGATCATGGCGATTTGTTTGAATTGCAGGACATCCACTCCTAACAAGGTGGAAATAGCTTGGTTAACATCTCGTGTTGTGCTGAAAATCTTTCCGTCAGGCATCGTGAGTTCTGCCTGTGCACTGATGGGTGTCTTGCGCCCCGGCTTAATATACTGAGGGCTGCGGCGAATATGATAAATCTGTTTTTTGAACTGAAAAGTCAAATCGACATAGGTTTCCTGCTTATAGTCTGCAAAATCACAACGCAGACTTTTTGCTTCTCTTAGTGAGCCGCTGGCTTCTCCATACAGGGCAAACGTAATCGCATCAAAGATCGTTGTCTTTCCGCTTCCGGTCGCCCCTGTAATCAAAAACAGTCCATCCTGATATAATAAAGTAAAATCAATCGTGACCGATGAAGCATAGGGTCCAAAGGCAGATATTTCTAATCGTACAGGTTTCATTTTGTCTCCTTTGCTTTTTCTAGTATATTTTCAATAATGCTTGCTTTCTCATCATCTAATTCATGGTCACGGATTGCCTGATAAAACTCTTTAAATAAAGTAAAGTCATCCTGCTTTTCCAATTGGAGATTTGCCACCGTTTTTTTACCATCATACTCTTTTAGTAGCTGCTTATATGTGAGCTGCATGGCATTCGGATACAGCGTTCGTAAATGCTCCATTGCATTGGCTATTAAACTTTCATCCAATAATTCAAACGCGATATAATCTTGTTTATTTTCGACAAGTCCTTTTGTCTCATCCATAAAATCAGCAAAATAACCGCTGTATTTCTGCATGGTTAAAGTGGGATGCAAGGGAATCTGTTCAATCATTATATTTCCTTTTTCCTTCATTTCTACCTTGCACACTGCTTTTTTCTGCTTAACCTCATCAAAAGAATAGTGAAGCAGCGAACCGCAGTAACGTACAACTTGACGTGACACTGCCTGAGGCGCATGCAGATGACCTAAAGCAACATAATCATAATCATCAAAAAGATGAACATCAACCACTTCACTTCCACCGACACTTAAAATGGTTTCTGACTCACTGGTTTGTACCTGTTGTCCTCCGGCAACAAACTGATGCGTCATTAAAACATGACGACGCTCTGGGTTTAAGGGATGCAAAGAAATGACATGCTCTAAAGCTTCCTGATAAGTTTTCACTTTTACTTCGGGATACAATTCTTTAACCTGAGAGGGCTTAATGTAAGGCAATAAATGAAATTCAATTTCGCCAAATTCATCCTTTAAAATACAAGTTTCCCAATTTTTCTGTAATTTTGAAGCGATATACAGCCCCTCTGCTTTCAATAGCTGACTGGCAAAATTCAAGCGTTCATCACTGTCATGATTTCCACTGATCATCAGCACTTGAATATGATACTGACGAATTGCCGCCGTTAAGAAATCATTAAATAATTCCACAGCCTCTGTAGGCGGTACCAAACGATCGTAAACATCTCCGGCAATTAAAAGCAGCCGAATATCCTGCTGATCCATTATCGTCAAAAGTTCAAACAGCACTTCTTTTTGCATGGTAATCATGGAATGTCCGCAAATCCACTTTCCTAAATGTAAATCGCCTATATGTATAAACTTCACAAGATCACCTCCGTATTTTCCATTATAGCACACTCCTTATCCTAAACTAATAAGCAAGCACTAAAAAAAGCGCTGTTTTGAAGTGCACCCCATTAATTGGACAATAAATTAATGGAGGT